>NZ_MVHG01000051.1 GCF_002086125.1 Mycobacterium arosiense ATCC BAA-1401 = DSM 45069
ACCTTCAATCACTCGGCTACGACACGCCGGTCACCAAATCGGTCCCCGACTCGTACACCACCTTGGCGGACGCAACCCGGTCAAGAGGCCGTCCAAACCTGAACCACACATCGACACGCTACGAGCGGCAGGCCACCCAGTCGAGAGAGTTTCAACCCGTCGATCCGCAAGTCTTGACAACATCTCGCCCACGGCTTTGCTGGCAGCTTCGCTGCAGACGGTTCACCGCGGCGGCTTAGTTCCCACTACGCTCACGAAGCTGACACATTCTCCAGGGGTGCCCCCCAAGTTGTGGGTCAGCGCAAGTGAGCGGTCGGCCGTGATCGTCTGGATCGTCCTTTCGGCTGGGGCTTCGCCGCGAAGTTGTAGCCAGCACTCAAAGAGCATCCGCAGCCCGCTGGCACCGATCGGATGGCCGAATGCCTTGAGGCCCCCATCCGGGTTGACCGGTAGTTGCCCGTCGAGGTCGAATGTCCCTGCTAGCACTTCTTTCCACGCGCTGCCCCGGGCGGCGAATCCAAGGTCCTCCATCAAGATCAGTTCGGTGGGCGTGAAGCAGTCGTGGACTTCGGCCATCGCCAATTGCGAACGGGGATCGGTGACGCCGGCCTGCTGGTAAGCGTCTCGCGCGCTGGCCACGACTTCGGGGAAGGTAGTGAAGTCATACATCCGGTCGGCAGAGCCGGCGCCGGAGCCGGCGACCATCGATAGCCCCTTGACATATAGCGGCGCGTTGTTGTAACGCGTGGCCTCATCGGAGCGCACGACGATCGCGGCGGCGCTGCCGTCGCTGACACCGCTGCAGTCAAAGACTCCGAGTTGTCCGGCGATCAGGCTGGCGTTCCTTATCGTGTCGAGACTGATCTCCTTGCGGAACTGAGCCAGTGGATTGCGGGCGCCATTGAAGTGATTTTTGTGTGCGATGCGGGCGAGCACCGTTTTGATCTCGTCTTTGGTTAGCCCGTACTTTTCGCTGTAGGCCGGTATCAGCATACTGAACGCCGCGGGTGCAGTGAGCTCTATGTCGGTTCCGTCGCTCGGTGGATTACTGATAGTCAGCCCGGAAAAGCCACTGTCTTTAAGCTTTTCCACACCGATGGCCATAGCTATGTCGTAGGCGCCGCACGCTACCGCATAGCAGGCATTGCGTAGGGCTTCCGAGCCGGTGGCGCAATAGTTTTCCACCCGGGTGACCGGTTTGTCGGTGGTACGCAACGCCCGTGACAGAGTCAGTCCACTGTGCCCGGAGCCCATGGTGCCCAGCCAGTATGCGTCGATATCGGAGGACTCCAATCCGGCGCTGGCGAGCGCCGATTGTGAGCTATCGACGAGTAGGTCTGCGGCGCTTTTGTCCCACGCCTCACCGAACGGTGTGCAGCCCATTCCGACGATCGCGACGCGATCAGCTATTCCCGTTGAAGCCATGGTGCCCTCCTAGGTGGCGGGGTCGTGTAGCGCAGGTCGCGCTTTCCAGAAGTAGTTGTGCACCCCGCCGGTGGTGGTCATCCGGCGGAAGGTCATCTGTACCCGATCGCCCACTGCGACGCCGTTCGCATCAGCGTCGGTCAGCTCGCACATGAACCGTCCTCCGCCGTCGAAGTCAACGGCCGCCAGGCATAGCGGGGGACTGGGTGAGTAGGCCAGCCGGTCGACGCTGAAGGTCGCGATGGTGGCAGGCACGTCAGCCAGCCGCTCGGTCGTCATCTGGTCGACTGCGCCGCAGTGCCAGCAGCAGCGTGCCGGGGGGAGATGCCGTGTTCGACAGCGCAGACAGCGCGCCGCGACTAGCCCGAACTTCCAGTCGGTGCGGCGGGCGCTTGGCGGCGCTGCGGCCACGGCAGGCTCCGGACGGCGTGGCGGCTCCCGGCGCAGCTGGTCTTTCCACGAAAGAAATGTCAAGTAGGACAATGTGTCGCTGCCGGAGGCGATCTGGTTGGCGACCGTCGGACTGCTTCGGTGCTCGGCTAGCGCGTCACAGGTGCGCCAGACTGAGGCGCTGGCGCCGTCGGCGAGGGTGAGTGTCACTACCACCTGCCCTGGCTTGGCACGGTCGAGCACGTCAGCCAACACCAAGCCCACTTGCGCGGTGGCCGGGTTACCGATGCTTCGGGTGAGGTCATCGGCGACAACTGCAGCAGGTACACCGCTTTGGGCTGCGGCCGCCTTGACAGCGCGTTGATGAATGCCGCAGACGATCAAGGTGTCGATGCCGTCGCGGTCCACGCCCGCGGCTAGTAAAGCGTCGGTCAGCGCTTCCAATGCCAGTGGCACGTACTGCTGTTCACCGAAACGTTCTTCCCACAGCTGGGCACTGGTGGCATCGGGCCGTCGCCATCGATCGAGAAATTCCGCACTCATGTGTCGCGAACTCAGGTGCTCGGCCAATACCGGCGCGCCGTGTGATTCTGGCCCGACGAGCAGGGCCGCCGCGCCGTCGCCCCCAGTGGCTTCATCCATGGAGCCGGGCAGCCCGCTGCGGGTGTCGGAAAGCAGAACCATTGACGTGCGTCCAGTGGCGCCCTGCGCGAGACCAGCATCCAGCGCCGCCAGCCCGCTGCGCACCGACCCAACCATGTCGGCGGCCAGCGTGCTGGGCGCTAGGCCGAGCGCGGCGTGGATCGCGGTCGCGTTGGTCTTGTCCAGATACGCGGGGGCGGAAGTGCAGAAGTACAGCTGCCCGATGGCCGAACGGCGTCCAAGCCGCGATAGGGCGGACCGTGCCGCTTCGACGGCCAAGGTAGTGGTGTTCTCGTCGTAACTCGCTACCGCTCGGCTGCCCCTTCCCGGATTAACCCCCGAGCCCGTGCCGATCTCGCTACGCGCGAGCCGAAAATGCGGCACGTATCCGCTGTAGGCGAGTACCCCAATTTTCATCGACGTCGCCGCTCCATAGTTAGTATTAAATGATAAGTCCGTAATCTATACTACAGTATAGGGACTCCAGGCTTCCGGGCCGTTGCGCAGCCCCGACTAGCGCTGGCTTCGGCCCTTGGTGAATCGTGCGGTCCTGCTAAGGAATTCGGGGCTGCCGAACAAGTGTGTATTGGCGATCCGCTCAAGCTGGCGTCCGGTAACTCGGTCGGAGTCGGTACACAAGTCCACTGCGATTTTGGCCACCCCTACCGCTTCACCGGGGAGCTGGATCAAGTCGGCGACGAAGGCGTTGACGCGGTCGTTCAATGCTTTGGCGGCAACTACGTCATGGAGAAATCCGATTTGCAGTGCTTGCTTGGCGCTGATCTGCTGGCCGGCCATCGTCAGCCACTTGGTCCAGTGGGGTCCGATCAGCCGCGCCACTCGACTCGTCCCGCCACTGCCGGGGACGACGCCGATTCGGACCTCTGGCAGCGCGAATACCGCCGCGTCGGCAGCAAAGCGAAAGTCGCAAGATGAGGCCAGCTCCATACCGATTCCGAGACATGGCCCCTGGGCGGCCAGCACTACCGGCTTTTCGACCTCCTCGATCTTGTCGAAGATGCGGTGGAGGCTGCGATGGGCCCGTCGAAACGACTGGCCGGGGTAATCGCTCGGAGCAGCCATCGCGTGGGCGAGGCCTCCGTCTAGATCCACCCCGGCGGTGAAGTACTTGCCCTCAGCGCGGATCACCAGTACTCGTGCGCTGTCCATTTGTTCCAGCGTGTCCACCGCATCGTGGAGGCTTTGGAGCATCAGGTCGCTGAAGACGTTGTGTTTGTCGGGGCGGCAAAACGTCAGAGTGATGACACCCTCCTTGATATCGATGGAGGCATGTTCGTTGCCCGATGTGCTAACCACGAGGCAACCCCAATCCGCGGTGAGCGATGATGTTGCGCATGATCTCCGAGGATCCTCCGTAGATCGTGGTGACCGTCGAGTGGCGAAAGGCATGCTCCATCTCGCCGCCGGACGGCGCAACGGCGCATCGGTGATTAAGGAGCCCTTCTGGGCCCAGCAGATCCAGCAGATCAGCAGTCATCCGCTGCAGTGCCTCAGTGGAAAAGAGCTTGGCCACTGCGGCTTCCACGTCAGAGATTGCCCCCTGGCCGGCGAGCCAGACTGATCGCAGATTCAGCAACCGCGCGACTTCGTGGTCGATCTTGGCCGCGGCTAGTCTGCGACGCGCGGTGGGCTCTTCGAGGACGGTGCGACCATTGTGGTGGGTGCGCGCAGCCCAGGCCAGCGTTCCGTCGAGCATGCGACCCATGGTGCCCATGAATGACGAGCCGGCACCGAATGCGCTGCCCCGCTCCGTGGTCAGCGCCAGCGTCAAGAATTCCCAGCCTTTGTTGAGTTCGTGCACGCGCGCGGTGTCGGGTATCCGCACATCGGTGTAAAAGGTGATGTTCGTGCGTTCCCCGCCAAGAGTGTGTACCGGCTCCACCACGATGCCGTCGCTGTTAAGGGGCACCAGAAACATGGTCAGGCCGCGGTGTTTGGCCGTCGCCGGGTCGGTGCGGGTTAACAGCAACACCCACGTCGCCTCGTGGGCCATCGTGGTGAACATCTTCTGGCCGTTGATGACCCAGTGGTCGCCATCGCGCACAGCACGCGTGCGCGCAGCGGCAACATCCGAACCGGAGTCGGGCTCGGAGAACCCCAACGAGATCAGCGCTTCACCGGCGACGACCTTGGCTACGACCTCGGCGCGCTGCTGCGGCGAGCCAAGGGCCCGGATCGCGCTGGCGCCGCACATGGTGGTGATCCATCCGTCTAACGGAGCGCCTGCGCGGTGCAACTGGTCGAGCAGTACCATCGCCTCGATCTCCGATAGATCTTGTCCGCCTTCTGATTTCGGCCAGGTGGGTGCCAGCCAGCCGCGCTGGGCCAGCGCCCTGTGCAGCCCCCAGTCGTGCATCGTCCCGGTCTCTAGCGAGCGCGCCACCACATCGGCGGTGACGTGGTCGGCGACGAATGTCCTGACTTCCTCGGCGAAGGATTCGGCGCCGACCGGCAAGGAAAAGTCCATGCTCACACCACCTTAGCTTGGGAGAAGATTCGGTCGGCGACCACGTCTAGGACGCCTTGGCGGTCACCGTCCAGCAGGGAAAGGGCCTTGGCGCGCCGGTAGAACAGCTGAACGTCGTACTCGAGCATGAAACCGTACCCGCCGTGAAAGTGCAGGCTCCACCGGGCGACCGCCTCGGCGGTCTGGGCTGAGAAGTAAAACGCCATTGCCGCCAGGCTCTCCGCTTCGGGAGTCCGCTGGTCAAGGGCCCAGGCGGCCTCCTGGCACAGCAGCCGCGCCCCGTCCACGGCGGCTTGGCAGTCGGCCAAATGGTGGGCGATCGATTGGAAGCTGCCCAGGGGCGCGCCGAATTGGGTGCGGTCTTTGACGTAGGCGACACCGATCTGAAGTGCCGCAGCCGCGATCCCCACGAGCTGAGCGCTCGTTAGTACGCGCCACTCGTCACGCGCCCGTTCGTAGGTGGCGGCCGCCGCCTGACCAGTTGCGATCACCGTAATCTCGGCGCCCTCTGCAGACCAGTCAGCCACCGGCAAGTCCGCCAAGTTGGGTAGGCCCGGCGGGGGGCCTGCCGGGCCTACCACGACAAGGTCGTCACCCGTCATACCGATGACACGCTGAGCGACTGCGCCGCTTGGCACCATCTTCCACGTCCCGGCCTGAGCGGCGCGCAGGCTCAGTGTCGTCAGCACGGAGCCCGACAGCACCTCGGCTAGAGGCTGCGACAGGTCGGCCGATGCTAGTAATCGCGCCGCCACCCAACTGTCGACATAGGGCACCGGCGCTATATGGCGGCCGACCTGCTCGCAGACCAAGGCCGCATCCACAAGGCCGGCGCCGGCGCCGCCACTCGCCTCGGCAATCGCGATGCCTGGCGCACCCATCTCGCACATCGTTCGCCACAGCCTGACGTCGAACCCTGGTGGATCTGCTGATCGGGCTAGTTCGATGGCCTTAGACTTTTCGAAGAGCGAGCCGAAGACCTCCTGAACGGCGATTTGCTCCTCGCTGAGCGCTAATTCCATGTGTCTCCTCGGCCCACAGTCCCAGTTGCAAGATAGATTGATATATTATAGCTTCATACCAGATTTTCTAGAGAAAGGCCCCGTTGACAATGTCAAAGTCGTCGGACGTCTCGCCGCTGATTCTGTCGTCGAGCCGCTATCCGACCGGATGGTTCCAGATCGCATGGTCTGACGAGCTCGCGCCCGGCGAGATTAAGCTGCTTCGCTACTTTGGCGAGGACATCATTTTGTGGCGCAGCGAGAATGGAGTGCTCACCGCCCAAGACGCCTACTGCCTGCATCTGGGGGGCAACATCGGGGTCAGGGGCACCGTGGTAGGCGAGGAGGTCCAGTGCCCCTGGCACGGATGGCGCTGGAGTCAGCAGGGCCGCAACACCGACATTCCGCACAGCGCCCAAAAGTGCAAGCCCACTTTGCGTTTGAAGACGTATCCGCTGGTCGACTGGTACGGGGCGGTACTGGTCTGGCACGACATATTGCAACGCGCACCGATGTGGCAGCCCGATTGCATCGACGAACTGGAAGGGCAGGACTACTACTCGATGCTTCCGGACTGCCGCGTCGTGCACCGCATCAAAGCCCACCCTCAGATGCCGTTGGAAAACAGCGCCGACCTGTTCCACGTGGTTTACGTCCACGGCGGAGAAGTCGGGGACATCGTGAGCTTGGAATTCGACGGGCCATATGCCACCGAACACTTGGGGATCAATTACGGCGGCCGCAAGCCAGATGGCACCTGGTTAACCCCGGAAGGGGAACGCAAGGCGCTTATTTACGCGCGAATGGGCGGCATCGGCAACACCTGGCTACGGTTCCCCGAAGAACTCCTGCCTGCGGTGCAGTTCGTCAACGTGACACCCGTCGATGAGACTTACAGTGACTACTATTTCGGAATGACCACAAGGCGCGTCCCGGGGGGCGACGGCCCGACGGGCGTGGAACGCAAGATGATCGATTTACAGATGAAGATCATCGAGCAAGACTTCTTCACATGGGAGAACATGAAGGTGTTGCACGCGCCGAACTTCGCGCCCGAGGAAGCGCCCAACTACAGTGCGGTGCGTCGCTGGGCCCGGCAGTTCTATCCAGATCCCGATGACGCTGCGGTCGATGAGCGCTGAGCCGTCGGTGGCGTATATGCAGCACGAGCCGCGCGATCATTACACCCTCGAAGTACTGCTGGCGCAGCATGCTGCGACCACGCCGGACAAGGTGTGTTATTACATCGACGATGTCGCGCTGACGTTTGGCGAGTTGCACAGCAGTGCAGACACCGCGGCGGGCGCATTGCTGGGTTTGGGTGTCCAACCTGGTGATTCGGTGGCGCTGTTCGCCGACTCGTGCCCGCAGTGGCTGACCATCTGGTTGGCGCTGCCGCGCATCGGGGCCCTTTCGGTACCGGTGAACACCATGTTCAAAGGCGAATTTCTAGCTCATCAGCTGCGCGACGCGGCCGCCTCGGTAGCCGTTGTCTCGGCGCGGCTGTTAGACCGCATCCTCGAATTGCTCGACGAGCTTCCCAAGCTGCACACGGTTTTGGTGCTGGGCGAGGTCGCCGACGCCGCGGCGCCGGCGACTTCGCGGGTGCGGGTGCTATCGGCTGAGGTGCTGTCGAGCAGTGACGGCTGTGCGATCACGGGGCGCGCTGTCCCGCTGGCGTGGAACGAACCCGCGTCGCTCATCTACACCTCGGGTACCACCGGTCCTTCCAAAGGTGTGATGGTGTCCCAGCACTACCTCATCAGTGGTGCACAGGTCGTGGTCGACGCCGGTAACTGGTCAGAGCCCGATGTGCTGTTTGGTGCGGTGCCACTCTTTCACGGCAGCGGACTGCTCGGACTGGTTCTACCGGCCCTGATTACGGGCTGCACCAGCGTCATTGACAAGCAGTTCTCGGTGTCGGCGTGCTGGGACCGGGTGCGCAAGTATGGGGCTACCGGCATGATGGCAGTCGGGCCGATGATCATGATGCTGTGGAGTCTGCCGGAATCCGACGATGATAGCCGACTGCCATTGCAGGTGGTGCTAGCCGCACCCATCCCTGCCGAAGTGCATCACGCCATCGAGAAACGCTATGGCGTGCGGCTCACCACAATCTATGGCCTCACCGAAGCCCAGCCAATCACCGTGATGCCTGTCACCGGACCCGCGGTGCCGGGATCGGCCGGAAAGGCCAGCCCCTACTTCGAGGTCCGGGTAGTCGACGACAACGACGAGGACGTTGCAACCGGAGTAGTGGGCGAGATCGTGTGCCGGCCGACCCGACCGCACGTCATGTTTGAGGGATATCGTGGGCGCGAGGCCGACACCCTGAACCAGATGCGCAACCTGTGGTTCCATACAGGAGATTTGGGTCGCCTCGATGCCCAAGGGTATCTGTTCTTTGTCGACCGCAAAAAGGACGCGATCCGGCGCCGCGGCGAAAACATCTCGTCCGTCGAGTTAGAACGCAGCGTCACCGCCCATCCTGCTGTCCAGGAGTGCGCGGCGCTGCCGGTGCCCAGCGAATTGGGTGAGGACGATGTCAAGATTGCCGTCATCCTTGGCGACGCCCAGCTCACCCACGAGGAGCTGATGGACCACTGCGTGGCGGTGATACCCTATTTCGCGCTACCACGCTATATCGAGTTCGTCGACAGGTTACCCAGGAACGCCACCGGCCGAGTGCAGAAGTTTCTCCTGCGCGAGCAGGGAATTACCCCGAGCACCTGGGATCGAGAAGCCGCCGGCTACGTGATCCAGCGCTGATCCCGGTTGCCACCCTAGGTTTGATAGCGCTTGAGGCACATCCGATCTCCATCGGCCAAAGTGGTAATGCTGGCGCAATCGGTTGATCTTGGCGACTATATCGGGATGGATAACCGTCCGGCAGCGCAAGGTGAATCGGTTGCGCTGGGAGATGAACTCGAATGGCGCCAGTGTCGCTTTAGTGAGCGTCAGGAAGCCAGGCGATGGTCGTCCAGATCTCAACGATCAAAATGGGTACGCTGATCAGCGCAAGGTAATGCGCCGGGCCATAACGGCGTTGGACTGCTTGCGCGCAGGGCAGCGGGTGGCGCGCTACACGTACTGGGCTCTCCGACGCGATCGCCCGAATGCCGCCTACCGCCTACCCGCCTTGGTTGGCCGGAACGCACGACGGATCTCCGACCGACGCGGGGGTCGATGTCGATGAGTGCCGAGTCAAACCATCTGGCGCAGAACATATTTCGCTCATGCGACGAGCCGACGGAACTGTTGGGCCGCAGAACGCCGACTACCGCCGCACAAACCATTCCCGACCGCCTCAGTATTGCTTGCTGCCTGTTCTGTAAGCAGCGTCGGGCCACGGCGGGTGCTACTCGCCGGACAACTTGTGTGCCGCAATGCGACGCCGGTGAAAGGTACTGTCGCCCCACTGCGAGCACGCCACTTGCGCGCGCTTGAGGTACAGGCCGATGTCGACCTCGTCGGTCATGCCGAGACCACCATGCATCTGCACGCCCTCGCGCGCGATGAGACTGAACGCCTCATTGGCCCAAAGCTTGGCCACACTTACGGTTTCAGCGGCGTCCCGAGGTTGCTCATCGAGGCTGCGCAGTGCCGCACGCACCGTCGATGTGGTCATTTCCTCGGCTACCAGCATGCGTGCCGCGCGATGCTGCAACGCTTGAAAGCTGCCGATGACCGCCCCGAATTGGACGCGATGCTTCAGGTGATCCACGGTGAGCTGCAATGCCGCGCTCAGCGATCCCAACATTTCAGCGGAAAGCAGACCCGTTGCCACGTCGATGGCTTCGTCCAACACCGTCGCTGCTGAGTCGGGCCCAATGAGCAATGCCGCGCGGTCCAGTGCTACCTCATTGAACAGTAGGTGCGCCCGTGGCTGGGAATCCATCAACCGGCATGCCTTAACCGATACACCGGGCTGGCCGGCGTCAACCACGAAAAGTCCAAGCGGTGCCGAATCTTCACCTGAGAGACGTGCAGAAACCAGATACGCATCAGCCTGCGCGCCGTAGAGCGCGAAGCGCTTCTCCCCGCTCAAGCTGTAGCCCTGCGATGTCTGCTCGACACACGTACGTACCCTCGAAACAGCGTGGTGGTTGCTCTCCTGATGGGCCACGATCGCTAGTGACTGGCCGGCTAGCACCGACGCCAACAACGCCGACCCCCGCTCGCCGCCAGCGTTCTGCAGACAGGTTAGCGCCTGACAAACCGCGAGCAATGGGCTCAACACCAGGTTGTGGCCCAATTCCTCGAAGATAACGCCCAGGGGGTAGTAGCCCGCGCCCACGCCGCCCCGGTCGGTACTGACGGCCATCGCCGGCCACTCCATGTCGAGCATTTGACGCCACACTGTCGCCCGCATCCCGGCCGAATCAGGCTCGTCGCGCAGCGCTCGCACATCGGCGACCGGGCTATGGGCGGCGACGAACCCGCGCGCAGCTGCGCGCAGGGCCACCTCGTCCTCGTCCAGGGCCAGCGACACGGCACTCATTGGGCATCCGTCTGCGGCAGTCCCAGCCCGCGCCGGGCGATGATGTTCAACTGGATCTCGGATGTGCCGCCTTCAATACTGTTGGCTCGCGAACGCAGCCAGGCACGAGCGCGTCCCACGCTCTCAGGCGCCAGGCCCTCACCGTCCCAACCAAGGGCGTCAAAGCCCAGAAGTTCACAAATCAGATCTTCGCGCTTCATATTCAGCTCGGTGCTGACCAGCTTGACGATCGAAGGCACGGCGACGTCGCGGCGGCCTTCGTCTCGGTAACGCGCCGTGGTGCATTTCAGCGCAGCCAACTCGGCCAGGTGCTGGCCGAACCGCTCTGCCAACGCCTCTCCATCTGAGCCTTCCTGCCCTGCAGTCCTCTCGGCGACGAGACTGGTCAGCGAGACCGAACGCCCACCCCCGCCACCGGATAAGCCGCCGCCAGCCGAACCGAGCATCGCCCGCTCATGGTTAAGCAACTCTTTGGCAATCGGCCATCCTGCCCCTGGTTCGCCGACCAGGTGGTCGACGGGCACCCGGACCTCGGCGAAATGCACCTCGCAGAAGACCGAAGCGCCAGACAATAGGGTGATCGGCTCCACCGTGATACCCGGCGAATCTAGATCAATAAGCAGGAAGCTGATTCCGCCGTGCTTGTTCTCGGTATTCGTGCGGACCAAGCAGAAAATGAAGTCCGATACATGGGCGTAGGAGCTCCAGATTTTGTGTCCGGTTACCACGTAGCTGTCCCCATCCAGCGTGGCGCGGGTGCGCAGCGCCGCAAGATCAGAGCCGGCCTCCGGCTCGGAGTAGCCCTGGCACCACCGCACCTGTCCGCGGGCGATGGGTGGCAGGAAGGCGCGCTGCTGGTCTTTGCTCCCATGGGAAAGCAATACCGGCGCAAGCATTTTGATCCCGGTATTCAGCTCTGCCATCGGTGGCCGCGCGCCGATTCGGGCGAGCTCGTCGGCCAGCACTGCTGCGTGCGCGTGATCCAGTCCGGCCCCACCGTGCTCCACCGGCCAGCGTGGCACTATGAACCCGCGCCCGCCCATCGCCTCCAGCCACGCACCTGCCTCAGCACTGACGCCGCCGGCGCGCCGACCGCCGCCGGGAAGGGCCTCACCAGGTGCCAGCGGCTTACGCATGGCGGGCGGGCAGTTCACGTCGAGCCACTCAGCCACCTCGCTGCGAAACCGGCGGAGTTCGTCGTCACTGTCCACGCCAACCTCCTCTTGACTGCATCCGGCAGCAGGGCCGCGAAGTTTGACACCCCTACTCAGCCAGAACTATGATGAACTAATAATATATACACTTATCCTACTACCGCTCGGGCTGGCCTGAAACCGCTCACTCAGGAGGCCTGGAGCACCAGCGAGGAGCCAACGAATGCCCTATTTAGCAGGCCGACTCTTCTACGACGCCGACAGCCACCTGATGGAAACGCAGGACTGGCTGTCCAAGCATGTGGATCCCGCATTCAGGGAGCAGATCCCGCCGATGAATTTCGATCTGATCGGCAATTTCGGCGACGCGCTCAAGGCCCTCGGGGCCGACGGGGCGCACCCCGAGGCGGCCGCTCGCGAGTTGGAGTCCAACATCATGGGTGCCAAAGGATATGAGGCGCTAGGCGCGAGCAATCCCGGGGAACGCAGCCGCGCACTGGATCTGCTAGGGGTTAGCGCGCAGCTGATCCTGTCTGGGTTGTCTGTGACGCAATTTCTGTATCACAAGGACGTCGACGTGAAGTACGCGGGCACGCGCGCGCACAACCGGGCCATGGCCGAGTTCTGCGCCGATGACCCGCGGATGTTCGGCGTCGGCCTGGTTCCGCTGGTCGATCCGGAACGGGCACTGACCGAAGCCCGCGAAGCGATTTCGCTCGGTTGCCGCGCAATTTGGTTGCGTACCATGCCCGATGGGGACCGCTCGCCTGGCCACAATGCGCTCGACCCCTTCTGGGCGTATCTGGAGGAGACCGGGACGCCGTTCATCGTGCACATCGGCGCGCAGAACCAGCAAATCAAACCTGCATACATGAACAACGGCCGGCCGATGCCCAAGGATTTCCTCGGCGGCGGTGAGGTTATGCGCGCCAAGGACTACACAATCTTCCATCAGCTGGCCGAGGCGTGGCTATCCTCGCTGATTCTCGACGGAGTCTTCGACAGATTCCCACGCCTGCGTGGGGCGGCGATCGAGTTCGGCGGCACCTGGGTGCCGGGCTTTTTGCATCGACTGCAGTCCGTCGTAAAGGGGTGGGGACGCGCCGAACCGCACTTGTTGGCCTACGAGCGCAGCCCCTACGAGATGGCCGTGGACCAGTTGACATTCACGCCGCTACCCATCGAGAACGTCGGCGCGCTGATTCGCGCTACCACGCCGGACATCTGGATGTTTGGAACCGACTATCCGCACATTGAAGGCTCACGCGATCCCTTCGGCAAGATGATGAGCACGATGGACGACTTCGACGACAGTGTGTTGCAGAAGTTCTTCTCCGCTAACTTCGCCAAAATGATGGGCCAGCGCTTGCCCGTGCCGCAGTGAGCTCGGTACCAAAGCCTGACCTCCGGGCTGACGGCGGACCGTCCTGGCAGGCGGCGTTCGCCGAGCTGACCGGGCCCGGCGCGCGGCTGGAACTGGGCACTGACGCCGAGGGCCGGCGCAACTTCGTCCACCGGGCAAAGTCCGTGGTGGAGTTGGTGGCGCGCGCCGCGCGTCACGGCGATCGCGATTTTTTGGTGCAGGGCGCCCGCCGGGTCAGCTTTGCCGACTTCGCCACGATGGTGTGGGGCACCGCCACTCGTTTGATCGAAGATGGTCTGCGCCCGGGCGAGTGCGTGGCCATCTTGGCGCCCAACTGCATCGAGTGGGTGCTCAGCGCCTTCGCCACTGCGGCCGCTGGTGGCGTGGCAGTCGCGTTCAACACTTCCTGGACTCCGGATGATGTGGGGTTCGCGCTGGCCAATTCAGGTGTCAAATTCCTTGTGATACACCAGGATTTGTTGCCTCTCGTGCCAGCCGAACGAGAAGTCGTCACCCCGGAGCGCGTCTACGTGATTGGCTCCGCAGAATCGACCAGGTACTCGGTCACGTCCTTCGCTACGCTCGAGCACCGTGCAGCCGAGCGGCCGTTGGTGCATGTCAAGGAATCTGACCCGTTCGTCGTGGTCTACACCTCTGGAACGACTGGGCGGGCCAAGGGGTGCATCACCACTCACTTGGGCACCGTCGCCCAGGTGAACTCGATGGTGCTGAGTGCTGTCCTGGACAAAGCCACGGCGCCGCGCAGTTCCGCCGAAGCGGGTTCGACTCAAACCGCAAGCGAGCACGCTCTTTTGGCGACATCCCCGCTTTTTCATGTCTCCGGGCTGCATTCGGGGGTCTGTTCAGCGCTGGCCACGAAATCCAAGGTGGTGTTTCTGCCGGGCAGATTCGAACCCGTGGAAGTGCTGTCGCTCATCGAATCTGAACGCATCACCGCTTGGGGGGGTGTACCCACGATGATTTACCGGGTCCTGACCTGCGAGCGATTTGCCGAATTCGACATCTCGTCGCTGAGGTCGGTGGCCATCGGCGGAGCGCCGCTGAGCCCGGCGACACTGGCGCTTGCCCAACGCGTGCTCGGCCATCGGCTGCGCATCGGGCACGGGTACGGCATGACTGAAGCCCACGGCTCAGTCACGATGAACGCCGGGCGCGCTCTAGCCGAACGGCCGGACTCGGTAGGCACCGCTCATCCGCTGCTTGACATCAAGGTGGTCGATCCGCGGGGCGCCGAGGTCGGACCAGGCAATTGCGGTGAGATCGTCATCCGCGGTGTCACGGTGACGCCCGGATACTGGGCCGACCCTCAGGCGACCTCCTGTGCCATCCGCGACGGTTGGCTGCATACCGGTGATCTGGGCATGTTCGACGAGCAGGGCTACCTCTATTTGCGGGACCGCCTCAAAGATCTCATCATCCGTGGCGGAGAAAACATCGCCACTCTTGAGATCGAACATCGCCTGGCAGAGCACCCCGCCGTCGTGGAAGCCGCGGTGTTCGGGATACCCGATGACGACCTCGGCGAACGGATCGGCGCAGCAGTGGTGCTCGCGCAAGGAGCTGATGTCTCTGTGGCTCAACTGCAGGCGTTTGTCACCGACAAGCTGGGTCGGCCGCGCACCCCTGAGAAAGTGTGGATCACCTCGGCGCCATTGCCGCGTAACGATTTGGGCAAAGTGCCCAAAGCCCGACTACGGGAAACACTGATCAGTAATGGTTGATCCCTTCGTGACAGACCAGACGTCCGGCGCGGTGCCCGCAAGACAACATCGCGCGGGGATCTCCCCACTCATGCCGGCCCTGGATCGCCCACCGACTTCCCGCTTACAATCGCACTTTCTCGGCGCCCGGTTATGCATCCACCAATTACGACGCACCATGATGAGGACGCACCTATGACACAAAGCCCCGAAACCGTCGGTCAGTCGAATGCCAACGCCCCCCAGGTGGATTACGACCACCACATCGATTCAGACCTGCGTCCGCTGTGGACACACATGCGTGAAGCATGTCCGGTGGCGTTCAGCCCGCACCACGGTGGCTTCTGGGTGGCCAGCACATATGACACCATCTCCGAGGTCGCACACGATCCGCAAAACTACTCGTCCACTTACGTCACAGTGCCACCGCAATTGGGCATCGGCGACATGGGTATGCCTCCGCTTACCACCAACCCGCCCGAGCATGGGCCGATCAAAGGCGTGCTGACAACGGCATTCACCGTGCCCAAGGTCGCTCAGCTTGAGCCAATGGTCAGCGCCATCATCGACGCCGCACTTGACGCGGTCGCCGACAAGTCATCGTTTGACGCCAGCCACGAGTTCGCCCGGGTGGTGCCAATGTTCACGATCGCGCGCCTGCTCGGCTTGCCTGCCGAAGACGACGCCAAGTTCACCGACTGGGTCTATCGGATGGTCGAGCTAGCCGGCGAGGATGAATCTTTCGTGGCCGGTATGGAGCTGCTGGAATACTTCAACGACAAATTGACCGAACGCCAGAAACGGCCCGGCACAGACCTCATCACCTACCTCACGCAAGCCGAGGCGGACGGGCGGATGCTCGACGACGCCGAGATTATCCTGGCCAGCATGGCCCTGCTGCTGGCGGGCATCGATACCACCTGGAGCACACTGTCGGCAGCGATCCTGCATCTGGCCAAACACCCAGATCACCAGCAGGCCCTGCGCGATCATCCCGAGCAGATCCTCACGGCCTGCGAGGAATTCCTGCGCTACTACGCGCCAGTCACAGTGGCGCGCCAGGCAACCACCGACCAACAGCTCGCCGGCTGCCCTGTGCAGGCCGGACAGATGGTGCTGATGCCGTTCGGTTCTGCAAACCGCGACGAGACCCGCTTCGAGAACGCCGATCAACTCGTCTTGGACCGCACGCCCAACCGCCATCTGGCATTTGGAGTCGGAATCCATCGCTGCCTGGGCGCTAATCTGGCTCGACTGGAACTGCGGCTGGCCCTAAACGCCTTCCTGCAACGAGTGCCCTCGTTCAGCCTAGATGTCTCGAAGCCGGTGAGATGGTCGCAGGGCCAGATTCGGGGACCGCGGACGGTGCCAATCATCGTGGACGCGTCAGCAGCATACTGAGCGGCGGCGACCGGGACCAATGTCATTTCCTGTTTAAAGTCGTGGTTATGGCACCTCGTGAGCGAATAGCCACACCCTTCACGGCGGCAAGTACCGCGGCGGACGTCCTCCAGGGAGTCGATCTCACCGGTCTCCGGGCGATCGTGACCGGCGCCTCCTCCGGCATCGGCGTCGAAACGGCACGCGCTCTGGCGGCCGCTGGCGCTGAAGTCACGCTCGCTGTCCGGAACACGGCGGCCGGGGAGGGTGTCGCTGAGCTGATCGAAACCGGCACCGGCAGGATCCGGCCACAGGTTATCCGGCTCGACCTGGCCGACCAAGTATCCGTCGACAAATTTGTCGAGGCCTGGCAGGGATCGCTTCATCTGCTGATCAACAATGCCGGCGTAGTCACCAGCGGCCTTGAACGAACACGCGAGGGGTGGGAGCTGCAGTTCGCTACGAACCACCTCGGTCACTTCGCTCTCGCAAGCGGCCTACACGACGCTCTCGCGGCGGGCGCGACCGAGCGAGACGGAGCAAGAATCGTATCGGTCAGCTCAACGGCTCATATGCGAGCCGGAATCGACTTCGCGGACATCCACTTTCACCGTCGCGACTATGACCCGCAGATCGCCTACGCCCAGTCCAAAACCGCAAACTCACTGTTCGCTGTCGAAGCAACTCGGCGATGGGCATCTGACGGCATCGTCGCAAACACGGTCAACCCCGGAGGCGTCGCCACAGGGCTCCAACGCAACTTCACTTTCGAGCAGAAAGCCTCACTTGACGCCGCAGAAGCCGCGGGAGTGTTCACGTATAAAACCATTGAGCAGGGCGCCGCAACCACCATCGTCGCCGCCGTCGCACCCGCCTTTGCCCACACTGGCGGTCACTACCTCGACGATGGGCAAGAGGCCTACACAGTCCCAAACGACGCCGACTTAGCCCAGCACCCCCATGGAGTAAAAGAGTGGGCACTGAACCCTTCCACCGCCGAGAAGCTTTGGATGATCTCCTCACAGCTCCTCCACGGGTGACCTACTCACCTACGACCCATTAGCCGTTCCGATTGTGCGACAGATTATTTCATTTCAGTTGCAGAGCGGCCGTCGCTGAGTAGTGTGGCGCACACAGCAGGGTAGGCATCGCCGCAGGGAACTTGGGCAGTTTCACCCTGGAGTCAACTAGTCTTAAGTTAGAACGTGTGGTTTGATATTAACGTGGTTCACACTGGAGCGCGATCGTGCCGCAACTATATCGGTGGTCAGTTCCACGATAGTGGCTCGGCGAGCATTACCGCGGATAATCCCTCGACTGGCCAGGTGCTGTGTCACGTGCCGCTCTCCACGGCGGAGGACGCCAAGCAGGCTGTCAGCGCCGCGCGCGCCGCGTATGAAGACGGCCCCTGGCGTCGCACCTCACCGGCGGCTCGCGCCCAGACGCTGATCGCGCTGGCCGACGCACTGGAATCACGGTTCGACGAGTTGGAGGCCGACCTCGTTGCCGACACTGGCTGCACGGCGCGGGTGACGGCCATGCTGCAGGTCGGCGGCGCGTTGGCGCATCTGCGCGACTTCGTTGAAATGGTGGGCCTGCTCGAGTACCCGCAAGCTTTTCCGATCGCCGACCTCAATGGGTTCGGGCAGTCGGAGATACATCGTGAACCCTACGGTGTCGTTGCGGCCTTCACTCCCTACAACTTCCCGCTGCTCGTGCTTATCTGGAAGATCGCGCCGGCGCTCTTGGCCGGTAACACGGCGGTGATCAAGCCTTCCCCGCTGACGCCGCTGGCCGCGCAGGCCTTCGCCGAAGCGTGCGAGGCGGTTCAGCTGCCGCCGGGAGTAATCAACGTCGTGCATGGCGATGCAGTGGCCGGGCAGGCGCTGGCCAAAGATCCAGGGGTCGATCTGATCACCTTCACCGGAAGTACCGCGGTAGGGCGCGCCTTGATGGAAGCGGGCGCAGCTACGGCCAAGCCAGTGTTGTTGGAAATGGGTGGAAAGTCGCCGTCGATTCTCCTTGAGGACGCCGACGTGGAACTGGCGACACGCGGGACCTTGTTCGCGTGCATGCTTAATTCGGGACAGGTGTGCGCTGGCACTACCAGGATGCTCGTGCCGCGACGGCTGTACGCGGACGTGTGCGATCTACTCAAGCAGCGCGCCTCGGCGATGAAAGTCGGGCCCGCAGAAGACGACGAGACCGACGTCGGCCCGGTGATCAGCGCCGTGCACCGCGACCGCATCCTCGCGCACATCAGCTCCGCGCGTGACCAGGGCGCGGCAGTACTCGTCGGGGGCGCCTCGCCGACCGATCTTGGCGACGGGTATTACGTGCAGCCTACCGTGCTCGCGGAGGTCGACGAGCAAATGGCAGTGGCCCAGCAGGAGATTTTCGGCCCGGTGCTGTCGGTACTGCCCTATGACACGGTCGCTGACGCGGTGCGCATCGCCAACGGCACCCCATACGGATTGGCCGCTTCGGTGTGGTCTCATGACCTCGCCCAGGCGCGGGCATTGGCACACCGTATCGACTCGGGCACCGTGTGGATCAACGACTTTGGCGTCGCCGACGTCCGCCGAACACCGTTCGGCGGGCGCAAGCAAAGCGGCGTCGGCGCCGAATTCGGCGTCGAGGGATTACTGGCCTACACCCAGCCCAAAACCATCTACACCGCACTGGACACCAACGTCGACAATCGAGGTTACTCGGTGGTTGCACTGGAGTGGGATTGACAAAAGCCCGCACGCGGGCCGCTGTCGCGCCACCGTGTGAGATGAAAGGATCAGAATGACAGTTCAATTCGGCACCATCGGGTTCTATGAGGCAATGGCCGAGATGCTTAACAGCGACCCTACCTGGGCCGAAAAATCCGGCCAGCTCAACCACACCATGGTCTATCGCTACGGCCCGCCGGTAGACCGTGATTTCGTGCTGACTTTCCGCGATCGTAGGGTTGTCGACCCACGCGAGGCCACCCCAGAAGACGTGGAAGCTGCTGATTTCGTCATCAGCGCTGAGGCCGACGTGTGGCGTCGCGTCTTCGAAGGTGATATGAATCCCACCGTGGCACTGGCGCGGGGTAAGGTCAAAGTCGACGGTGACACCAAACTGCTCCTAAAGAACATGGGCGCGTTCAAATATGTCATTGAGGCCATGGGTCGCATCGAATTTGTTTGACGCACAGCCGATGACGCTGCTGATTCACCCGCCTAGCGAGTAGCTGATACCACGAGGAACTGCCGGTCTGCGGGCATACTCTGGCGGCGCCGCCTTTGGTTAGGTGCTAGGTGCCAATTGATTCGACTCGCGCTAATGGGCGGCGTATGCCCACGAGTCTTCGAAAACCGCGGCTAGCAGCAACTGACCTTCTTCAACCCGCCTTGACGCGCACCCGGTTGGTCAACTTTAGTTCCATGCGCGGACGGCACGCGCATAGCTTCGGCGGGGATCGCGGCCACCGCACTACCGATAGCGGCTAACTCCAGCCCTTTTCGCCGCCGCCATCGTCGATCGCTGCCGGGACCTTGCTGGGCACCCGGCTCCGCTGGCGAAGCTCGGCCACGATCGGGATCCACATTTTAAAATCGCTTGAGTAGGGCGTGTAGAAGGAAAACCGGTCAACCAATCCTCCAAAGCGGCGCCAGATTTCGTCGGCCACTTGCTGGGGTTCGGCCACCACCGCAAAGGTGTGCAGCACCTCGTGATCGATGCAATCGCCCATGCGCGCCCACCTGTCGTCGCGGCCGCTGCGCGCCAAAGCGGCCAACTCCGTGTGAAGGTCTTCCCACCCATGCACGGCCAGCACGCCGCGGTAGGCCGGGGTGCTGGCATAGAACCCAATCCGCCGACGTACCCCCTGGCATGCCGCCGCCATCTCCTCCTCGTTGCGCCCCGTTGCGACGAATCCCAGGTACGACACTGCGATGTCGTCGCGCTTGCGGCCGGCAACACGCAACCCGTGGTTCAAAGCCGGCAGAGTCACATCGCACAGATAACGCGCAGTGCTCAGTCCGTGTGTGAGCACACCGTCGGCTACCTCCCCGGCGATCGCCGTCATGTACTCGCCGACTGCAGCGACAAAGATTTGCGGAGCGGTGGGGTTGGGCGGCGGCGCAAAAAATGGCGTCATCAGCGTGTGACTGTAAAAGTCGCCGCGAAAGTCCAAGGACTCGCCGGTGTCCCAGCATGACCAAATCGCCTTGATGGCCCTTACGTACTCGCGCATTCGCGCCGCCGGGCGGCTCCACGGCATGTCGTACCGACGCTCGATGTGGGCCTTGACCTGGCTGCCCAGCCCCAGGATGAAACGTCCCCGGCAGCAGGCCTGCAGCTCATGCGCCACATAGGCCATTTGCATGGGGCTGCGGGCGAAAGCCACCGCAATGGCGGTTCCCAACTGAATGCGGTCGGTGTGGGCGGCGGCCAATGCCAACGGCAAATACGGGTCGTGAGCGGCCTCGGCGGAGAAGTACCCGGTATAGCCGGCAGCTTCATATTCTTGTGCCTCAGCGATGACGCCCTGGGGGTCGTGCACGCTCAGCCGCGCGTCAATGTCCATCGCTAAATGAGCCCACGCTGATTGAATGGACCGTTCATCCAAGTGAGGGCCTCCTTCATGCCGACGTCTTTGACCTGATCGAAAAACGCATTGCCGTCGGGTCGTGCCGTGGAGGACAGGTAGTGCCACATCCAGGCCTGAGCCAAATGCGTGCGGAGTCCCATGATCTCGTAGGCCTGATTGACTTGATGCTTGTTCGCCGCCAGCAGGCCTGCGTCGACACTCGACAAAGCTTCGGCCTCGTTCCACGCATGTTCCTGTAGCTCCGCAGCGGGAAAACTTTTAGCGATCCATCCCCACTCGGCCGCAGTCTTGCCGTCCACCGAATTGCCGGTCAGTTGCAAGTATTTCGCCCTCGCCATCGTCATCTTCCACGCCAAAACCGGCACGTCTGGGGTCGACATGGCTCGGACTGGCGGATAGCCGATCCTTGCGTCGTCGGCGGCGAACACGATGTCGGCAAAGGACATCAATTCTGTACCCCCACCCAGGCAATTGCCCTGCACCACAGCCACAATCGGTTTCAACAAATCCCATGCCACCAGCCAGTCGTCGAGACAACTACGCGCGAATGGGTCGGTCCATTTCCTCAACGATCGATCACTGATCCAACCTGGGCGTGCGGCTCGATCGGCGCTTGACCCGTAAGGCGCCCCCAGGTCATAACCCGAACAGAACGTCGAGCCATCGCCGTCAAGCACCACAACACGGACCTTCTCGTCAGACTGTGCGCGCCGCAGCGCAGCTACCAACTCCAGGCGCATCGTCATGCTCAGCGCGTTGGCGGACTGGGGACATGCGAGCGTGACGTGCGCGATCCGCTGCTGAATCCGATAGCGAATCTGGGTGAACTCTTGGTCCCCGGAGGTCGGAAGTGGTCGATCAACCACGGATGGTACCGTCCCTTCAAAATCGTTTTCAGATAATATGATCTAAAAGTACTCTTCATGACAACGGGTAAGGGGTTCGATGGTTGAGCGGCCACAGCACGACATCGACGAGGGAGAGCCCGAACTGGTCGTGGATCCCCAGGGGCCGGTACTGGTGATGACGCTCAACCGGCCATCGGCGCGTAACGCGCTCACCACCCCGTTGACCAAGGGGCTTACCGCTGCACTGGCCCGGCTTGCCGACGATCCCTCGCTTCGGGCGGGAGTGCTCACCGGGGCCGGCGGGGGATTCTGTGCGGGCATCGACCTGAAAGCATTCGCGTCTGATGGGCCGCCTGCCGGACTTCGCGAATTACTGCGCGCTCGCAGCGTCAAGCCGGTGATCGCAGCTGTCGAGGGATTTGCCCTGGCCGGTGGCCTTGAGTTGGCACTGATGTGCGATCTGGTGGTCGCTGCGCGAGGCGCCAAAGTCGGACTGCCCGAGGCGCGTCGCGGGCTGCTCCCTACCGGAGGTGGACTATTCCGGCTTCCTGAGGCGCTAGCCACCGAGATGGCGTTGACCGCTGCAATCCTGCAGGCTGAGCGATTGGCTGCCCATGGTGTCGTGGCCAGGCTCACCGATCCTGGTATGGCCCTTGAGACCGCAATGTCATTGGCACAGAGCATCGCCGCCAACGCGCCGATGTCGGTGACGAGTTCTTTGCAGCTGATCAGGGCGCGGTCGGGTCGAAGCGAAGAGCAGATGTGGGAGCTGCAAGCCCCGCTGCGCGACAAGGTCTTCGGATCGGCCGATGCCCGCGAGGGCGCCATGGCCTTCGCCGAGAAACGTCAACCTCAATGGGCCGGGCGCTAAGCCAGCGCGACAGCCGCCAACCCCACCGAGGAGATTTAATGAGCACTGACATGCACGACTACGTCATCGTCGGCGGAGGGTCGGCTGGCAGCGTGGTCGCCGGCCGGCTCGCCGACACCGGCGCGGACGTGGTGCTGCTGGAGGCCGGCGGCACCGACCGCCGGCCCGATGTGGTCATTCCGGCGGGGGTCATCAGCGTCTATAAGACTGCCAATTGGCGCTACGTCCCCGAGCCCGACCCCTCACGCGACGGCTCCACCGAGGCTTGGCCGGCCGGGCGGATCCTCGGCGGAGGCGGCTCCATCAACGCCACCGTGTTCGTCCGCGGCAACCCTGCCGACTTCGACTCGTGGGCCGAGGCCGGCGCCAAAGGCTGGGACTACGCGTCGGTGTTGCCCTACTTCAGACGGCTGGAGAACTGGAACGGCGCACCAAGCCAATATCGTGGCGCCGGCGGCCCCATCGATGTGGGCGAACACACCATGCACCATGCTGCCAATACCGAATTCGTACAGGCTGCCCAGCAGGCCGGACACTCGTGGAACCCCGACTACAACGGGGCCACCCAAGACGGTGTCGGGCATGTGCAGGTCAACCAAGGCCGCGGTGTGCGTTCCTCTGCTTCGCGGCGTCACCTGCGCGAGGGCGGCGGTCGGCGCAAAGCCGACGTCCGCCTGCACGCCCTGGGCTATCGCATCTTGTTCGATCGCAACCGTGCGGTAGGCGTCGAGTATCGTCGCCGGGGTACTAGCGAGCGGGTCTACGCCCGCCACGAAGTGATCGTCAGCACCGGTTCGATCGCGTCGCCGCGGCTGCTGATGCTGTCAGGCATCGGGCCGACAGATGAGCTGAAAAAGCACAACATCGACATCCACACAGTCCTGCCGGGCGTCGGTCACAATCTGCAGGAACATCCGGCGGTCATGCAACGCTGGAGCACCTCGATGGCCACATTGAACACAATTAGCGCCCGCACCGGACTGCGCATGCTCGCCGAATACGCCAGACAGCGCACCGGTCCGTTGGCGGCCACCGTTTTTCACGAGCAAGTCATGCATAAGACTCGCGACAACCTCGCAGCACCCGACATCCAGATCGCGTTCGCCAACTTTGCCACCACCCGCGAAATCGACAATAACGGTGCCATGAAGGTCAAGCCCAGCCGCGAGGCCGGTTTCCTGGTGTCCACCCTGTTTCTGCATCCACGCGCACGCGGCCGTATCCTGCTGCGCAGCAACTCTTCCACCGCGCGCCCGGTCATCGAGCACTCACTATTGGGAATTCCCGACGATGTGCGAGACATAATCGCCGGGATGGCCGAGGCACGCCGCATCATGGCGCACGCGCCGATCAATGCGCACGTGGGGGACATGTTCGAGCCCGAAAACCGTTGTCATACCGACGAAGACTGGCTGCGCTTCACCGAACAGAACGTCACCTACGGCGCGCATCCCGTGGGCACCTGCAAAATGGGCGTCGACGAAATGGCTGTGGTGGATCCGGAATTGCGGGTGCACGGCGTTGAGGGCCTGCGTGTCATCGATGCGTCGGTGATACCCACCTCGCCCACAGGCAACACCAACGCACCGACGATGATGATCGGCGAACGCGGCGGTGATCTGATTCTGGGCAATGCGCTCAGGTAGCTGAGGGGCGCTTGTCCGCGTTTTGTCGCATCGGCATATATTCATAATTGAGAAAGCTCGATTTCATTACACAACGTATCTGGAGGTAGCTATGGCCGACGCGGTCATCGTCGATGCTGTCCGCACCCCGATCGGCAAGCGGGGTGGATCGCTGTCCGATACGCATTCGGCCGACCTGTCGGCGACTGTTCTGCGCGCGCTGATCGAGCGCACCGGACTGGAGCCCAGCCTTATCGACGACGTCATCTGGGGCTGTGTCGGGCAAGTGGGGGATCAAAGCTTCAATATCGCGCGCGTCGCCGTCTTGTCGGCGGGCTGGCCGGAAACCGTGCCGGCCACAACGGTGGATCGCCAATGTGGCAGTTCCCAACAGTCAGTGCATTTCGCCGCCGCAGGACTCATCAGCGGACAGTACGACTTCGTGGTCGCAGGAGGAGTGGAGAACATGACCCGCATCCCAATGGGAGCCACGGCCTCTAGCGCCCACACCGGGGCCCACAACGAGCCGTTCGGCCCCACCTTCTTCGCGCGCTACCACCGCCGGCCTCACCAAGGACTCGGCGCCGAAATGGTCGCCCAGCGGTGGGCATTGTCGCGCCAGCAACTCGACGAGTTCGCGATGCAATCACACGAGCGTGCCGCGACCGCCACTGATAGCGGGGCATTCACCGACGAACTGGCACCAGTGATGTTGCCCGATGGCTCGCGCTTCGCCGCCGATGAAGGTATCCGGCGCAACGGCACTCTTCAAACCTTAGGGGCGCTGCGCCCGGCGTTCGACCCCGACAACGGCAAGATCACCGCCGGCAACTCCAGCCAGATCAGCGACGGGGCAGCAGCCCTACTGTTGACGACCAGCGCCACAGCCGCCGCGCACGGACTGCGACCACTCGCACGCATCCATACCGCCGTGGTCGCCGCCGACGACCCGATCATCATGCTCACCGCGCCGATCCCGGCCACTGAGGCGGCGCTAAAGAAGAGCGGGCTACGCATCGATGACATCGGCGCCGTCGAGGTCAACGAGGCCTTCGCCTCGGTTCCATTGGCGTGGTTGGCCGAAACAGGCGCCGAGCCCGCAGCGCTGAACCCCAACGGGGGTGCAATCGCGCTCGGCCACCCACTCGGCGGCTCTGGCGCAAGACTGATGACCACGCTTGTGCACCACATGCGGCGACACGACATCCGCTACGGGCTGCAAACCATGTGCGAAGGCGGCGGCATGGCCAACGCAACTATCTTGGAGCGGCTGTAGCGCTACGGGCTACCCGAACATGATGGCCTGGCCGACTCCGGGACCGCATCAGGTGGTTGATGTTCGCTGTCATGACGCATCCAGCTTTCTCCGACGGACAACCGGCCACGCGAATGCCTCAAAGCGCCATTGCGCTCTGCTAGAGATGAAACCTATAATATATGGTACTTAATTAATTAGGTGCTGACGCGGGTGAGCGATATCGTCATGGTTACGGCGTTAAAAACGCTGCAGCCAGCCGAATCTGGTGGGATTGCGTCCGGCCGAAGTGCTTACGAGCGGGCGCGACGACCAGTGCTCTGGTTCGCCGCACTGGGTGCCGTGATTCTGACGGTGAACGTGGCATTGGCGATCCCCGAGACCTTTTGGGCGGTGAACGCACATGAGTGGCCGGGTGACGTCACACAGGTGCTATTCCCAAAACCCATGCGGCCCACTGGTTAACCGTGCTTGCCCGGACCGCATGTTCCGATAACCAGACCCGGTTCTGGTTATCTAGATTGGAGTGGCAAATACGTACCCCCAGGGCGCTAATCCGCGGACGAGGCAGTTGCCGCACGGCCAACGGCTGGCGGCGGGCGGCGAGCACCGACTAAGTCGTTGCATCGTAGAAGTCGGGGATAATAATATATAGTAGTGAATTAGTTTCACCAACGGGGAGCGAGCACATCGCCATGACTACTGCGCTGGTTGGTAAGACGGCAGGCGAGCCAAGCGGCAGTGCGCACGGCAGAAGTGCCCAGGATCGCGCGCGACGACCTGTGCTGTGGTTTGCCGCATTGGGCGCTGTTATTTTGGCTGCCAACGTGGCACTGGTGACGGCGTGGGTCAGCGGGCCTAATTTCGAGCGGGTCCCAGCGGGCCCCGACCTGCCGCCGGGCTGGATGGCCATCACCCTCGGCACGGTACAGGTTTTACTTGTTGTGCTTGCCGTTGCGGCTTTAGGGTGGTTTCTCGTTCGACCCTGGGTCCGAGAGCGCCGCATCACCTTTGACGGCCTTATGTGCCTGGCCGGCCTTTCCGTATCTATCTGGGATCCCGCGTCTACTGCCGTGCAGCCTTGGTTTGCATATAACTCCTATCTGTTGAACTTTGGTAATCCGTTGTCGTCCTTGCCGGGGTGGCAGTCGCTCAATGTGCCGGGTCGGTCGATAGCCTGGTCGTGTCCAGTCTTGCCCACCTTCTACCTGGTGTGCATACCGCTAATGGCAATCATGGGTTGCGCGGTGTTGCGTACGACAAAGCGCATCTTGCCCCGGATCAACATCTTTGGACTAATCGCTGTTCTCGTGGTATCCATGGCCCTGTTTGACATTGTCCTAGAGGGCATTGTCTTTATGCCACTTGGCTTTTGGACCTATGCTGGCGGTCAGTGGCCTGTACTCTTCGCTGGCCACTACTACCAGTTACCGTTGAACGAGTGGCTTCATTTTATCGGCGTTGGTACCGCTTTTGCTTTGCTACGCTACGCGGTTAACGATCGCGGACAGACGATTGTCGAGCGCGGCGTCGACCAAATCGTAGGTGGGCCAATTAAGCAAGCCGGCATCCGACTGCTGGCGATCATCGCCGGTCTGCACATCATCGTGTTCGCGCTGTACCACGTCCCGCAGACGTTCTGGGCGGTCAACTCTCACGCGTGGCCGCGCGACGTAACAGATCGGTCGTATTTCCAAAACCAGTGTGGCCCATTGGTTGACCGGGCGTGCCCCGGACCACACGTCCCGATCACCAGACCCGATTCTGGTTACCTGGATTGGAGCGGCAAATACGTAGTGCCGCGGTAGAGCCTTACTCGTGTGCGGGCGATACAGGCGAGCCCACAGCGCTCCGCAGCAGGTGGCGCCGTATCCGCTGCCTGCGTGTGTCGAGTGCTGGCAGTACCAAACGCGGTGGCGCCAAAAGCCATAACCGTGATCTCCTCGCCCATCTGTTCGCTGGTGTCACAGACCACGACCCTGTACCGGCACCGGTGTAACCGGAACGTGGCTGCCAGACCGGCAGGCGCAGAACCGCCCGCATTGGTCGACGATCACGTCCACCGCCCCTTGATTTGTCGTCGTTGGTTCGTTCGCCCGGATCGGCTACTCAATGTGCAAGGACCACAACACGTTAGGGGCTCTTGCCAGGTAATGAGCCTCGCACGGGCATGTGGAAGCCGGGGGCACCGGGGCATGGGCCGTAGCGCGTTCCGGTGACGCCGGGTGCGTCGCAGACTCCATTGAGCAGGTCTGGACTTATGTGGGGCCAGGACGTTTCGTATGGCACGTATAGCAAATCAGGGATGGTCGCCGGGCCCCAGGCGATGAGCTGGAAGCATCCGTATAGGGCCAGCAGGGCGACAACGCGTCTGCGTATTGGGGGGAGGTGGTCGATCCTTTGCTCGACGATCGTCTGGTTCCGGTCGTTCTTGAAGGTGCGGATCATGACAGGAAGGGAGAAGAATGCGGCGCCGGCGATCCATTCGACCACCGGAAAACGTTGCCCGCCTCCAAAGTCGAATGGTGACATCCACCTCGGCGCAAGATAAGCCTCAAGTCCGAGTCTCATGAGGACGGGTTCGAGAACTGCGTCCATCACGAGGGCCATACTGAAGATCAGGAGAGCAAGCTGACGACGAGTCAGCGTTGGGTGCCGATGGCGAACACGTTTTATGGCCGCGCCCATCAGCATCGCCCCGCCGAGCAATCCCGCCGATTCCAGCGGGATCGAGAACAGCAAGGGGTCCGGTGCCCGCCCAGCGTCTGGATTCACGATGCCCGGTAGGTGGCCGAGGGGATTGGTGAGATTGACAAAGTCTGAGCTGAACAACAGAGCGGGAGCGAACAGATTGACGCTCAGATCCGCCCAGAAACATGTGAGGCCGGCGATCATGAACATTGCGTCAAAAGTCAGCCGCCGCTCGCGAATGCAGCCCCGAACAACGATTGTGGCGACGACTACGAACACGGTCAACGACGCGAGTTCATAGGCCAGCGCTGCGGTGGGACGCACACCGCCGTGGTCACGGTACTCAGTGACTTGGTGAGCGTCAGGTAGCCACGCGGCGATCGTCCAAATTTCGACGACGGCGAAGCACACCCCAATGGCCGCAAGAGTGTACGTCCACGACCACCGTGGTGACAACCGAGCTTTGTCCAGCACCCTGCCACGCAGCCAGGAAGACGTCCCCTTGTCGGACGCGTTGGCGGTGCCATGGAAGCCAGCTTGGGTGGTCACGATTACCGGACTTCAGCAGATACTGGTGGCGTGATGGTGGTACTGAGCGGTGTGACCTCTAACAGCTTGAGTCGACGTATCAGCCGCCACTGTTCATGCAGGGCTCGTCCTGGACTCGTGCGCACCACGACTTGGCATTGCCGCCCAGCCACAATCTGGTCTGCACCCGTCAACTGTGCCGCCGCAATCTCTGCACACACCGCTCCAACACGCACCATCGGGTCAAGCACCCACCCCACACGTAGACGCCGACTTCTCGTTCCCGTCACGGCGCGGCTCCCTCCCCGCAATGCCACAGCCAATCACATATCGATATTAGCTAATAAAGTACAACATTGAAACAATGTACGCATACGCGCGGATAGACTTCGTCGGCCTACCAGGTCGCATAGCGGGTGTGGTGCCGACTATGCCGGCCCCGTAATAAACGCATCCCGACGCGTGGTTGATGTGACACCACGTCGAGAAAGTCGCCTGAAAAGCGCCTGTGATGCGGTACTAGACGGCAGACCATTTCGAAGTGTCCACATCCAACTCCTTGACCCATATAACCCCCGGCTAGCGCAACCATTCGATCACTTCTCTGGCCGCGAGCTGGCCGGGGACACCCGACACCCCTGGCCCAGGATGTGTGCCGGCCCCGGAGATGAAAAGCCCGGGCACCGGCGTTCGATAGCCGCCGAGGCCGAACGCCGGCCGAAACGGTCCCATCCGACTCAGCGCCATGTCGACGTGATAGAGATTGCCGTCGGTTGCGTAGGTGCGTCGTGCTAGATCCTGCCAGGACTCGACGAAGCGGCCGATTTCGATGCTTTCCAGATTGGTGTAATAGCCGCGGAGCTCTTTGACAAGGCGCTCGGCCAGCGTCTCCTTCAAGTCGGGCCACGGCTCGGGCGGGTCCTTGGGCAGACCCCAGGCGTACAGGTAGACGGTGTCTTGCCCAGCGGGCGCTTGGCTGGGATCCACCGCCGTGGGGACGGTGACGCCAAACGGGACGGCGTCGGGCACCAGATTGCGCGCGGACTGTTCCTGTGCCATCCGCGTCGTCTCCATGGTCCCGACCCGAGAGAACGGCAACCGCAAATCAACGTCGTCGCGTCGCCAAGCCTGGTGGCGGGCGAGCTCCACCCTGCCGTTGCAGGCGATGTCGACCTTCAGGTAGATCGATCCCTCGTTGCTGGTTGGAATCTTGTCCACCCGGGCCTTCGCCTCGGGGGTCAGATGACCCTCGGGCAACAGCGACCCAAGCGTTTGAACGGGGTCGGCGGTAGAGAGAACACTTCGCGCCAGGATCTCCTCGCCGTTGTCTAGCTGCACACCAACGATTTTCCCGCCCCGAGCAAGCAGGGAGCTGACATGAGCTGATGTGCGGATGGTACCGCCGGTGGCCTGAAAGCACTTGGCAAGGGCCTGCGGTACGCTGCCGATCCCTCCGACTGGGCGGCTACTGCCGAACACCTCGTTGAAACCCAGCCACATTAGGCCGGCGGCGCTGCCCGGCTTGACGATCGGGTTGGCGCAGGAACATACCAGATCCATCGCCTGCTGCACCATCGGATGCTGGAAGCGGTCGCGGACGACGTTATAGACCGGCTGACGCAGAATGTTCACCAGTTCGGGCAAATATCGCGCCTGGGTGACGGCGGCCAACCCGGTGCGCGCCATCGAGCCAATCCGAGGCCGCAAGGGATTTTGCGCCAGCGCAGGCGCACCGGCGATCATTCCAGCTCTGAAAACCCTTGCCAGGCGCAGGAAGGCCTTTGCGTCGGCGTCGGAGAAGTGCGTGATCTCTTCTGCGGTGCGGTGGGGATCTCGCCAGAAGCAGATGGACGCGCCTTCGGGGTGCAGGTAGGCCAGGGTTGGCTCGGCCGGGATTTCCCTGAAGCCGTACTTCGCCAGCTCCAGGTCTTTGATGATCGTCGACATCCGCATGAACACAAGGTCAACCGCGCATAGGTTGAACAGGTGCTGTGGGGCGGAGTCGACCACGGGCATGGTAGTGGCCATACCTCCGACGAATGGCGCCCCTTCGACGACGAGAACGTCAAGACCCGCCTTTGCCAAGTAACAGCCCGCCACCAAGCCGTTGTGACCGGCGCCGATCACGATGCAGTCTGTCGTTCTCCGGGATCGCGCCAGCAGCAGTCTATCGGGCATCGCTCGTTCCTCCTGCGCTGACTAGTGATGTCGCGACTCCACGCCCTGCTAACAGGTCGGCCGATGAGGAATTTTAGACTAGGATTAAAAATTATTGTTCAGAAGGGACATTTCTAGATCTTGATCGTGGGGTCGCGGAGTTGCCGGCGCGTGGGCGCGATGCGCGGGCGCAGTTTGTTCTCAAGCATTCGGGGTGGTCACTCACGCCATCCCAGTGCCCTGTCGGCGCGTCGCGGTTTCCATGCTGCCTGAGCGATGGTTTGAAGCGTTCTCCTTCCATGAAGAAAACTTCGGCCGAGCATGACCAAGATGACATCGCGCTTTCTGATGTGGTGCTACGACCATCGAGTGACCGGACTGGGCGAATAAGAGAGTTCTTGGGCGGGCCGAACCCCGATGTAATCGTTGTGGGTGCGGACAAGCGCTAGTCTAGAAGGATTGCGATCCTGCACTCAAGGGTGATATTTTTCAGTTTCGAACAAAATTAGCGCTGGGAGACTGCATGTCGAGTTCGGTGATGCAGGAAGCTGTGAATGCGCGCCAGGTCAGTGGCGGCAGACGAGTTCTGATCTGGGCCAGTTTAGGGCTGCTGCAGGTACTGTTCGCTGCCTATTGCGTGACGCGCTGGTACGCGTCAGGCGAAATGTCGCCGACGCCGCCGGGCCCGGATGCGATGTCGCTGCCCAACATCGTGGTGATGTGGGTGCTGCAAGTTATCGGACCGGGCGTGGCAGTCTGGGCCATTTGGTATTTCGTGGCGAAACCCTGGCGTCGCGACGGTCGGCCCTCCGGGGACGGGATGCTATTGATTGCATGCTTTCTCATCGCTATTCCACACGACATTTTGTTGACCTACACGAAGCCGTCGTTCTCATACAACTCCCACTACGTCAACGCGGGTAGCTGGCTTTCCCAGGTGCCCGGAATTGGGACGCCCAACGCACACCGAATCCCCGAACCACTGTTGTTAGTTCTGCCGGGATACGCCTGGGCGTTGTTTCTTTGGGCCATCTTGGGGTGCGTCGTGATGCGGGCCGTGCGGCGCCGGTGGCCTGTCATGCCCTACGTCGGATTACTCGCCATCACGTACATAAGTCTGCTCGCGATAGACGTCGTGTTCGAAACCGCGCTCGTGCGCTTTCGCGTTATGGCGTTTACCGGTGCGGTACATCACTTTACACTGTGGGCAGGCACCACCTATCAACTCCCGATTCATGAAGTGCTTTGCTGGGTAGCATTTTTGACCGCTATGACCGCAATCCGGTACTCGCGTGATGAGCGTGGATTAACGTTCGTGGAGCAAGGTGTGGACAGCCTGCGGCTGCCGACCGCCTACAGACTTGGTCTCCGCCAGCTAGCCCTTCTGGGCGTCTGCACCGTGGCCATCACACTCTTCTACAACCTGCCCTGGCAACTCGTTTCGGCGCATGATGACAGCTTCCCGGCCAATATGCCGTCGTACATGCTCAACGGGGTCTGCGCCCCGCCAGCCACTGTGGCGACACCTCAGTTACCGCCCTGCCCTGGACACCACGGGTAGCATTCACACCTCATCAGGAGGTCAGTCGTACGCCGACTCCATCGTTGCGGCCGGCTCATTTTCACCTAAACGGGCCTACCGACGCGGAGCCGCCGACTATCGCGTCGACACCACCATCCCTCTTGTCCCGGGCAGACCGGGCTCTTTCGGTTCAGCAGTGAGCGGCCGCCAGATCACACCAAACCAATTTTAGTGTTTAGTATTCGGTTCGCCGGAAATGTCAGTCTCTGAATATCGGCAGTCGCACTTGGTTCAGCGCCAATTTCTGGTATCGAGGCTGTATAGGTATGGCAAGGTCACGAAGGCTCCAAGGAAACCAAGTACACACAGCGTGAGATAGCCGAACCAGCCGTAGAGGCTGTGTGCCATGCGCTGATCCCACCCCATTGCCAACTGCGTGAGCCACACCACCCAAACCAAGATGTAGCCCCACGACGTCACGATGACGACCTGATGGCCCCATTTGCGGAATTGCAGCAGCGCCCATGCCCCAGCGATACGCATCGGGAAAAGCATGAGGACGCAACCGACTTGCAGTGCCTTCTCGGAGACGAACGCTGTCCCGCCGAGGTGTGTGGTGTTGTAGCTGACGTAGTACGCCGCGTCTAGTGTGCGGCCCAACCCGGACCACCAGGTCAGCCCTAGCGCCGTGTCATGGCTGGGGAAAAGGTCTATGCCCCAAGCCACATAATTCAGCGCGGCGTCGACGAGGATGAACAACACCACCACCGACATTGTGCGCGGCCTCGTCAATTCTCCGGCGCGTTCAGCTTTGCGGTACAGGTAGATGCCATAGATCAACACCGGCAACCCGATCGGTCCCAGAACCACCGATCCACAGAGCATCGCTCCGACCAGGGTAAGCCAATCACTGCGATGCTGCAGTCGCGATGTTCGCCATGTTGGCAGCGCTGAACTACGTTGGGTCGCCGGGCTTTTCCCGCCAGATATAACCACGATCAGAGTCCTCCCCAGCCCCAGCGCAGCACGACATATGGCAAGAAGAAATTACCGAACACAAGAAGCACCAATAGCGACAACACTGACACCCGGTAGGCAACGGTCGCGGCAAGCACGTTGTCGCGTTCGGAGCGAAGCAGCGAGTCCCGTTGCTGCTGCTCGGTCGCCGGCGGCAACTCGTCGTGTGAAGCGAATGCGCCCAGTGAGCGCAAAAACACATACCAGAACACCGGCAGCAACGCCAACGCCACAAAGGTCACACCGAGGCGCCACCCGTCGCCCACGAAGGAACCATACGCCGGCACCTTGGCGGTCAGTGGTTGCAACCGAGTGTCCCCGAGTCCCGTGCCGGTTCCGGTGCGGGCACCAATGATTACCCCCGCAATACCCGCGCCCACCCAGATCAGGACGGTGAACCAGTAAAACGGCTGGAACGAACGCTGTCGATTTTCCAATGCGCGCGGCCGTTGCGCAGGGCCTTCGAGGCTGTTATTCATGGACGCTCCAACCTCCCTGTGCGTGTCCGAGGCCGGATTTAGGAATTTGGACACCCGCCTGACTACACCGGACCCGTCTCCTCAGCCGCCCGGCGGGACGTACTTACCGGACCAGTCGAGGTAGCCGGACCCGGGACGAAGGATCGGCGTAGATGGCCCCGGGCAGGCTCGGTTGACTGCCTTTCCGCACGTGTTGCCAAGAAAATAGGATCGCTGCTTGACGTCGTTTGGGTACTCTCGCGAGTGCAGAGCGATCAACGACACCGGGAGGTGGTACACGAGGATAAAGCACACATGTGCCGCCCCGATGACGGCCAGCGTGCGTATCCCGATGCGGCGCCACCCCGCCCGGAACGCCCAAGCACCGCGCTCGGCGACGGTCTCCCCGTGATCGTTGACAAAGTAGGCCAGGATGCCCGGTACGGCGAAGAACAGCCCGCCATGGAAGAGCTCCACGAATGGATAAGAAGCGTACGAGTTTCCGTACAGGAGTGGCCACGGGCCTCCGGCCAGCGAGTAGACGCCAAGCGGCTGCAAAATCATTTCCAGAACTACCTCGAAGGCCGTGCACGACAGGATGCCGATGACCACCAAGCTCACAGAGCCCAATGCCGGGAAGCGACGATGCGCTCTGCGCATGCTCGTGGAACCCAGCCAAGCGACCAGAGGGATCATGACGATGTAAGCGGCGAACCCGAAGAATGGGAACGCCTGACCGGCGCCGGCAGTGTTAGGGGAGAGCGTGAACGGGAGCTCAGATAGGACTGAGCCGCGATTAAACAGGTAGCTGTTGTAATTGAACCATTGCTGGGTCGCCGCCGAGACCCCATCCCATGGCGCGGCCAGCAAGCCGACGATCACGTATATCCCGTATATGGTCACCTTGCGCTCGCGAATCCAGGGCCGGACCAGGAGCCAATACACGACGGCCAACGCGGCCACCACGCCGACGATCTGCAAGACATCGAGCGTCGTCCGCATCCAGGTCGGCGGCTCGTCGGGGCCAACCGGAACGCGTTGGAAGTTAGGGCCGGTGAACCACTTCACCACGGCATAGACCTCGGCGGCCACCAGGACGGCCCCGACGACGGCCCAAAGGCGCACCGGGGATGCGGTTCGGGTGCCGTGCGACGTTCTCGATGGGGTGGGGGTCGCGATCGGCTGTACCTGGACCATCGCAGTGCCTCCTTTTCGGCCGCAGCGAGAGTGCGGGCTTGCTCTCTGGCGCGACGTCTTAAGCATCGACTATATGCGCACCTTACAAAAGTGGAATATATTTCTCTAGAGTATTTCGGATCGGGTTAGGGATCGATGCCTGGCGCAGTGGCGCTTCGGCGCCCCTCGGGCAGTCAGTGAGATAACGGAGTCTGATAGGCACGATTCCCGCCGCACCAACCGACTCCCGAAGGGCGATACCGGTGAACATAGCGCCTAGTCCGGCACTCACTACTGCCTGACCCGGCCCTAGAAGTACTTGGCATGACTATCTCAACTGAGAAGATCTCATTGGTGCGGCCATTAGCGACGGTTGTCTTTCTCGCCGGCATGTTTGCCGGCCGGGCTGATTCCACCGCCATCCCCGTCGCAGAGCGCCGTGGATCTCGCGGCGTTCTACGACGGCCGCCCGCACCAGATCCAGGTCGGCCTGATTATCGCGCTGTGCGGCGCTGCGCTGTGGTTCCCTGGCTCGCCAAGCTTGCGGCAGCCCTGAAAGACATCGCCGGCCTTGGATCAGTGGTCGGCTACACCCAGTTGGTGTTCGGGGTCTTCTTCGCCTTCGGCGCATTTGTTCCGCTAATTTTCTTGGGGCCGCGGTCTTTCGCGGTGACCGACCACCTGCCGAGGTGCAGGTGGAGCGATGGAGGTTAGCTGGTTTTCGCCGGCTTCGTCTACCACATTCGTCGTGGAGTTGTTGCTGTGTGCGCTGACCATTGCTTCGGATGCCCGGGCACGCCCGACCTTTCCCAAGTGGGTCGTCCACTGCGATGTGCTGCTTGCGGCCGCCAACCTTGTACCCGCCTTCGCGCTTGCAGACAAGTCGGGACCGTTCGCGTGGGACTGCGTCGTCTCGTATGGGATTGGCCTGACCCCGATCGGTTGATCCATGGCCTATGAGAGTCTTGCGGCCCACGACGTGGGCAGGAAGGCTCGACAAG
>NZ_MVHG01000052.1 GCF_002086125.1 Mycobacterium arosiense ATCC BAA-1401 = DSM 45069
CAAGCACTGACCTCAATGATCTATCTGACCCTCGGCGGAATCCACCCACAGCTACCCACGAGAAGGTGAGGAGCCGCACACGCGTTCGACTGTACCGGCGCCGCCGACGCCGCCGCAATGCCGCGGCATCAAGCTGTGGATAACGGGAGATCTCCGGACGGCCTTCGACCCCGACGGCGTCCCCCACGGATCTCACCGGCCGTCACACCTGGTCATGTGAAGCAGTACGCCAAAACGCAGCGGACAAGAATGGTCAGTCGCCCTGCCGGATCCACGCGACGATGTACAGGGTCATGGCCGTGACCAGCGCGATGAGCACCCACTGCACGATCGCCTGATCGATCCACGAACCGGGCGGCGGCGCCCCGGGCAGGGTGGGCAGGCTGACCAACACCAGGCAGATCCCCAGGTCGAAGATGAGCGGACCCTTGGCTGGCTGCGGGGTGATCAACACTTTGCCGTTATCGGTCGCGCGGGAGGTTGGGCAGCGCGCTCGGGTCCTGCATCCGGTTGACGCTGACCTGCCACCCGTCCAGCGCGCGATCACCTCGACGCGGGCGGGCACCTTCCTGCGGTTGTCGCCGGTGCCCACGAAGGCGTCGGCCGCGATCGGCTCGGACTGATAGCAGTCGAACGGCCAGTTACCGGGATCGCCGTGCGCCTCGATGGTGGTGCTGAGCTGAGCCGGCCCTTCGGGTATTGCGGGTCCCCCAGATCGCTTGTGGGATATAGGCGTAACGCGACGTCGTTGGCCAATACGTCAAACCTGTTGTCGTACTGGGTAACTCCGGGATAAGCGAGCACCTCGACGGAAAGACGGTTGGCCACCGGCTTCAATTCTTCGAGGCGCAGCTGCACGCCGAACGCCGGGGCCGCCGCAGGGCTTGCTGCCATCGGGTCGGAGCCGACGGCGAAATCCGGACCGATGAGCGCCCGGCCACGACCGGCCGGCGTGCCGGCACCGATTTGCTAGCTCGGTGACGAGTCGGCCACGCAGCGAAATCCGATGTGCGTCGTCGCGGAGTCCTGCGATTGCGGTGACCGGGCCGCCGGGCGGTAGCGGTGGCAGTACTCCGGCGCGCACAGGTGGCTGCCGCCCTTCAACACCTGGTTGATCGACGGGTCGGCGGGGCCCGACGGGGCGCAGCATGACTTGGGCGGCTGGCCGAGCCGGTGACGCGCGGAGTATTCGGTGGCTGTCCACTCCCACACGTTGCCGATCATGTCGACGAGCCCAAAAGCGTTGGGGGCGAAGGCGCCGACCGGCGAGGTCCCCACCCAGCCGAGGGCCCCGTCGTTGCGGTACGGGAAGCTGCCCTGCCAGGTGTTGGCCATCAGCCGGCCCTCGCTGGTGGCCTCATCCCCCCAGGGGTACGTGGTCGTCGATCCGGCCCGGGCCGCATACTCCCACTCGGCCTCGGTCGGCAGGCGTCGGCCGGCCCAGCGCGCATAGGCCGCCGCATCCGAATACGCCACCTGCACCACCGGGTGATCGCCGCGGTCCGAGACATCGCTGTCGGGCCCGAACGGATGGCGCCAGCTCGCCCCGGGCACCCACTGCCACCACTGTCGCCAGTCGCGCAGGTCGACCGGCCCAGCGGTCGGGCGGAAAACGATTGCGCCCGGGCATAACTCGTCCGGGTTGGCCCCCGGATACAGCGCCGGGTCAATCGGCTGCTCGGCTACCGTGACATACCCGGTCGCGGCGACGAATTGGGCGAACTGCGCGTTGGTCACCGGGTGCCGTTCCACCGCGACCGGACCCACCGTCACGGTGTGGATCGGGGCCTCCTCGGGGTAGAAGCTGGTCGATCCCATGCGGAATGATCCGCCGGGGAGGTCGACCAGCTCGGTTAGCATCCCGCCAGGCTACGCCGGCGGGGCGCCTCGGTTGGATTGGCGATACCAAGGTGAGCATGTAACCAATCCGCCGCCGACCTCCAGCCGCTTTCTCTGACGGAGCCTGTGGCAGTGGCGTGGCCGGTGCTTGTGACGTACCCGCTCATCCGGAATTGTGGGTGTCGGGCGCGGTCGACGCGATCAGCTCCGGGGACGCACCAAAATCCGAATGAGCGGTCATCATTGGGTACCCGTCAGTCCCTCGAAAAGGCCAGCGCGATCTCGGTTTCTACGTCCACGTAGGGTCGACCGGACAGGTCGACGGTGACCTTGGTGATGGTGCCGCCGGTGAAGGTGAACGGCGCCTTATAGCGGCTAGACACTCCCGATCCGCCGTTGCGCCCGACCGTGATGCCGGCACCCGCCAGCCCGAAGGTGCCGGGGTGGGTGCTCACCCCGGTCAGCGTGCCGACGACCTTGTCGTCGATGAACAACGTGACGTCGCCCAGCGGCGTATGACTGTTCTCGACCGTCCCGGTCCGTGAATAGCCGGTGCCGAACAGATGTCTGCCCAGCGGCACGGCATCCGACGACGACACCTCCTGCTGGCGCTCGCCAAGGAAGTTGTACACGTAGTGCAGCCGGCCGTCCTGGATGAACAGCACATGCCCGCCGTGCGCGCCGCCCTGCTTGAACAGCACACCCTCGGCGCCGGTGGTGTCGACGGTCACCTCGGCGAGCACCGAGAACGACCGGCCGCGGATCTCGGCGGCGGCGCCGATGCCCACGTCGGCGCAGTCGGGATAGTAGATGTAGCTGTTCCGGTCGCTGACCAGATACGGCCGCGACCGCCCCAGCGTCTCAAGGATGTTCAGGTCCGACAGCGGCAGTCCGTTGTATTTCGCCGCCTCCGCGAACCACAGCGCCTTGAGTTCTTCGAGTTTTTCCGGGTTTTCGGCGGCCAGGTCGTGGCACTGGCTTCGGTCAGCCTCGATGTGGAACAGTTCCCAGCGGTCGGCGTCGAAGTGCGACCAGCCGGCCGGTGTCGCCGCGTGCACCGTGTTGGCGAACCAGCCCCGGTGCCAGATCCCGCGGGTGCCGAGCATGGTGTAGAACTGGGTGCTCTTACCGGTGTCGGCGCCCGGATCGGCAAGGGCCGCTGCGAAACTAACCCCGTCCAGCGGCTTCTGGGGGATGCCCTTGACGGTCTGCGGCGGCGCCATGCCCAGCAGCTCGTAGACGGTCGGGGTGATGTCGCAGACATTGACGTAGTTGTCGCGGACCTCCCCGTGTGCGGCAATTCCGTTGGGCCACGAGATGATCGCCGTATCGGCGATGCCGCCCTCATGGGAGGCGTAGCGCTTGTAGAGCTTGTAGGGCGTGTTGAAGGCCATCGCCCAGCCGATCGGGTAATGGTTGTAGGTCTCGGGGCCGCCGAGGTGGTCGAACAGCTTCATGCTCTCCTCGACGGTGTCGATGTAGCCGTTGAAGAACTTGCCCTCGTTGACCGATCCGTTCGGGCCGCCCTCGCCGCTGGCGCCGTTGTCCGAGATGACCACGATGATGGTGTTGTCTAGTTGGCCCGATTCCTCGAGATAGTCCAGGATGCGGCCGATCTGGGCGTCGGTGTAGCTCAGGAACCCGGCGAACACCTCGGCCATCCGGGCGAACAGCCTCTTCTCTTCGTCGTTGAGTGAATCCCAGGGCCGCACGGTGTCCTGCAGCGGCCATGGCTCACCGCCCGGTCCCTTCACGTCCAGATACGGGTTGACCGGCGACAGTTCGGTGTCGGGCGGCACGATTCCGAGCGCCTTCTGCCGCTCCAGCACGATCTCGCGGTAGCGCTCGTAGCCCATGTCGAAGCGGCCCGCGTAGCGGTCCGCCCATTCTTTGAAGACGTGATGCGGCGCATGTCCGGCGCCGGGGCACACGTAGGAGAACCAAGGCTTCTCGGGCGCAATCACTTTGGCGTCGCGGATGAATTCGACGGTTTTGTCGGCGAGGTCCTTGGAGAGGTGGTAGCCGTCCTCCGGGGTGCCCGGCGGTGCCACCGGGTGGTTGTCGTACACCAGGTCGGGATACCACTGGTCGGTTTCGCCGCCCAGGAAACCGTAGAACCGTTCGAAGCCACGCGAGGTCGGCCAGTGCCGCTTGGTCGAGGCGAGATTCGACTCCTCGAGCGGCGTCAGATGCCACTTGCCCACGGCGTAGGTGTTGTAGCCGTGTTCGGCGAGCACCTCGGAGAGCAGAGCGGTGTCAAACGGTATGCGGCCGTTGGCGTTGGGGAAGCCCTCGGTGAACTCCTCGATGGTAGCCATGCCGACGGTCGTGGCGTTGCGCCCGGTGAGCAGCGACGCGCGGGTCGGCGAGCACAGCGCGGTGGTGTGGAACTGCGAGAGCCGGATGCCGCGCGCGGCGATGCGCGACATGGCCGGCATCTCCACCAGACCGCCGAAGCAGTCCCAGGTGGCGATGCCCGTGTCGTCCCACACCAGGTACAGCACGTTGGGCGCGCCGGGGGGCGCGGTCGGCGCGGCGTAGGGCCCCCAGTCCGGCTCGGAATCCCGGATGTCCAGCTCGATCTTGCCGCTGAATTCCGCGGATTGCCCCGACGCAGCCACCATCGTCAGCCTCACTCTCGTAGCGGACTTGCCGAACGTGCGTGAAGACTACCCCGGGACCGGGCTTGTGGCGGCCGTACTAAAGGGACTTACTTAGCCTTTTCCAGGATTTCGACCAGGCGCCAGCGCTTGGTCGCCGACATCGGGCGGGTCTCCATCAACGAGACGCGGTCACCGATTCCGGCCGTACTGTTCTCGTCGTGCGCCTTGACCTTCGTGGTGGTCCGGATGATCTTGCCGTACAGCGGGTGCCGCACGCGGTCCTCGAGCTCGACCACGATGGTCTTCTGCATCTTGTCGCTGACCACGTAGCCGATGCGCACCTTGCGCCGTCCCCGCACCTTCGGGTTGGGCGGAGTGTGCTTGGGACCCTTGTCCTTCGACGCGGCCTCGGTTGCGGCGGCCTTCTTGGGCGCGGCCTTCTTGGCTTCTGCCATCACGATTCCTTGTTTCCGTCGGGACCCTCAGGCCCACTAGCCAAGCCCAGTTCTCGTTCGCGCAGCACGGTGTACACGCGCGCGATCTCCTGACGCACCGTGCGGAGCCGGCGGTTGTTGGTGAGCTGTCCGGTCGCCATCTGGAAACGCAGATTGAACAGCTCTTCCTTGGATTCGCGCAACCGCTCGGCCAGCTCCTCTTCGGTGAGCTCGCGCAGTTCGCCAGGCGAAATTCCCACTGCCATCAGAACTGATCCTCTCGAGTCACGATGCGGGCCTTGATCGGCAACTTGTGGATTGCGCGGGTCAGCGCCGCCCGTGCGGTCTGCTCGTTGGGGTAACTGAGTTCGAACAGCACCCGGCCCGGCTTGACGTTGACGACCCACCACTCCGGCGAACCCTTACCCGAACCCATCCGGGTTTCGGCGGGCTTCTTGGTCAGCGGCCGGTCGGGGAAGACGTTGATCCACACCTTGCCGCCACGCTTGATGTGCCGGTTGATGGCGATACGAGCGGACTCGATCTGCCGGTTGGTGACGTAGGCATGCTCCAAGGCCTGGATGCCGTAGTCACCGAAGTTCACCGCCGTGCCGCCACTGGCGATGCCACGCTGGCGGGGGTGGTGCTGCTTGCGGTGTTTAACCCTGCGGGGAATCAACATGATTCAGCTCTCCGTGCTTTGTGGTTCTGCAGCGGGTGCGGACTGGGCCGCCGCGGCTGCAGCGCCCTCTTCGGCGCTTGCGGCAGCGCGGCCGGCCTCGGTGCCGGTGGCCGTGGTGCCCGACGCGCCACTGCGACGCGGACGGGTGCCCGACGGGCGCTCGCGGCGCGACCGCTCGGCGCCGGCCGGAGCGGCGGCGGCCAATTCGCGCTTCCCACCGACGACGTCGCCCTTGTAGATCCACACCTTCACGCCGATCCGGCCGAAGGTGGTCTTGGCTTCGTACAGGCCGTAGTCGATGTCGGCCCGCAGCGTGTGCAGCGGCACCCGGCCCTCGCGGTAGAACTCCGAGCGGCTCATCTCGGCGCCGCCGAGACGGCCGGAGCACTGCACCCGGATGCCCTTGACGTTGGGCTGACGCATCGCCGACTGGATGGCCTTACGCATCGCCCGGCGGAACGCCACGCGGTTGCTCAGCTGCTCGGCGACGCCCTGGGCCACCAGTTGTGCCCGCGACTCCGGGTTTCGCACCTCGAGGATGTTGAGCTGAACCTGCTTGCCGGTCAGCTTCTCCAGGTCGGCACGGATTCGGTCGGCCTCGGTGCCGCGGCGGCCGATGACGATGCCGGGACGCGCGGTGTGGATGTCCACCCGGACCCGGTCGCGGGTGCGCTCGATCTCCACGTCGGCGATCCCGGCCCGCTCCAGGCCGGTCGACAGCAGCCGCCGGATGGCGACGTCTTCCTTGACGTAGTCGGCGTACTGCTTGTCGGCGTACCAGCGCGACTTCCAGTCGGTGGTGATGCCCAGCCGGAAACCGTGCGGATTGATCTTCTGGCCCACTAGTCTGAGCCTCCCTTCGCGTCAGAGGTCTCAGACGTCTTGGCTTCGGCCTTCGCCGCCTTCTTCGCGGGCGCCTTGGTGGCCGGCGCCTTCTTGGCGGGGGCCTTGGCGGCGGCCTTGCTGGCCTCGGCACGACGGGCCCGGGTCGACTTCGCCGACCCCTGGTCCTTGCCGGGCCGGCTTTCCACCACGACGGTGATGTGGCTGGTGCGCTTGCGGATCCGGAACGCGCGGCCCTGGGCGCGCGGACGGATCCGCTTGGCGGTGGGGCCCTCGTCGGCGTAGACGGTGGCGACCACCAGGGTCGCCGGGTCCAGCCCGTTGTTGTTCTGCGCGTTGGCCGCGGCGCTGGCGATCACCTTGGCCACCGGCTCGCTGGCGGCCTGCGGCGCCCAGCGCAAGATGTCCAGCGCGTCGGCCACCGAGCGGCCGCGCACCAGGTCGATCACCCGGCGCGCCTTTCTCGGCGACACCCGCACGAACCGCGCTTTGGCCACCGCCGAAGGGAATTCCGTTGTGGTCATCGCCGTTTGGCCTTCCGGTCGTCCTTGATGTGTCCCTTGAAGGTGCGGGTGGGCGCGAATTCACCGAGCTTGTGGCCGACCATCGCCTCGGTGACGAACACCGGGACGTGCTTGCGTCCGTCGTGGACGGCGAAGGTGTGGCCGATGAAGTCAGGAATGATCGTCGAGCGCCGCGACCATGTCTTGATCACCTGTTTGGTGTTCTTCTCGTTCTGCGTGTCCACCTTCTTGAGCAGGTGGCCGTCGACGAACGGGCCCTTCTTCAGGCTGCGTGGCATGTGCTACTCCTACCGGCCGTGCTTCTTGCCGGTGCGCCGGCGTCGGACAATGAGCTTGTTGCTGGCCTTGTTCGGGTGGCGGGTGCGGCCCTCGGGCTTGCCCCACGGGCTCACCGGGTGGCGACCACCGGACGTCTTGCCCTCACCACCACCGTGCGGGTGGTCCACCGGGTTCATCACCACACCACGGACGGAGGGGCGCTTGCCCTTCCACCGCATCCGGCCGGCCTTGCCCCAGTTGATGTTCGCCTGTTCGGCGTTGCCGACCTCGCCGACCGTGGCGCGGCAGCGCACGTCGACGCGGCGGATCTCACCGCTGGGCATGCGCAGCGACGCGTAGGTGCCCTCTTTACCGAGCAACTGGATGCTCGACCCGGCCGACCGCGCCAGCTTGGCGCCGCCGCCCGGTCGCAGCTCCACGGCGTGGATGACGGTACCGGCCGGGATGTTGCGCAACGGCAGGTTGTTGCCCGGCTTGATGTCCGCGTTCGGGCCGCACTCCACCACGTCGCCCTGCGAAAGTCCCTGCGGCGCAATGATGTAGCGCTTCTCGCCGTCCAGAAAGTGCAGCAACGCGATGTTGGCGGTGCGGTTGGGGTCGTACTCGATGTGCGCGACCTTCGCGTTCACGCCGTCTTTGTCGTTGCGGCGGAAGTCGATCACCCGGTAGGCGCGCTTGTGGCCGCCACCCTTGTGGCGGGTGGTGATGCGGCCGTGCGCGTTCCGGCCGCCGTGACCGTGCAGCGGGCGCACCAACGACTTCTCCGGGGTGGAACGAGTAACCTCGGAGAAATCGGACACGCTCGAGCCGCGACGGCCCGGGCTCGTCGGCTTGTACTTACGAATTGCCATGTCTAATCAGGTCTTCCTCTCGCGGCGGCCAGGCTAGCTCGGTGCCCCGAACAGATCGATCGGCTTGCTACCCGGCGCCAGCGTGACGATGGCCCGCTTGGTGCTCTTGCGCTTGCCGAATCCGGTCCTGGTGCGTTTGCGCTTACCCTGCCGGTTCGCGGTGTTCACCGATGCGACCTTGACGGAGAAGATCTTCTCGATGGCGATCTTGATCTGCGTCTTGTTCGAATCGGGGTGCACCACAAACGTGTACACGTTGTCGTCGAGCAACGAATAGGACTTCTCGGAGATGACCGGGCCCAGAATGATGTCGCGGGGGTCAGTGATGGTCGCCATCTACGCCGTTACCTCCACATCCTTGTCGGCACCGCCGGTGGCCCCGGCGATGTAGGCGTTCAGCGCCTCAACGCTGAACACCACGTCGTCGGAGCGCAGCACGTCGTAAGTGTTGAGCTGGTCGGGAGTCAGCAGGTGCACACCGGGCAGGTTGCGCACGCTCTTGGCGCCGGTCTCGTCGCTGCGACCGATCACGACCAGCACCTGCTTGCGGTCGGTCAGCGTGCCAAGAAACGCCCTGGCGTTCTTGGTCGACGGCGTCTGACCCGGCACGAGCTCGGTGATCACGTGGATGCGGCCGTTGCGAGCCCGGTCGGACAGGGCGCCACGCAACGCCGCGGCGATCATCTTCTTGGGCGTGCGCTGGCTGTAATCGCGGGGTTTTGGGCCGTGCACGATGCCACCGCCGGTGAACTGCGGGGCGCGCGTCGAACCCTGGCGGGCCCGGCCGGTTCCCTTCTGCCGGTATGGCTTACGGCCACCGCCGCTGACGTCGCCGCGCGTCTTGGTCGAGTGCGTGCCCTGACGCGCCGCCGCCCGCTGCGCGGTGACGACCTGGTGCATCAGCGCGATGTTGGCCGGCGCATCGAACAACTCCGCCGGCAACTCGATCGAGCCCTCGACCTTGCCGCTCGGCGTCTTGACGTCAATCTTCACCGCTGCCATTACTTCTCACCTCGCTTGACCGCGCTGCGGACCACCACGAGTCCACCGGTGCGGCCGGGGACCGCGCCCTTGATCAACAGCACGCCGTTGTCGGTATCGACCTTGTGCACCAATAGGTTCTGGACGGTCACCCGATCGCTACCCATCCGGCCCGCCATCCGGGTGCCCTTGAAGACCCGGGCGGGAGTGGCGCAGCCGCCGATGGAGCCGGGCCGCCGGTGCACCGCCTGGGCACCGTGGCTGGCGCCCTGACCGCGGAAGCCGTGCCGCTTCATGGTGCCGGCGAAGCCCTTGCCCTTGGAGGTGCCCGTGACGTCGACGTAGGCGCCGTCGGCGAAGATCTCCGCCGTCAGCTCCTGGCCAACTTCGTATTCGGCGGCCGCCTCGGGATTTTCCAGCCGCAGCTCGGCCAAAAACCGGCGCGGGTTGACGCCCGCGGCGGCGTACTGACCGGTCACCGGCTTGTTGACCTTGCGGGGACTGATCTCGCCGTAGGCCAGCTGCACGGCGCTGTAGCCGTCGCGCTCGGGGGTACGGATCCGGGTGACCACGTTCGGGCCGGCCTTGACGACCGTCACCGGCACAACCCTGTTGTTCTCGTCGAACACCTGCGTCATGCCCAGCTTGGTACCCAGAATGCCTTTTCTTGCCATAAGACTGGATCTCCTACTGGATGTTGACGTCGACACTGGCCGGGAGGTCGATGCGCATCAGCGCGTCGACGGTCTTCGGCGTCGGGTCGAGGATGTCGATCAGCCGCTTGTGCGTGCGCATCTCGAAGTGCTCCCGCGAGTCCTTGTACTTGTGCGGTGAGCGGATGACGCAATACACGTTCTTCTCAGTCGGCAGCGGCACCGGACCTACAACGCTGGCACCCGTGCGGACGACGGTCTCGACGATCTTGCGCGCCGACGCGTCGATAGCCTCATGGTCGTAGGCCTTAAGCCTGATGCGGATCTTCTGTCCCGCCACGCTTCTCCTACCCTCACTCCTGTTGAGGCCCGAATTCGGGCTCAATCGATCGATGTCCTCAGTGCCACCGGCGCGCCGATCGGGCCGGCCAACTCTGGGCCGATCGAGCGTTGCGCCGGATATTGCGCCGCTGTTTACCTGTCGTGGTCCACCGGCCCCCGCGGTCGGGCGTGTCACCCTCACGCAGCCTCATCCGCGATCGAAATTCGTCGCTCCAAGGATGGGACCGGACGCGCCCGTTTGGACGCTGGTCGTATGCCCGACCAGGCGCGAACCCGGCTCAAGGCAACCTGAACAGTATGCCTGAAGATCCTGCCCGAACAAAATTCGGCCCGGAGCTCGGTCCGAATCCGCCGCACTTGCCTTCGAGGCGGTAGCACCGGAGGTCAAAGCCGCTGGTCAGAGGGGTTAGGCTGGCGGGTGGTCGGCCCTCAGGCACCCGCCGATTCGACGTTCGCCGCATCGGATTTGGCGCACTGGACGTGCAGGAAGCCGTCGACGGCCTCCAGCGCGCATTGCCGGTAGTCGAAGTCGGGCAGGGTGGACAGCCGGCCCAGCACCAAGGGCCCGATCAGCAGGGCGATCGCCCGGGACCGGTCCACCTCGCCCAGCTCGGCGGCCTCCGGGCTGTCGAAGATGGCGTCGAAGGGCTCGGCGTACTGCTGGGCGATGCGCTCGCGCAGGGTGGTGATGGCCGTGCTGTCGGCGTTGTGGCTGCGCCGCGGCTCGGGCATGCCTTCGAGGTCTCGCCCCAGCGCGAGCCAGGACATGGCGGTCATCATGGTCGGCGCCAAAGCCACGGCTTCGGCCTGGGCCAGCACCACCGCGACCAGCCGGTCGCGCAGCGAACCCTCGGCGGGCGGGGTGGGCGACGCCGGTATCAGGCTGTTGAAAGCCGCTGCCAGTAAGTCGTTTCCGCTCGGGAAGTGGCGATACAGGGTTGCCCGTGCGACATTGGCGGTGCGGGTGACGGCGTCGACCGTCACGGCGCCGGGACCGCCGGCGCGCAGCAGCGTGACGGCCGCTTCCAGCAGCCTGGCCCGCGACCGTGCCGGACGCGGGTCGGACGTCCCGTCCGTAATCGCTTACCTCCTGTTTGAAAACAAGACTATCGGTCTATCTACAAGACTGTTGGTCTCGAAACTTCGCACGTACCCAAGGAGGCACCGCATGGTCGAAACCCTGGTCCGGAATGACCAGCGTACTGACGCGGTCGGCATCGGCGATAGCTTCCGGGCCCGAAACTGGACCCTGGCCGTCGCCTGCATGGGCGTGGCCCTGGTCGTGGCGTCGATGACGGCCCTGAACACCGCGCTCGGCGATCTGGCCGTGGCCACGTCGGCCACCGCGTCGCAGCTGAACTGGGTCGTCGACGGCTACACCGTGGCGCTGGCCTGCCTGTTGCTGCCGGCCGGCGCGATCGGGGACCGCTATGGTCGGCGCGGCGCGCTGCTGACCGGGCTGCTGGTGTTCTCGATCGGCTCGATGGCACCGGCGCTGCTGCACAACCCGTCGCAGATCATCGCAAGCCGCGCGATGGCCGGCATCGGCGCCGCGTTCGTCATGCCCGCCACGCTGTCGCTGCTGACGGTGGCCTATCCAAAAGATGACCGCACCAAGGCCGTTGGCATCTGGGCCGGGACGGCCGGCTCCGGCGGCGTGCTGGGCATGCTCGGTTCTGGCCTGCTGCTTCGCTTTTGGGACTGGCATGCCATCTTCTGGTCGCTGGGCATCGCCGGCCTGGTGATTTTCGCGCTGGGCTGCACCGTGGCGTCGTCACGCGACGCGGGTGCCCCCCGGGTCGATGCGCCGGGCGCGGTCCTGATCGGTGCAGCGGTCGCGATCGCCGTGGCCGCCATCCTGGAAGCGCCGGGGCGCGGCTGGAGCGACCCGCTGGTGTGGGGCGGGCTGGCCGTCGGCGCGGTCCTGGCCGCGGCGTTCGGCGCCCTCGAGTCGCGCTTGGCGGCGCGGGGCCGGCAACCGCTGCTGGATGTCCGGTTGTTCGCCGACCCGAATTTCGCCACCGGGGTGACCGCGATCGTCATCCTGTTCGGCGCCACCTTCGGCTTCTTCTACATCGGCATGCAATACGTGCAGCAGATCATGGGCTACTCCGCGCTGACGACGGCGGTTGCCTTCGGGCCCTTCATGGTGCCGCTGGGCATCTTCTCGGCCCTGTCCTTCTGGTATGTGCCCAAGCTGGGTCTGCGGTTGGTGTTGTTCGTCGGCACCTTGCTGATGGCCGTCGGATTCGCGTGCATGTACTGGCTGGACCTGCACTCGACGTACCTCGAATTTGCCTGGCCCACACTGATTCTCGCCACCGGTATCGGAATCTGCACGGCGCCGACGACCTCGGCGATCATGGGTGCGGTTCCCGACGAGAAGCAGGGCGTCGCCTCCGCGGTGAACGACTCGTCACGCGAAATGGGCGGCGCGCTGGGCATCGCGGTGGCCGGCTCCATCCTGGCCGGCCGCTATTCGCACGAGCTTGCGCCCCGGCTGGCGGGCTTTCCCGCACCGGTTCGGGGCCAGGCCACCGACTCGTTGGCCAAGGCCGTCGAGATCGCCGGCCAGCTCGGACCGCAGGGGCGCCAGCTGGCCGACATCAGCAAGTCCGCGTTTCTGGCGGCCCTGCACGCCTCCACCATCACGATGGCCGCGATCGTGGCCGTCGCCGCCATGGCGATCACAGTGTGGGCACCCGGCCGCGACGGCCGCCAGCTACGCCCGGTGCGGCGGATGCTGTCGGGACGCTGAGTGCTACTTCGCCGATGCCCAATGCTGTTGTCCAACAGCCGATTCAACGGCCTCGACACCGCCGCCGGAGGCTTGCAACGACCTGCCGTTTCTGGTATCGGAGATGTATATCGACAGTTACAAATCATCTCTGCATGGCGAGGTGGATGTGGTGTTGATGGGCGTTACCAGCGTGGTCGAGCCGGCATGCGCGGCGATCAGCGAGGCGGCGGCGATCGTGGAGGCCGAATGGATGCGCCTGCGACGACCGAGCCTGCCGGTTCGATACCCCAACTGCGAGTTGCCCGCCGCGCGGGCAGCGCGGCCCCGCACAACCATCCTGGTCTACACCATGCCGACGCGCGTCATGTGCTCGACGAGTCCGCGTGCCACCACCGGCCGATGGCCGGTGTCCCTGGTGTGGGCGCGGCAGCGCTCCCCGCCGCTGCGGCAACGACTTTCGCAATCCGGCGAAAGGAGGCAACTGAGGAAAACGAAGTACGGGCTATCGAAGAATGGGGTGGCGTCCGTGCCGTCCACGAATATTGCGACGCATTGTTCGCGCGACGCACACCTGCGCGCGCACAGCCACGTGTCGTGGTCATCTACGTGGACCGCATGACATCGCCGCCTCTTAGGGCGGGCCGCCGCGGGGCCGATGGATTCGGTTACCGCGCCGCAGCCCGCCCGCAGTCCGCGTTCACCGGACGAACTGCGCGCCACGGTACCCGATCATCACGATCGTGGCGTGCGGCCCGCGGCTGGTGATCGCCGGCAGGATCGAGCCGTCGATCACCCACAGGTTATCGATGCCCAGCACCCGGCACCGCGGGTCGACGACGGCCCGCGGGTCGCCGTCGGCACCCATCGGAGCGGTGCCGCAAAGATGTTGCGAGGTCGACCAGATCGCCGCCGCGGCATCGCCTGTGCCACCGGCCAATTCGCGGGCCAGCTCGCTGCCGGTGCGCAGCGCCGCGACGTCGTCGGGCTCGCTGTCGGAGCGGTGTTCGATCAGCGGCGGCACACCGGGATCGGCCGAGACCAACGTCATGCGCCCACGCGCGCGCGGCTGCATCAGCGCCACCCCGATGTGTGGCCAGTCGGCGTGCCCGGCGGTGCCGTCGCCGGTCATGGCCACGAATCCACCGGTGTAGGGCCGGATCTCGAGATCGTCGGCGGTGCACAGCACCACCTCGAGCACCGGCCGCCCGGGGGCCACGGCCCAATCCGTAGGCAGCACCCATTCGGGGTGGTCGCTGAACGACGCCCCCACCGGCAGCGGCGCCAGCACCGGCACGCCGGCGGCGGTCAGCATGGGCTCGTCGCCGACGCCCGAGAGCATGAGCAGATGCGCCGTCTCAATCGCGCCGGCGCACAGCACGATCTTCTCCGCGGTGAAGGACACCTGGCCGTGCGGGCCGATCGCGTCCACACCCACCGCGACGGTGCCGGAGAAACGCAGGCGGGCCGCCCGGGTCTGCGCATGCACGGTCAGGTTCGGCCGGCGCAGCGCCGGGATCAGGTATCCCGCGCCGGAGCCCCGTCGCACGCCGTCGACGATGTTGAGCGGGACGGCGCCGATCCCCGAAACCGGCTCTGGCCCAGCGTCATTGAGGTCGGTAATCCAGCCGAAGCCGGCGCGCTGGGCCGCTCCGATGAACCGCTCGGTGGTCCCGGTCATGTCATGGGTGCGGCGCACGCGGATGGGGCCGTCGAGCCCGTGCGCGGGACCGGCGAAGTCCAGGTCGGTCTCGATGGCGCGGAAGCTGTCCAGCACGTCGGGCCATCCCCAGCCCGGTATGGCCATGCGATCGAAGTCGCGCGGCAACCCGCGGCAGAAGTAGCCGCCGTTGATCGCGCCCGATCCGCCCACGGTCGCCCCGCGCACGATGGGATGCTGGCGGGCAGGTTCTTCGGTGAGCCGGGTCTGGTAGCGCTGGACCAGCGGGCTGCCGACACCTATCGGCAACTGCAGCCCGTTCGCGGTTTGGGCGAGCAGCCCCGGGTCGTCGAGCGCCGGGCCGGCCTCCAAGACGCTCACCGAACACTGCGGATCGGCGGAAAGACGTTCCGCAACAACCGATCCTGCGCTGCCGGCGCCGACGATCAGCACATCGCTGTGCGATACGCCGGTGGTCAAGATGTGATTAATTCCGGATCTGGGGTTTTAGGGCCCGCACGTTGCGCTCCCGCAGCACACCCCACCACAACCCGAGCCCGTACGCCAGGTCGTCGACGCGCTTGAGCAACAGGTAGGTGGGCAGCCCGATCGGTTCGACATCCTCCCCGATGGCGTCGCGGCGGCGCAGCCAGTCGACCACCCCGTCCATGACGGCCGCGACCAGAACCACCCGTCTGCAATGACGCGACAGGGTGGCGGCCAGCAACGCCAGCGGCCAATAGTGCCGGCACAGCGCCGACGCCAGCTGCAGCGCCGCCGACCACAGGCCGCGGCCGGCGATCATCGCGACGTCGGTCATCGAGGTCTCGGCGGTGCGCATCGCCCGCGCGATCCGCCGACCGGTCACGACGGCGAAGAGCAGGGATGCCAGCCGCGACAGGGTGGACCCGAATGCCATCAGGATCCACGTCATCAGCGCCCAGCCGGAAATCACCACCGGAGCCGTCTTGTCCGGGTGGCGCACCGACAGCGGAGCCGCCGAGCCGCCGTAAAAGGCTTTGCGCGCAAGCCAATCCCGCAATGCGGTGCGGTGGTCGTGGGCGACCAGGGCGATCGGTTCGTAGCGCAGGCGGGCGCCCGCCTCGATCAGGCGCCAGCACAGGTCGACGTCCTCGCCGGACTGCAGGGTTTCGTCGAACCCGCCGACCTCACGGATCGCCGAGCACCGGCAGATGATCGCCGCACTGGGCACGTAGGACACCGTGCTGTGTGGGAGCACCGGCGCTTCGCGCTCACCGAGGTCGAGCGACGAGTGCACCGCCTCGTAGCGCGCCACCACGTTCTCGCTGTGCGGCAGGCCGACGATGCGGGGCGCGACCAGGCCGACCGTGGGATCGCAGAAGTGACCGAGCAGGGCTTCCAGCCAGCCCCGGCGCGGGGCGACGTCGGAGTCCAAGAAGGCGACGAAGTCCGTCCGGCACGCCCTGAGCCCGGTGTTGCGGGCCGCCGCCGGGCCTTTGCTCCGGTCGTGTCGCAAGACCTCGATGTCGCAGTGCGCGCCGACGAAGTCGTCCGGAACGACCGGGGGGAACGAGCCGTCGTCCACCACGACGACGCGCAGGCCGCGCAGTGAGCTCACCAGGCGCCGCACGCCAAAAAGGTTGTCCCGCACCGGGATTACTACCGTGACGTCGTGGTGCGACGGGCCGCCCGCGGGGCGGGGATGCGCCACCGTGGCGTCCAGCAGGGTGCGGGCCAGCTGGGCGCTGAGGTCGTCGCGCACCTTGAGCCGGCCATCGCAGAGCATGTCCTGGGCGGCGGGGGCCAGCTTGAGCAGCCGGGTGGGCGACCCGCCGAGCAGCGCCGAACCGTCGCCGAGCACCCGCACCCGGCGATCGACCTGGACGGCGAACCCGTTGGGCAGCCGCGGGGCAGTCACGTGAGCATCCCGTCGGGCCCGGCCCGCCAGCGGGCGACTCGGCGGACGCAGCCGTCGACCATCTCGGTGAGGATCCGCTCGCCCTCGACGGCGGTGGCGTTGGTCGGGTCGCCCAGCACGCCGACCGGGCTGACCGCCGCCACTCCCCCGCGGCGCATCGACCCCAGCAACTCGGGCAGGGGTGCGGTGTTGCCGGCGACCCGCCGATCGGTCCGGACGTCGGCCGGCGAGATGTGCAGCAGCACCGATGTTTCGGTATGGCCGGCGTGGGCGTCGCCGCCGGAGGTCAGGCAGGGGCACCAACCGGCGTCGCGGTCCTCGACGCGCAACAGGGCCACCGCGGCGCGCAACGCGGCGACATTGCCGCCGTGGCCGTTGACGAAGACGATCCGCTGGGCCCATCCGGCCGCTGACCTGCCGTACTCGACCAGCAGCGTGGTCAGCACCTCGGTACCCAGCGAGATGGTTCCGGCGAAGCTCTGGTGCTCGCCGCTGGCTCCGTAGGCGAGGGCCGGCGCCACCAGCCACCCGTCGCCGAGGCGGGCTCGAGCGCCGCGGGCAACCGCCGTGGCGATCCGAGTGTCGGTGTCCAGCGGCAGGTGCGGACCGTGTTGTTCGGTCGACCCCAGCGGAACCAATACCGCGGCCGCCTCGTTTGACAGCTGGCCCGACGTCGCGGTTCCCAATTCGCCGAGTACGGACACTTGGTGATGGTAGGACGAATTCACCTGGCGTGCACCAATTGTTGAAGCTTCAAGAAGATTTTTTTTCTCCGGTCGTTCATCGGACGTTCGAATCGGGGCTCGTCCGTCACGGTTACCCCGCCCGTACCACGATTTTGCGTGAGCGTCACTTAACCCGGATAAATCCGCCCGGGATAACCGAGCTTCCGCTAAACCCCGCCGCCGGAGGGCACTCCCAGCGCGCGGGTGAAACCCGGGGGCACCAGGATGTGGTCTCCTCCGAGCTCACCCACCGAGGAGAGTCCCAGACCCATCAGCGCCGAGTCGATGCCGCCGCGCAAGATGTCGAGCACGTTCTCCACACCCGCTTGCCCGGCCGCGGCCAGCCCCCACAGGTAGGCCCGGCCGATCATCACCGCGCGCGCCCCCAGCGCCACCGCCTTGACGACGTCGCTGCCGCGCCGGATACCACCGTCGAGAACCACCTCGATCTGATCGCCGACGGCCGCGGCCACCGCGGGCAGGGCCCGAATCGAGGCCGGGGTGCCGTCCAGATTGTTGCCGCCGTGGTTCGAAACCGAAATGGCCGAAACCCCGGCATCCACCGCCCTTTTGGCGTCGTCGACGCGCATCACGCCCTTGAGCATGAATGGCCCGCCCCACAGCTCCCGCAGCCAGGCGATGTCCTCCCAGGTCGGCGGCGGCGTGCCCATCCATTCCCCGTACGCCTGGAAGAACGGGGGGCCGGGCTCGCCGCGGCGGCCCTGATTGGGCACGCGCAGCTCCGGGGACCGCATGGTCTTCGCCCACTGCAGCAACCACCGCGGCTTGGTGATGACCTCCGGGCTCATCTTGACGATGGTCTTGAAGTCCATCTTTTCCGGGATCGACGGGCTGCCCCAGTCGCGGCCGTGCGAGAAGCTCCAGTCGGTGGTCACGATCAGTCCGACGGCCCCGGCCGCCCGGGCGCGCTCGACCCGCGCGGCGATGGCGTCGCGATCACCGAGCCAGTACACCTGGAAGAACACCTTGGGGTTCGCCGCGATGACCTCTTCGATCGGCTTGCTGGCGAACGAGGACAGCCCCATGGCGGTGCCGCGTGCGGCGGCGGCCCGCGCCACGGCGACCTCACCGTCGGGGTGCACCGCCTGCACGCCCGTCGGCGAGATCAGCACCGGCAGCGAAATGTCTTGCCCCATAACGCAGGTCGACAAATCGCGCTTTTCCTGCGCGCCGATGACGTGCGGCGCGAATCCCAGTTCGCTGAAGGCTGCCACGTTGTCGGAGACCGTGACGCCCTTTTCGCTGGCCGCGATCAGCGACGAGTACGCCGACTTCGGCAACCGGCGCTTGGCGCGTTGCTGCGCGATGGCGACGGTCTCAAACCATGCATCGGCCATCGTCACACCGGGCTTTCGTTACACATGCGCACCGGCGGCGCCACCGGCGTGTCGGCCGGCGGCCGCGGCGACAGGGTGAGCGGCACCGGCTGGCGGATGCGCTTCTCGCGGGAGTGATCGGCCCGGGGGCGCGGCGTCTGTCGGTCGTGGGCCAGCGCCGTCGCGCTGTGCCCCTGGACGCATTCGGGGTCCGGCCCGTCCAGCGGCAGCCCGGTGAAGAATTTGGCGGCCATGCATCCGCCCCGGCAGCTGTCGTAGTGCCCGCAGCTGCCGCAGGCGCCGGCCGACTGGGGCTCGCGCAGCTGGCGGAACAACGGGGCGTTCTTCCAGACGTTGGCGAAACCAGTCCCAAAACCGGTGTCGGTCAACACGTTTCCGGCCAGGAAGCGGTCGTGGATGGCGAACGGGCAGGCGTAGACGTCGCCGACCGGGTCGATCAGGCACACGACGCGGCCGGCGCCGCACATGTTCAGGCCGGCCAGGGCGCCGGATTGGCCGAGCGGGGCGAGGTGGAAGAAGGAGTCGCCGGTGAGCACCCGCTCGCCCTTGGCCACCAGCCAGTCATACAGCTGGACTTGTTGGTCGGCGGTGGGGTGCAGTTCTTCCCAGACGTCGGCGCCACGCCCGGACGGGCGCAGCCGGGTGATGCGCAGCGTGGCGCCGTAACGGCTTGCCAACGCGGCGAAGTCGTCGAGCTGGTCGACGTTGTGCCGGGTGACGACCACCGAGATCTTGGCGTCGGAGAAACCGGCATCGCTAAGGTTTTGCAGCGCCCGCACCGCCATGTCGAACGACCCGGGTCCGCGCACGGCGTCGTTGACCTCGGCGGTGGCGCCGTCCAGCGAGATCTGGACGTCGACGTAGTCGCTGGCCGCCAGCCGCGCGGCCACCTCGGGTGTGATCCGCACGCCGTTAGTGGAGAACTTCACCCCGACGTGGTGCTCGGTCGCATAGTCGACGAGTTCCCAAAAGTCCGGGCGCACAGTCGGTTCCCCGCCACCGATGTTGACGTAGAACACCTGCATGCGTTCCAGCTCATCGATGATGTCCATGCACTGACGGGTGGATAGCTCCCGCGGGTCCCGCTTGCCCGACGAGGACAGGCAGTGCACGCAGGCCAGGTTGCAGGCGTACGTCAGCTCCCAGGTGAGGCAGATGGGTGCGTCGAGCCCGTGCTCGAATTGCTCGATCAGTCGCGGGACGGGGGCCGCTGTTGTCATTGGTTGTCCTCCCGGGGCACCAGCATGTTGGAGTCGACGAGCACGCCCAGCGCATGCAGGTACGGCGCCTGCGCGGCGTCCTGAACTCCCGCCGCGCGGCAGGCGGACCGGACGTCGGGATGGTCGGCCAGCGACCGCACCACCGTAAGGATGGTGCGGTTCTTCAGAAACGACAGCTTGCGGGTACCGAAGTGATAAAGCAGCGCGCCGAACGGTTCCGGACGAACCGCCACCTGCGGGTGCAGTCCCCAGCCGCGATCAGGATCGAACGAGGTCGCCGTCCGGGCCGCTGCGGGCGCGGGCACGGTCAGTAGACCCCGCACATGCCGTCGATCGACACCTCTTCGACCAGGGTCTCGGTGACGAGTTGGGTGTCAGTTTCGGTCTCGTGGTCCACGGGCCTTGCCTTTCGTGCGGTCTTGACAACGATGGGATCTGAGTCACACTCGCCGTCAGAATATGGCATCGAGTGCCGAAATGGAAGGGCGGGGTCCGATGATGCCGCAGCCGCGGGTGGGCAGGCGCCGCTCGACCACCCCGCACCACATCACCGACGTCGCCATCGACATGTTCAGCGCGCGCGGCTTCGCCGACGTGAGCGTCGACGACGTCGCCCAGGCCGCGGGCATCTCGCGCCGGACGTTGTTTCGGTACTACGCGTCCAAGAACGCCATCCCGTGGGGCGACTTCGACAATCATCTTGCCCACCTTCGTGATTTGCTCGACAACGTCGATTCCGACGTGCGCCTGGGCGATGCGCTGCGCGCTGCGCTGTTGGCGTTCAACACTTTTGACGAATCCGAGACGGCCCGGCACCGCAAGCGCATGCGGGTGATCCTGCAAACCGCTGAACTGCAAGCGTATTCGATGACGATGTACGCGGGCTGGCGCGAGGTGATCGCCGGATTCGTGGCTCGCCGCCTGGACTGCAAGGTGACCGATCTGCTGCCCCAGACCGTCGCCTGGACGATGCTCGGTGTCGCGCTGTCGGCCTACGAACACTGGCTCAGCGATGAATCCGTCCCGCTGCCGGTTGCGCTGAGCAACGCCTTCGACGCCGTCGGCGCCGGGCTGGATGGGCTGGGCCGGTGACGGCCGAGCACCTGGTGCACACCTTGCGGTCACAGGGCAAATTCTGCGCCTCGTCGGGCTCGAGCATGTATGGCGATCTGTTCGAACTGGTGGCCCGCGACGTCGAGGCCGGCGGCGTGTTCGCGACCGTCCTGGCCGGGCGCGAGGACGCCCCGTCGCGCGATGCGGTGCCGCTGCGGTTGCTCGGCGGGTTGCACCGGTTGGTGCTCGACGGCCGGGCTGCGCGGTTGCGTCGCTTCTACCCCAGCACCGGCGGCGTGTGGGATGCCGGCCGGGCGTGGCCGGAAATCCTGGACACCGCGGTCAGTCACGTGGCGGCGCTGCGCGCGTCGCTGGGCCAACCGCCGCAAACCAACGAGGTGGGCCGGTCGGCCGCGCTGGTCGGCGGACTGCTGCACATCAATCACGAATTCGGCCTGCCGATCCGGCTTTTCGAGATCGGATCGAGTGCGGGGCTGAACCTGCGTGCGGATCACTACCGCTACCTCTTCGCCGGCGGCCAGTGGGGACCGGCCGGCTCACCGGTGATGATCGACGACGCGTGGCGCGGCGCGCTGCCGCCCGGCCGCGACCTGCCGATCGTGGTGCGTCGTGGGTATGACATCGCGCCCATCGACGTCGGGACCACCGACGGGGAGATGACGGTGCTGAGCTACGTATGGCCCGACCAGGACGCCCGGTTGGCCCGGCTGCGCGGCGCCATCGAGGTAGCCCGCCGGGTCCCGGCGGCGCTCGAGCGCAAGACGGCGGCCGACGCGGTCGCCGGCCTGACGCCGGCCGACGGTGCGTTGACGGTCTTGTGGCACTCGATCACCTGGCAGTACCTGTCCACCGAGGAACGCGGCGCGGTGCGCGCCCACGTGAACGCGCTCGCGGCGCGGGTCGACGCGCGCTCACCGTTCGCCCACCTCACGATGGAACCCACGCGCGCCGGCCCGGGCGCACCGATCAAATTCGTGGTGCGCGCCCGCGTCTGGCCCGACGGCGATCCGCGGCTGCTGGGCGAATGCCATCCGCATGGTCCGCCGGTGGACTGGCTCAGGTCCCCATGAAGGTCATCGGGTCGTGCAGCACGCGGGTGCCGTCGTGCAATCCCTCGATGGCCGCCATGTGCTCGGGATCCAGGGTGAAGTCGAACACGTCCAGGTTCTGGGCGACGCGTTCGGGCTTGGACGACCGCGACACAACGACGTTGTCCAACTGCAGATTCCAGCGCACCAGCACCTGCGCGGGTGTGCGGTCGTACTCGGCGGCGATGGACGTCACCACCGGTTCCTCGATCAGCCGGCCGACGCCCAGCGGGCTGTAGGACTGCGTCGTCACATCGTGCAGGGCGTGGGCCTGGCGCAGCTCGGCCTGGTTGAGGCGGGGGTGCAGCTCGACCTGGTTCACCGCGGGCACCTCGTCGGTTTCCTCGATGACCGTGGCCAGCAGTTCCTCGGTGAAGTTGCACACGCCGATCGAGCGCACGTACCCCTCGTCGCGGGCCACCTTCATGCCTTCGAAGCTCTCCACGTACTTGCCCAGCTTCGGCGCCGGCCAGTGGATCAGATAGAGGTCGAGGTAATCCAGCCCGAGTCGATCCAGGCTCTGCTTGCACGATTCCTGCGCGCTGTCGAAGCCCTGCTTGGAGGTGCCCAGCTTGGTGGCGACGAACAACTCCTCGCGGGGAATGCCCGAGGCGGCGATCGCACGGCCGACGGCTTCCTCGTTCCCGTAGGAAGCGGCGGTGTCGATGAGGCGGCAGCCGGCCTGCAGCGCCGCGAGTACCGAGCTTTCCGTCTCCTCATCGGACAGCTTGGCCACCCCCAAGCCGAGCACGGGCATCTTCGCCTCGTCATTGAGGGCGACGGTCGGAATCGCGCTGGGCGAGCTGTAAGTCTCATCTATCACTGACACTTGCCAATCACCTGCCTGCCAATGTGGATTACTGGATTTTCCGGATAAAAACGACGATTCGGCGGCGGTCATCGAGCGCCGGCGGTTGCGCCGACCTACCGCATGGTGCGACGGCCCCCCAACATCGTTCGCCTGCAGACAGTAATGGAGCCTGGCAAGCGGTGCACGATACATCGCGAGGCAGGACGGCACAGCAAATTTCGTCGAGCCGAACCGGTACGTATTTCCAGCACAATGACTTTGGCGTCTCCGGTAATGGCAATTGTGTGACACCGACTACAGTGGCGTTCCGCTGTTGCCGCAAGATTGCGGAACCTTGCCTTTAGTGAGGTGACTCACTGTCGAATTAGGCTGCGGCATATGCCCAATTCGCGTGATTTCGCTTTCGGGGTGCTGCGGAGCGCGTGCGCGACGCGAAATCGCCGATCCCGTATGCTCAAAAAACGCCGAACGCACGCCAACCCCGGAAGCGAGGCAAGGTGTCCATGAAGACAATGCAAGAGCTTTTCGAAATCGCCTGGCAAGCAACGCAAATCGGTGCCGCCACACTCAAGAAGTCGCAGCCCGGTTCGGTGCAGCACAAGGGTGACCGTGACACGGTCACCGACGTAGACCTCACGATCCAGCGCGACATCGCCGCCTACCTTGCCCAGATCACGCCCGATATCGCGCTGCTGGCCGAGGAGTCCAAGCAACAGCCGGACATCGAAAGTTCAGAGTGGCTCTGGGTTCTTGACCCCATCGACGGGACGTCGAACTTCGCCCACGGCCTGCCGTTGTGCGCGGTATCGCTGGCCCTGCTGCACGCCGGGCGCACTGTGGTGGCCATCACCCACGCTCCCCTGATCGGCAGGACCTACCACGCCGTCGAGGGCAAAGGCGCGTTCGCCAACGGGCAGCGGATCACCGCCAGCGCCACCGACAGCCTCAGCGCAGCCATCGTGTCCCTCGGCGACTACGCCGTCGGCCACGACGCCGGCCGGCTCAACGAGCACCGGCTCGCGCTCACCGCCGAGCTGGTGCCCCGGGTCGAGCGAATCCGGATGATCGGCGCGGCGACGCTGGACCTCGCCTTCGTCGCCGAGGGCGCCCTGGACGCCTGCGTGATGATGTCCAACAAACCGTGGGACACCGCCGCGGGGACCCTGATCGCCCGCGAAGCGGGCGCGCAGCTCACCGACGCGCACGGCAACCCGCACACGCACAAATCCGCGTCGACCATCGTCACCGCGCCGGGCATCGCCGAACAACTCGCCACGGTGATCAACAACACTGAGGTCCCCAGCGACCGGTACGCGGCGGCCGTCGGCTAGCGGCGGCTCAGGCCAATACCTCGGCGATGGGCACGGCCGCCGCGATCTTGGCGCGGACCTTCATGACCTTGCCGGGCATCCCGCCGCCGACCACCCCGACCAGGGCCCCGTCGCGTTCGTAATAGGCCAGGAACTTGCGGCCGTCGTCCTCGACGATGTGGACGATGTCGCCGGCCTCCGGCTCGCCCAGGCACTGGATCTTCACGTCGTATTGGTCGCTCCAGAAGTACGGGACCACCACCACCGCCGGCACATCCTGGCCCAGCATCGCTGGCACCACGGCCCGGGCCTGATCGGCGACATTGCTCCAATGTTCAACGCGCCCTTGATGTCCCGTCGCATCACGCCACGATGCGACGTCACCGAGCGCCCACACATTCGGTGCGCTGGTGCGTCCGGCTTCATCACAGACCACGCCGTTGTCGACTTCGACTCCGCTGCCCTCGAGCCAGTCGGTCGCCGGGCGCGAGCCGATGCCGACCACCACGACGTCGGCCGGCAGCTCGGTGCCATCGCTGAGCACCACCGACTCGACGCGGGAGTCACCACGAACCTCGGCGACGCCGACGCCGAGGCGAACGTCGACACCCTCGGCGCGGTGCAGCCGGGCCACCAGCTCGCCGATCTGCTCGCCGAGGACCGCGGCCAGCGGGGTCGGCTGCGGCTCCACCAGCACCACGTCCACGCCCAGGCTGCGCAGGCTGGCCGCCACCTCGCAGCCGATGAAGCCGGCGCCGATGACGACGGCGCGCTGCGCGGCCGACGCGTGCTCGCGCAGCGCCAGGCTTTCGTCGAACGACCGCAGCACGCGGATGCCCTCGAGGTCCGGGATCGCCGGAATGCGCCGCGGCACCAGGCCGGTGGCGATGACGAGTTCGTCGTAACGAAGCGTCGATCCGTCGTCGAGAGTCACCGTCTGCGCCACGGTGTCCAGACCGGTCGCGGCCGAGCCCAGCCGCAAGGTGATGTCGTTCTCGTCGTACCACTCGCGTGGTTTGAGCGCGGTGTCGTCGACCTCTTTGCGCAGCACCTCTTTGGACAGTGGCGGGCGGTCGTACGGCAGGTGCACCTCGTCGCTGACGATCGTGATGGGCCCGGAATAGGCCGAGCGCCGCAGCTGCTCGGCGGTGCGGGCGGCGGCCAAGCCGCCGCCGACGATCACGATTCCGTTGATGGCGCTTTCGTCACTACTCACGTGGAGTTCTTAGCACGCTGGCCGCTCAGTACTTCAGGGCGCCCTTATCGACCGGAATCTGGGTGCCGGTGAGGGTGCCCGAGCCGTCGCCGGCAAGCCATGCCACCACGTCGGCCACTTCGTCGGCCGTCATGAACCCGTTGGGCTGCACCGGCATTGGCGGAAAGCTGTGCACGAAGCTGGGATGCCTGGCGAAAATCTCCATCATCGCTTCCGGTTCGATCATCGGGGTGTCCACCGAGTACGGGTGGATGGAGTTGACCCGGATGCCGAATTCGCCGAGTTCGATGGCCAGGGTGTTGGTCAGCGCGGTGAGCCCGTGTTTGCTGGCCGAATAGTGGCCGTTGCCCGGGGTGGCCTTGATTCCCGCCGACGAGCTGACCACCACGATGGAGCCGCCGTTTCCCGCCTCGATCATGGCGGGGACGGTGGCGCGCAGCGTGCGCCAGGTGCCGGTCAGGTTGACGCCGATGACCGTGTCCCACTGCTCGTCGGTGAGCTCCCAGACGCGGCCCCAGCTCAACACGCCGGCGTTGGCCACCACGATGTCGAGCCGGCCGAACTGCTCGATGCCGTCGGCCACCAGTTCCCGCAGCGCGGCGTCGTCGCGGACGTCGAGGACGCGGGTGAGGATCTTGCGCCCCTCGCCCTCCACCAGGCGGGCCGTCTCGTCGAGGTCTTCGCGGGTGGCCGGCGGGTACGTCACGCTGGCGGATGCCGCAGCGCAGATGTCCAGGGCGATGATGTCGGCGCCCTCGCGGGCCAACCGCACCGCATGCGAACGCCCCTGCCCGCGGGCGGCCCCGGTGATGAACGCGACCCGTCCCTGCAGTGATCCACCCTGTCCAGCCACGCGTAATCCCTTCTACCGCCGATGACCAAGCCAGGCTAGCAGCGCAACTGAAACGTGTTCTAATTCGCCCGGGCTGTCCGGGCGAACCCCTAGATCTCGGAGATGATCGCGGCGCGCCGGCTGTTGTATTCGGCGTCGGTCAGCGCCCCGCTGGCGTGCAGATCCTTCAGCTCTTGCAGCCGCGCGGCGATCGTCGGCCCGGGCGGTGTGACGACGGCGGCCGCCGCTGGCGCCGCGGCGGCCGGCGCCGGTTGGGCGGCCGGCGCCTGCTGTTCGACGGCGCGACGCACCACCGCCTGGATCTGGGCGCGCAACACCGGGTTGGACCTGATGTCGACCATCCGATTGAGCGCGACGTTGTTGGCCTTGAGGATCTGCAGGATCTCCATCAACGGGCCGGCCTGCCCGCTCAGGTCGTAGGTCTTGTTGTCTTCGGCGACCGTGAACTGCGCGGGCACCAGGCCGTTGACCAAAGCGCTTCGCTCCCAGTCGATCCGGTATTCGCTGGTGGTGGGGTTCACTAGGACCACCACCTTGCGGGCGTTCAGATTGCCGAGCCGCGTCACGCTGGCGATGACCCGGTCTTCGCTGTCGAACGGCAACAGCCCGGGTCCAGCGATGCGCAGGTGCACCTTGACGACCTGCTGATTGTTGACCCACGTTCCCGTCTCGGTGATCCCGGTGATCTGGGCGAGCGCCAGTACCCCGTTCTGCTCGAGCGCGGCCGCCTTGGCCGACGACTTGGCGCTGAAGTTCGCCAACGCGAGCGCGACCAACACGTCGGCCGCGGTGACAAGCAGGCCGACGTAGAGCATCCACTGCAGCAGGTTGTCGAACCCGAGGGTGAAGTACACGACCAAAAAGATCGGTCCGACCAGTCCACCGCACAGCAAAACGATCAACTGTGCCTTCAGGTAGCGCGCTAGCACATGCCCCTCCTCGGCAGGTTGCCTACACCGGTTCGGGCGGCACGACCGGCACCCGCCGCGCCGGCGGCGGCGCCTGCTGTGCGGGGTGTGCCGGCTGCGCGGCCGCCGGAGCGTGCGGCGCGGGACGCGCCGCGACCGGCATGGTGGAGGCCGGCGATGCCTGCGGCGGCACCGCGGTCTGCATGGACGCGACGGGGTTGGCGACCGGGGTCGCCGCCGATGCCGCCGGCTGGACGGTGGGCGGCGAGGTCGCCGGGGCGTAGGCCGGCATTGCCACCCGCGCCGCGCCGGCGGGCGTGGTGGCCGACGCCAGTGTCACCGAACCGGCGGGAGCCGCCGCGACCGGCGTGCCGGCCGGTGTCGGGGTGGCCGCCGCCGCGGTCGGCGCCACCGCCGCCGCCAGGGGTCCCGCGGGCGCGGTCGGCGCGGACGTTCCCATCGCACCGGCGCTCACCGCCGGAACCTGCGCGGCCATCGACGCCGGGCCCGCCGCGGTCTGCAACGGCGTGGTGTTGGCCGCCTCGGCGAAGGCGTACTGCGCCGCACCGCCGTTCATCAGCTGCACGAACTGGCTGTGGAACGCGGCCGCCTGGGCGCTCAGCGCCTGATACACCTGGGAATGCGCATCGAAGAGTGCGGCGATGCTCGCCGATACCTCGTCGGCGCCGGGGGCCAGCACACTTGAGGTCGGTCCCAGCGCGGCGGTGTTGGCGGAGGTGATCGCCGACCCGATCCGGGCCAGGTCCCCCGCGGCCGCCGCCACGAATTCGGGAGTCGCTTGAACGTACGACATCGGCACCTCCCCGCCACGCCTACGGTGAGAATTGTGAGCAAATCCTAAACCAGTCGGCCGCCCGCCGCTCGATTTCGCCGGGGCCGACACCGGGCCAGAAGCACAAAGCCCGGATCGCCAGTCGGCGATCCGGGCTTCGCGGGGATTCGAACTACTTGATGATCTTGACGACCCGGCCGGCGCCGACGGTGCGGCCACCCTCACGGATCGCGAACCGCAGACCGTCGTCCATGGCGACCGGCTGGATCAGCTTCACCGAGATGTTGGTGTTGTCACCGGGCATCACCATTTCGGTGCCCTCCGGCAGCGTCACCACACCGGTCACGTCGGTGGTGCGGAAGTAGAACTGCGGACGGTAGTTGTTGAAGAACGGCGTGTGCCGGCCCCCCTCGTCCTTGCTCAGGATGTAGACCTGGCCCTCGAACTCGGTGTGCGGCGTGGTGGTGCCGGGCTTTGTCACGACCTGACCGCGCTCGACGTCCTCACGCTTGATACCGCGCAGCAACAGCCCGACGTTGTCGCCGGCCTGACCCTGGTCGAGCAGCTTGCGGAACATCTCCACGCCGGTGACCGTGGTCTTGGTGCTGGTCGGCCTGATGCCGACGATTTCCACTTCTTCGTTCACGTTGATCACACCGCGCTCTACGCGGCCGGTGACCACGGTGCCACGACCGGTGATGGTGAAGACGTCCTCCACCGGCATCAAGAACGGCTTCTCCGTCTCGCGGACCGGGTCCGGAATCGACTCGTCGACGGCCTCCATCAGCTGCTCGACGGACTCGACCCACTTGGCGTCGCCCTCGAGCGCCTTGAGCGCCGAGACCCGCACGACCGGAGCGTCCTCGTCGAACTCCTGGGCGGCCAGCAGCTCGCGGACCTCCATCTCGACGAGCTCGAGCAGCTCCTCGTCGTCGACCATGTCGGCCTTGTTCAGCGCGACCAGGATGTAGGGCACGCCGACCTGACGGGCCAGCAGCACGTGCTCACGGGTCTGCGGCATCGGGCCGTCGGTGGCGGCGACCACCAGGATCGCGCCGTCCATCTGGGCCGCGCCGGTGATCATGTTCTTGATGTAGTCGGCGTGACCCGGGGCGTCGACGTGGGCGTAGTGCCGCTTGTCGGTCTGGTACTCCACGTGGGAGATGTTGATGGTGATACCGCGCTGACGCTCCTCGGGAGCGTTGTCGATCTGGTCGAACGCGCGGGACTCGTTCAGGTCCGGAAACTTGTCGTGCAGAACCTTGGTGATAGCCGCGGTCAGCGTCGTCTTGCCGTGGTCAACGTGACCAATGGTCCCGATGTTGACGTGCGGCTTCGTCCGCTCGAACTTCGCCTTCGCCACTTCTGTGTCCTCCTGGACTAGTTGGTGCTTGTTAAAGCAGTGTTGGTGGTTTTCAGTTGTGCCGCGCCCAAGGCATTGCAATGACCCGGCAAGATTACTCCGAGCGGACCTGAGCTCATGGCCCGACTCCGCGCTCGTAAGCTCCGCTTACTCGCCGTCGTCTTCGCTCACTGGCCCGTCGCCTTCGCGATGATCTCCTTCGACACGTTCGCCGGCACTTCGGCGTATGAGTCGAAGACCATGGAGTAGTTCGCCCGGCCTTGGGTCTTGGACCGCAGGTCGCCGACGTAGCCGAACATCTCCGACAGCGGCACATGCGCCCGCACGACACGCGCGCCGCTCCGCTCCTCCATGGCCTGAATCTGGCCGCGGCGGGAGTTCAAGTCGCCGATCACATCACCCATGTAGTCCTCGGGCGTGGTGACCTCGACGGCCATGATCGGTTCTAGGATGACCGGCTGCGCTTGCGCCGCAGCCTTTTTCAGCACCTGGGAACCGGCGATCTTGAAGGCCATTTCGGACGAGTCGACCTCGTGGAACGCCCCGTCGAGCAGGGTGACCTTGAGGTTCACCAGCGGGTAGCCGGCCAGCACGCCGTACTGCATGGCGTCCTGCGCACCGGCGTCCACCGACGGGATGTACTCCCGGGGGATGCGCCCACCGGTGACCTTGTTCTCGAACTCGTAGGTCGCACCGTCCTCGCCGGTGAACGGCTCGAGGTTGATGATCACTTTCGCGAACTGACCCGAACCACCCGTCTGCTTCTTGTGGGTGAACTCGACGTTCTGCGCGGCCCGCTTGATGGTTTCCTTGTAGGCCACCTGCGGCTTGCCGACGTTGGCCTCGACCTTGAACTCGCGGCGCATCCGGTCGACCAGGATGTCCAGGTGCAGCTCACCCATGCCGCCGATGACGGTCTGACCGGTCTCGGAGTCCAGGTGCACCTTGAACGTCGGGTCTTCCTCGGCGAGCTTCTGGATCGATAGCGACAGCTTCTCCTGGTCGCTCTTCGTCTTGGGCTCGATGGCGACCTCGAGCACCGGGTCGGGGAAGGTCATCGACTCCAGCACGATCTGGTGGTTCGGGTCGCTCAGCGTGTCACCGGTGGTGGTGTCCTTGAGCCCGATCACCGCGTAGATGTGACCGGCCGAGGCGGTCTCCACCGGGTTCTCCTTGTTGGAGTGCATCTGGAACAGCTTGCCCAGGCGCTCCTTCTTGCCCTTGGTGGCGTTGATGACCTGGCTGCCGGAGTCGACCTTGCCCGAATACACCCGGACGTAGGTCAGCTTGCCGAAGAACGGGTGCGTCGCCACCTTGAACGCGAGCGCGGAGAACGGCTCGTCGGTCGACGGCTTGCGGGTGACCTCTTCGTCCTCCTTGCCCGGCACGTGGCCGACGGCCGGCGGCACGTCCAGCGGCGACGGCAGGTAGTCGATCACGGCGTCCAGCATCGGCTGCACGCCCTTGTTCTTGAAGGCACTGCCGCACAGCACCGGGTAGGCCTCCGAGCTGATGGTCAGCTTGCGGATCGCGGCCTTGATCTCGGCGACCGTGAGCTCTTCGCCCCCGAGGTACTTGTCCAGCAGCGCCTCGTCGGTCTCGGCGACGGCCTCGAGCAGCTTGGTGCGGTACTCCTCGGCCTTCTCGGCCAGCTCGGCCGGGATCTCGATGGTGTCGTAGGTCTCGCCCAGCTTGGTCTCGCCGCGCCACACCTTGGCGTTCATCTCGACCAGGTCGACGATGCCCTCGAAGTCACCCTCGGAGCCGACGGGCAGCTGGATCGGGATGGCGTTGGCTCCGAGACGCTCCTCCATGGTCTTCACGGAGAAGTAGAAGTCGGCCCCGATCTTGTCCATCTTGTTGACGAAGCAGATGCGCGGGACGTCGTACTTGTCGGCCTGCCGCCAGACCTGCTCGGACTGCGGCTCGACGCCCTCCTTGCCGTCGAAGACGGCCACGGCACCGTCGAGGACGCGCAGGCTGCGCTCCACCTCGACGGTGAAGTCGACGTGGCCGGGGGTGTCGATGATGTTGATCTGGTTGTTTTTCCAGAAGCAGGTGGTGGCCGCGGAGGTGATGGTGATCCCCCGCTCCTGCTCCTGCTCCATCCAGTCCATGGTGGCGGCGCCGTCATGCACCTCACCGATCTTGTAGCTGATACCGGTGTAGTAGAGGATGCGCTCGGTCGTCGTCGTCTTGCCGGCGTCGATGTGCGCCATGATGCCGATGTTGCGGACCTTGGTGAGGTCGGTCAGCACGTCCTTCTGTGCCACAGAAGTCTTCCCACTCTTTCGATTGCTTGGTTAGTTCGCTGTCGCTTTGCGCCCGGCCGCTCTGCCGTTGGACGCCGCCCCTACCAGCGATAGTGCGCGAAGGCGCGGTTGGCCTCGGCCATCTTGTGGGTGTCCTCGCGCCGCTTGACGGCGGCTCCGAGGCCATTGCTGGCATCCAGGATCTCGTTGGCCAGCCGTTCGACCATGGTCTTCTCGCGGCGTTGCTTGGAGAAGCTGACCAGCCAGCGCAGCGCCAGCGTCACCGAGCGATCCGGACGCACCTCGACCGGGACCTGGTAGGTAGCGCCACCGACGCGGCGGCTGCGCACCTCGAGGGAGGGCTTGACGTTGTCCATCGCCCGCTTGAGCGTGATCACCGGGTCGGTGCCAGTCTTGTCGCGGGCCTGTTCGAGCGCACCATAAACAATGCGCTCGGCCAGCGATTTCTTCCCGTCCAGCAGAACTTTGTTCACCAGCTGCGTCACCAGCTGCGACCCGTAGACCGGGTCATTGACCAACGGACGCTTCGGCGCGGGCCCCTTGCGCGGCATCAGCTCTTCTCCTTCTTGGCGCCGTAACGGCTCCGAGCCTGCTTGCGGTTCTTGACACCCTGGGTGTCGAGCGAGCCGCGGATGATCTTGTACCGGACACCGGGAAGGTCCTTCACACGTCCACCACGCACCAGCACCATCGAGTGCTCCTGCAGGTTGTGGCCCTCGCCGGGGATGTAGGCCGTGACCTCAACCTGGCTGGTCAGCTTCACGCGGGCGACCTTCCGAAGCGCCGAGTTCGGCTTCTTCGGGGTGGTGGTGTACACGCGGGTGCATACGCCACGGCGCTGCGGGCTGCCCTTCAGGGCCGCGGTCTTGACCTTGGCGACCTTGTCGCGGCGACCCTTGCGGACCAGCTGCTGAATGGTTGGCATCTAGGAGGCTTTCTGTGTTCGTGTTCGGCGTACTTCTAGCGTCTTTAAGTCTGTGTACTGCAATTATGCCCGTCCGCGTTACCCCGCGTCCGGGTGTGTCGCATGCGCTGCGCATCGGAGAGGGTCCGATGCTTCGTGGACACGCGAATTCGCCCGGCATCCACTTCCTTACGTCAGGCGCCGTAAGCCGCCAGGCACGAGGGACCACAATACCCGCCGCCGGTCTCGCTGGTCAAAGCGACGGCGGGGGGGTATCCGACTCCTACCGGGCGCCGCCGGCGGCGGTGCGCCTTTCCACACCGGCCGCCAGCCGCAGCACCATGTCGGAGAACAACGCGTCGGTGTCGATGTCATCCATCACGCCGGTCATCTCCAGCAAAACGAAGCCGTGTAGGGCCGACCAGAATTCGAGCGCCGCATGGAAAGCTTCTTCGCCGTCCAGGCCGTAGGACGACAGCACGGCGATCACCGGGGCGGCAGCCGCACGGGTCGCCGCCGTGTACTCGGGATCGTCGCCGCCCAGCGGCATCCGGGTGAAGGCCGAGTAGCGGCCCGGGTGGTGATGCGCGTAGCTGCGGTAGGCACCCGCCATCACCAACACCGCGTCGTCGCGGGCGCGGCCCTCGCCGACCCGGTTCAGCATCGTGATGATGTCGTCGATCACCCGGATCCGCACCGCGCGGCGCAGGTCCTCCAGGCTGTCGACGTGGTTGTACAGCGACGGCCCCTTGGTGCCCAGCTGCATCGCCAGCGCGTTGATGGTCAGGGCGTCCCATCCCTCGCGGTCCAGGAACGTCAGCGCGCCATCGATGATCCCGTCCCGGCTGAGCTTGGCCGGCCGGGAGGCGGGCCGTCCCGCGCGCGGGCGCCCGGCCGCCGGCGACGGATCCGGTGGAGCTGCCATGGCGGTCGCCCTTCGATCGCAATAAACGGGATGCGGTTAACTAATGACTCTAGTTGAGAAAATGACTCTGCCACCGAGCAGGCAAATGCACGTAATGTCATGCTTGCTCGTTTCGGGCAGCCGACCCGCCGGAAAAAGGGGGCCCGCAGTGAAGTGGACGAGTGTCGCCGGGTCACTGGCCATCTGTGTCATCGCCGTTGCCGGCGCCGCCGCCGCGCCGGGTATCGCGCAGGCCAAGAACGGTGACACCCATGTCATCGGGCAAGACATCGAGCAGACGGTCGACTGCAACGACGCCACGCTGATGGTCAACGGCACCGGCATCACCGTCACCGCGCTGGGCAACTGCTATGCCGTAACGGTGATGGGGTCGTCGAACACCGTCGTCGCCGACTCGGTGTCACATGACATCACCGTGTACGGCTACAACCAGACGGTGTTCTACAAGAATGGTCAGCCCGCTCTGTGGGACCGCGGCCGGGAACTGGGCATGACCAACCGGCTGCAGCAGGTGCCGAGCTGAACCACATCATCATCGCCAACCGAGGGGAATCGAGGACACATGCCCGCCTACATGCGTGACCGTTCGCAGCGCCTGGCCGTGCTCGCCGTGACGCCGGCCGCCGCGGCCCTGGTGCTGGCCGGTTGCAGTTCGACGGCCAACCCGCCGGCCGGCTCGTCGACCACCACCACCAAGAGCAGCGCGACGACAAGTGCCGGCGCCGCGCCGACGACGGGATCGGGCGGGGCGAGCACCACCGCGTCCATCGAGATCGGAAACACGATCAATTACGGATCGATGGGCACCACCACCACCCTGGACTGCGCCAGCGGCAAGTCGCTGAACGTCGGCGGGTCCGACAACACCCTGACCATCACCGGCACCTGCGAGACGGCCACCGTCAGCGGCACCAACAACAAGATCACCTTCGACAAGGTGAATACCCGCATCACCGTGTTGGGGATGAACAACACCATCACCTACAAAGACGGTGACCCCAAGGTCGACAAGATCGGCCAGAGCAACACGATCAACAAGGGCGGCTGACCGGTAGCTCTCGCCGGTGGGCGGGCCTTCGCCGGTGGGGCGGGATGCGCCAGCCTTTCTTCCGCGACACGTAAACCATTGCGACGACACGCCGCCGAGGGGCGACGCCATGGTTTAAGTCTCGCGATCCTCGACGGGCAAGCGGCGCGCTGGCGCCACAACGGTTTTCATGCCGGATGAGTGCGGCCGCGCGTCTGGCCGCGCGCCGCCGCGCTCGAGGTGCCGCGCGCGTGGCCGGGGCATATGATCGTGCAGGCAGAACGGAATCCAGTCATGCTCAGCACTAACCGCGCCGGCGCGCTGGTTACTGCCCTCGTGGTACTGACCGGCGTCGTCATGCTGCCCCACGGCGCGGCGTCGGCAGACCCCGACCCCGATGACCAGTTTGTGGCACTGCTCGACCAAAAACAGATTCCCGCCCTCGACAATGTGCCGAGTCTGATCGCCACCGCCCACAGAATTTGCCGTCAACTCGATGGCGGAATGCCGGCCGACGGCGTCGTCGCCGACATGCGGGACAGGGCGTTCAACGCCGACGCGGCCGGCGGCCGATACCCTCCCGACCGCGTCGCACGCACCATCGCCCGGTTCATCTCCGCCTCGGTCGAGGCCTACTGCCCGAACAATCAGCCGAAGATCGCATCGCTGGAGGCGATGGGGAATCGGCAGAGCACCTCGAGCGCGTACCACGCCGCTAGCTCGACAAGCGATCATCGGGCGCCGCAATCGGCTTCGCCCGCGGTCCCGTTGGGCGAAACCGCCCAGCCCGAGCCGCCGCAGCTTCCGCCACCGCCGCCCACTGCCCAGATCATGACGCCGCCGCGGCCGGTCGCGACGCCGTCGCCGCGGCAACAACCGCCACCGCCGCCGCAGGAGCCGCTACCGGGACCGCAGCAAGAGCCGCCTGCCGCTGCTGCCCCGGGGGGCCCGCCCGGCGGTGCCGGCCCGGGGGGCGGTGGCGCAGGTCCGGAGTCCCCGCCGCCGGGGCCGCCCGGCCGGGTCCGGCTCGCACCCTGAGACGCGCATGGCTAGTGTCCTGAGTCGTTAATTCGCCCGCTCTTGTTAGTATGGGTGATGCCGTCGCCGCATGCTGCCACGATCGTGT
>NZ_MVHG01000053.1 GCF_002086125.1 Mycobacterium arosiense ATCC BAA-1401 = DSM 45069
ATGCGGGTGATCACCGCGATCAACACCAGCCTCGATATCCACCTTCCGGTGCGCGCCTTATTCGAGGCGCCCACCGTGAGAAGCTTGGGCCTACAGCTGGACAGATACGCAGGCGCGGAGGAAGTCGTCGCTGTTGAGACGCTCAAAGATGGTACGGGTGTTCCGCTGTGGTGCATCCATGACGGCCTTGGCCTTAGCTGGGCATATCGGGCCCTGGGCAATTATTTGGATTGCCCGATTATCGGGATCAACCAAGTTCCACACAATGGCGAAGCCGAACCCCCCTCGATCCGCAGCATGGCGGCAAGCTATGCCGACCGGCTCGAAGCCATTTATCCTGGCGGACCCTACAAGCTTCTCGGCTGGTCTTTCGGGGGTGTGGTGGCCCACGAGCTCGCCATTGAACTTCGCCGGCGCGGATACGCCGTCGAACGTCTAATACTGCTCGACCCTGCCTTGATCACGAACAGCACCATCACAGAAATTCGAACATTGAACGAGAATCAAATTGTGGAGTACATGCTGCGGACCAATCATATCGATGTTCATGTACAGTCCGGGCCTGAAAGTTACCGAGACACAAAGCAACTAACTTGTGAAAGAAATAGCATCGACTTAGATCCGCTCCCTAAATCGCTTTTAGGATTCATAGCCCAAAGAGTTAATGCCAACCATCTGTATCTCTTGGAACATATGCCTGACGTGTTCGATGGCGATATGGTGATATTCTCTGCTGCACGAGGTGGAAATGGGAACGGTTCACCTCATATAGAAAAGTGGGGCCCTTACGTTGATGGCAACATCACTGCCCACTCCGTCGACTGTGCACACCATGAGATGCTGACCACGAGATCCCTAAACACATATGGCGAAGAACTCAAACTTTTATTGCAGAGCGAGTGATCCTCGTGAGTTCGTCGGGGGTGTGTGGCGATCCAGTGAGAAGGTCGGCCTGATCGTTACGGTTGAAGCGCCAGTCGAATGGGCGAGCGGCGTTGTTAGAGTGAGCTTCGAAAGGCGATGTGCCTGCTGCCGGGATGTCAGCGGTCGGTGAGTTTCCCGAGTGAGTAACTTTCGCCGTAGGACTGAGAAAAAAATTTCAATTTAGGGCAAGACGGCAGGCGGAGGAGATGGATCAGGTCGCATTGCCGGAAGCCTGACGAGTCGTGCGCCCGTCGCCGGCCCAATCCTGGATGTAATGCGCCGTCATCCAGCGACCAAACCCCCCGCCGCGCTGAGCTTTCCGGGCTGGGGATCTCCGTGATGAGCGGCTAACGGTCGAAATCCAGTGCTAGCCGATTACGTGGGCGGGGTGCACGTCATACGCGGCCAGAAAGACAAGAAAGTGCCATGGATCTCGGTGCATGCGTACGACACGCGTCGACCGGCCCCCTGGACGGCTCAAATCTGCTCCACGCCCAAGGCAACGCAGTCAAGCGTTGGCCGACAACACAATCCGTGGCTGTACCGAACTTCACTCCTTGGTTCAAACTGGCTCCACCTCGTGGAACACTGGCTGCCCGACCTGAAAGTCAAGAAACTGCAGCGCACCACACTAGCTGTTGGCGAGTTGATCGCTGTCTACGAAGGTCAAGGTGCCGTCATCTAGCGCGATGCCCCACCGTCGCGGCACCATACCTATCTGGTTTGCCGTGTCCTGTGTGCCGTACAACGACATCTCGCCGAAATCCTCAACGATGACGCCTAAGGATTCGGCGTCTGTCCCAGGACGTACGCGCACCCGGGAGCCAACGCCTAACACCACCGGCTCATCGGGATCCTGCGCGTCGGAGTCATCGTCGTCGCTATTGGCCGCGGCGAAATCGCCGCCCTTTCTGCGGTGCTTACCTGCGGGTCTGTCGGTTCGCCTCACGCGATGCTTCCCTTCGGTCTCTCGGCACGGGGCGAATTGCGTTCAAAGAGCTGACAGTCCGCACCTGCAGTACGTCGAGATCTGCCAAACGAGATTGCCTCATGACGGATCCTGCAGCGGCGAACCGGTGACGTAACGATGCTGGCGCGCCCGCACGAAACGCTTCTTGTCGGATGATCAACTCACTGTCCATTCTGCCACCGTAAACTGTATTTGGTTGTGCAGGTACAAGATAGCTAGCCATACGAGACGCTAGCATCCGGTAAAGTATCGTACCCGTATGCGAGCAGCTGAAAGGACGACGGCAACGCGGATGCGTTGTTAACTGAGGATGGCCCTTCTGCCGCTACCGTCCCGTATGAAATATCCGGGTACGTGTCATCGGAAAAGATGATTCATCATGCACCCGATCTAATGGGCGGCCAGCCGGCAAGGACTGGTGAGGGGGGACCTGTTTGCTGGTCCAGTCGCGGTGCGGCTGGGGTTGGCAGGTCGTGGTCCACTGTAGGGAGGATCCGGTTAGCGTGAGTTCGCGTGGGCGGTGTGGGGTCGGTTGCTGTTGCAGTCGCGGCGCCAATCTTCGATGATCGCGCTCGCGCAGTGAGTCGAAGCGCCACGGGTTGAGGAGTTCGTCGCGTAGTCGGCCGTTGAACGACTCGACCCAGGCGTTCTGCCACAGCGAGCAGGGATCGATAAGTGAACCGGCAGTGTTGGATCGGCACCAATCACATACGGGGTGCGCCACGAACCCGGGGCCGTTGTCGAAGCGGACATAGTGGGGTGCCCCGTGTTGGAGGGCTGAGGTGATCCAAGACGTCGATGAGGCCGTCAGCGCGGATGGAGCGGTCGACGTCGATCGCGAGCGCTGCACGGGTGTACTTGTCGATCGCGTTCAACATCTTGAGGGCGCGACCATCGGCGGTGGTGTCGAACTGAAAGTCTATTGCCCAGAGCATGTTCGGGGCGTACCGGTGACGTTGCGCCAAACGGCTACACCAATACCGGTCAAATGTTTATTGCGGCGCTGCGGGACTCGCAAGGCCCTCCTTGCGCACCGGCGAACTGGTCGCCACTGCGTAATTTCCTGCCACCGAGGCGGGCATGGCCCGGGCTGTTCCCTGGGCCGCGCGCCGCACCGATGGCGAGTTGGCCGCCTGGATCACGCCGACAGGACTGGCATACATAAAAATCGTCTACGGATTTGTCCGACAACGGCGCGGTGACGGCGAACCGGGTCGCCACCGCAGGCGATCAGGCGGCGGCTGGATTGCTAGACGATCCAGGTCCACGCGTAGGTGTGCTTGAGAGTGTTGTAGCCGTCGAACATTTCGGCTCGCGCGACCCCGGGCAGCAGCGCGATCTCGCGGATGACGGCTCCTGCCAGCGCGCGATGGTCGGTGCCGAAGATCACGGCGATGAGGTCAAAATGGTCCAGCACGCGTGTCACTTGGCCGACATCATCGCGCTTGGCCAGTGCGGCCGCGACACCGTCTGCGGCGTGCGGTGCGGTCCGGATGCCCAGGAATGCGTGCGCACCCACGCCCGACGCCGCGATATCGGTGATCGCCTGTATGCGAAACACTCGGTCACCAAGCATGCGCTTGATGCGGCTGCGGACGGTCCCTTCCGACACCTTGAGTTCTGCGGCGATATTGCGGTTGCTGCGACGCGCGTTGCGCTGCAGCATGGCGATAATGGCTAGGTCGACGTCGTCGACGGTCTCGCTCGGCTGGGCCTGTGGAGTGGTGCCGGGGTCGACAAAGAGCGACCATTTCGAATCGTATTTGAGGACGTCGAGGGCAACAATGCCATGGGCGGATTCCACGCCATCGACCCCTTTCAGTACAGAGTCGAACAGTTCGGCGGTATGGCGAGGATCGCGGGCCAGCAGAGGAACGATGATGTCGAATCGTCCTGTGCACACCGTCACCGACACTGCCTCTGGAATTTCGGCGAGCTCTCGTGCGACTTCGTCGATGGGCCGGCCGGCAACATTGATCATGGCAAAAGCCAGATCGCGGTGGCCGAAGAGTCGAATGTCGGTAATCGCCACCACTTTCATAAGTCCGGTCTCTTCGAGCCGTCGCAGTCGTGCGGCGACTGTGACTTCGTTGACGTTGAGGCGGGTCGCCAGCGAGCGGTTGCTTTCGCGGCCGTCGCGTCGAAGACGTTCGATAAGTGCGCGATCAAGGTCGTCAAGTTCGGCCTTCTCAACGGGTTGCGCAACCGCGACGCGTTGAGGTCTCGGCCCGCTGCGTGTGCGGCGTGGGCTGGCTGGCTTCGGCATGCTGCGCTTACGGCCAGACCCAGCGGGGGCCGCCCCGTTGCGCTTGCGGCCTCCACTAGTCGATTGCGCCACGTTAATTCCTGTCCATGCCAGGTCCGGATTCCGAACTTCGTCGTAACTGTACGCACAGCACCCGTGAGCACGCGGATGCCGCACGCCGTGTCGTAGCACTGAGGCTGCCCGCCTTCATGACTGCGGGGCAATACCGACAGAACTCTACGCAAAATATTGACCGATTCCCAGTTTGGTGCATAATATCGGCGGTTAGTGCCTGAGATTCGACGCAGGCACCATGCCAAGCTTGTTGCCCAGAGGTGGTCGACGACGCCACCGCCGGACAGCTGTCGAGCACTCGCCCTTGTTGCGGACGGGGCCGCCACCAAGCCCCGGCGGCGCACCGCCAGACCGAGGTGGGGCACACATGCCGGTCCAAGTTCGAAGAAGTCACTTTGAGGTGGAAAGTTGGGATCCGAACGCTTATGACGCGTACACGCGATGGAGCACACCGCACTACTTCGGTGGTCATCGTGGGAGCGGGCTTCGGTGGGCTTGCCGCGGCGATCGAACTCAAGCGATCGGGTATCAGCGACTTGGTCATATTTGAGCGCGGGTCGTCTGTCGGGGGGGTGTGGCGCGACAACGCTTACCCCGGCGCCGCGTGCGATGTGCCCTCGCCGATCTACTCCTACTCGTATGCGCTCAAGCCCGACTGGTCGGCGGTGTTCGGCAAGCAACCCGAAATTCTCAACTACCTCACCGCGGTGTCCCGTGAGTTCGACATCGAATCACTGATTCGTTTCAACACCGAGGTCACCGCCGCAGAGTTTGATGACGCCACCGGTCAGTGGACCGTGACGACGGCCTCCGGTGATCTCGTGGTCGCTGACGCCCTCGTCTTGGCTACCGGGCAGCTGAGCCGGCCGAAAGTGCCCGATGTCCCGGGCTTGGACACGTTTACCGGGCGTTCCTTTCACTCCGCGCAGTGGCCGCAAGATTTCGATCTGACCGACAAGAAGGTCATCGTCGTCGGTAGCGGCGCGAGCGCCATCCAGGTGGTGCCGGCGATAGCGGACCGTGTTCGCGATCTGACCGTGGTGGCTCGATCGCCGAACTGGGTGATGTGGAAGAGCCGGCGCGTGCCCGGGCGGTTCCAGACCGCGCTCATGCGCCGTTTCGGGTGGTTGCGCATGTTGCATCACATCGCGCTGTTTCTGGCGTATGAGGTGCGCTACCCGCTGGTGACGCGCGCCGCTGAACCTGTGCGGCGGTTGTCCCAGTGGTATCTCATCACGCGGCTGAAGCGTTACGTGAAAGATCCTGACGAGGTGGCCGCCGCCATCCCCAACTATCGGCTGCTGTGTAATCGGTTGCTGCTGTCCAATGACTGGTATCCGACCATCGGTCGGCCCGATGTCCACCTCGTCGGCTCAGCTGTGGCGCGGGTCGACGAGACCGGTGTGCAGACCGCTGACGGCCGACGCATCGATGCCGACGTCATCATCTGGTGCACCGGCTTCAAAGCAAGTGAGTTCCTCGCGCCAATCTCGATTCTCGGACGCGGCGGGGTTAACTTGCACCAGCAGTGGGCCGAGTGCCCAACGGCGTATCTCGGCATGACGGTGCCCAATTTTCCCAACATGTTCGTACTGTTCGGCCCGAACACCAACAGCATCACCAACACCATTGTGTTTCTGCTGGAGCGCCAAGCCGCCTACGTCCGGCAGGCGTTGCAGCATAAAGAAAGTCGAGGGTTGGCCTGGCTTGAGGTCAGCGAGCCCACGTTTCACCGATTCCAGGATTGGCTTCAGCAGAAGTTGGACCGCACGGTCTTCACCGATAATTGTCCGGGCTGGTACACCAACGCCCAAGGCAAGGTAACAGCGATGTGGCCCGCTTCCCATCTGCGTTATGCCTGGGCGACACGAGCATTCAAGCCCCACGAGTACCGCAGCCACCCAGTCGGCGGCTCGCCGAACTCGGCCACAACGACACCGAGCCGGATCAAGGAGGTGCGTTGATGAGCGGGTGCTACGAAATGCCGACAGTTCAGAACGACACGACGCTGTGCGCCGTGTTCAACGAGACAGTGGGTCGATTTCCCAATCAGGTCGCGCTGCGCGACGTCGACGCGACATCTTGCTACACCTATCAGCAATACCGCGACGCCATCGCCGATGTGGCGAGTGCCCTTTACGGCTGTGGCGTGCGTCGAGGCGACACCGTTGCTCTGATGTTTGAGAATCGACCCGAGTTCCATATCGCCGACGCGGCCGCGATGCATCTGGGTGCGGCGACGTGTTCGATCTACAACACCTCCCCGGTGCGCGATATCGCATACGTGATCTCCACCTCCGGCGCTCAGATTGCGCTGTGCGAGAGCGTATTCGCCGCGAGTCTACGGTCCGCCGACGCCGACCTGCGGATCATCTGCACCGAGCCAGGTGTGCCGGACACGGAGAGCCTCGCGGCATTAGCGCGCCCCACCGACTTCGATTTCGATCAGTATTGGCGCACGGTGCAACCCGACGACGTGCTGACCCTGATCTATACCTCGGGCACCACGGGCGAACCCAAGCCGGTCGAGCTCACGCACGCGTCGATGCTGTCTGAAATCCTTCTCGTGGCTGACGAACTCGAATTCCGGCCCGGGGACACCGTTCCCTCGGCATTGCCGATGGCACATGCCGCGCAACGGTGGGGGAGCCACTACAACGCTCTGATGTTTGGCCTGGAAGTGGTGTGTATTGCCGATCTAGCCCAACTTGCCTCCAGCTTGGTGAAAATCCAGCCGCGGATCTGGGGATCAGTGCCCAGGGTCTTGGAGAAAATGGTGATGGCGGTGCGCAGCCGCATCGAGGCCGAACCCAATCAGCAGGTGCGTGAACGACTTGAGGACGCCATCGGAGCGGGTCAGCGTTACGCCGCCGCGCACGAGGCGCATCGTGCCGGATCCCAAGGCCCACCGGCGCCGGATCTGGTCGCCGAGCGAGCCCGGGTGGAGCCGATACTCGCCGAGATCCGCCAGAGTATGGGGCTGAGCAATCTGCGGTGGCTGATGGTTGGAGCCGCACCTACCGCACCGCACATCCACTCCTACCTCGCCGGGCTAGGACTCGAAATCGTCGAGGTATGGGGAATGTCGGAACTGGGGGCTGTCGCAACCATCAATCCTGTTGGCAGGCAACGATCGGGCACCGTGGGGGTTCCGTTGCGCGACGTGGACGTCACCTTGGCCGATGACGGCGAGATCTTGGTGCGCGGACCCATTCTCATGCGCGGCTACCGGGGCCAACCCGAGGCGACTGCTGAAGCGTTTACCAGCGACGGCCGCCTACGCACGGGCGACCTCGGGCACATCGACAGTGACGGCTACCTGTCGGTCACCGGCCGCAAGAAAGAGATCATTGTCAACGCGGCCGGCAAGAACATCTCACCGGCCAAAGTCGAGGCGCTCCTCAAAGCGGAAAGCCCACTTATCGGCTCAGCGGTCGCCATCGGAGACGCCCGTCCCTACTTGACGGCGCTGATCGCGTTGGATCCCGACGCGCTCATCCACCTCGCCCATACGCACGGTCTGAACGTCGATGACACCGGGGACTTGATGCGCTCGGACATCGCCGCGCGCGTGATCGCTGACGCCGTCGCCGCAGCCAACGAACACCTGGCCCGCGTCGAACAGATCAAGCGATACGTCGTCGTGCCGCGATTCTGGGTCCCCGGCGGTGAGGAGCTGACACCGACGCTCAAACTGAAGCGGCGGGTCATCAACGAGCTCTACCGGGACGAGATCGAGTCGATGTACACGATGGCCGAGGCCGGTCGATGACCACCCAGATCACCGACTCCGCTTCGGCGGCAGCTGTCATCGAGTCTGTCGACGTCGTCACAGGAGAACCGTTCGCCGCCTTTCCCGCCATGACCCACGATGAGGTGGCCACCCTGGTGAAGCACGCACGTGCCGCAGCTCAACAATGGCGCACGATGGGTTTCGAGCAGCGCAAAGCGCGACTGCTGGCGTGGGCCGCCGAAATCGTCTCGTGCAGTCACCAATTCACTTTCCTCATGCACCGCGAGAACGGCAAACCTGTCGATGACGCTTACCTCGAACTGGTCATCGCTGTCGAACACATCCGCTGGGCCGCCTACCACGCGAAACGTGTTCTGCGGCCGCGCCGCGTGCCCGCGGGTGTGCTGATGGCCAACTACCGCGCATCGATCGATTACGAACCGTTCGGTGTCATCGGCGTCATCAGCCCGTGGAACTACCCGATTTTCGCACCCGTCGCCCAGCTGGCTTCCGCGCTGGCCGCCGGAAATACGGCCGTCCTCAAACCCAGCGAACTCGCGACCGCCGCCGCCTCCGAATTGGTGGCAGCATTCGCGCGGGCAAATCCTGATCTGCCGCAAGGAATTCTGACGCTTGCCACGGGCGCCGGCGAAGCTGGGGCCGGGTTGATCACTGGCGGCGTCGACAAAGTCGCCTTCACCGGATCACCGACGACCGCACGCAAGATCTTGCGCGCCTGCGCCGACACGCTGACCCCGGCCGTGATGGAGTGCGGCGGCAAAGACGCCATGATCGTTGCCGCAGATGCCGATATCGATCAGGCGGCCGATGCCGCGGCGTGGGGCGCATTTAGCAATGCCGGCCAGACCTGTGTCGGTGTGGAGCGCATCTACGTTCACCAGGATGTCGCGCAGCGCTTCGTCGCGGCTCTGCAACGTCGCCTCAAAGATGTGTCCGGCGGCCATCGACCCGGCAGCACCTACGGCCCGATGACGATGGCCTCTCAGGTCGAGGTCGTCCGCGCGCACGTGCAGGACGCGCTGCAGGGCGGCGCCACCGCTCCACTAGGGGGTACCGAACGCATCCGGGGTCGTATCTGTGATCCCATTGTGCTACTGGACGCTGACGAATCGAGTCGCGCCGTGCAAGAAGAAACATTCGGCCCCACCGTGACCGTCACAACCGTCGCCGACCTTGCCGAGGCGATACGGTTGGCCAACGGCACGCGGTTCGGCCTAGGAGCCGCCGTATTCTCCCGCCGCGACGGCGAGCGCATCGCACAAACCCTCAGGTGCGGCATGGTCTCGATCAATTCAGTGCTGGCCTTCGTCAGCATCCCGGGGCTGCCGTTCGGCGGAGTGGGCGAAAGCGGGTTCGGCCGCATTCACGCCGCCGAAGGTTTACGTGAGTTCAGTCGCCCGAAATCGCTGGCGCAGAAGCGGTTCGACCTGCCCGGCGCCAACGCTATGCTGTTCACACGTCCCGCGATCACCATCGCGATGCTCAAGGCTGTGACCAACGCGCGGTTCACAAGACACAGAAACCGACGCCCGCGATGACCGAATATCGTGTCACCGCCGCAGCGCACAGCCGCGCCGACAGCGCAGCGATAATCAGCCTGCTCGACGACGTCGACGGCTGGTCGAATTGGGCTCGACCGCTGGTCTGGCAAACGCGATGGGAGCGGTGGGGACAACCTGCGCCCGCCGGGCCGGGCGCAGTGCGCCGAGTTGGCCTGTGGCCCGGGTTCATTCGTGAACAAATACTAAGCCGCGACAGCCATGGGCAGACATACACCGTCATCACTCCGGTGACATTCCGCTGCTATCACGGCGCTGTGCATATCACGCCGGCTAGCCCCGGCACCGACATTGACTGGCAGGTTCAGTTCGTTCCGCGCGCCGCGGCCGCGGGCCCGTTCCTGCATAAGGCCCTCCAGTATGTCATCGCCGGATTGTTGGCGAAGCTGGCTGCCCAAGCTGAATCTCTCTATGCCACAGGGGGAGTCGGAGACTGTTGTTACAAGAGCGAAGGGGTTCGACCGTGACCGAGACTGCACTGGCGGGTGCGTCGTCATACATCGGCGCGCCGCCGCTTGAGGGTCGCGTGGCGCTGGTCACCGGCGGATCGCGTGGGGTGGGGGCCCAGGTCGCTCGAGAACTCGCCTCGGCCGGCGCGAAGGTCGCGTTGACCTACTTCCGCTCGCCCGACGCGGCCAGGCAGGTGGTGCGCGAGATCGAGGCTGGCGGCGGGCAGGCGATATCGGTGCATGCCTCGGCTGCGGAATCCGGGTCGTGGGAGCGGGCGGCGACTTCGGTAGGCGAGGCGTACGGTGACGTCGACCTGCTGGTGAGCAACGCCGGGGTGGCCAGCCGTGGCCGCAGCATCTGCGAAACCGATCCTGCCGAATTTTCGGCTCTGCTCGATGTGCACGCGCTGGGGCCCCTGGCGTTGATCCGAGCCCTGTTGCCCGGTATGCGAGCCAAATCGCGGTCAGATGTCGTAATGGTCTCGAGTTCCATCGTTGACGCGTGCCCGCCGAATTCCGCTCCCTACACGATGGCCAAGGCGGCGATGGAGGCGGCGTGCAAGGTACTCGCACGCGAGGAACGCGCGCATAACCTGCGGGCCAACATCATTGCACCCGGGCTGATTGACACCGACATGGGCGCGAAGCTGGTGGCGGCCAGCACTGGCGGATCGAGCATGGCGGCAACTGAGCTAGACGCGCCTTTTGGGCGCGTGTGTAAGCCCAGCGACATCGCGCGCCTGGTTGTCTACCTCACCAGCGACGCCGGCGCCTACATCACGGGTCAGCGCATTGTTCTCGATGGCGGCGGGGCCACGCCCTCGATTATCTGAGCCTGCGCTTCACGCCCGTATCACCCGGGCGCCGCGCGATACGTGTCGAGCTGCAATATGGTTCGTCTGAACCGGTGTGGGCTGCGACTGGTCAGAGCGTTCGGGCAATCAGCTCTTTCATCACCTCGTTGGCGCCGGCGTAGATCTTGGCGATCCGGGCGTCGGCGTACATCTGCGCGATCGGGTACTCGGTGCTGTAGCCGTACCCGCCGAACAACTGCAGGCAGCGATCCACGACCTCGCACTGCCGGTCAGCCAGCCAGTATTTCGCCATCGCCGCCGTCGCAGCATCGACGGATCCGTCAAGAAGCGCGGTGATGCACGAATCGATGAAGGTCCGTGCCACGCGCGCGATGGTCGCGCACTCGGCGAGTTCAAATCTCGTATTCTGAAGATCGAAGAGAGATGCGCCAAAGATCCTGCGCTGTTTGGCGTATTCGGTCGCCAGCGTGACCGCGCGCTCCATGGCCGCAACGGCCGATACGCCCAGCAGCACACGTTCGATGGCCAACTGTGTTTTCAGCTGCTTGAATCCCTCGCCGGGGTGCCCGAGCATGGCGTCGGTGCCCACAACGAAATTGTCGAAGTACAACTCGGCCGTATCCTGACCTTTTTGGCCGATTTTGTTCAGCGACGCACCGCGGTCGAACCCTGGGGCCGGCGTAGTCGCGCTGCGCTCAGACACATCGGCGACGAACAGCGAGATGCCGGCGCCGCGCGCGTCTGGGTCGGTTTTGGCGGCGACAACGACGACGTCCGCATTGAGACCATTGGAGATAAAGCATTTCGTCCCACTGATTGCATATCCGCCATCGACTGGCACCGCCTTGGTGCTCATGGCTTGCAGGTCCGAGCCGGCCCCCGGCTCGGTCATCGCGATCGCGGAGATCCACTCGCCGCTGGCGAAGCGCGGCAGATAACGCTTCTTTTGGGCTTCGGATCCGTAGGTCAAGATGTAGTGCGGGACAATCACCGAGTGCACCCCGAGATGCAAAGTTGAATCGCCGGCCAGGGTCTGCTCAGTGAGCAGTGCGAAGTCGTGCGCGAAAGTGCCGCCGCCGCCACCGTATTGCTCGGGGATCGACATACACAGCAGCCCCATCTCACCGGCCTGCTGATAAAGCTTGCGATCGGGACGACCGTCGCGCACCGCTTGTTGTGACTGGGGCGCGACATGGCTGGTGAAGAATTCCCGGGCGAGATCGGCGACTGCGCGCGTCTCGTCGTCCATCCAGGGACTGCGGGTGACAGGAAGATGTGTCGTTTCCATGCGGGTACCTCCTCGATGTTGCGCCACACAGGGGCGCGGCGCCCTGCCGCGACTGACTATGAATCAGCGGCCTAGACACGAACCTTACTATGCGTAGTTGAAGAGCTATAAAGCTACGCAAACGCTCGCTCACAGCCTTGGTGAAGGGTCGCGCGTGGGATGGTTGGGGCCCCGCGACGTAGCCGGCGTCCGGCACGGGCTACTGGTCTAGGCGCGAGACGCGGTATTGAAATCAACTTTGCGTATCAGATAGAGTATTTTCCTACGCACAAACGAAACCAGATGCGTTGGATGCTGTCAGACTAGGCGCTCAGCGGGCCGCTGCGAGCGAGTCGCCGGTGCCGGCGCAAACTCGTGAAGCACGTTGCGTCGTATACCTGATGGAGGTCACATCATGATGGGGTCGCTGCTCAGCGAGGCGCCGCCGCTCTATCCGGTTCCACCTACAGATCTGTCGGCTCCTCACACGATGAGTCTTGCGTTCACCGTCATCTGCGTGACGTTTTGGGTCTTGTCGTTGGGATGGGTGACGCGCCTGGCCCTGCGCGGCGATCCGCTCGGCATCGTTTTCCTGCTCGGAGGGCTGTGCATGGGAATGTTGGAGCCCTACCTGGATTACCTAGGCCTGCTCTGGTTCGCCGACGACAACGTGGCGATCACGGTGAACCTATTCGCCCGCCACATCCCGCTTTACGTCGTCCTCGGCTACTCATTCTTCTTCGGGTTGCAGGCCTACATCATCTTCCGCGCCATCCAGCTCGGCAAAGGCACCAGATTCTTTGTCTATGCGTACGCCATTTCGTGGGTGTTCGACGCGGCGCTGCAGATCACCGGTGCGCAATTCGGTCTGTACCGCTACTACGGTCACCAACCCTTCCTGATTTTCGGGGCGCCGGCATGGTGGTACACGATCGACGGCTCACTCCAGCTGGCGTCGGGGCTGGTCTTTTTCCTGGTCCGACACCGCCTCCGCGGCTGGGGTCGGCTTCTGGTCATTCCGATGCTGCCCGCCATGTACGCAGGCCTCAACGGCGCCCTGGGCTGGCCCGTCTTTACGGCTTTGAACAGCAATTACAAGGCCGAAGTCAACGGCAACGGATCAACAGCAGCGGTGTATCTGGGCGGTGTTGCGACGATCGCGCTGACAGCCTTGGTTGTGTGGTTGGTGGTGGCCGAGATCAAGGGTGCCCAGCAGCGTGCCGGCATCCGGCTCGACCGCAACGTCGCAGTCGGCGAAGTGTTTCTCGCCAAGGTCGGCATCGGACTGCATCCCGACCAGCCGTCGTCAGACCGCGGCGCCTACCGGCCCGTCGCACCGCCTGTGGCGTACTAGGCCAGCGGTCGAACGTGCGGTCAATCCGGCAACAGCCGACGGACGCGCCGCTCCCGCAGGCGTCTGCTTTACGACCTCCGACCCGCCGAACCTCGAAAGGGTGCTGTCAATGTCTAGTCTCACCGGGCCAACGGGGTCAGCGCGCATCGGAGTCATAGCCGGCTGGGGCATTATGGCAACAATGGGCGCGGGATTCCTTCTCGCACAGATCATCCCGCCACCGGGACCCTATGACGCGCACACCACCGCGCGGTACTTTCATGACTATCTCGACCTGAAGCGGCTGGGCATCATCTGCGTCATCGTTGCAGGAACGATGATGATCCCCTTCGGTGCTGCGGTCGCTGATCGGCTGCGTCGCGTTGAGGGTGTGGGCACGACGGCCGCCAACACAGAGCTCGGGGCTGCGATCGCGAGCGCCACATTGTTAATGGTATTCGGCCCCATGGTGCTGGTCGGGCTCCAGCGACCCGACATGCCAGAATCGACGTATCAGCTGATCAACCACGCGACATGGATGGCGTGGGGTGGGCTGTGGGAGCCAGGCGCGCTGCAAGCCGTCGCGACAGCCACCGCCATCTTCTGCGACAAATCCCCGTCGCCGGTCTTCCCGCGGTGGTTCGGCTGGTACAGCCTGTTCATGGCGTTCGGCTCGTTGATGGGTTCGTTAATACCCTTCTTCACCGGCGGACCATTCGCCTGGAATGGTGCCGTGGGGTTCTTCGTCGCGGCGATGGTGTACTTCGCCTGGTTCGCAATCATGCTGACGCAACTTCACCTGGTCTGCCGACGCGGCAGCGTACAGGGACCGGACCTTAATCCAGTTGTCGCGAGCGACGCGCCTGCAAAACCCGCCACGGCAGAGGCGATGTCGTGACGAGCATTACGCTGCGCCACAAAGCCGCCAGCGAGGCGCACACCCGGTCACCCCAGACGCCCGGCGAGTCTGGCGTGTGGGTGTTCATCCTCGGCGAAATGACCGTATTCAGCGCACTTTTCGTCGTGATTGTGTGTTACCGCGCTGCGCACGCGCAGATGTTCGCTGCGTCGCAGCACGCCCTGAACAGGCAACTCGGCCTCGTCAACACGATCGTCCTGATCATCGGCTCGGTTCTAGTGGTCTCGGCCGTGCACGCCGTTCAGCAGACCCGATTTCATTCGGCAGCGGGCTATCTCGCTGCCGCGATGACGTGTGGCAGCGTATTCGCGATCATCAAGGCCATTGAATACGTGCATTTGCTTCATCGCGGCGCATGGATTCACACCAACGAATACTGGATGCTGTTCTTCGCCATCACTGGCGCGCACCTCCTGCATGTCGCGGTCGGCTGCACCGTTCTAGCACTCGCGCGCCACAGGATACGAGCTGGGTTGCGCGGGCCGCGGGACGTCGAGCTGTGCATCTCGGCCACCTGCTACTGGCACATGGTCGATCTGGTGTGGCTGGTCCTTTTTCCGCTGTTCTATCTGGTGAATTGAGATGATGTCCAACAGTTTCGATATGACCGAGTCGGGCTCTCGGTTCGCCATGGCAGTCGGCGGATTGCTAGTCTCGCTGACTGCCGGCTCGTACTTGCTCGGTATCGATCATCCGTTCGGCTCCTCCCGCGCCGCAGTCTCGGGTGTGCTGCTCATAGCCTTCAGCAAGGTGTGGATGGTGACGCGTTACTTCATGGACATCCGGCACGCGCCTCGCGGACTGGCGACAATTGTCAACTTATGGATACTGGTTACCGGCGGACTGGTCATCGGGCTATCCATAGGACTGTGACGCCCCGCCTCATCTACTCGTGGTGAAATACTCTGTGATGCAGCAGATCTGCGCGGCCGGCGACACCGACAATCGCGATAGTACCGGCGCTAATCCGAGGCGCACGAACTCGAGATGACTGGTGGCAGTTCGGGAATGTCGGACGACATATCCGACGCCATTTCGGCCAGGCGCGCACGCGCGTTCGCCTCGGCGCTACGCCGGTCAGGTCCCTCGGCATCCATCCACTTTGTGCCGAAACCGATCGCGACCCCGATGCACTGCGTGCTCGTGGCGGCCAGCGCGCAGGTCGCAAGCCTCTCATGACATTTCAGCAGCGCACCCTGGCTAGCTTCTTGGGCCGACGCGCCCACACTAGATGTCGCCTGCGGCAATCCGGCAGCACCGTAACCGATGACCACGCCGACGTAGCGTGGCTGAGCAGACGCCAGCCCCGGCACCGCAACAATCAAGGCACCCAGCCCCGCTAGCACCGCGACGATCCCACGTCGTCGTGTCATATCGCCTCCCGCTGTCGACCGTCGCTGTAATCCAGAAGGCGCTAATTCGATCCCGGTAGCTGGCCCGCACCTACCGGGCCGACAGCGCTCGGCGGTGGTATCGGACCCGGGCCCGGTGCGCTGGGCTGCGCTTCGGCGGCGCGGTCCCGATCGGCCTTCATGTCCAGATCTGCCAGCGCGCGATCTAATTCAGGATCATCGGGTGCAGGCGGAAGGGCCTCGTTCGCCTGCATCTCGCTGGGATCGTGTCGTGGGGCGGGGGAGGATTCGGCGCGCGGTGCGTCATGCGCCAGATCGGCGTCGGGCGGGGCTGGGATCCCCAACGGCCCGGCCTGTGTGTGGACCGGTAGCGGGGAATGCACCACGGGTTGGGGGTGTCGCGGTGCATTCACCGCAGACCCCTGCGTCAACGAAATCTGAGGAACGCCGAAATACAGGACCAGGCAGGCACTTCCAGCGCTGGCAATGCAGGTCGCCAGCGTGGTCCAGCAGACCGCGATCCGCAGGGTACGGGAGATCCGTTTTGCTTGCGTCGCCGTTACGTGGACCCCTGCGCTACGACGCCTGCGCAGTGCGGCGTGCCAATCTGGCGCACCGATCCGATTCCGACCCACCCGATGCGGTTCACGCGCGTGACGCCCACGATCCCGTCGATCCGCTGACCGCGTCGGTAATGCACGCCGCGTAGTCGGCATCGCGTGCGCAGAATGTCGGGTGCCGTCTACATCGCGCCGTGTTTCGCGCACGAAAAGCATCCCCATGAATCGAGTCTTTCCTGCAACATCATCGGTGTCAACGACGCTGTACGCCGCCGACATCGCCCACCCTACCACGGAGTTTCGCGAACAATGCGCGCTGTTCGCCGTCATCAGCTACGCAAACTGCTAAAACCCGTCGACGTAGGGGCACGGTGGGAGGCCACCTACGGGTCACCCCACGCGCACGTTGGTGCTACCGCGCCAGGGTGGTCCTGCACGCTCCTCAGCACTGGGCCGCTGACCGGCACGATGTGACGGCGACGGCAGGTGGCCTGCTTGGGCAGCGACCGCTTCGCTGGGGCCTCCGCCAGATGTATGCACAGCCATAGAAGGTTTTGCCTACGCATAATTGACGTCGGTCCGGCTAAGATCGTAAAGTTAGCGCAGGTCGATGCGCGATGAGGAGCAGATCGGTGGTAGTCGTCAATGTAGACGTCGCGTCCCAGATGGGCGGGGGCCTCTGCGACTGGCAATGCGTGTCGGTGGCCACTGGTCACGTGACCTGGCTTACGGGTTGTCGTCGACCTCGAGATCGGCCAGCGAAGATAGTGGGAGCGGCAACTTATCGGCGCCTACCTCGACCAACTTCATCAATACGGTGGTGGGCGAACCGATTTCGCAGAGCTGGCAGCTATGTCGCCGCAGCTTCTCGGTGCCCTCGTGATGTGGACACCGACCTATCGTCCGCCGCCGTTGATGCCCGACATGCAGAGTGCCGAGGTGACCGAGGCGATGTTGCGGCGCATCGGGACCGCGATTGTCGATCTGGAATCGCAGTCGGCATGAGCATCGCGCGGCCCCAACAACCCTGGAGGAACAATGACTGAGCCGGGTCGACAGCACTACGACGTCGTCATCGTCGGCGGTGGCCACAACGGGTTGGTGTGCGGCTGTTACCTGGCTCGCGCGGGGTTGCGCGTGCTCATCGTCGAGCAAGCACCGTGGTTGGGAGGGATGGCAGCATCACGACCGTTCGTCGCCGAGGCGCCCGACCATATCTTGAGTCCCGGAGCTTGGGAAAACGTCTACTTCCGGGCCGCCGGTGTGGGCCGCGAACTGGAACTCCACCGATACGGTCACCGCGATCTGGATTCGGCAGGGTGGGCCTGGCTTGGCGATGACGGCGAGTCATTGGTCCTGCAGGCCAGCCTGTCGCAGACACTGGCCGATATCCGGCGGTTCTCCAGAAAAGACGCAGACACCTACGCCGAGCTGACCGACGCTGGCATCAAAATCCTCACCATTCAAGACAAGTACGGCCTATCCCATCCCAAACGGCCCAGCCTGGGGACCATCGGTGCAGCCATGCGCGCCGTTGCCGGCAGCCGGCGGGTGCGCAGCCTGCTGGGAGCCCTGCTCACGGCGACCGCGGCCGACGGCATCGAGGCACTGTTTGAATCCACCGCGCTGCGTGGCATCTTCGCCGGCACCGGCGCCATCCTGGCCCCGCTGACAGTCGACGGCAGCGCCATCGCGCTGATGGCGCCGTCGATGATCCACCACCAGGGAGCCGCGCGGCCGGTCGGCGGGATGGGCGGGCTGGTCACCGCGCTGCACAAGTGTTTCGACGCTCACGGCGGGCACGTGCGTCTGTCGAGCAAAGTAGCGGCGATCCGCATGCGCTCACGCGGCGGCGACATCGAACTCACTGATGGGACAGTGCTTCACGCGGGACGCGCGATCATCGCCGCATGCCCGGTCCAACGTCTGCCCGACCTGGTGGGCGACGACCTACCCGCCGAGCTTGCCGAACGGCTCCGTCACGCTCCCGCCAACTCCACCGGGCTAGGGACCTTAACGATCAATGCCGCCTTATCCGGGTGCCTCGACCTGCCTCATCACCAACCCCACCGCAGCGACGTCGACCTCCGCAAACCGGCCGTATACATGGGGACGCTAGAGGAAGTCGTCGCTGCCGGCGAACAATCCGGCCGTGGCGAAATCCCCGACCGTACCACGCTGTGCCTGGGCATCCTGTCGGCAATCGACCAGAGTCAGGCTCCCCCCGGCCAAGACGTGGTGCAGCTCTACAGCCCAGCACCGGTGAAGCCCGTCGGCGGGTGGGATAAATGGCGCGGCGAGGCCGAGCAGCGACTTCTCGACAAAGTCAGTGAGGCAGCACCGGCCTTCACCAGTCTGCAGATCGGCAGCCTGATCGAGACCTCTGAAGACCTCGCCGAACGCACCGGCGCCCAAAACGGGTGCATTTACCACATCGACAACGTGCCCACACGAATCGGACCGCTCAGGCCCGCAGCCGGCGCGAGCGGCTACCGCACCGCAGTCGCAGGACTCTATTTGGGATCGGCCAGCTGCCATCCCGGCGGAGGGGTTTCCGGACTTCCGGGAAAGCACTGCGCAGCAGACGTTTTGAATGATCTCCGGCAAGGCACCCATCGGCGCCGAGGCCTCCGCAAGCCAGCCAACGCATGGCAACATGAACCTCGGGTGACGTGATGCTGCCATTCACCAACATTCGCGGCGTGGATGTGCGTACCGCCCATCATCTACAACAACGCCGGCATCGCGTTCATCGGGATGGTGGCGACAACGCATTTCGACGAATTCGAACCATCAATGCGCCGCTACTGGGAGTGGTCAATGGACCAAAGCGTCTCTGGCACATGTGATTCCTCCGGTGATGTCCACGCCACCACCATTTCCAGCGATTTTGGTGACTCGCCACTCCCGGCCAAGCCGGGTACTCGTCAGCCAATTTCGCGGTCCCCGGCTTCACAGAGGCGCTACGACAGGAATTGCTCGTCGGACGTCAACCGGCCATCACGGATATTTGTGACTTGCAGGCTGGTGCTACCCAGACTTTCGACAAGCTTGACCGTCCTTCGCGTCGACACTCCAAGCAGACAGCAGGTCGCCACCACCGTGGTCAACGCCCGCTAGGCCTTGTGGCGTTCCAGCAGCCAGTCTGGAAAGTACCAGCCGTGCCTCAACTTCGGGTTAGCCAGGTTCAATGTGCCTGCACGGCTGTTGAATTCGCGGTGCCGATACCCGTTACGAGAGTTGGTTCGCTCACTGCTGCGCGGCTGCAACCCGCCCTACATGAGGCATCGGCTGCCGCGCTTATCAGGATATGGATGAGCGTCGCCAATAAGTCGCGCAATACGTCGGGGTGAAACTTGTTGAGCCGTTCGGCCGGCGAAGTGGGCAGGTCGATATCGTGGGCAGTGGTCATCGAGAGGCGGCGAACGGCCGATATGTGCTCCGCCACGAGCGTGATCGCAGCGATTCGCCGAACACTCCCTAGCGTGTCGCGGATTTCTCGTTGTAGTCGTTCAGCCGCTTCATGTACGGACTGAACCGCACGACGTCGACGAACAACAGCGTGTCGGTCGCTGACACACCGTCCACCGATTGCACGGTAGAGCCAACGAAGTCCATCAGCTCACGCGGGTCGGCAGCGATCACTGTCAGTTGGAGATCACAATTGCCCAGACATCTGGCAGCAAACACGATATTAGGTAGCGTCACAAGCTCTTTGACAATGGTTTCAAGTCGACTTCGGTCTGCGCTCACTGAGACGGAGGCGATGACTCCAGCCATACCTAGCGCCACAGGTTCGACCATCGCCTCTACGCGCATCAAACCGGTCTGAGTCATGCGAGTGATGCGTGCTCGCACGGTGCCTTCCGAAACGTTAAACGCACGAGCGATATTACGACTGGACTGTCGTCCGTCCTCAACAAGCGCCTGCAAGATCTCGACGTCAAGGTCATCGAGATCTATCTTCGGAGAAGGCAACCGTATTGGTGGAACGTCGAGCGCGAGAAACAGCTGTCGCCCATTGCGGTTGACTCTAGTATCAGTCGCAAGGTCGATGTCAAGCTTGGCGATTCCTTCAATGGCTGACAATCGGTTGGTTATCAGATCGAGTTCGGCACGGTCGGTCGCCAAGAAGTAAGCGATAATGTCGTGCGAGCCTAAGACCACTGTTGCGGCGTCGCATTGTGGCATCTGAACGATGTCGTTGCACACCAGCCGCGGAGTCCTTACGCGAGTTTTGATCCGACAGATGACGAACCATTCGAATCCGGCGATTTCCCAGTCGAACACCGCGCTAAAAACGAGGATGCCACCCTTGATTAGCTTGCGAAGACGCACGCTTACTGCGGACTCACTGATGCCGATGCGTTGCGCCAGCTCACGGTTGGTCATCTTGCCGTCATCGAGTAAGTACGTCAGCACCGCCAGATCGGTTTCATCCAGATTCACACCGCCAGATAGTGGCGATGTGCCAAAAATGGTCGAACCAGTCGTCGCACCTTGGACTGCCGGTGGGCGAAGGGCTGCGCGATCGATCCCTCCCTGGTCAGCCACGGTTGTTTTCGGCGATGCTCAGTGCTGGGTTCCGCCATCCAGAAACTCGGGCTTGATGAACGGTGATCTGTTGAAGCATGCCTTCCTCTCTAGAAGGTACAAACGACACTCTTAACTTTAGAGCGCCTTACCGTGCAGTTTGCATGCTAGGGCTATCGTGTTGCGACGAAGATTGCTTTTGCCCAGGGCCCAAACCTGGCAGCGGCGACCAGGGCCCCGTTACGTTCCGAGCACGCCAAACGGGCAAGCGTTGTCGAAGAGGGCGATGACGGTGAGCGTCCTTAACCCATGCATCGGCGAACAGTTGGCTCTCGCATCGTGGTGGCGATATGCGCTTTGAGCCGTCGCGATCGGATCCGCCAGGCGCAAAATCTCAAGATGGATGACCATGAGGACGAGCACCTGCGCACTCCACCAATGATCTGATCATTCGCCATCGCGCCAGCCAGGATGGCCGCATCCATTAAGTGCTTGGGCAGTGCAGGGCACTGCACGCACTGCGCATACGCGGCGCAGCTCGCCCGCGAGGGGGCAGCAGCCGAGTGAACCCGCATCTGGGCTGGACTCCTGAACGCAAACTACGGGACAAAACGCGAAATGCCAGACTTCGCACAGAGTCAAGCCCTAAAAATTACGCAAACCACTTTCGCGGGTTCCATCTTTGTGGCATAGTCTCGGGTCGAACGAAAAAGTGACGCAGATGACATGGGCTGACGGGTCACCCGGTCGTTTCGGGGTTGACGTGGGGGGAGGAGTGCACAGCGTATGCCTAAATCGCTACTCCAAGCTCTTCAAGCCTCGCTCGACGCGTCGGCCGCGCGAATGAAGCCGGCACCAAACTCCCTGAGCCAGGCAGACATCCGCGCCGGGTATAGGCCTTTGACGATGGTCATCTTGCGAGAACTGTGCGGACCGAACGAAATACCGCTGCGTTCACCGGTTACGCCAAAGTCAATCGATGAGCCTTCGGCGCGGCGGAAGGCCGACTGAGATGAACGACGAGAAACCGCATCGCGATCGCGTAAAACACGGAGTATCACAGGGAATGGAGACGCGACGGTGACTGACATGGCAAGAGCATTGCCGGGGGCGACTGGCAGCGTACTGACGCGACCGCGTAGGTCGCTGATGTCGCTGGGTGCGCGTCCCGTGGAGTCTGTGGGCACTGCCGGCCGTGCTACCCAGTTGTTCGCCGCAGTAATTCGCTATGCGGTAACCGACGCGCTGTCAGGACGATTGCGGGCCGGAGAGCTCATCGACCAGGCGTGGACGCTATATAAAGTGACGGCACTACCAGCAATTTTGATGGCGGTCCCGTTCGGGGCGATGGTCGCCGTCCAGATTTCGGGCCTCATCAACCAAGTCGGCGCGAACTCACTGGTAGGCGCTGCCAGCGGCGTCGGCATTGTCCGGCAAGGGGCGCCGATCACCGCTGGCCTACTGATGGGTGGTGCAGCAGCATCGGCTATCGCCTCCGATCTCGGCGCCCGGGCTATTCGCGACGAGCTCGACGCCTTAAGGGTGATGGGGGTCGATCCCGTCCGCCACCTCATCGTCCCGCGGTTTTTGGCGCTGATTGTGCTGGCTCCGGTACTGTGCGCGATCATCATCGCGTCCTCTGTCATTGCGTCTTTCTTGCTGTCGCTCACCGTCAGCGACGTCGCGCCGGGCACATACTGGACGTCATTTGGCGCATTCGCGAAAATGGTCGACGTCTGGTTTGCAATCGCGAAAACGATCGTGTTCGGCGCGATCGTGGGAATCGCCTCAAGCCTAAAAGGAATGGAAGCCAAGGGCGGACCACGCGGAGTGGCCGACGCTGTGAGTGCATCCGTGGTACTCAACGTGGTGGGCATTCTTTTCGCCAACCTCGCGATCACCCAACTAGAGACCATGTTCTTTCCGATGAGGGTCGCCTGATGTCGAGCTACGCGCCGACGGTGCCTAACGCAGTACCCTCGGCGAATTTGCAGGCGCTACGAACAGTGGCAACTTTTTCTTCCGAACAACTCAGAACGCTGGGCCAATTGGTCACATTTGTCGGTTATACCGTTTACCACGTTCCGTTAACCTTACGTAAGTACCGCCGCGAGACTCTCGATCGCACAATCAATCTCGCATGGGGTCGCGGCTCCCTCATCGTCGATGGAGGCGTAATCAGCGTGCTGGTCGTGCTCGGAATCGCGATCGGCGGGATGGTTGCCATCGAAGCGTGGGCAACCCTAAACATCATGGGCTTTGGTGCCCTGTCAGGAATTGTCGGTGGATTGGCGAATGTCCGCGAGATGGGGCCCTTGGTCGCCGGCATCGCATTCGCGGCGCAGTGCGGATGCCGCATGACAGCGGAGATTGGTTCGATGCGGATTGCCGAAGAAATCGACGCTGTCGAAGCGATGGGACTGCGTTCGATTCCCTTCGTCGTGGGTACACGCTTAGTCGGTGGGCTACTTTGTGTTACCCCCGGTTATGCGCTCACCTTGCTGACTAGCTTTTTTGTGTCCAACTTCATGATTCAACGCGTGTATCACGCCCCAGGGGGAACGTACAGGCACTATTTCGTCGAGTTTCTGTCCGCCACGGATTTGGCGTACTCGACCGTTAAGGCCATGGTCTTTGCGGCTGCAGTCATCATCATTCACTGCTATTACGGGTACTTCGCCTCGGGTGGCCCGGTCGGCGTCGGTCAAGCGTCGGGCCGCGCGGTTAGGGCCAGCCTGGTGGCAGTGATGACGCTCGACTTCTTCCTGACCGTCTTTCTGTGGGGCCTCAAGCCCACATTCGTGTTCAAAGGCTAGGCAATGCGATGACGATACTCCACGTAAATTCACACGATGAAACACGCTTACTGACCCGCGTCGGCGCCATCTCGCTGGCAGTGATCGTCGTTGCCGCAGCCATATATCTTTTCGCCGATACGTTTACGAGTAAGCCGCGCGAGGTCATCGCGGTCGCCATTGAAACACCGTATGTGGGTCAAGGAGTGGCCGACGGAACACCGGTCTTGATGCGAGGAGTGAAGATCGGCCAGGTGACCGCGGTCTCGAGCATATCTGGCGGCGGCGTCCGCCTAAAAGCCGACCTGCAAAAGGGTCCGACCCAGGGGCTGACCGACGCGCTAACAATCGATTTTCGCCCGTCGAATTATTTCGGGGTCACAGGAATTAACGTGACTCCGGCGCCATCCGGCGGCCCGCTCCGCGACGGCATGCAGCTCAGGATCACACCGAAAGGTAACTTCTCTCTTCAGGCGCTGCTCTACCGCCTCGGCGAGTTGTCCAATGGGGTTCTGAATCAACGTCTGATCAGCGTAGTTCAGCGCGGCACGCAGTACGTCGACGCGTTCACGCCTCTGCTGGAGACCGCGCTTATCGTGGGCAGCTCTGTCGCAAAGGTCCAGACGGTCAGCACCGAGCGGCTCCTGCGGAACACCACTGGAGTCAGCGTGGCGTTTCCTGGCTTCGTCGACGCACTCACCGGGACCGGCACGAGCTTCCTGCACAGCTTCATGGGCACTGCACCCGGCGACTTCGATCCTGAAAAATTCAAACAGAATTATAAGTATTGGTCGGTTCTCGACGACTCCGTGCACAAGCAATACGACAACTTGGCAAAACTTGTTCAATCCACAGTCGCGACAGACGAGTATTACGACAAGGAATGGATCCCGCTCTTCGATAAGGCGCGAACGGCATTCCTTAGCGTGGTGGGCAAACTCGAGTCGTCGCACATGAACGACCTGTTTCCGGCGGTAGAGAGTGTCCGCGCAGTGGCCGATGCAGTTCCCAAGGTCGTCAGCCCCGATAACTTCGCCTACACGCTCACTGAGATCCGGAAGCGATTGGAGAATATGTACCGGGGCTCGGGTGACGAGCGAGCGCTGCAGGTGCGAGTCATTCTCGATCGGCTCCCCGGCGTCGGAACCCCGCTTGGCCTCCTGATGAGTGGGCCGTCATGAAAGCACACTCTTCGCTATGGCGGTTCGTGCTTGCCGCCGTCGTTAGCGCCGTCTTATTGATCGTGATTTCGAATGAGATACGACAACCGGTGGCTACCGCGACACGCACCTATCACGCAGAATTCACCGACGTCTCCGGTCTTAATGACGGCGCCGATGTCCGAGTGCGCGGCGTGCGTGTGGGGAAAATCGAGTCGATCAACTTGAAGCAGACAGCAGACGGCCGTAGCGTCGCCGCAGTTCAATTCACCCTCGAGCGCCGCTTTAGCGTTGTGCGCGCGAGCAGACTTGCGGTGAAATACCAAGCGCTGACTGGGCTGCGCTACATCGATGTCCGCGACCCCGCCGAAGGCGATAGGGTCGCAGACCGCGTCGACGATGTACCAACATCCATGACGCAGCCGGCCTTCGACATCACCGTCTTGTTCAATGGGTTGCAGCCGGTTCTGGCGGCGCTGAGCCCGGACGACATCAATGCGTTCACCGACAACGCGACGGCCTTCTTGGAAGGCGATGGTGGCGGTCTGGGGCCAATGCTGGACAGCATCCACAAGTTGACCGATTTCGTCTCCAATCGGCAACAAGTGGTCGCGCAGCTCGTGAAAAACCTCGCCACACTCGCAGATGGTGTGAAAGGACGTTCTCAGTACTTCACGCAGATCCTTGATGAATTCGAGCTTCCCGTTAGCCAGGCCTTGCAAGTCTTAGATGAATTTCGCAAATCGCAGCTTTCAGGCGCCGACTTCACTCGCGCTGCGCTGCGCCTTCTCGCGGCTGCTGGTATTCGACCGGGAATTGACACGAATAGGGCGCTCGACCGGGCCTTAGACAACGTCTATCGGTCGCTGGAGGCGCTCAAGCGGACACCGGTCATCGCTGACAATATCCCCCCGCCGCCCCAAGACGGTGGGCCGGTGTCGTGCTCGCAGGGGCGGGCTCAGCTGCCCGAGGTGATGGATGTGCTTCTCAACGGCCAGAGAGTGGTGTTGTGCAAAAAATGAAAACACGCGACAGCCAGCGAATATGGGGAGCGATCGCCCTAGTGGTGCTGACGATCGCCGGTGTGGGAGCGGCGATGTTGTACACACACCCGCCGGGGCATCGAAGGGTGGTGTTTTACACCGACGACGCGGCATCAATCCGGGCGGGCGACACGGTGCGCGTCGCCGGGATCGTCGTTGGCACCGTCAAGTCTTTGTCCCTCGAAGCCAAACAGGTTCGCGTGGAAGCCAACATCGAACGCGGCGTGTTCATTGGCGATCAGTCCCAGGTGCAAGTCCGAATGCTCACCGTCGTTGGCGGCTATTACGTCACCATTCTGCCTATTGGCAAGACCCCGCTCGGCGCTCGGGCGATTCCCAAAGAACGGGTGACTATGCCCTACAGCTTGATCCAGACTCTGGCGGACACCACCAAGATCACCGAGCACGTAAACCAGCAGCCCATTAAAGAATCTATCGACCAACTGCAGCATGGTCTGAACGGATCCAATGTCGAATCGGTGACCACTGTGCTCAATGCGGGAAACAGCATCGCAGATACATTGGAACGGCAGCGCGGAGAGCTCTCGAAGATCCTGTCATTGTCAGATGAATACATCGACCGGCTAGCCAGTTACCGAGATCGCCTGCAGGAGTACATCCGCAAGATCGCCATCCTTGAAGAATCGTTGATTCTGTACGGCAAGAGTTTTGGTGATTCTTTAACCGGCGTGGGTACGTTGCTCGAAGACCTCAAGTGGGGCGTGGTGGACCTTTACTATCCGCACCGCGATGACTTCCTCGAAAAAGCTCGAGCGATCCTTGGCGACCTGCGCACAATTCAGTCCCGCAACGGCGCACTCGTCCGACTGCTCGGTCGGATACACGACCGCATGGAACGGGCTCTGGACAGGCAGAACAACTTCACGCGGCCCGAACTGCTGGCAACCGATGTCTGCGTTCCAGTACATGGGAGTCCCTGTTGAAAGTACTCGTCAGCGGGCGGCAAGCGGCTAAAGCTGCAAAGGTCATCGCCCTAGCAGCATTCACCGTAGCTAGCGCAGCGTGTGGAACCCAACCACCCAGCCAGTCCGCGAAATTCTGCGCGATCATGCATGACAGCATTGGACTCTACGCGGGCAATCCCGTCACCCAGATGGGCTACAAGATCGGGACCGTCGACCGGATCATTCCCGGAAAGACCAGCGTCGAGGTTCAGTTCGTCATCACCGAACCCCGGGCCATACCGGCCGGAGTTAAAGCGGTAACCCGCTCCACGTCGATCCTCGCCGATCGTTCACTCGAACTCGTCGGCAACTACGAGTCCGGTCCGCGCCTGCAGCCCGGCCGGTGCATCCCGTTGACGAACTCCTCGACACCGCTGAGCCTGTCTCAGGTAATCGGCGCCGCAACGAATTTCGTCAACGGCATTAATCCAAAAGACTCGACCAACATTCAGGATGCACTGCGCGATGTTGACGAGGCGGCTCACGACAACGGGCCCGCATTGAACAGGTTGCTGACTAAAACCTCAGCGCTGTTGGACAGCCCCGATCGTGCGATAGGCGACCTCGGCGCGATCGTGCGTAATCTCGCCGTGCTGTCAAAGACGTTGCGCGACAACCGCACTCCGGCAAAGCAGATATTGCTCGACATGCAACAGACAACCCCCGATCTGTTAGACGCGATGCGGGGCACCCTGGGACTGACCGATGTCGCTCACGAACTCATCAGGCTGGTCGACGACCTCGAGCATGTCCTGGGCGACGACATCCAGACCGGGCTCGATACCTTCGGCGACTTACTACGACACTTGAGCCCACACTCGAAGGGCATCGCTAACGTTCTCAATCCGGTGCCGCGCTTTATTAACACGTTGTCCTACTACGTCAACAACCACCAATTCGATCTCATCTCTTGGAGTCCACCGCTGTTTCGCATCCGGACCCCCGACGGGCTGGCCCTATGTGGACAGATGAACGCGTCAGCGCCGGGCAGCTGCGCCGACGTCAATGGACAGCCCCACGCGGTGGATATGGCTCTCCTCCAATACGTCTTGACGGAGGCTCAGCGACGATGAGGCTGAATCTGCGCCTGGTGTGCGTGTCGATCGCTACTGCGACAACGCTGTGCTCCTGCGCCTCACTGAACGTCGATTCCCTCCCCATCCCCGGGAGCGATTACCACGACGGCTACGACATCACCATCGAGTTCGCCAATGTCCTCAACCTTCCCGAGCGCGCCAAAGTCGTCATGGATGGCACCAAAGTCGGCATAGTCACGAGGATGGACCTGACGCACACCGGCGTCGACGTCACATCTCGGATAAAGCGCGGAGTTGTTGTGCCGGCCAATATTCACTCGGTGCTCCAGCAGGCCACCGTCCTCGGCGACACCTACATTGCGCTCGAGCGAGATCAAGATGACCATTCCGCGGCACCGCCGCTGAAACCGGGCGGACGGATTCCGGCGGTGCGCACCACCTCGCCCCCCCAACTTGAGGACACAATTGCCAGTATGGCCAACTTCATTGGCAGCGGGGTGATTCAGAAAGCTCAGACGAGCATCATCGAGATCAACAGGGTGACACCACCACGTGCTGAAGCACGTCAAATCGCCTCGCGAGTCGCAACAGACCTCGGTGATCTTTCGCAAAACATGGACAACGTAGAGCTATGGTTGAATGGCCTATCTCAGGCTGGCAGCATAATGGGGACCAACGCCCAGAACTTCAAGTTCTGGTTCTCGCCGCTGGGAGTCGAAGGTTTTCACCACAATTTCATCGTCACCCACTTTCTGGCCCCACTACTGCCTACGTTGGGCACGGTGTACTTCAACGGCTATTGGCTTGTGCCCGTGCTGGAGTCCGTCAGCGGGGCCCTAGAAGCTGTCCAGCGTTCGAAATGGGCGTTTGACGAGGAGTTGCCGCGCTTCCAAAAAGTGGCCTCCGATTATTTGCTGCCCGAACGGAAATATCCCGCCATCAACATCACCTCGATTGTTGGGCCCGACGGCCGCGAGTTGTCAGGGGATGTTCAACAGGTGCTCCGCATGATCGGAGCGATGCCGTGAGGCGCACGGCCTGGCTGGGCGTGGTTTCGTTCGTCGTATTTGCTGCGATTGTCACGCTATTCGTTATGTTTGTCGCATCCCTTGGGATCCGCGTCGGGGCACCCGCCAAACGCACATCGTTGGCGATGGACGTGCCCGACGTCAACAACATCACCGTGGACTCCAACGTCCTGCTGCGCGGCGTGCCGGTGGGAAAAGTCACGGCAGTCGATGCCACCGTGTCGTCGGCAACGATTCACTTCTACATTGAGGATCAATATCCGGTGCCTGTAGACAGTGATGTTCGGCTGGACAACCTGTCAGCACTTGGAGAGACCTACATTGAGCTTGAGCCCCGCAGCACAGTCGGGCCGCTGCTGCGAGATGGACAACGAATTGCGGCTGAAAAAATCAAGCAACCGCCGTCGATATCGGAACTCGCCACCAGCGTCGGCCGAGTGCTCAAGCAGCTCGACCCGCAGCAGCTGAGCCGCGTGATCGGTGAGGCCGACACAGGACTTCCCGACCCGGGAGCGGTGGCGCCAAATCTCGCGCGGTCCAGCATGCTACTGCGCAACGTCACCGCCGACTTCAAGGGTCAGGGCCGCGCGTTACTCGACAATTTCCAATCGTTGCTTCAAAACGCCGAATTCGTCGGCCCGGCGCTGGCCGAAGCGGCACCTCCTATCCGAGACCTTGCGCCACCGCTGCGCGTCATTTGGAACGATGCGTTGGCCACGGTAGGGCTGACCCTGCGACCCGAGGGTGTGGCTGACTTCTCAGCTTTCATCACCCGGATTCAGAAGTTCCTTGACGATCGTGGCGCTGATCTGAGGATATTGGGCGAAGCGACATCGGAGAACGTCAAGCTAATTGCGTCCTCGCTACGAAATTTCGACACCAGTCAAATCCTGGCGAACCTCCTGGCAACGCTGCCCGAGGATGGTGTCGTGGAACTCCACGTCGCGGTTCCGCAGAAATGAGCTGAATCAGGCCCGGGGTAACTGAATCAGGCCAGGGTAGTAAGAAAGGGGTCCAGGGATGGCGAAGCCCACAGCTGGGACTGAAGTCGGAGAGCAAGACGAAGCACAATCCGAATTTGACCACACAGAACCAGGTTCGGATACCGCGGACAATCCATCGAAAAATTCCGACACACACGATGCTGTCCCGGAAACCGGTGACTCGTCCACAAACACCGCTTCGGTAGGTGACGTTGCGGTCGGTGAGACTGCAAAGCCCAACCCTGCCAAGCAGACTGAGAACACGGGTTCGGAACGTCGTCAGATATCGGTCTCGATCAGGTCGCTGCTGACCGCCCTGCTGATCTGTGCACTGTTGGTCGGCATCGGTGTGCTGAGCTGGCTTTACGTGGGAGCTACAGCGAAACTGAACCAAGAGGCCCGCCAATCGTCGGACAGCGCGCATGCCGAGCGCATCGCTCTCGACTACGCAGTCGACGCTGCAAAAATCAACTTCCAAGACTTGAAGTCATGGAATACTAACCTGGTTAAAGGCACCACTCCGGAGCTCAAAGAAAAGCTGAACAGCGCGGCGAAATCCATGGAGCAGATCCTCGAGCCGCTGCAGTGGAACTCGACCGCCGTTCCGTTGGCGGCCAAGGTCCGGTCTGAATCTAACGGGGTCTTCGTGGTCGACACCTTCGTGGGTGTCGACACGAAAACCGTGCAGGCGCAGGAAGGTTTGCGGTCAACTGCCACTTACAGCATCACCATTGACAGCAAGCACGACTGGCAGATCAGCGAAGTCGGCGGAATCGGCTCCGTCATCGGTCAGAAATGATGGTCTGCGACGAATGACGCTGCTCGCTCAGGCATGGCTGGAGGTCACCGCACGCCCAGTAGCAGCGTTCCGGACTGACAGAGCGACGCAGATGGTGAGTTGGCGGCGGCGCCAGGTCTGCGTAGGCCGGCCCATCAACATTGGCGTTGCGCGCCATTGGCCAATGCGCACGCTAAGCAAGCGACTACTCGTGACGCTTATTGCGGCGTCCGCCATTACCGCTGTCCTAGTAATGATCACTGCAGGTTTTTGCGCGCCCACCTGTACAGCGGATCCCTCGTCGCATCTGCGTGCCGAAATCGATGCTGCGCGAGCAGAAGCGGGATGCGCACCGCTGCGAACAGACCCGGTCTTGACCGACGTGAGCCAGCAACTGGCAAAAGAGAACGATCTATATGTCAGGCATGAGGCGAAATTCCTGCCTCCTAGCCTTGATACGGATTTGTTGAAGGTCTTGCGCGAAGCGGGATACAACACGATGAACGCGAGGTTGCTCAACGGCTACGCCGACTATCGCACCGGCGGCACTGGTGATGACGAAGACAAAGCGATCCGGGGTGCGGTGCTGGAGGGAAGGGGTTTCGAGGCACTGCCCGACTGCACGTTGACCAACTACGGAGTCAGCGCAGTGAACGGCGGCGGCGATCAGGGTTGGCCGTCGACTCAACCGAGGACGTACTCCGTCGCAGTTGTCGTTTTAGCCGGCGCGAGTGGCCGCTGACCGAGCGTGCCTAGTGATCGCACGGCTCGCTCCTTGTCGCGAACGAAATCTATCTGAGCACGGGATTGCGTAATGATTTCGTCGATTGATAGGGCAATTTCCGCGAGATACTAGTTGCAAGCGAAACCTCACCAGGTAAAATGGCATTTGTGATACGCGTAGTGTCTGCCGCCGCTGCAGTGGTTCTGGTCGGATCGATCGGTGCCGTCAGCGGGGTAGCGGTCGCCGCCGCGAAGTCTGCCTGCGCCGAAATGGGCGGCAACATACAGTCAGGCAATATTTGCCACGTCAACGAGACCACTCCCGCTTACGTCATTGATCTGAGATTTTCCACCGACTATCCCGACCAGCAGGCCGTGACCGGTTTTCTCGCGCAGGAGCGCAGCCGCTTGATCGGCTTGGCGCAGACTCCCGGCGCTCAGCGTCTGCCGTACAACTTGTACAACACATTTGAACTGTTCAGTGCAGGTCAGTCGTCAACCACCAGCCAGCAGCAGCAGGGTTACGGGCAACCGCCCCATGGTACTGAAAGTCTCCTACTAGTTGAGTTCTTCGATGCCGAAGGTTCCGGGCGGGAAGGAAAAAACACGCCGAAAACCTTTACGTACGACCTCAACAGCAACCGGCCGGTGACCTTCGACGAATTGTTCGTCCCGGGCTCCAATCCGATCGACAAAATCTACCCCGCGGTGGCGACTGATCTAGCGCGTCAGCAGAAGGCAAGGAATTTCCATCTGGACCCCAACATCGGTCGCAACCCGGCGCACTACCAAAACTTCGCTGTCACCGATGATGCAGTGACCTTTTTCTTCAGTGCAGGCGAGTTCTTCCCAGCCGAGGCCGGCGATACGCGAACGGTGATCCCGCGCGCCCTTCTGCCGCCGCTACAGATCTAGACCGCCTATGACAGCGTGCGCATGCACCCAATGGTCAGGCCGCTCCGCGGCACTAATCGTGTGGTGGTGGCCGCGAGTAAACCGAAAGAGGATGGAGGCCCGCGCGGTGATGAAGGGAGTTACATTCACGACCGCGGCGTTGATCGCCGGCTTGGTGTCGACGCCAATAGCCTGCGCTGACCCGAACAACGACTTCATCGCGACCATCGCTGCCCATGGGGTGCTGATCATCAACAACCGCGACGTCGTTGAGGGACTAAACCTTGGCGAACAAGTGTGCCGGCACCTCCGCGATCGATCGACCCCAATGGCTGAGCGCGGGATTCTGGTGCGCAATGGAAGCTCAATGGATCAAGCGCTGTGGATCGTGCGAGCCGCGCAAACAGACCTGTGCCCCGACACCCCGTTCGATCCGGGCGCAACCTACGGCCAGCCTTGACAGCAAGGACGATCGCGGGTGGCGGATCGCACGCAGGAAAAGTGCCAGACATTCGACTCATGGGCCGCGATAGACAAGAGGTGGAGCATGTCTGACCCAGCACACATATCCTTTCTACGCTCACGCAGGCGCCTGGTCCGCATGACAATGTGGTGCCTCGCCGTTCTGGTCGCGGCAGCGACGCAGCCGGGGGGACGTGCGGTCGCGACGCCGGATGATCCCGCCGATCCGTTGCTGCCCGCGGTCGTTCCGGGCCCGAGTAACTGGACACCAAAATTTCCATTTCCGTATGACGCGAACCGTAACGATGTCACCGATGCCGACATCACAGCGGAGCGAGAGATGTGTCAGTGGTTCAAACCCGAATATCGGGAACTTGTTCGTCAGATTGACAGATTTGGCTTCAATCTGCTTGAGGCCAATAATGATTGGACAGTCGGACAGATTCAAGCGCAGGCCGATTCGGTCACGGCCAACATCGACCAAGCCGAAGCGTATCTCGGCCCCAGGGCGCAGGCCCTGACACAAGTAACGGATTCGGCCGGCGACTCGCACTTCGCGATCTTTGAGGGCGAAGCGTTCTATCGGCTATGGCAGCATCTGTCCAACGTCGGCGTTGGTGTGAAGGCGCGCAATACCGCGTGGGTTAATGGCCCGTCTGTGGAGAGAGTCAAGCACTGGGGCAGCAAGATCCACCGATCGCATGTCTGCGACTAGCCGCGAGGCAGCGGCCACCCAGCGCAACAGTGCGGTGCGCCGCGGTATCGAGACAATAGCATGCACCGATGCCTTCCATAGAGAGAGTGATTTCACGCCGATTCCACCAGCGAAAGGTATTACTGCACATGGTGATACACCTCTTCCAGATCGGCAGGACGTCAGAGCGAGTCCTACGCATGGGCGGTGGCGCGGACCGATCCCTTGGTGCGGATGCGGATAGGTCGGCGGCGCGCGGCAGGGTAAGTGCGCGCCAAGCCCACACTGCTGCGGTGACCCATCTAGTGATTAAAGCGTCATTTCTGTTGACGGGAGTCGTCATTGCGGCGGTGATGTGGGCTAGACCTGGTGCAGCGTCTCCTGGCCGCCCGGTGCCATTTATGGATCACGACGGTGTATACCGGGTCGGCCAGGACATCACGCCCGGACTGTATTTGACCGCCGGCGCTAGCAACACCGGGCCCTGCTCGTGGTCGCGACTCTCCTCGGCTGCCGCGGAAGGCACCGCGAATGTCATCGCGCACGGCGAAGCGGTTGGGGCGCAATATGTCCTCGTTGCGGCAACTGATATTGCATTCGAGAGCCGTGGCTGTCAGACATGGTCAATCGGAACACGTCCGGCCACGCCGATTGCACCTGTCCCCAAGACTTGTATCTACCCGCTTACAGGTTGCAATGATCCCAATGAGCCGTCCTGAGTCGATCACGCACCATCTTTTCGGGATCTATGCGCCATTAGGTTCAACCCGGAAGGCGGACGGGCGATCGGTCGACCTGCAGTCGAGCGGGCACGGCCGCGAAACGGAAGACGCCGACGCGGTCTCGCGTGTGGCGGCATCGACTGCTACCCGGATTGGCCTGACCCCGATCGGTTGATCCATGGCCTATGAGAGTCTTGCGGCCCACGACGTGGGCAGGAAGGCTCGACAAG
>NZ_MVHG01000054.1 GCF_002086125.1 Mycobacterium arosiense ATCC BAA-1401 = DSM 45069
ACCTTCAATCACTCGGCTACGACACGCCGGTCACCAAATCGGTCCCCGACTCGTACACCACCTTGGCGGACGCAACCTACACCAGAGGAATCGGATTCACCGACGGCGTACCGAATACGGACCTATCAGCAGTAATCCTCTCTGCCACAGCACGATTAGTGACATACGCCGGTCAGGTCCAGACGTATCAGACGCAGGGACCCGAGACGATGAGTTTCGGCGCCGCGCCGTTTGCATGGTCGACTGCCGAATTGCTTGTGCTGAACAGGTATCGGGTTCGCGCCAGATGAACGGGGCGACAGCGGACCTCTACAGGGCGCCGGCTCGAGACAGAAACGGGGACCCGATCGATGCCGATGGGAATCCGTTGGACATCTACGACCACCAGCTCGGCGGTTATCTCGGGACAATCGTTGACGTGTGTCAAGGTTCGATCAGTTCTCAGCGATACAACGGCAACGAGGCACGCCAAGAGTCAGCGGATGGACGCGGAACCATCGGCATCAGAAAAGACGCCAAGCTCACTGACGGCACCCCAGCGCCGAAGGTGCGCTACGGGGATCGTCTGGTGATCGGGTCAGTGCGGTATGAGGTTGTCAGTGATAGCAACTGGGATAGCCCGCACGCCCTAACGGGCAGAGTGTTCCCGAGGGTTTGGTACGACGTGACCTACCGCCGCTGATATAAACGCGCCCAAGGTTCCTCCACGCCCCCTTGGGTTTCGCGCTCCCCCGGGTGCCCTTCCACACGCCCGGGGTTGAGTTTGCCGCTGACTGAATACCGAAAGGTGGACAAGGGAGCCCCGATCAGCGGATTTGCACGGTGGATTGGAGCCCTACCGTGCCAAAAGAAATCCCCCTACCTGTTTTGGTCATTTGCAGGTAGGGGGATTTTCTTATGACCGGGGAGGTCAACGGTCAGGCTACTCGATTCGCTCGTGCGTGATCGGGGGAAGCGGATCGTGGGGCAGCCAATCCTCAACGATGGGCCAGACAGCGATGACTATCAGGGCCACCATCATCCCGATTATGAAACCGACCATCTTCTATCCGTTCGGGTTGGGTGCTACTGGGCCGCAGGCTACCGCGACCGGGCTGCACAGCGTGGGCAAACCGCCCCATGAGCCGAAGGGGTACATCTCCCAGTCGGGCTGAAGCTGCCCGGGCCACGGCGTGGGTTGCGGCTGATAGGTGCTGTCGGCGTGGGCTGTCGGGGCGAGGATGCCCAATGCTAGGGCTACGAGGGCGAGTGCGGTTTTCACGACACCACCCGGGTAATCTCATCGCACGTCGCGATCAACTTCCGGGCCAAATCCAGCGCCTCACTGCGGCTGATTTCCCAAATCATCTTAGGGGCGACCGCCTCGGGCACGATCACCACGACGAACTCGTTTTCGTACAGGCCGTCTCCCCGCTGCGTCACGTAGGGCGTCACCCGGCCGAGGGTGGGGCCGTAGATTTCGCGCCGCTCCGTGTCCTGGCACTCTTCCCAACAGTCGTCCGTGTTCCAGCCTTCGGGCAGGGTGATATGCGCGAGGCGCGCCTTGAGCTGGTTGTACCGGACCTCGCTCTGGATGATGCGGAGGATTGATCGGCACTGGTCGTCGGTGAGCTGGTTGAGCAGGTCGAGCGGGGCGGTTTCAGTTGTGGTCATGTGTGGGCTCCTCGCTGTGTAGGGGGGCGAAAACTCGCCCGATAACATGGCGCACAGCGTCACCGGATGATCTGCATTTCCCCAGCACTGCACAGCGTTTAACAGGACGGCACTCCGAAGATGCCCGGCGAGCCGAAACGGGTTCAGCCCAGCAGAGATCGAGATATCAAAAAAGGGAAGTAGTAGCCGCCGCAGCGGCTTGAGGCGATGTGTCACAGTGACAACTAAGCTCTTTTGATCCTGGCAATGCCGATCGGATTCAAACCACGGGCCAAGAATGGGTGCGAGTGATTGAGGCCCTGACGGTCCCGGCGGACTACAGCGTGCAGGTCAGATTGGGGCCACAATCGATTGTTAACGGCATAGTGCAGCCGGAAGCCGTGAGGGCGGCGAAGGTGAGGATCAGACCAAGAGCAACTTTGTATTTCAGAGTATTTCAGACCGGACATGACCACTCCGCCCCAAGGAGAAATCTGAAGCCCGAGGGTATGAATATTATGCGCCGCCCCCTTATATGAGTATGGGAACGAGTAATTACTACCGAATTACATCATCTGACTGAAAGCAGTCGAGTGTAGGTCGTCATTTTTGGACTATCAAATGCGTGACCGCAGAACGGAAGTCGCCAAAATCGAGTAAATAGGTTGGGGTAGAAAAGGATATTCATTTGGTCTGAAGCGCGAGATCGAACTTTCAGTACGGAATTTCCGCCCGGCGCCTGACTGCAGGTACGGCATTTCGTTCCGTAGGCTCAGGTGCTATGTCGGTGGCAGCGCGGTTATGCACCGCGGCATTCGCGCTGCTGCTGTGGACGATTCCCGCCACCGGCGCGGCCGGGGCGGAGCCGGCCATGCCCACGACGAAACAAATCGGCGAAAGATTGGTCGGCTGGGACACCTACCGGCGGCTGGATCGGCTGCCGTATCTGAACCCCGGTTCGCAGACTCTGCAGGTGTCCAGCTTTGATCGCAGTGGCGGCGATTTCGACATATCGACCGGCAATCGCAACGGTAGCGGCGGGTGCCTGGCGGCGGGGGGCGCCGGCTGTGTCATCGCGGAGGATCACGGTGCCGGAGAGATCGATTCGATCTGGTTGACCCGCGACGGCGGCAATCTCCGCGCTCTGGGAAACATCCGCATCGAGCTGGACGGGCAGGCCGTGGTCGATACCCCCTTGCAATCGTTGGTCGATGGCAACTTGGGGGCGCCCTTCGTGTGGCCGCTGGTGGCCAACGCCGCGCAATCGCCGGGGGGCGACTACATCAAGGTGCCGATGCCGTATCGGCGCTCGATGCGGGTCAGCGTCACATCCCATTTGGAGTATTACCACGTCGACTATCGGCAGTTTCCCAGCGCCGACGGGATCACCACCTTTTCATCCACCGATCCCGCAATCGACGTGCTGGACACGCTCCGCGCCGCCGGTACGGCCGACCCCAAACCGGCGGCCACCGTTGCCGCGCACAGCAATCGGATCATCGAGCTGGCCGCCGGCGCCGGACAAACCATCGCCGAATCGACCGGCCCGGCCAGTATCTCGGCGCTGCGGCTGGAGCTTGCCGAGCCGGCGGCTGGACAGCTGACCGGTTTGCGCCTGCAGGTCGAGTTCGACGGCCGTACCATGGTGGACTCCCCACGGGGGGAATTCTTCGGCGCCGGGCTGGGTGCCAACTCCGTGCGATCGCTGATGTTCGCCGCCACTCCACAGCCCGACGGATCGCTGGTGCTATGCGCTTGGTGGCCAATGCCTTTCGCGCATTCGGCTCGCGTCACACTCGTCAACGCGGGCGCCGAGGCGGTATCGGGGATAGACAGCGACGTCACCACCACACCCGACGGCCAGTGGGCGCCCGCGCTGAGCAGCGGCCGAGCCGGCTATTTCACCGCACGCTCACATGCCGGGCCGACTGCGCTCCGTCAGGACTGGTTGTTCGCCGAGGAGCAAGGACACGGCAAATTCGTCGGTGTCAGCCAGACCATCCGCGGCTATCGAACCAAAACCGCGTTCAGTGATGAGGCCCCTTACTTTCTCGAGGGCGCCGAGCGGGTCTATACCGACGGCGCCGCGTCCCCGCAGTGGTACGGCACCGGCACCGAGGACCTTTATGAGGGTGGCTGGTACTTCAAGGACGGCACCCACTTCAGTGACCCACTCAACGGCCAGCCTGATCAACGCACCGCCGCCGGCGGTTGCGCCGATTACTGTGTCGCCGTTTATCGGATCATGCTGGCCGACGCCATCGGCTATCACTCTGCGATTCGATTCGGCATCGAGCACGGCAAACGGAACATGGTCCAACCCGATTACGGCTCAACCGCATTCCTGTACACACAGCCGGACGCCGTTGTCGCCGGCGGCGATGACGTCAGTCCAACGGACTTCGTCAATCGAGTCCTGCACGGCTACACCGACTCCGACGCGAACGACCAGTTACTGGTCAGCGAATATGAAGGCACTCAGGACATCCTGCCCGTCGTCGGCTCCGTTCGGACCGCCAAGGGCGCGATCACGTTTCACGTTCGGATCGATCCGGATAACCGGGGCATCTTGCTGCGGCGCACATCGGATCAGGCCACCGGCTTTCAGTCGGCCGACGTTGCGGTTGACGGCACACCCGCGGGCAACTGGCTGCAGCCGCGCAGCAACAGCTTCCACCGGTGGCTGGACGACACCTACCTGGTGCCGCGATCGGTCACGGGAGGCAAGGCGGAGGTGACGATCACCCTGACGCCCGCCGCCGACTCACCGCCCTGGACCGCCGGCCGCTACCACGTCGATACGCTGGCGGGACCCTCCGACTAACGAGCGGTTGGTGGCCAGTCCGATGAGCGCGCCGGCCAGCCCGCCGGCCGGCGCCATCAGCGAAGGCCCGGCGAGCAGGAGATAGCCGAACGCGACAGCTACCATGAGCAACGCCTGGTGCAGGGGTGCGCGAGAGTCCGTCGACCGCAACCGGAACGACAACCCGATGCCGAGCAGCAACGCCACCACATGGCCGACGGCGGTGAAGTCCGCACCCGCGGCCGCCACCACCGCGGTCCCCAGCCACCAGCCCGTCCAGACCCGGCGCCGACGCGCCGGGATCGTGGCCGTGAAGGCGCCGAGCACGCACACCGCGCCGTAACTGATTCCCACGTCGCTGGCCCGGGCGACGGAAACCGGCAGCATGCCGGTTTTGATGGCGGCGACCAGTCCGACCGCAACGATCAATGTGGCGCCGATGTGCCCGACGGCGAAGGTGACGAGCAATCCTCTGCCGCACCAGAGGAGTTCACCCAAGGCCAACAGGCAGACCAGCCCGGGCAGCCAGAAGAACAGATCGCCGCCGTCGTCGAGGAAAGCGCTTCCGATCAAGGTGCCCAGGTGACCGCGCCCCAGGTTGTGCACGTTGGTGCTCAGTCGGCTCACGGCGACCTCGCGCGCGTGCGGGCCCAGCCCGGTGAGGATGAGATCGATGGCGAGCAAGATCACCGCATAGCTTGCTGTCACTCGAATCGACGTTGCACCGGGCAGGGCACGCAGCGACGCCCGAGCCCAACGCAGGGCGCTGTCGCGGGTAGCGGCGAGCGTCATGGGTTCACCGTGCGTGTTCCGCGGCCGGCGCGCCTCGTTCTTAACGAGGCCTTCACACGCGCGCCGCAAATCTTCACGGATCGCCAGGGCCCCGTGATGTCCACTTAAAGAGCGGTGATCGCGGCGACGGCCTCGTCGGCGGTCACAATGGCCGAGGCGTAGTTGGGCATGTTCACCTCGAGGGCGGCGTGCATTTCGGTATCCGAGTAGTCGGCCGTGGCGTCTCGGACCACGGTGACGTCATAACCGAGTTCGGCGGCGAACCGAACCGTCGCCTCGACGCAGGTGTGCGCGATCAAACCCATCACGATGACCCGCTCGATGCCATGGCGTTTGAGTTGCAGGTCCAAGTCGGTGTTGGCGAACCCGCTCGAACACCAATGTTCGTCAGCAACGATGTCGCCCGGCTGCGGCTCGAACCCGGGGCGGATCTCACCGCCCCAGGTGCCGTACTCAAAAGCCTTGCGCGACCAGGCCGCTCGTTGCACCGGCGCGACGTATTTCCACGTTTCATAATCGCCCGGCCGGTATCGGCGATGCAGCGCATAAAACACGCGCAGGTTTGCGCCGCGGGCGGCGTCAAGTACCTGCTGCATATGGGTAATACAGTCATTGCCCTCGATGACGCCCCGCAATCGATCCCACACTTTCCCGCCGGGAGAGATGAAGTCGTTGTAGGGGTCGATCAGCAGGAGCGCGGTCGCCGATTTGTCATACGTCACTTGACCATCATCTCCCGACCGCCCCCGGGATGAACGGGACATCGTCGGGCGCCGCGTGGCGGGCGGTCAGCAGCGCCCTGGCCGCCCCGCCGATCGGAATGCGTAGCGGCAGTTGCGGTTTCTCGGCGGCATCGACCACCTCGGCCGCGACCTGTTCGGGGGTGATCATTCCGGCGCGGACCCCGCCACCCCGCAGGATCGCCGCGTAGGGATCGTCGGGGAGCGTGTAGGTGGTCACGTCGTCGAGCGCCCCGGAGCTCACCGCACCGGGCTCCAGCAGCGCGGCCTGAATCCCGAACGGCGCGACCTCGATCGCCAGCGCCTCGACCAAAGCTTCCAGCGCCCACTTCGTCGCCGCATATGCCGCACCGGGCGGCAGCACGACACGCCCGAGGACGCTGGACATGAACAGCAGCTTCCCGTCGCCCCGGGCCCTCATCTGCGGCAGAACCGCCTGAGCCACCCGGATCCCGCCGACGGTGTTGAGGTTGAGCAGCCGCTGTAGCTCGGCCAGCGGCGTGGCTTCCACGGCGGCATAGAAGATGACTCCGGCATTGGCGACGACGATGTCGATGTCGCCGGCGGCGTCGACGGCCGCGGTGACGCTGGCATCGTCGGTGACGTCGAGGGGCAGCCGCTGGGCGACGTCGAGGTCCGCCAATGTGCGGGGATCACGGGCGGTGGCGACCACGCGGTGGCCGCGCGCGGCGAACTCGGTGGCGATGGCGCGGCCGATGCCGCGGTTGGCGCCGGTGATCAAAACGGAAGTCATGGCGTGCCGGTCCCTTCGTTCTTACTGTTGCCGTTGTATTGGGATGCGCGACTGGGTAATTCGAAGATCAACAGCGTGCTGCTCGCGGTTGCGACGAGCGCTCCGGACGCGTCGGTGGCCGTCGCCTCGGTGAACCCGATGCGCGCGCCCGCCTTGACCACGGTGCCAACCGCGGTCAGTGGACCGCTGGCCACGGTGACGGCTTTGAGGTAATTGACCTTGATTTCGACCGACGTGTAGCCGAGGCCCACCGCGAGCGTGGTGTGCAATGCGCAGCCGGTGACCGTGTCCAATAGCGTGCACAGGGTGCCGCCGTGCACGGTGCCCAGCGGGTTGTACATGGACCCGTCGGGTGTGCAGGTGAACGTGACGCGACCGCTGCGGACCTCTGTGACGCGCATCTGGACGAGCTCACCGATCGGCGGTGGCGGCAACCGCCCGCCGGACACCGCGCGCCAGTAGGAGAGGCCGGACATCGACGCGGCGGCGGCCTGGGTGGTGAGCGGGTCACGCCAGGTGATCAGCCTCGACTGAGGGTCGCCCCATCCCACATCCTCGGCGTCGTCGACGCGAGCGTCCGAATACACCATGCCATACCCCTCGTAGGAAACTGATCGGTTTACTTGATTTTGGCCAGGCTAGCAATCTGCGACTCACTTGTAAACCGAACGGTGTACTATCGATGGCCATGAGTGCAGCCGCACACACCCGTCCGGTCGCCGGGCGCGGCGCACGCGAACGCATCGAGCGCGCCGCGGCCCGGCTCTTCTACCGCAACGGCATCCACGCGACCGGGGTCGAACTCATCGCGCAAGAGGCCGGCGTCTCCAAGCGAACGCTTTACCAGCACTTCGCCAGCAAGAACGAGCTCGTCGACACCTATTTGCGAAACATCGAGGCCCGCGGCGGCGCGCCCACCGAACGGCGCCTCGACGACGTCGACCTTCCCGCCCGCGAGCGCCTGCTGGCCATCTTCGACCTGCGTCAATCAGACGTCGTTCGCGGCTGCCCTTTTCACAACGCCGCCGTGGAATCGGCCGGATCGCTGGCGACGACGGACGACATCGTGCGTACCCACAAGCGGACGTTCGTCGACCGTCTCATCGCGGTCGCGCGCGAGGCCGGCGCCGCCGACCCCCACCTGCTCGGTCAGCAGCTGGCCGTGCTGTTCGAGGGCGCCACCGCAATGGCGACGTCACTGAATGACACCGCGCCCGTGGTGCATGCGCGCGCCGCCGCGGCAACGCTGATCGAGGCCGCCCTGCGGCCTTGACGGACTCCTCGGGATGCTGCTAGACATGGCCTGCCCACACTTTTGGGCGATCGCCCAAAAATCGGTGGGTGGAGGATGCCGCCCCGACATCCTCGCGGTCGCTCCCGGTGCACGCCGGCAGCTGTCCGAAGTGAGGAGAGCGATGACGGTCACCGACGACACCGACGTCTACTACGACCCCTACGACGTCGACATCAATGCCAATCCCTACCCGGTCTACGCGCGGCTGCGCGAAGAAGCGCCGATCTACTACAACGAGCGCTACGACTTCTGGGCGCTGTCACGGCATTCCGACGTCGAGCACGGCCTGGCCAATTGGGAGACCTTCTCCAACAGGCGAAGCGACATCCTCGAGCTCGTCCAGTCGAAATTCGACATGCCCGGCGGTGTCATGATGTTTCAGGACCCGCCCGAACACTCGAGGCTGCGCGGCCTGATGTCGCGGGTGTTCACCCCGCGCCGGATGGCCGCGCTCGAGGACCAGATCCGCCAATACTGCGTGCGGTGCCTGGACCCGCTTGTCGGCTCCGGGGGCTTCGACATCATCGCCGAACTCGCTTCGATGATGCCGATGCGCGTGATCGGGATGTTGTTGGGAATTCCGGAGTCCGAACAGATTTCGGTGCGCGACGCCAACGACGCCAACCTGAGGACCAAGCCGGGCGCGCCGTTGAAGGTAGCCGACGCCGACTCGATCGCCGATGGTCGAATCTATGCCGACTACGTCGAATGGCGATCCAAGAACCCGTCGGACGATTTGATGACGACGCTGCTCAACGTCGAATTCGACGACGAGAACGGGGTGCACCGCAAGCTGACCCGCAAGGAGGTGCTGCATTACACGCAGGTGGTCGCCGGGGCCGGAAACGAGACCACGGGCCGACTGATCGGCTGGCTGGCCAAGGTGCTCGCCGAGCACCCCGATCAGCGCCGCGAGGTCTACCGGGACCGGTCATTGTTGACCCGCACCGTCGATGAGACCCTGCGATTCGAACCCACCGGTCCGCACGTCGCCCGTTGGATGGCAAAGGATTTCGAGTGCTACGGCACCACGGTTCCGGCCGGCAGCGCCATGCTGTTGCTGTTCGGCGCCGCCAATCGCGATCACCGCCGTTACACCGACCCCGACACTTACAACATCCGCCGCGCCAACATCTCGCACATCACCTTCGGCAAGGGCGTGCACTACTGTCTGGGTGCCAACCTGGCCCGCCTCGAGGGCCGCGTCGCGCTGGACGAGATCCTGAACCGGTGGCCCGAATGGGACATCGATTACGACACGGCGCAACTGGCGTCGACGTCGACCGTCCGCGGCTGGGAGCGACTGCGGGTCGTGTTGCCCTGATCGGTCGCGTCAGCCGCCGCGGCGTCTCTTAGGCGTGGGCATCTCGAACCGGTCCAGGAAGCGGTTGACCAACGCGATGGCCTCGTCGTGGCCGCCGTGGGAGCCGAGCCCCTGCTCGAGGATCAGCGTGCGCCCGATGGAGGCGATGACCACCGCCAGGCCCGCCGGCGGGAATTCGTCCGTATCGAGCTCGTGCTCACGCACGATGAAGTTCAGCGCGGTGATCTGCTGTTCCCGCCAGCGTTCCGACCATGCCGAAATTTCGGCCCGAATTTCCTTGCGATGGTTGGCAAGTCCCATGAACTCCAGCAGCAGTCGGGTGTCCTTGGGTTCGATGAGCGCTTCCCAGAAGGCGTGCAGCGGGCGGTCGGAGGACAGCGCCTTGTGCTGGCGCTCCAGGTAGATCGCGGCGCCGCGGCGAAAGACGGCCAGATACAGCTCGTCCATGGTGGGGAAGTAGTAGTGCACCAGGGCCGGTTTGACGCCGGCCTTCGCCGCCACCCGCCGTGACGTGGCCGCGGCGTAGCCCTCCTCGAGCATGATCTGACTCGTGGCGGCCACCAGCATGTCGCGAGTGGTCGAGTCACGCGCCTTGGGTCGGCGAATTGCGGTCACTGTGTGGTCATAGTGCGGAACCGGCGGGTGAGCAGTTCCTGGTGGCTGGGGTGAAAAGTGTTCTGCGATTTCATCGTCTTGTCGACCACCAGTTTCTGGTGCGCTTCGCCATGGGCCCGTCTCATTCCCGACAAACTGTCAGCCAGCTGGTTTGAGCGATCGCCCAAACTTTAATAGCTGACATGCTTGCACCTGAGGTCGCGGTGGTCAAGGTTCAATGCCCGTGCTGCCTACGATGTCGGGTTCGACACCTGACCGTCAAACACGCAGAGCGATTGGGAACTTCACGATCGGGGAATGGTTGGGGCATCCATCCATAGACAGACATCCATAGACAGACAAGGAACCCGCGTGGCCACCAGCTTCAAGGACGTCATCCAATCCAAGTACCTGCTATTGACGACATTCACCAAGGACGGGCGCCCGAAGCCGACGCCGATCTGGGGCGTGCCCGACGGCGACGACACATTGCTGGTGATCACCGACGACGGGTCGTGGAAAACCAAACGAATCAACAACACTCCCAGGGTGACGATCGCCAAGAGCGCGGCGCTGGGCAAGCCCAAGAGCGACGAGGTCGAAGCCGTCGCCCGGGTGTTACCGAAATCCGAGACGCGACGGGTCTACAACGCGGTCCTCAAGCGGTACTGGTATCACGCGTGGTGGTTCTATGCGCACACGATCGTCCGGGGCGGCATCGACAAGGTGCACGTCGGTCTGGAGATCAAGCCCGCCGCCTGACATCGGCTAGCCGCACTCGGTGCGCATGGCCTTGAAGGTATCCGCCACGGTCTCCTGCGGATCCCGGTAGGTAGTGCCGAGCTCTCGTTCGCTCGGGGAATCGTCGGAGGCCGGCATTTGCGTGTAGTACTGGATCCCCGCCCAGGTGATCGGGGTATCGAAGGGCAGGAACCGGTTCGCGCGATCGAGCATCGCCCCCGCGACGCGCAGCGCCGTGTCCGGGATGGGGACTGCGACCATCGGCGTGCCGGCGACCTCGCCGAGCACATTGGCCAGCGCCGCCGCGGGCACTCGATGCCCGTCGGCGGTGTAGCGGCGGGGTCCGCGCCCGGGTTCGAGCAGGGCCGCGTGCAGCGCGGCCAGGTCCCGGACGTCGACGATCAGCCACGCCGCGCTGCGCCCCGGGATCGCGTGCATCTGCACGGCGGATCGCACACCCTCGCCGGCCTCGCCGAACTGGTCGCCGACCGGTGGGCCGAGCACCATGCCCGGATAGGTGATGTTGACCGGCGCACCCGCATCCTGCAGGCCTCGGGCGTAGATCTCAACCTGCGCCTTGGAGGTTCCGTATCCATCCGCGCCGCCTACCACCGGCAGGTCCGCCGTGAGCGTCTCCAGGTCTGGGTGGAACAGCGCGGTGAAGCTGGACACGTGGACGATGGGATCCAGGCCCAGCTCGACCGACTGCCCCAGGACGTTCTGCGCGCCTTGCATATTGGTGCCCAGCATCTCGGCCGTCTGGCGCGGATCGGTGGCCACCAGCGCGGCGCTGTGCACGACGGCGTCGCAGCCCTGCAACGCTTCCCGCACGGCTACGCGGTCGGTGATGTCGGCGACGGCGAAATCCGAGACGTCCACACCCAGCTTGGCAACGGTGGTCTGCAGCTTGTCGGGATTTCGGACCAGAAACCTGACGGAGTGCCCCGCATCGGCGATGGCCTTGGCGGTCCACCCGCCGACGAATCCGGTACCGCCGGTGATCAGAACCCGCATGGCCTCATTGTGCAAGACCGCCAAACCTACAGGTGGCTCGCGGCGAAGTCGGCCGCTTGGCTCGTCATGCCGTTGACCGGATAAGACGTGTGCGCGACGAAGTCATCGCCTTCGCCCTTGCCGCAGACCGGATCACCCTGCGCGCACAACTCGAGGGTCTTGGGCTGATACAGCGGCCCGATGGTCAGCGGCGGTGCGTTGTACTTCTGCAGGAACTGACCCGACGGCGTTCCGAACAGCGTCACCGCGGCGACATGAGCGGCAACCTCGGGCGGCATCGGCGGGGGCACCGCGGATGCGGGGACACCTGGGGGCACGGCGGCCGAGGTGGTGTATCCCGCGACGGCGGCCCCCTGCGAGTAGCCGCCGAGCACCTCTTTGGTGCTGGGGCAGTTCGCGGCCATCGACTCGATGTGCGAACTGGCGTCGCGGATACCGTCGATGACGGTCATCGGAAAGTCTGGGCTCGAAAAGTCCGTGCTGGCAGGGTAATTCACCGGATACACGGTCAGCGACCTGCCGCCGATCTGGGACCGCAACTCGTCGACGAAGGGCTGGCCGATTCCGCCGACGCCGGGCGCCTCCCCGGATCCTCGGGCGAAAACGACCTCGACGTCCGGACACGGCCCCGCCGCGGCGGACGGCACCGGCAGGCTCGCTACCAGCGATCCGCACACCGCCGCCGCGCAGAGCAGGCCAATCGACAGTCGGCGCGCCATCATGGCGGCCGACACCTTGCGCAGGCTCATTACTTCTTGAAGGCGTCCTTCACCTTTTCGCCGGCGTCCTTCATGCTGGACTTCGCCTGGTCCGCCCTGCCCTCGTTTTTGGTGTCGTGGTCCCCGGTCGCCTTGCCGACGGCCTCCTTGGCCCGGCCGCCCAGGTCCTCGATCTTGTTCTTCAGCTTGTCCTCGTTGCTCATGCCGCTGTGTCTACCCCGCAATGGCAGCTATCGAAACCCGCACTCCTGTCATCATGGACCCGTGAGCACCGCAATCGTGGTGGCGGTAGTGGCGGGGCTGATGCTGCTCGGCATCGGCATGGTGATCAATCAACTGCTGCGCCTGAGGCGCTATTTGAGGGAATCGCCCACCGATCAACCCCCCGGTACCAAACCCGACCCCCCGGAGCGCTCGGGCTGACAGCTTCATCCTCGTGACCGCGCGAGGCGCGGCTGACCGGGTCAGCCGATATAGGCGTTGCCGCGCGGCAGTGTGAGCGGAAGGTCGGCGTACGTGGCGATTCCGGGGGCCGCGGCGACGACGGCGGCGATGCCGTTGATGGCCGGCACCGCCGTCATGATGTGGCCAAGGTCCATGAATTCCTCGAGCGTCGTGGCTTCGAAGTACGGCGGCGGCAGGAAGCCGACCTTGGTGGTGACCGTGGGCTGCCCGTCGATCTGGATGACCCAGCCGTCCTGCTCGATCTTCCAGTCGGGCTCCAGCGTCTGTCCCTTTCTCCACCGGACGTTGAGGTCGATGAGTGTCTTGCCGCCGACGATGCCCTGCCAGCTGATGTAGGTGCCCGCGACGTGTCCGGCCGGGATGGTCCAGGACGCCATGACGAGATCGTCGGTGGTCTGGGCGAACTCGGCGACGCAGCGCACCTCGTCGAGCTCGACTCCCAGCGCGTCGCCCACCAGCCGGACGGCCTCGCCGAAAATGGCCGTCCCCTTCGCCGCCATCGACGGCAGGTCGGGGTGGTCGATCGGCTGGCCGAAGCCGACGGGCTTCTCGGTCTCCGGCGAGTCATAGAAGGTGGTGTCGGCCGCCTCATTGACGGTGACCTTGTCGATCCGGTTGCAGACCATGGCCGACACGATGGCCAACAGCTCGGCGAAACCGGGGCTGACGCCGGACCCGAAGATGGTGGAATTGCCCTTCTCGCAGGCCTCCAAGATGCGGTCGCGACCGTCGCCGAGGTTGCGGCCGGTGATGAACGAGGCCGTGGTCACCACGTTGACGCCCGCGGACAGAATGCGGACCAGTTCGTCGACGTTGATCCACATCGGGTTGTAGACCACGCAGTCCGGCTTCAGCGCAAGCAGCTCATCGATGTCGTTGGTGGCCGCGATGCCGAGCGGCTCGATCCCGACCAGCTCGCCGACGTCGCGGCCGGCCTTCTCCGGTGACCAGGCGTAGCAGCCCACCAACTCCAGCGTGGGGTTGGTGACGATCGATTTCAGCGAGCTCTTGCCGACGTTTCCGGTGTTCCACTGAACCACTCGATAGGTGTTTGGCACTCGCTCAGCATAGGGAATGACCGGGGCTGTTAGTAGGCCTAATAGGAAGATTCTGAGGCCAATATCTCGGCGAGGACGGCGTCCCGCGGCGGCGAATCGAGCCGCGACCGAGCCCAGCGCCGCGCCCGCTCCCGGATTTCGGGGGATTCCGTCGTTTCCGCGCCCACCAGGACGGACGTCGCCGACCAGTCGTGGCCCCACGCCGCCGACTTCGCCAGGGGGTGCCTCGGGCCGTCCGCCAACGGCAGGGCTGCGCGGCCGGTGGCCTCCAGGGCGCCGTGGCCCTCGATGGCCCCGCAACTCAGCCGCACCGCGATGCCGGTCGCCGGATCCGGCCCGATGACGGCCGCCTGCACGACGGCGACGACCGTCGAGTCGCGGGCCTCGATGCTCCGCTCCACGGTGTTTTCGCCGGCATCGAAGACCGCGGGCGGAACCCCGCTCCAGGCGATGGAGGTGACACCGCGGGCTACCGCGTCCGCGCCGCGCGGACCTGTGCCCGCGCCGGCGGCCAGCGCGTAGTCATCGCGGCGATCGCTCGGCAATGTCAGAATGAGGCTTGAATCGCCAAGCGCCGCAGTAAGTTCGGACCAGCCCTCGCCACCCACGCCGATTTCTTCGGCGAGTCCGGCGCCCGTGGCGTGCGGCGCAAGCAGCTGTGTCACATCCGAATCCAGCGTGTCGTCGGGGAAGAAGCTCTGCGCGCCGGCCGTCAGCAGCACGACCTCGGGGTGTTGCGGCGCGACCAAACTCAGTCCCAGCTCAGAACTGAACTCGTGGAAGCGGTGTCGGGCCCACGTGGAAAGGGCTGATTCAGATCCTCGATGAGGTCCCGATTGAGGACCGCGGCGCTCCCGAAGCGAGGCTCCGTCAGGCCGCGGCGCGTGTCACGCGACAGTGGGTACCGGAGTCGCTGCGCCAGATCGGATTTCGCCATGTAGTGGGCCAAGGGAGCGAGGCGTTCTATGTCGACCGCCATGATTTTCCGAGCGAATGAAATTGAGAGCGAGGGGGCTGACTCAGCGGAAACGAGCGGTCGTCCAACTCGGCCTCGGCGACGAGCGGCTGAGGCATCGGATCACGCCAAAGTCGTTAATATGCAGTGTGTAGCCCCCGGTCGACAACGACCTACGGGTGTTCTCGGCGCATGGCTAAGAAGTGCCCAATCTTCATGGATCAGATGATATCCATGAAATTTCTAGGTCGCGTCGACAGCAGGCAGGGAGGAGCTAGAGAGCTGACTCGGCGCCGTTGACATCGACTGTTATCAACACGGCGGACGCGTGAGTGAGGCACATCCGCCGCTCGAGCACCCCACCAGGGCTACTGAAGCCGCGGCGCAGCCCAGGGTCCCAACCGCAGCTGCGAGAAGACGTTTCACTTGTGGTTCCTTCCTCCGTGCGCCGCCCCGATGGCGTCGTCCTGGCGCCAGTACAGCCCGCTGCGGCCGCTACCGATCCCAAACTTCGCCCGGCCCAGCGGTAGGCTGCGTCGATGTCGGAGCCGGCGAAGGGATTACCGTGATGCTAAGCGTGAAATGGCTGGAAAAGCCTGAGGCCCACGACTTTCCGGCGGCCGCGGACTACCTCAGCATGCTTGCGGGCGCACAGACCGTGAAGAAGGCGATCAAGAGGCTCAAGTCGGGGACGGTGACGCACCGAAAGGCCAAAGACATTCTGCGGGCGGCGCGGCTGGGGCTGCTGCCCGTGGACAACCCGCACGTCGCCGCGGACCTGACCAAGATCGAAAAGGGCCTGCCGTTGTCACCCATCCTGCTGGTGCGCGGTGACTTCCTCACCGGGGTTCCGGTGCAGATCGCCGACGGCTACCACCGCGTCTGCGCGAGTTATCACACCGACGAGAACACCGACATTCCCGTGGTCCTCGCGGCCGTCGGCCGCTGAACGAGAGGGGCGATCATGATCGACATCGACACCGTGGGAACCGTAAAGGTGCTGACCTTGTCGTCGGGACCGGTCAACGCGCAGGACGTCGAGCTCCTCGAAGAGCTGACTTCGGCGGTGAACGAGCTGGCACGTTCGGACTCCGGGGCGCTGGTTGTCACCGGTGCCGGCCGCGCCTTCAGCGCCGGCGTCGACCTGAATCGCGTGGTGCAGGGCGGCGCCGGCTACACCGATCGGCTGGTCCCCGCGCTGTCCGCGGCCTTCGAGGCGATGTTCGGCTATCCGGGCCCCACCGTCGCGGCGATCAACGGCGCCGCCATCGCGGGCGGCTGCGTGCTCGCGTGTTCCTGCGACCGCCGCCTGATCAGCCCCGAGGCGCAGATCGGCGCGGCCGAGGTGCGCGTCGGGGTACCGTTCCCGGTCGCCGCGTTGGAGGTCATGCGATACGCCTGCGGGATGCACGCCGATGAGGTGCTGCTGGGCGGCCGCAACTATCGGGGCGCGGAGGCCGTGGCCCGCGGATTGGCCCACCGTGTCGTCGCCGACGAGCTTCTCGAGGCGGCGGTGGCCGAGGCGTCGGACCTGGCCGGCATCTCGCCCGACGCCTATCGGCAGACCAAGACCCAGTTGCACGGCCCGACGACGGCGCGGATCCAGCAGGCCCGCGGCGTGGACGACGAGGTTCGCCGGATGTGGGGGACGGACGAGACGCTGGGACGCATCGCCGGCTACGTGGAGCGGTTGCGGCGCCGCTGACTAGTCTTCGTCGACGGTTCCGTCGAGGGCAACGCCGGCTCGCGTGCGCCTGCGCCGCATCCGGTGCGACCCCTTGCCGGTCGGGCGGCGGTTGCGCAGCTTGGCCCGCGATTCTTCGGCCCCATCGGCAGCTGCCTCGACGTCCTCGACGGGCTTTGCCTCGGTTGCCGGCTCGGCGGTGTCGGCGGCGCTGATTTCGGCGGGTTCGGCCGCCGGCTCACCCTGTTCGGCGTCTTCGGTCTCTTCGACTTCCGCGGCCTCCGCCTGGTCCGTCTCGTCGGCCTCGTCGACTTCGACCTCGTCGTCGCTGGCCGTCTCGGTGTCGGCATCCTCGCCCTTTTTGCGCCGCACGCGACGTTTCTTGGGCTTCTTCGCCTTGATCGGTTTGGGCGGCGGTGGGGGCAACTCGGCGACGAAGGAGAGGTAAAAGGCGAAAATACCGAGCAACGCAATCGCGGCGGCGGCCCCGTAGATGCCGAACAACCACCGCCCGGCGGCGTCCAGGCTCACCCAGATCTCGCTGATCGCCGTCCCGATGATCAGCACGCCGGCCAGCACGTGGGCCACGATCGACCAGATCCTGATGGACAAGGCCAGCTGGGGCGTCCCCAACTCGGGCTTGCGGGTGCGCAGCAGGGTGAACACCACCGGCAGTGCCGCGAGCGCAATGAGGGCACCCGTCACGATGCGCAGCGCCACCCCCAACGTGCGTGAGGTGTCGCCCATCAGCTCCGGCCAGCGGGGCAACACAAAGAAGAAGTAAAGGGCGCCGGCGACGAGGGAGAACACCAGGTGCCATGGCACGGCGATCTTGCGCCCCATACCCCTCCTCGTGCTGGTGAATTCACGCCAGCCTAAAGGCGGCCGACCCGAATCCATGTCAAGTACGCGTCCGCTTGGCGGACCAACTGGCGGAGGATGCGGGATTTGAACCCGCGAGGGCTGTTAACCCAACCCGCGTTCCAGGCGAGCGCCATAGGCCACTAGGCGAATCCTCCGTGGCCATGGTAACCGAGGACCGAATGGCCGCCGCCTGTTGCTCGCCGTCGACTCCGGGGCGGGTATTAGACTCGTCGCTGGACCCCGCGCGGCGTCTATCCTGTGAACTCCCCCAGGGCCGGAAGGCAGCAAGGGTCAATGGGCTCTGTCGGGTGCGCGGGGTCCCCTAGGTCAAATGGGTGCCGACCCGCTGCGCCCGGCTGCGCCGCTCGTGTGCCGCCACCAATGCCGACAGCGAAAGGGTTCACGGTGTCGCTGGAGTCCCTCACCCCGGCCGAACTCGCGGCTGCACACACTCGCCACCAACAGGATTACGCGGACCTGCAGGCCAAGAAGCTGTCCCTGGACCTGACCCGCGGGAAACCGGCCCCCGCCCAGCTGGACCTGTCCAACCAGCTGCTAAGCCTGCCCGGCGACGACTACCGCGACAGCGAGGGCACCGACACCCGCAACTACGGCGGCCTGCACGGCCTGCCCGAACTGCGGGCCATCTTCGGCGAGCTGCTCGGCATCCCGGTGCAGAACCTGATCGCGGGCAACAACTCCAGCCTGGAACTGATGCACGACGTCGTCGCCTTCTCGATGCTGTACGGCGGCGTGGACTCGCGGCGGCCTTGGAAGGACGAACCGACCATCAAGTTTGTGTGCCCGGTCCCCGGCTACGACCGGCACTTCAGCATCACCGAGACGATGGGCATCGAAATGATCCCCGTCCCGGTGCTGTCCGACGGGCCCGACGTCGACCTGATCGAAGAGCTGGTGGCCGCCGACCCGGCCATCAAGGGCATGTGGACGGTGCCGGTGTTCGGCAACCCGACCGGGGTCACCTATTCCTGGGACACCGTCCTGCGGCTGGTCCAGATGCGGACGGCGGCGCCTGACTTCCGGCTGTTCTGGGACAACGCCTACGTGGTGCACACACTGACGCACGACTTCATCCGGCAGGTCGACGTGCTCGGGCTGGCGGCCGCGGCCGGCAACCCCCATCGGCCGTACGTGTTCGCGTCCACCTCCAAGATCACCTTCGCGGGCGCCGGCGTCAGCTTTTTCGGCGGATCGCTGGGCAACATCGCGTGGTTCCTGCAGTACGCGTCGAAGAAGTCGATCGGACCCGACAAGGTCAACCAGCTGCGGCACCTGCGCTTCTTCCGCGACGCCGACGGCGTGCGCCTACACATGCTGCGGCACCAGCAGATCCTGGCGCCGAAGTTCGCCCTTGCCGCCGAAATCCTGGATCAGCGGCTCAGCGACTCCAAGATCGCGTCGTGGACCGATCCCAAGGGCGGCTACTTCATCAGCCTCGACGTGCTGCCCGGCACGGCCAAGCGGACCGTCGCGCTGGCCAAGGACGCCGGTATCGCGGTGACCGAGGCGGGGGCGTCGTTCCCGTATCGGAAAGACCCGAAGGACACCAACATTCGGATCGCGCCGACCTTTCCGTCGCTGCCGGACCTGCGCGAGGCCGTCGACGGCCTGGCCACCTGCGCGTTGCTGGCGGCGTCGGAGTCGCTACTGGCGTCGTCCACGTCGAGTGTGAACTAGGCGACCCGCCGGCCCGCGTCGTCGTCGGCGGACGCCGGTAACCTGAGCGACCGTGGCCCTCTACCGCAAGTACCGACCGGCAACCTTCGCCGAAGTGGTGGGGCAGGAGCACGTCACCGAACCGCTGTCGATCGCCCTGGAAGCCGGGCGGATCAACCACGCGTATTTGTTCTCCGGGCCACGCGGCTGCGGGAAGACCTCCTCGGCGCGCATCCTGGCCCGCTCGCTGAACTGCGCTCAGGGGCCGACGGCCACCCCCTGCGGGGTCTGCGAGTCGTGCCAGGCGCTGGCGCCCAACGCGCCCGGCAGCATCGACGTGGTCGAACTGGACGCCGCCAGCCACGGCGGCGTCGACGACACCCGCGAGCTGCGCGACCGCGCGTTCTACGCGCCGGCCCAGTCGCGCTACCGGGTGTTCATCGTGGATGAGGCGCACATGGTGACCACGGCGGGATTCAACGCGCTGCTCAAGATCGTCGAGGAGCCGCCCGAGCACCTCATCTTCATCTTCGCCACCACCGAACCGGAGAAGGTGCTGCCGACCATCCGGTCGCGCACCCACCACTACCCGTTCCGGCTGTTGCCGCCGAAGACCATGCGCGCGTTGATCGCCCGGATCTGCGAGCAGGAGGGCGTCGCCATCGATGACGCCGTCTACCCGCTGGTGATCCGCGCGGGCGGCGGCTCGCCGCGCGACACCCTCTCGGTGCTGGATCAGCTGGTGGCCGGCGCCGAAGGCGCCCACGTGACCTATCAGCGGGCGCTGGGCCTCCTCGGCGCCACCGACTTGGCCCTGATCGATGACGCCGTGGACGCCCTCGCCGCCGCCGACGCCGCCGCGCTGTTCGGTGCGGTGGAGTCGGTGATCGATGCCGGGCACGACCCACGGCGATTCGCCACCGACCTGCTCGAGCGGTTTCGCGACCTGATCCTGCTGCAGGCCGTCCGGGACGCGGCGAGCCGGGGCGTGGTGGACGCGCCGGAGGACGTGCTGGAGCGGATGCGTGAGCAGGCCACCCGGATTGGGCCGGCGACCCTGACCCGCTACGCCGAGGTGGTGCAGGCGGGGCTGGGGGAGATGCGGGGCGCGACGGCGCCACGCCTGCTGCTCGAGGTCGTGTGCGCGCGACTGCTGTTGCCCTCGGCCAGTGACACCGAAGCCGCGCTGCTGCAACGCGTCGAGCGGATCGAGACCCGGCTGGACATCTCCATTCCCGGCCCCGACGCCGCCGCGGCGCCGCGCAGCGCGGCGCGGGCCGAACCCGAGCCACCCGCTCGGTTCACCCGGCGGTCCGCGGCGGCCGCCGCCAAGCCCGAGCCGAAGACCGAGCCGCAACCCGAGCCCGAGCCGGCGGGCGTCGACGAACCGGCCTCCTCGCCCGCGGCTGAAACCGCCGGGGCTGCGGCGTCGGCGGCCGAATCAGCCTCTGCACCAGGCGAACTCAACACTGCCGCGGTGCGCAGCATGTGGTCGACGGTGCGTGAAAAGGTGCGTCAGCGCAGCCGCACCACCGAGGTGATGCTGGCCGGTGCGACCGTCCGGGCCATCGAGGGCAACACGCTGGTGCTGAGCCATGAATCGGCGCCGCTGGCCAAGAGGCTTTGTGAACAGCGCAACGCCGACGTGATCGCCGAAGCGCTCAAAGACGCGCTCGGCGTCAACTGGCGGGTGCGGTGTGAGGCCGGCGCAGCGGCCTCCGCGCCGGCAACCCCGCCCGCCGGCGGGGAAAGCGACCCGCCCGTTGCGAGCGCCCCGGAGCCCGCCGCCGACGCGGACACCGCGCGGCGCGACGAAGAGGAAAACATGCTCGCCGAAGCGGTCCGCGATGAGCCGTCGGCACCGCGCCGCGATCCCGAAGAGGTCGCGCTGGAATTGCTACAGAACGAGTTGGGCGCCCGCCGCATCGACAACGGCTAGACGAGGCGGGCGGGTCAAGGCGTCCACCATGGCCGCAGCGGCAGGTCGTCGTCGCCGCGCCGGTCGACGTTGGCCGCCAGCAGGTGATGCAGCTGAAGGTTGTTCTGTTCGAACGCCACCCGTGACGCCGCCATGTACAAACCCCACACCTTGGCGGTCGGCAAGCCGACCTCGGCGACGGCGGCGTCCCAATGCTGCACCAGATTTCGGCACCAGTCGCGCAGCGTCATCGCGTAGTGATGGCGGAAGTTCTCCCCGTGCAGCACCTCGAGGCCGGCGTTCTGGATGTCGCTGGTGATGCGGCCCGAGCCGGTCAGCTCCCCGTCCGGGAAGACGTAGCGATCGGTGAACCCGCCGGCGAACGAGGTCGAGGTGTTGTCGTGGCGGGTGATGCAGTGATTGAGCAGCAGCCCGCCGGTGCGCAGCTTCGACTTCAGGAAGCCGAAGTAGGCGGGGTAGTTTTTGACGCCGATGTGCTCGGTCAGCCCGATCGAGGACACGGCGTCGAACTGCGTCTCGCCGACATCGCGGTAGTCGGTATGACGCACCTCGGCCCGCTCGGTGAGGCCTTCGTCGGCGATCGCCCGCTGCGCCCACTTCGCCTGCTCGGCCGACAGGGTGGCGCCGATGGCCCGCACGCCGCGGCGCGCGGCGTAGCGCACCATCCCGCCCCAGCCGCAGCCGACGTCGAGCAGCCGATCGCCGGGCTGCAGCCGCAACTTCTCGAAGATCAGCCGGTACTTGTTCTGCTGGGCGTCCTCGAGCGTGGTCTCGGCGTCGGGGTACACCGCGCAGGTGTAGGTCATCGACGGGCCCAGCACCAGCTCGTAGAAGGTGTTGGACACGTCGTAGTGGTGGTGGATGGCCTCGGCGTCGCGGGTCTTGGTGTGCATCAGCCCGTCGGCGACCCGGCGCCATCGGGGCGGGGTCTCCTGCGGGGGTGGCGCGACCGGCAACAACCGCTCGAAGCCCAGCGAACGGACGACGTTGGCCAGCACCCGGGCCGGCGGCCGCTTGAACTGCACCCGGTCGGTCAGCGTCTTGAGCAACTGGTACGGATCACCCGGGTGTACGCCGTAGGCCTGCAGGTCGCCCGCGACGTAGGCGCGGGCCAGGCCGAGCTCGCCGGGTGCGGTCGCCAGGTAGGTGGCGCCGCGCGGGGTCCGAAGGTCCAGCCCCAGTTCGGCGTCTTCGCTTCCGGCGGTGCTGCCGTCATAAGCGGTGAATTTCAGCGGATGTCGCCCGGTCGCGGCGAAGACTTCCAGGATCTCGGCCATGCTGAGCTTGCCCGTCGACGAGCGGTGCGGTTCTTTGGTCGTCGTCATCGCCGTTGTACCGCCTTTGCGTAGAGGTCGAGTAAACGAGAATCGGGGTCATAGGTTTTCTTGACGGTGTTGTAGGCCTCGCCGCCGTACAGTTCGTCGAATTCCTCGCGGGAGTAGAAGGAGTCGGAGTACAGCGACTTGTGCCCGCCGAGTTCACTCACCTTGGCTTCGATCATCCGGTTGGTGGCGCCCTCGGTGGCGCCGGCCGGCACCGATGACCAGAAGCCGACGTTGACGTAGGTGTGATCGGGCCGCATCGGGTACAGCGGCCAGCCGCCGTGATCACGTAGACGCAACGGGCACAACCAGATTGGCGTGATGGGAACGCTGTCGAGGAACCACTCCAGGAACTCGCCGGTCCGTTCGACCGGCACCTCGATGTCTTGCACCACCCGTTCGCGCGGGGGCCGGCCGTTGCGCTTCTCGATCCGGTCGGCGATGCCGAACCGCTGATCAATCGCGATCAGCTTCCAGTAGAAGCTGCTGCGCCGGTAGCGGCGTGGCCACCAGCGACGCAGCCGCGGGTCCTGCACGCCGAAGGCGCGCGAGCACCAGAACCAATCGGTGTCCCAGCGCCAGAAGTAGTCGTTCATGGTCAGGCGGTCATCCTTGGCGGCTTCGACGCCCGGGGAGTCGTGCCGGATGGACTGGTAGTAGATGTCGCGGCCGGTGTAGTCGCTGACCGGGCCGGGAGTCGTGGTTCGCCGGCCCACACACAGGTAGCTTTCGTCGGCGCTGAAGACCACCCCGTCGAGGTAGTCCACCGGCGCCCCGCCCTGGCCGCCGGTGTCGATGATGCGTTCCATCGCGCCGATCAGATCGGGCAGCGAGCGGAATCGGACGTGCCGCAGCGCCACGAACGGCGTGACGGGTTCCAACTCAATCCGGAGCCGCGTCGAATAACCAAGTGTTCCATAGGAATTGGGGAAGGCGCGGAAAAGGTCGGGGTGCTGGGTGCGCGACGTGGTGAGCAACTCGCCGGCGCCGGTGAGGATGTCCATCTCCAGCACGGATTCATGTGGCAGGCCGTTGCGAAACGACGACGACTCGATACCCAGCCCGCTCACCGCGCCACCGAGGGTGATGGTCTTGAGCTGGGGGACAACTAGCGGCGAAAGGCCGTACGGCAGCGTGGCAGCGACCAGGTCAGCATACGTGCACATGCCGGCCACGTCGGCGGTGCGAGTATCGGGATCCACGCGGAGAACACCAGTCAGTCCCGACGTGTCCAGGCCGCGCGCATCGCTTTTGGTGCGGGCGCGGAACAGATTTGACGTCGGCTTGGCCAGGCGGACGGCCGACGTGGCCGGGATCGATCGATAACTTGCCATCAGCCGATCCACGCCGGACTTGTGGGCCGAGAGTGCAGATCCAAGGACAGGCACCAGATATACCCTAGTCTTCGACAACAGCCCATGCACCCGTCGTCGGCGGGCGGCACCGTTGAAATCATCATGAGGAGGGGTCGCATTGGGACAGGTGAGCGCAGAAAGCACCATCTTGATCAACGCGGAGCCCGCGGCAACCCTTGCCGCCGTCGCGGACTACCAGAATGTCCGCCCGAAGATTCTGTCCCCGCAGTACAGCGACTACCAGGTGCTGCAGGGCGGTCAGGGTGCGGGCACGGTCGCCAAGTGGAAGCTGCAGGCGACCAAGTCACGGGTGCGCGACGTGCAAGTCAATGTCGACGTGGCCGGGCACACCGTCATGGAGAAGGACGCGAACTCGTCGATGATCATCAACTGGACGGTGGCCCCCGCCGGACCCGGCTCCAGCGTCACCGTGAAGACCACCTGGACGGGGGCGGGCGGTGTGAAGGGCTTCTTCGAAAAGACCTTTGCGCCGTTGAGGCTGAAGAGGATTCAGGGCGAAGTGCTGGGAAACCTGAAGAAGAACCTGGAAGCCTAGGCGCAAGGCGCGGCCGGCGCGCGACGGGCAACCATCGCTGTCGCCCCCTGCGGTCGGGTGCGGAATTCGACGGTGATCGCCGGGTCGGCATGCGCAGCGATCGCACGCAGCGCCGACGGGCTATAGGCGCGTAGCGAGCTGATGACCGCGTCGTGCAACGACGGGATCAGCCCGGTGAACGGGAGCGTGAACGTCAACTGCACCAATTGCAGCGGCGCCCGCCACCTGCGCAGGTCGATGACCAACAACTTTCGCGCTACGCGGGTCCCTTCGGCGAACACTCGAGCCGCCTGGTCGGGCGCCAGGTGATGCAACGACAGCGCAAACACCGCGAGGTCGTAATGGCCGTCCGAGGCGTCGATCGCAGTGGCGTCCATCTCCCGCACCGTGGCGCGTGGGTCGCTGCCGAGGTCGCTGCTGGCTACCGAGGCCACAAACTCGGGATCGATGTCGGTGACCGTCACCTGAGCCGCGGGGTTCAATTCCAGGAGCTTGCGCGACAACCCGCCGAGACCGCACCCGAGTTCGAGGATCTTCGGCGCAGGGACGTCGGGCACCTCATCGAGCGCGGCGAGGGCGCACATCTTGTAGGTGCCCATAAACCGTCGTCGTCCGCTGCGGTCGAGGGACTGGATGACCCTGCGCTTGAGATCGTCGACGTCGTCGCGGTCCAGGTATTCCAAACGGTCGGTGCGCAGCCGCCGGTCCAGCCACGAGGCGTCCGGCCCACCCCGGGGCATGGTCGCGATGTCGCGGGCCATCCTGTCCATGTGGATCATCATGGATGACGGCAGCCCTAGTTCGGCATAAAACAGTCACAAATTCACGCAAAACCGCCAGAGCAATTAAAGGCGACTGCAATCGGTTCAGGTTGGGGCGCCAGGTGCCTTCGCCGAGCCGCCCGGGTCAACTCATCGGACTCGGTCGCGGCAGCCCACGTGGTGGAGCATCGCCCCGCGCGGTTCGGTTTTTCGGCGCGACAGTTAACTTGTCGATGGAAAGTATGTGCATCGGCCAGGGTTGGGGATTTTAGATACATAGGTCGCATGCGACGCGCTGGAAATGGTTGAGAGATTGCTCGTCGATATGACAATGAGGTTGTTTTTCCGGTTGGTCGATTAAGACCGGAAGTCATTCTGAACCAGTGGTCCGGCACACCGGGCAAAAGGCTCGGGAAGTGCCAGATTTTGCGGCGATTTGTTCGCTTTTTGATTCTATTCGACGCCAAGAGGAAATGGCAGCGACGACCGGCGCGAGCAAAGTCCGAGGGCCATCGGTTCGTCGGCTGGTAACGCGGGCCCAGGACCCTGGCCGTCGGCCCCCGCGACCGACGCCGAGCGTGGCCATTGATTATTAACAGTTTGTTTGCTGAATGGATCCCTTCGATAAACAGTCGGCCAGCCGGGACGGTGCGGCGGGTGATCGAACGGTTACGCATCGACCGAGGGACGTCATTGGTGATCGAGCCGTCTTCGCGAGTGGCGAGATCGAAGGGTGCGGCGGTGGAAGTCCGCTCGATCCCGCGAATCCAGGCGACCCGCAGGGATGGCGATGGCCTGCATATTGTGTCCTCAGGAAGGACGGCTCACGCGGCAGCGCACCAGCGGTCGCATCGGCCGGATTGGCGCACCGCATCACGTCCGTCGACGTCGCACAGCGACACGCGAGGACCGACTACCGGCGCCCCGTCAATCGCCCATTCCAGGTGTCCCGCGTGGCGAAGAGTGTTAGCCTGACCCGTGGGGAAGACCTGAACCTTCCAGGATTGCCGGTGTGGCCTTTCGGATGTCTTTCCGGGACACTTCGGCCGCATGATTAGCACTGCGTGGGCAACGGAGGTTGCGACCGTGACACCACCTTCCGACTCGCCCGATGGAGTTTGAATTATGGGATCCGACCACTTGAGTTACAGAAAGATCCGCTCGTTTTCGGATATCGAGCGATTGTGCCAGCGCAACGACACCATCGTGACGCTGTGCGGGGGCGGGTTGGACAGTACGTACCTGTTGGCACAGCTGTCGAAACTAGACGCGCATCTCATTGCGCTTTCGATCGACGTCGGAGACGACTTCGATCTCGGAAATTTCTCCTACATCGCGGACAGGTTCGACGTAGAAATCACCCGCCTGGACTACCGAAAAGAATTCGCCGAAGAGTTCGTGTATCCAGCGATTCTCGCGGGTGGCAGATATCTTGGTCAGCATCCCATCAGCGCATCGCTGTCACGACCATTGATTGCCCGAGTCGGCGTGGAGTTCGCGCGCTCGGTCGGTGCCAAGTGCCTGCTCCATACAGCCAATCAGTCGCAGAACAGCTTGCGGAGGCTCAACGGAGCCATTTCCGACCTCGGTTTCGAAGGCTACTTCGGATCGCCCTACGAGTTCGACGCTCTGACCCGCGAGCTCAAGCGCTTGGAGCTGCAGGAGGAGTTCGGCATCTCTGGTTTCGCGACGCGGATGACAAGCACCGACACCAACTTGTGGTGCAGAGAGTTCGAAAGTGGCAGCCTGGACGATCCCGAACAGTTCGAAATCGACCAGAATCTCTACCAGTGGTCTGTCCCATCCGAAACGGCGACTCGCGTCATCCAGCTCCGCTTCGATGAAGGGCATGTCGTCTCGGTGGACACCGAACCCGTCACTGACTTGGTAGACCTGATCTCCGGCCTCAACACCGCAATCGGTCGTTACGGCATCGGACGCTTCAGCAGCCTGGAGCACCTCGAAAACGGCGAGAAGGTGCTCGAAGTCCGCGAAGCACCCGCCGCCACGCTCATCCTCGAAGGTTTCGCTCAACTCGCGTCGGCGACCGTCGAGGTGGACACCCTGCGTTGGATGCGCACTCTCGGCGAAGCTTTGATAATGGAGGCCGTAGAGGGGCGATGGTTCCGCGGTCTCCGGGAGGCACTGCAGTCCTTCCTGGAAGTCAGTGCTCACCGCGTAACGGGGGACGTCCGATTCACCCTTCGAAGCGGTGCATTCGAGCTCGCGGGGTTGAAGGCCGTATCACCGCTTTACATTCGTGATCGGGAACAGTGGGAGTTCGCGAAAGCTGCCGCGGCCAAATCAGTTACAACCACGAGTCGGTTCGACGACTCTTTGGTGTTGGCTGAACAACGGAGCGGCCCTGGTCTTGGCGAGCGAGTCGAATGGCTCGACGCCGGCCTGGGGCATCGCCCCGACAGCGAGCAGGTGTCGTAGGGTTGCTCGACATCTGCGTCCCACTTCGGGGGCCGGCGTGATTCGAGCGGCGATTCGCCTCAGGCGCTGTGGCCTTGCGTTGGATCCCGAGCGTCGCCACGGCGGGCATCGTTGTAGCGGTCCACTTCGTAGCCGTAGCCTCGAAGGATGAGTGGGCCCGGCGATGGTGCTCGCGGCACCGACTCAGGTCGCTCCAGCGAGATCGGTGAGATGGATCTGCGGGTGCGGGCGCTGGAAAGCGTGCTCGTCGAGAAGGGTTACGTCGATCCGGCGGCATTGGACGAGCTCATTGACACCTATGAGACACGCATTGGCCCGCGCAACGGTGCGCATGTGGTCGCACGGGCGTGGGTTGATGCGAGCTATCGCGACTGGCTGCTGAGCGACGCCACTGCGGCGATCGCGTGGCTGGGCTATACCGGCCGGCAGAGCGAGCACATGATCGCAGTGGAAAACACGCCACAGCAACACAATCTGGTGGTCTGCACGCTGTGCAGCTGTTACCCATGGGCGGTGTTGGGCCTGCCACCCACGTGGTACAAGAGCGCGCAGTACCGGTCGCGTGCCGTGCGTGATCCGCGGAGTGTGCTGGCCGAGTTCGGCGTGACCCTGCCGCCGGAAACGCGCATCCGGGTCTGGGATTCGACCTCTGAGGTGCGATATCTGGTTGTGCCCATGCGGCCGGTCGGAAGCGAACACCTTGACGAAGAGGACCTCGCCAGGTTGGTGACACGCGATTCCATGATCGGCACCGGTCTAGCGTTGCGGCCGGAGGGTTTTCATCCGTGAGCGGCGAGGATTACGCCACGCACGCTGATTTGGGTGGCCAGCTGGGGCACGGTCGGATCGAACTCGAGGCCGGGTTCAAGCCGTGGCATGCGGCGTGGGAGCCGCGGGTGTTCGCGCTTCAGTTGTCGATGGGCGCGGCGGGGGTCTGGAACCTCGACATGACACGTTCGGTACGCGAAACCCTGCCGGACTACCACCAACGCAGTTACTACGAAATCTGGTTCGCCGCTCTGCTCAAACAACTCGAGGGGCACGGGTTGGTCTCTGCCGAAGAGTTGGCCGCCGGCCGGATGCTCCGCCCGCCGATTACATTGCCCCGCGTGGTGCACGCGCGCGATGTAGCGACCCTCCAGGCCCGCGGCGCACCCACCGAGCGGCCGGCAACCAAGGTGCCGCGGTTCTCCGTTGGTCAGCAGGTGCGCACCATCTCCGGGCCCATCCCGCATCACACCCGCCTGCCCGGATATGCGCAGGGCAAGACGGCGGTGATCGAACGCTTGCATGGGGTGCACGTCTTCGCCGACGCGAATGCCAGTGGCCGCGGGGAACAGCCGGAATGGCTATATACGGTGGTGTTCCGCGGCACCGACCTGTGGCCCGACGCCGAGCGGGGCCTGACGGTGTCGATCGACGCATGGGAACCGTATTTGGAAGCAGCATGAATCGGCCGTTTCCCGGAGTCGCCGGTGGCGACCAGCCGGTCTTCGCAGAGCCTTGGGAGGCAAGGGCTTTCGCGATGGTGGTTTCGTTGCACGAGCGCGGGCTGTATACCTGGGCCGAGTGGGCCGACGCGCTGGCCACGCGGATCGAGCAGGCACAGGCAGATGGTGACCCCGACCGTGGGGACACCTACTACCGCCACTGGCTCGGTGCACTCGAAGACCTGTTGGCGCGCCACGGAATTGGTTCGGTCGAGACCGCGCGCTGGCGTGATGCGTGGCAACACGCGGCGAACCGCACACCGCATGGCGCACCGATCGAACTCCAAGCCGAGGACTTCGACGTAGCGCCTTAAGCCGGAACCGTACCGTTCACAGGCTTGCGCGCCGAGGCGATTACATAGTCGGTCAAGCCCGTCCCTCGTTCCCACACTTCTACGCCCCGGCACCGGGCGCGATCGTCCTCCGAGATTTCGACGACCACGTCCGCCATCTTCTTGTTTCCCTCAACACGCTGCCGAGCGTATTTGGCCATCCCGGGGAACACGTCTTCGCGGATCGAATGCACGACGACATCGTCGAAGCCCATCGCCGATAACCGCCTGGAGTACTCGTCGCGGTCGTAGTAATTTTCCTCGGCAATGTGGCCGTACTTTCGGCCGAAGTTGTTGATGGCGCTGAGTTTTTGGCCGGGACTAGGGAGCATGTCGGCGAGCGCGACGGTTCCTCCCGGTTTGAGAACGCGGAACGCCTCGCGCAGGAACTGATCTCGCGTGTCGAAGTGGAATGCGCATTCCAATGCCAGAACTTTGTCGAATGACGCGTCGGGAAAATCCATTGCGGTCGCGGAACCGAGGCGGACCTCGATCTGGTTTTCCAGCCCGCGCTTGGCGACACGCTCGCGACCTTTGTCGATGTGCACGGGCGTGATGTCGATGCCCGTGATGTGTGACGGCTTGAAGTGGTCCAACAGGACGAAGTCCTGCTCCGCGAAACCGACACCGACATCCAGCACCGCATCGCCCGGTTGCAGCCCGGCGCTGGTTCCCAGGAGTTCGACCATCGCGACACAAGCGTCGGGATAGGTACGCGCGTCTTTCCAATAACCGTTGTTGAGCCACAACGGCTTGGAGGCATCGGCGTACTTTTCGTTCATGAAATCGACGACGTCATCGCCGAGGATCGTGTAATAGGCCGCCGCGTCGTTCTGTCGCCGCAGGCTGGCGAAGCGGACCATCGTTAAAAACGCCCAGTAGATCGACAGAGCAATTCGCCGCATTTGTCCCTCCTAAAAGTGGGCTAAAGCAGTCCGAGCAGTTGCAAGTCGGTGACGTATTTGATGATGTTCGGCGCCGAGATGTGTGGGATGTCCGGATTGTCCTTATCGGGGCCGATTCTCGCTTCTTGCACCGCAGCACGGAAGCGGTCGGCCGGCGCGAAGGATCCGAGGGTGGGCTCGGGGGGCTCGACGGGCTGGGAATTGCGCAACAGCAACATCTGCAGCATCGAGTGTTCGCGTTGCCAATTCGGCAGGGCGCCAAGGGCGGTCTCGAACCGCTGCAACCACTCCCCGAAGTCTCCGACGCGCTGGATCGGGTAACCGGCGTCGATCAGCCAGTCGACATACTCATCCGGCCCGATGCCGTCGTCGTGCGGATTCATCACGTGATAGGTCTCGAACCCGTCGCCCACCTGTGCACCCAGCGTGGCGATGGCCTCGGCGATGAAGTCGACGGGCAGCCCGTCGAAGTGCGCGCGTTGCCGGTTGCCCCCGCCGTCGAGTTGGAAGAACGAGCCGGGCGCGATGCCGGCGGCTACCAGGCTCAGCACCATCCGGGTCACCGTGTCCGACAGGTTCAGTTGGCCCGCGTAGGTGGCGTCGGCCAGGATTACGTCGCAGCGGAACACCGCCACCGGCAGCCCGCACAGGTCGTTGGCCTCGCGCAGCAGCACCTCACCGGCCCACTTGCTGTTCGCGTAGCCGTTGCCGTAGCTGTCGTCGACCGTGCGGGTTGGGCTGATGTCTCGGATGTCGGCGTCTTCGGTGAACGCCGACGAATCGATCTGGGTCCTGACGTCAGCGGTCGACACGTAACTGTAGGGCTTGAGTTTCGTGGTGAGCGCGAGGCGGATCAGCTCCGCAGTGCCGACGACGTTGGGCACGAACAGCTCGCTATAGGGGAAGACGGCGTTGACGAGGGCCGCGGGATCGACGATCAGGTCGACGGTGTCGGCCAGCCGCTGCCAGGTCTGCTGCTCCAGGCCCAGGTTGGGCTGACTCTTGTCGCCGGCGATGACTTCCAGGTGACCGGCGGATAGTTCCTGGAAGTGCCGTAGCAGCACGCGGTCTCCGCTATCGAAGGTCTTGACCAGGCGAACCCGCGCCTCGTCGTTGTTCTCCCCGCGCACCAGGCAAATCAGCGTGCCGTCGACCAGTTGCATGCGCTGCAGCCACTCCAAAGCCAGGTATCGGCCGAGGAAGCCGGTCGCTCCGGTGAGCAGAACCGTCCGGACCTCGGCGCCGGGGCGTGGCAGCGTGGGGGCGGCGGTCAGCGTCGCGGCATCGATGAACTTGTCCAGCGTGAGGTCGGCGGCGCGCACCTCCGTGGCGTTACGCCCATGCACGGACGCAAAGCTGGGCCCGTTGGACGAGTAGTCGTGTGTGCTCAACTGTCGGCTGAGTCGCCGCACCGATGGCGCGTCGAATAAGGCGAGCACCCCCAGACGGGTATCCAGCCGGCCGTTGATCGCGGCGACCAGGCGCATTGCCGAGATGCTGTCGCCGCCAAGGTCGAAGAAGGAGTCGTCGACCCCGACCCGGTCGAGCCCCAGTACGTGGGCATAGATGCCGGCCAGGATCTCCTCGGTGGCGGTGGCCGGAGCGCGGTACTGACCGGCCGTGTAGTCCGGTGCCGGTAGGGCGCGGGTGTCGAGTTTGCCGTTAGTGGTGAGCGGCAGGGCCTCGATGACTACTACCGCGGCCGGCACCATGTAGGTCGGTAGCCGCTCGGCCAGCGCCGCGCGCGCCTCGGCCGGGTCCGCGGTGCCGGTGATGTAGCCGACCAGGCGCTTGTCGCCCGGGCGGTCCTCGCGGGCGATGACCGCTGCTTGGTCGACGCCGTCGAGTGCGCTTAGGGCGGCCTGGATTTCGCCGAGTTCGACGCGATAGCCGCGGATCTTGACCTGCTCATCGGCACGCCCGACGAACTGCAACTGCCCGTCGGTGCGCCACCGAACCAGATCGCCGGTGCGATACATGCGCGTTCCAGGCGCCCCGAACGGGCTCGCGACGAAGCGGGACGCGGTTAGACCGGGTCGGCGCCAGTACCCGACGCCCACCCCGACACCGGCCACATACAACTCACCGACCACTCCGCCCGGCACCGGGCGCAGCCACCCGTCCAGTACAAAAAAGGCCGCTCCCGCCACCGGCGAGCCGATCGGCGGCGACCCCGACCCCGGTTTCAACGGCGCACTCAACGACGTGTAGATGGTGGTCTCGGTGGGGCCGTAAGCGTGCACCATCACGCGTTCGGGCGCCCATCGATCCACCAATTCGGGCGGGCAGACCTCACTTGCCGCCACCAAAGTCACCGAATCCAACCCCTGCGACGACAACATCCCCGCCGCCGACGGTGTCTGGATGAGCATGCTGACCTTTTCGTCCACCAGCAAGGCGTGCAGGTCTTCCGGTGAACGACCCACCGACTCGGGAACGACTACCAGCCGCCCACCGCGCAACAGCGCCCCCCACATCTCCCACGCCGAGACGTCGAAGGCCAGCGAATGCCATTGGGACCACACCTGTTCCGGCGTCAGCCAGGTGTCCAGCGACTTCAGCAGCTGGGTCAGATTGTGTTGGGTGATAGCCACCCCTTTGGGCGCACCGGTGGTGCCCGAGGTGTACATGAAGTAGGCGATATCGTCGGGGGTCGCCGCCACCAGGCGGGTGGCGGGATCGATGTCGAGCGGGAGGTTTTCGACATCGATGATCGGCAGATCGGTCCCGTCCAGCCGCCCGGCCAGCTTGGCGGTGGTGATCGCAACGATCGGCTGAGCGTCGCCGATCATGAATTCGATGCGCGCCGCCGGCAGCGCGGGGTCGATCGGCAAATACGTCGCTCCCGCTTTGAACACCGCCAAAATTGCCACGACCGCGTCGGCGGAACGCGAAAGCAGCAGCGCCACACACTGTCCCGGGACCACGCCGTGGGCGGCCAGCAGGTGCGCCAACCGGGTGGCCGCATCGTCGAGTTCGTGGTAGGTCATCGAGGTGCCGCCGAAGGTGACCGCTACCGCCTCGGGGGTGCGGGCCAGCTGCTCGGCGAACGACTCGGGAATCGACACGGCTGGGGGCGTGGGCCGGGCCAGCACCGCGTGGTGACCGATGTCGTCCAGGCGTGCGCGCTCACCCTCGTCCAGCAAGTCCACCGCCGACAACCGTCGCGTGGGGTCGGCGGTCATCGCCACCAACACCCGTTTGAATCGCTCGGTAATGGTGTCGATGGTCGCCGAATCGAACAGGTTGGTGTCGTACTCGAGACGAAGGCCCAGCTCCCGCCCAGGGGTGGCTTGCACCGTCAACGGGTAGTGGTTGGATTCCCGGCCGGCGAACTCGGTGATGGTCAGCTTGCGCTCGCTGGCCAAAGCCGCGGTGTCGACCGGATAGTTCTCCAGCACGAATAGGGTGTCGAAGAGTTGGTCGTGGCCGGTGATTCGGTGGATGTCGTTGAGTGCGAGGTGTTGGTGGTCCA
>NZ_MVHG01000055.1 GCF_002086125.1 Mycobacterium arosiense ATCC BAA-1401 = DSM 45069
CTGCGGCACTGACCGCTTGAACCATCATCTCGAAGAATCACAAGACGACCCCGTACACCACGTCCCTGGACTTGACCCTTGACCGACCGGTCCGCCCGGTGCCGGGAAGTCTACGGTGGCCAGACAATTGGCGGTTGGGCAAGCTAAGTCTGTTTGGGTCCTTCGAGCAGTTTGCTTTGTGGAAGGGGCCGGCACAAACCAGAGCGACCAAGCGCGGGGCGTCGACCGCGCGCCAGCGGTCCTGTGCGGCGTCGATGAGCTTGTAGGCCATGGCAATTCCGGCCGCCTGCGATCCTGGGCCCTTTATCGCCGCGGCTCGACCGGAGGTAGCAGGCCTCCATTGTTACCGAGCCTGGGAGCACCCGGTCTCGAAATCGGTACCCCGGTGCCTGGGCACATGAATTGCGTCCCGTAACCACAGAGCTCGTTTGTGAAGTACGACCTATTAGCAATGTCAGCGGGCCACTCCGCATGCAGCCCGAACAACTGCATAGGAATCATGTAAGCCAAGTAAAGCGCATTCATGAAACCAATTAGTGCTAGTAATCGCACCACTGTACTATGGCGCGGCGACAACCGCAGGGTCGTGATACCTTTTTCAGCGAAAGTGTGACCCTTATCGTCCACGAAGAATCGTAGACACGTCGCGCCGGCCCAAAATGCTCCCCACAGCACGGCTTCGTAGAGCGGGTATTGATAGTAGTGACCGTAGAAAAGTGTTAGCGAGGGGATGCTTCCGTCCCAGGCCCACCAGCCCGCGAACGTTGCGAGCGGTTCGAATACCATATCAAAGGTGACAAATCCGATAAAGCAAATTACGGCAAGACGTCGGTTCGAAAGATGTGGCCAACGTGCCCGAACCCGTCTGAGGAGCCAACACGCAGCGAGAGTGGGCCCAAGCCCCGCCCATATGTAAGCGGGGACCATTAACAGAACCGGTTCGATCTGCTGGTTGCCGTTCGGCGACATCCACCCTGGGATCTCCCCATTCCAGGAGCCGAGATTCAAAAGAACGGAGTTATACGTAACCCAGGTCTGACTGTAATTCATCAGGGTGTCTTGCCAGTAAAGGGTGAACCACGCCAGCACAAGCAAACCATCTAACCCTATCCGACCGTTACGTCTCCAGGGTCGGATGAGCCAGAAATAGACGGCGGCCGCGCCAGCGGCAGCACCGCCAAATTCAAGGACAAGTGCAAAAACCTTCATATATTCCGGTACAGGCGTCGGGCCGATGGGAGTTCGGTGCATAGTGCCTGACATGAACCACTTGATGTAGATATAGGCCTGTAGCGCTATGAATGCTGCGCCGAGCGTGGCCCACCACAGGACGGGTCGCGATCTCGAGGAACTCTGTACTGGCTCAGGGCGTCGGCTGTCGGTGCTACCACCCTCGGCCAATGCCGCGGATGTCGCAGTGCTCTTGCTCATGTCGCCTCCAACGCGGTACTAAGATAGTAGATAATATGGAACTATAAAATACTGATTCGCCTAAATGGAAGAGTTGATCCATGGAGCCTTCGCCTGCGATTAAGGTCGTGTACCGCGTACAGCAGACATGTTCCCCCCTGTCCGGCCGCGGCTCCGACGCTGCCGGCCGGATGCATGATTTCACTGCGTCACCCAAGGTCGTGGCCAGTGCCCGCGACGCCTACCAGTGGGCCAGCGTGACCGACCCCCGCTCGCAATTGGCGATAGCCGAGATCTATGTATGCTTCGCACCCGTCAGCTTCGCGAGCATGGTCGCCGGGGCCCGCTGCACGGCCTCCGGGGCGCACAACTTAGGACCGTGCCGATGAGCAACTCCACCGATCTATACAGTCAATTTTGCGCACTGCGGTGCTCCTATGTCGAACCCGGAGTCCTTGAGATCGTCTTGCAAGGCGCCGGCCTCAATGCGGTTGACGCTCAAATGCATCGGGACCTCGCTAGGGTTTGGCGCGTAGTAGACGAAGACCCGCGGGCCTCGGTAATCGTGGTGCGCGGTGCAGGGGCGGGCTTTTGCGCGGGCGCACAGTTTGACCTCCTGGAGGAGATGGCCGCAAACTTCGCGACCCGAACACGGCTGCTGCGCGAAGCTCGCGACCTAGTTTATAACCTCATCGACTGCAGTAAGCCGGTGATCTCGGCGCTGCACGGGCCGGTCGTGGGCGCCGGTTTGGCGGTCGCCGTCTTGGCCGACATATCGATCGCGGGCCGAAACGCACGACTGCTAGACGGCCATACCCGCCTCGGTGTCGCGGCCGGTGATCACGCGGTGATCAGCTGGCCGATTCTGGCCGGGATGGCTAAAGCGAAGTACTACCTGTTGACGAATGAATTCCTTAGCGGCGCAGAGGCTGAACGGATCGGGCTAGTGTCGCTGGCCGTCGACGACGAAGAGGTCGTGCCCACCGCAATGCAGGTGGCCCGTCGGGTGCTTGCACAAGGCCCCGATGCCACCCGATGGACGAAACAAAGCCTTAATCATTGGTTTCGCTTGATGGGGGCTGCATTTGATGCGTCCTTGGCGCTTGAGTTCTACGGCTTCGCTGGACCCGACCTTAAAGAGGGCTTGGCCGCGCTGCGTCATGGGCGCGCACCACAGTGGAGCGCTGCCCCCGGCGCCGACGAGCTGCGCCAGTGAGCGCACCGCTAGATGGATTACTCGTTGTGTCCATCGAGCAGGCGGTGGCCGCGCCGTTGTGCACGCGTCACCTTGCGGATTTGGGTGCACGAGTGATCAAGATCGAAAGCGTCGACGGTGGTGATTTCACGCGGGAGTATGACAACGTAGTGCTGGGGATGGCGGCCCATTTTGTGTGGCTGAACCGCAACAAAGAGTCGGTGGCTCTTGATCTCAAATCGTCTCGCGGGCGCGAGGTGCTCGAACAATTGCTGGGCCGGGCCGACGTCGTCGTGCAAAACCTAGGCCCGGGCGCAGCAAAACGACTATCGATCGCCGCCCCGGATGTAGTGAGACGATTTCCGTCGGTAGTCGCCGTGGACATCTCAGGTTACGGAACCGGCGGCCCCTACGACGACCGACGCGCATACGACGTGCTGGCACAATCCGAAGGAGGCTCATGTGCCATCACCGGATGGCCCGGCCGACCGGCCAAGCCTGGTATCCCGGTGGCCGACGTAGGCGCCGCAATGTATGCACTCACGTCGATTCTGGCGGCCTTGCATGCTCGCCATGACACAGGACGCGGTGCAGCCGTCTCAGTGTGTCTGCTCGACGTCATCGCCGAATGGATGGGGTTTGCGCTCAACCAAACTCGTTACGGGAACGCGGCGCCGCAGCCCAGCGGGGTCTCGTCGCCGATGGTCGCCCCCTACGGTGCGTACCCAACCAATGACGGTGACACCGTGGTGCTCGGTACCACCAACGACGCCGAATTTCGTCGGCTTGCCGAAATGATCGGCGAGCCCCAACTCGCCGATGACCCTTCCCTGATCGGCAACGCGCGGCGCGTGAACGCACGCCGTCGCCTCGACGAGACCATCACACGCTGGACGTCGCAGCGCAGCCTGACCCAGGTCCAGACCGCCGCACACGAGCATCGTATCGGCTACGCCCGGCTAAACCAGGTGGCAGACGTGCTGTCTCACCCCCAACTGACTGAGCGCCACCGATGGGTTGCGGTCGGCTCCCCTGTAGGTCCGATCTCTGCACTGTTGCCGCCATTCGACTCGGAGCAGTGGACTATCCGCACCGATTCGGTGCCTGCCCTTGGGGAACACTCGGCTGCGGTGCTTAGCTGGCTCGGCTACCCCGAGCCCGTCATCGACGAGCTGACCGCCGCGGGCCTAGTGGGAACGCCGACCACGAACACCTCCACTACTCAAGGTTGACGAAGAGCCTGGCATGACATACGGCAGCAACAAGGTGCCCTAGGACTTTTAAGTTGCGACGCGCCCGCATCATCCTCGTACACTTTGCGGGCGGCGCCCGACGTCATCGGCACTTCGAGTTTCAGCACATCGCCTTAGGGCGGGCATCCGGCACCCTCAACTATCTTCACGGAGCTCGATGGCCTGCTCGGGACAGCTCTGGTAAGCCAACACGGCTTGCTGGCGCTGAGGCTCTGGCACCACTCCCTCCCCGCGCGCCGACACGAACCCCGCGTCGTCGGATTCGAGAAGTTCGGGGACAAAGCCCAGGCACACGTTATGACCCTGGCAACGCTGAGCATCGATATAAATACGCAATCGCTGTACCTCGCCTGTCGTGATGTTGTTCTGGCAGACCGCCAATCGCCGACTGCGCCGATTGTTCAGACCGGCCAGCGATCGCCGCCTCGCATCATCGAGGTTTCCTCTTAACCGCTTCGTGTGGTTACTCAACTCGACACTTTACCTGTCGCGCTCCATCGCGCGCCGATCTCCTAGGCAAATCTACCAACTCATAATAATTCTATTCATATCAGCTATGTGAACGGCTGGGCAACGACTTCACGCCCATAGCTGCCGGCCTGACGCAGCCAAATCGCTTGTCGTAAGTCAAAAGCCGCCCCGACTAAGCCTCGGGGTTGCCGGCTGTACTCAGCCGCTCAGCTTGGTGTAGCTGCGCGGTGGGAGCCGAAGCGCCCCGTCGATGCGGATGGTCTCACCGTTCATGTACGAATTGGTCAGCACCGCCAACACCAGGTCAGCATATTCGCCCGCATGGCCGAGCCGCTGGGGATACACAACACTTTGTCCCAGTTGCCGCTTTTTGGTATCTGCGGCCGATCCGGTCCCATAAATCGGCGTATCGAAAAGCCCGGGCGCCAACGTATTCACACGAACCCCGATGGCGGCCAGATCGCGCGCCAGCGGCAAAGTGAGCCCAACGATGCCGCCTTTGGACGCGGCGTAGGCGGCCTGGCCGATCTGACCGTCGAATGCCGCGGCCGACGCGGTGTTGACGATCGCGCCACGCTCGCCGCTGTCGGTGGGTTCCAACGCCGCCATCGCCGCAGCCGCCAGACGCACGCAGTTGAACGTGCCCACCAAGTTCGTACGCAACACCTTTTCGAATACGGCCAATTCGAAGGGCCTCCGCTCGGCATTGACAGTGCGCTGCGCGCGGCTGATCCCAGCGCAGTTAACCAACACTCGCAGTGGGCCAAGGTCGCTGGCAGCGCTGACCGCGGCTGCCACCCCGCGCTCGTCGGCGACGTCGGCGGTCACCGCCACCCCGCCCACCTCTGCGGCGAGCTCCTTGGCGCGATCATCCTGCAGGTCCACGACGACGACAGCGACGCCTTGCGCGGATAGTGCGCGCGCTGATGCCTCCCCCAGCCCTGAGGCGCCGCCTGTGACGATCGCCGAACTACCCTGCAGATCCATTGCCTCAAGCCCTTTCGCGTCGCGCGCCCCCTCAACTGCGTAGGCGCTCGCCTCTGGTTTAGTTATAACATATTAGCTAATAGCTTTTACCATGCGTATCGTGCCGCGTTCGTGTGGGAAGACCTCAAGGCCACGCGCAATACTGGTCGGGCCCTCTTAAAAACTGCATCGATAGGTAAGCGCCAACGCGAGGATTGGAGAACGTGTGATGTCCGAGCTGCTACCGCGAGCCAGCGACCCCATGCACATGCGTAATGTGTTGGGCCAGTTTCCGACCGGCGTTGTGGTTATCACCGCCGTCGCTAAGGATGGCACTGCGGTGGGACTCACCGTCGGGTCGTTCACTTCGGTGTCACTGGACCCTCCCCTCGTCGCCTTCATGGCACAGGCAGGCTCGGCTAGTTGGCGCAAGATCGAGACAAGTGGGGCATTTTGCGTCAACGTGTTGACTTACACGCAGGAACATGTCTGCCGAGCCATGGCCACCCGCCGAGCGGACAAATTCTCCGGAATTGCATGGCACCCAGCGGCTTCCGGATCGCCCGTACTTGATAAAGTAGCAGCCTGGATCGATTGCGACATCGAGTCGGTGATCCCCGCCGGCGATCATTTCATCGTGCTGGCACGAGTACGCGATCTCGACGTGGCTGAGGCTACTGCCCCACTTATCTTCTATCAGGGCGGATACGGGCGCTTTTCGTCGAGCACGTTGGCAGCAAACGACGCCGATCTGATGGAGCAATTGGCGGTGGTAGATGTGGCTCGCCCCCACATGACCGAACTTTCAGGACAGATGGGCGCGGAATGCCTGGCCATTGCACTGGTCGAGAAGCAGGTAGTGGTTGTAGCCAGTTCCGGCGCCGGCCGAACCGAGCGTCGCCTGACCCGCGTCGGCACTCGGGTACCGTTCGCGCCGCCTGGTGGTTATGTGTTTGCAGCCTGGGCGCCAGACACGGTGGTGAACACGTGGCTGCAGCGCCACGCGCGTCGAGACCATCCCGAGGATGTCGACATTCATCTGCGCAGGCTAGAACGTATCCGTCAGCGTGGGTTCTCTCTTGGTCTAGGTGGTGCGGCCCATCATCAGTTCGGCACGGCCGCGCGAGCGCTACGGCGCAGCGAGACAGAGGATCGATCCGCCGCGGTGGCACGGCTGATCTCGATGCTGGCCGACGATTACGAACCCGAGGACCTCAGCGTGTCAACGTCCAACATCGAGACCATTACCGCGCCCGTGTTCGACAAAAGAGGCAAAGTCGTATTGGCTCTGGTGATGTACGGGTTGCCGGATAGCACTGCGCCAACGCAGGTCGACCAATTGGCAGAACGTTTGCTAAGCGCGACGCGGGCTATCACCGCGACCATTGGCAGCCAATCACACAGAAAGAGCGAGGCGGTCGTCGCACACCCCGGAAACCAAAGCTAACGTCTCACAGTGGACATCGTCCGGCGGGCACGCGAGTCTCGGTGGACCTTGTTGGACGACACAAGCCTGGCGTCAACTGTCGTTCGGCCTGCCGCCAGCTTTTGCCGCCAGGCGGCGTAAGGCCGGGGGGACCGGGACAAACGACGGTGTGGTTGCGACGTAACGCAGGTATTCAGCATTGTTTCTGCGCTTCTCCAGCATCAACTGGTCGGTCATGTGCACCCCCAGGACGAATCGCAGCACCACCAGGATCGCGATCGGTGAGATCACCGTCCACCACAGTGCGGGTTCGGATATGGCGACCACGTAGCAGCCCAGATACACCATCAAGTTGCCGAAGTAATTCGGGTGACGCGACCAGGCAAATAGCCCCGTCATCAATGTCTGACCCGGACGGCGCGCTGCCTTGAATCGTTCGAGCTGCCAGTTCGCCGCAACCTCGGTGGCACCGCCAATGGCGATCATTACCAGCCCAATTCCATCAGTAATGCCCAACGGCACCCCGGTGATCATGATCGAAAGCTGCGCCGGCAGTGTCAATATCGTGATTAAAAGGACCTGCGGCACTGCCACCGCCAGATAGCATTTGCAGTAGTAGCCCGGTGGTAGCTGCCCAGCTCCGTCGCCGAGGCCGATGCGCTCGCTGGTGAGGCGGTAGCGGACATCACCGCCGCGGTGGCGCTCGACTCGCCACCACCGGCTGCTGAGCTGATAGCCCAGCCCCAGCGACCACGCGCCCACCGCTGCTGTAACCAGAAGGCCGCGCGGCGTCGTGTCATGCCAGAGCACCAACGTCATTGCGACATGGACCAGCGGCGCAAACCCGTAATATCCGTCAATGAGCGAAAGGTCGTTGCCGTGACGAAACCCGTACACCGCACAGGCCGTGATTGCCAGCAGCGTTATCGCAGTTGTGGTCGCGAGGACCCCGCATGGGCTCATCGCTGATCAATCCTGTCTGTCGTTGCCCGCGCCCGTCCCTCGTAGTAGCCCGTGGGCGTAGGAGGTAGGACGTAGAGGCGCGGGCAAGCTTTCCGAACCGCCTCATGTCGGGCGATAAGTGGTCTTTGACTATGCATGGATCCTAGCCAGTAAGGCTCTGACGCCTGTCGCAACGGTAAGTCGGCCAGCCGACAGTTGGCGCAGAGCACCCCCAACCAGCTGTCGGCTGGCCTAGATCAACAGATTCAATAATGTTTGAAGTTGAATCATATTCAGCCAGAAACCATGTGTCAATGCGATCCAAAGACAGTGAAATTGAGGTACTCGATGCGGGCAGAAGTCACGGCCCTGCCTCAAGGGATATCGCGTCCGGTTAAGCGTCGCCGGCGCGAAGGCATTGGATGCGCGCCGATCGCCAACGCGCCGTGGTAGCCAGCGAAAGCAGCCTGTTCTGTGGCGATTCCGGCCACCGGCTCAGTGCTTTCCCCGACGTACCACAGCCTCTCGATAGTCGGGGAACGCCGCGGCACCTTTGCCCCTGCGTAGCACGAATTGAGCCAGTGATAGCGCCGCGCGGCGGGGGCACGCTGGCCTACGGCGGCTTTCCAACCTGGGAATGCGTCCTCACATACATCATCGAGGTAGTTGACCACCGCGTTGTGGCCCCGGGCCGGGCCACCCCACCACTGCAGGCAGAGCTGACGCGCGTCAGGGCTGTTCCATGGTGCGACCACGTTGAGGGGCACAAACCAAACGTTCGCACCCGTCGCAGGGTCGTGGATCAACAACTTATCAGTCACGTCGACCACCGGTCGGGTGAGCAGCGTGGCGATCGTCACCTGATCATGTTCGAAGGCGGCTTCCTTCCGCAGCGGCTCACACAATTCGGCCGGCAGCTCGGTGAAAAAAGCTGGGATGCGTTGATTGCCCACGGCGAGCGCCACATGTGATGCGGTTGCTGTGCGGCCGTCGGTCATCTGTACGCCGCGCACCGCCTCGCGTTCCACCAGTACCCGCTGCACTTTGGTGCCCCGCCAAACTACGCCACCGTGTTCCTGGACATAGTTGGTCAGCGGCTGGATCAGGCCGCGCTGGATATCGGGCTCGATCACCGAAATGATTCCCTCGCCGGCGAAGCAGGTGCGGATAAGGGCGAATGCCCCGAAGACCGAGAACGTTTTGCCGATGCGCTCACTGGAAACGCCCGCAACCACGGCGGCCAGCAATTCAATGACTAACCGGGTCGGCTGGTCAGCCTGTTGCCGGTCGAACCACTGTTCAAGACCAACATCGTGCATCTTGCATAACTGCCCCGGCGGGATTGCGAGCCCGGCACGCAGGACACGCTCGGTGTCCCCGCGGTCGAGGATCTCACGCGGCATCTCGGTGAGGTGAAACAACAGCTCGCACAGCTCGGTGGTGGAGGCAATGAGCGGCATCCGGGTGCTGCGGCGGCTACCGCGCACCATAACCGAGATCGGGGGCGCCGCATGCGCCCGGACTGGCAAATTCAATTCGCGCGCTACCCGAGCCCAGTGTCCCCCACCCCAACTCATATGCCAGGGCGGCTGCTGGATGTAGGCGAGATGACCGTCGAGCGGCACGCAGCGCACGTTGTAACCAGGAGTGGCAGTCTCCGAGATCAACAGCACGCGTGCTCCGCGCGAGGCGAGCGTTCCGGCACATACCGCACCAGAAGTGCCCGCGCCGACCACGATCACGTCGTAGTCCTCATGTTCGCTGTCGTGGTGATCCATGACATCTTTCGTGCTCGAAGGGCACCGGTGCGGGCGTGACGCCCCGCGATCGCATCGGACAGGACAATGCCGCGGCGATGTGTTAGCGCCTTATCGGCTAGCTATTACCGCTACGCAGAGCGGGTCGGACGGCCGCATCGCGCGCTATCAATCCCAAGTGGCCTAGGGTCCGATTGGCCGCGACCACCCCGGTATAAAGGGATCTGCCCACCGTGCTCTGCAACAGATAATCGCCGGCCAGCTCGACCCCCGCTGGCATCGGTTGCGCCAGAAACTGGGCCAGACCGCCGACAAAGCCTCGCGGGCGCCGACAAATAGCAATGTCATTTCGCGTCAAGATCTGGTCTTCGATGACCGCCGTTCGCAGGATGGGAAAAGCGCGTATTGCCTCGAGCCAGCTTTCAGCAAGGACCTCGCGATCGGAACGGCCCACGGTGCAGCGGGCATAGGCGTCTTTGAGATCCAGCGTGATGACGCTGCGGTCTTTTCCGTCGGGTTTGACACTCACCTTGCCTAAGCGCTCGAAACCCTCAGCAGACGGCAGGAAACATTTGGCCGGTAGCTGAGAGGCGGGAACGTCGACCAGGTAGCGGCCGAGGTGATGGGCCGAATAGCTGATGCGGCCAAGGAATTCCCGCTGAACTGCGTTGAGTAGATCACCTACGATTGGCATGACGAGTGACCCTGGGACCGCGACGATCACTGCGTCGGCGTCGAGAGTTAAGTCTGCACCGTCGCGGCGGAATCCCACCTCGATGCCCTCGCCGGTACGGCGAACCGCGGTGGCGGGGGCACTGGTGACGATGCGACACAGCGGATTTCGCTGCAGCGCTTGGCCTAACTCATAGGTGATGCCGCCCGAACCGCGTGGCTCATAGATCCACCAACTGCGCAGCCACGCCAGATCGCCCAGGGCAAAAAGCAACCACGACAACCCGTAATCGCCGCTGTCGAGGGTGCTGTACTGCATGAAAGGCTCGATGACCGCGTCAAAGAGCTGTGGGGCGTGCGCACGTAGATAGGCTGCACCCTCATACTGGTCCGCCCACAGCGTGCACGTGTAATCGAGCGGATCGTGTACACGACGTTGCCGCAGCACCAGTGGGACCAGCCGGAGGAGCGAAAGCTTGTCTTTGATGCCGCCGGGCAGCCGCAATGCACCCGCGAGGGTGAACGGTGAGTAAAGTAGCGGCCGACCTTGGTTGTAAATCCGTTCGCCACGAACGGTTTCCGACTCCTCTAGGTCCACTGTCGGGGCAGCTTCACGCGCCAACTCTTGCCGCAACTGAGTCAGGCTGACTTCGCAGCCAACAAGGGCTTCGGCTCCGGTATGGTGCCACGAGCCATGCCACTCAAAACTTCGACAGCGCCCCCCAACCTCGGCGTCGCTTTCGAGCACTGTGACGGAGACATCGTGCTTGGACAGCTCAAAAGCAGCGCCTAGTCCAGCGATTCCGGCGCCAATTACCACAACGTGCATCGGCTTCCCGCTAAATCGCGATGCACCGTCGCGCCGACCTAATTGAGTGTTTTCGGGCTCACCGGCGGCCATATACGTCCCAGAAGACGGGTTCGATACAGCGCTCCGACAACTGAACCGCCACCTTACTCCCTAGCATTGACTACTCCGTCGACCTCCTGTCGGCGCCGCCGCAGTAAATCCAGCGCCAACACTGGCACTCTTAGCTTGCACCCGGGGGTCCGCGGGCCACCGGGACAGCAGCATCGTACCTCAATATCTATCTAAGTACGAATAATCCGGACTGATAACTTCTTATTCTTGTTGAACGAACCCTCAAGTTAGCAGCTAGAGACCACACAGGAACCGGCATTGACCCGTTGCATGGCTTTAGCAGCGGCGGTGCGGCGGAAACTTCGGGCTACGGCGTTCGGCGCGCGCGCGGATCGCCTCGGCCAGATCGGGGCGCATCAACGCGGCCTCTTCGAGAGCCAGCGAAAGTTCGAAAGCATCACCGAACGACTGCGTCGCCGCTGCACCTAATTGCCGTTTGATGTTGGCCGCGGAATATGGCGACGTGTTCGTCGCAATATCGGCTGCCCAGGCCTTGGCCGCGGGCAGCAGCTCGTCAGCGGGTAGTACCCGCTGGGCAAGGCCCAACCGAAGTGCTTCGGCCGGCGCCACAGAGCGCCCGCTCAACAGAATATCGGCGGCGGCACCGTAGCCCACCCGGCGCTGCAGAGTCCACGCGGCGCCCCACTCCGCGACCAAGCCCAGCCGCGAGAAGGAGCTTGCGATCTTGGCGTCGCGAGCAACATAAATCACGTCAGCTAGCAGCATGATCGAAAACCCGATGCCAATGGCGGGCCCGTTAACCGCGGCGATTAGCGGTGTGTGCAATATCGGTGGTTGCGCCTGCAGCTCATCGGTTCCCACAAGCTCGTGTACCCGGTCCAGCACATCGCGATCAGCGCCAGAGCAAAAGCCTCCACCCGCACCCGTGAGCACAATCGCACGGACATGCTCAGAGCGATCCAGTTCGGCCAAGGTCGCTAATAGGTTCTTCTGCAACTCCGGCGTCATCGCGTTGAGGCGATCAGGGCGGTTCATTATCACGCTGGCAACGCCGCCCTGTGTCTCGACTAACAGGTCACCGGCGGAACGATGCAAAGGACGCACAACCAGGCAAACTACCACATCATGCGAACGTCATCAGCACAATAATATTGATCCGTAACATATGGGTTCTGGTCTAGGTATGGCGGCACCGTGGGCGGTCACCATGATCCCGAGCGAGTTTCGGCCTTGGAGCCGGTCTCCTCGAGACGCGCTCGGAGCGAGCTAATTCAAGGTTAGACAATGGTATTTCATAGAGAGTCGTAGACGCTGGAATGTGCAGGCCACCACCACGGGCCTGCCGCAACCCGACTCCACATCCCTCGGCATGATGCACGCGTCGTCCAAATCGACGCCCATGAACACCGGGACTACTGAGTGCACCGGGCGTCTCTGACAGAAAGTAGGCCGTGACCAAGAACCAGGACGGGTTCGATGTAGTCGTAGTTGGTGCGGGCATGGCGGGGTTGTGCTGCGCCGGTGAGCGGGTGTTGCAGGGCGCACGTGCTCCTGCTGCCGGAAACTAAAGAAATCGGACTCCCGGTCAGGCCGCACATGGTCGACGGGAACCGCGGGATCATGCAGCCCCAACCAACATGATTGCCTGTGCGCCAGACTAATTGGCGACGGGATACCTTGGCATCGCAGTCCCGGGTTTGGAGTTGCGTACCCAGCAGCTGGAGGTGAGCCCGCCGTAGTGGTCCAGCCGTTGTGAATTCTGTTGCCCGATGTTCGGGCGAGGAAGGATCGACACGGCATCGAACAGGCCCAGCGGCATAGGCCGGATCAGATCATCCGCCAGCTCGCCGAGGGCAACCACTCCTCGGATCGGCCGGGGACGGGCATGAATGGCCCGAGTTCTGGCTGGTCTCGACGAAATGGTGTGGAACCTCAGTGCAATGAGTCTTCCGTCCGAATTTCCCACACCGGCCATCTTCAGGATGATGTTGAGGGTGGTCTGCAATGGGCGCGCTGAGCGAGCAAGAGACCCCCTCGCAGTGCTGCCAGCACGGTGACGGCGAGGTCGTCGGGATCGACTCCAGCCGTTAGACGTCCTTGACTGTGCAGGGAACGCATCCCATTTTGGATTGCGCTGGCCCAGCGACCCAACCAGCGGCGACGAGGGCGCGTGCCTGTGTGTCTGACTCGGCCAGCGCGCTGCCCAGGAACCCCAATGGGCAGCCGCCTTGGCCATGGATTGCGCTCGCATGGCCGACGACTAGATCGCGCCACGCTGCGAGGCTTTCGGGAGTGCTCAGGTCGGCTTCTTCGGTGGTATTCACAAGTCTGTCGGCCTCGCGGTCGATGACCGCATTGACCAGTTGCTCGTTGTTGGCGAAGTAGTGATAGAGCTGCGAACTGCTGACCTCTGCCGCGAGCTTGACGTCTTCGAGCGACGTGGCAGTCCCGCCGCGTTCCCAGATCATCTGCGCCGCAACGTCGATGATGCGTGCACGAGGGCGGTGGCCCCTTGGCGGTCAGTTTGCGGCCTGTTGGCTTTCGGGCCCGGCGCACCACGCGGACTTGCTTTTTGGGATTGATAATCCATTTTCGCTCAGTCACAGTGGATTGCATGATCCATTCGACGGTGCCCAACCCAAGGCGGTTCTGCGCCCAGCCCGTCTTCGCAACGGCGGAGGTGCGCTGTGACTAGCGGGCCATCGTCGTCACGGGAGCGACCGGCCCCGTCGGGCGCCCCTTGGTTAGTCTGCTCGCCTAGGCCGGAGTGCAGGTTCGCGCCATACCCGTGAGCCGGCAAGCGCCGGGCTCCCAGGCGCCGCAGAGGTCACCGGTTCCGTCGAACAGGCGCTGCATGGAGCTTCGGTGGTATTCCTCAATTCCCGGGCACTAGGCATCGACATGGAAGCGGTTATTGCGCAGGCCGCGGACGGGGGAAGTGTCGCCCCGACTGGTCGCGCTGTCGGCGGGTAAACTCCTCAAGCGACTGGGCAGCCCGTCTTTTGATCATCCCCTGGTCGGCCCGCGACTTGCCCTTCCAGTCCGCCGCCTATCAGTCGCTAACGCTGCATCCAACGCTCATCTGACCGCCCATACATCACCGTCGTGTGCACCAGGAGGATTGCCGGTTGGGCAGTTGCGGCATCAATTCACTCGGAGACCTATCGCTGCCGTCGTTCAATCAATCTGCATCACATACAACTTCTCTCTTCATCGCGAACATCCGCCTAGAAGGGTGACTCGTCGGAGGCCTAGTGCATGCAGAAGCCTGCTATGTGAGGCAAGCCTTTTGGTGAAGTGCGATGGCTTGTGGTGGACTTTCGCCGGCATGCGACTACACCCTTCGCCGCAGGCTTCGACCGACTAATGCGCCAGATTCGCATACCGTCGGTCTTTGGCCGCCGCTGCAGCAGCCGCAGCAGCCGGCATGTCCTTCAGCTTCGGCGATTGATCGGGGCAATATATACCGATACCCGTGCCAAGGATCTGATAGCCCTGCTGCTCGGTCGTGCCCGCCTTAATGTTTCGGTTGAGATAGTCATGGGCTGTGAGCGCGTCGGGGAAGTTGCCGCTACGAAGCCGCTCACAAATGGTCGTGACGATATAGCGGTCAAAGTCGTGGGGAGAGTAGACCTCGTAATACCGCAGCTGGTTATAGAAATCGGCATCCTGGCTGGCGTCTTGGTCGGCGTGGGCTGGCGCCGCCAGCGAGATGGCAACGGCGACAACCGAGGCGAGTCTCGTTGCCTTCATGTGGTGAAGTGTACGTTCCAAATCCCACGTGTGTACACACCTCATCGCCACCCGGCGAGTGGACCTGGTTCCGCCCGTCGACAAGATGAGGACGGACACCGTCTCGGCCATCCATGCAGCTTGGGCCCTAGTAGGCCCCCTAGCTTAAGGTCGTCGCCGATCGGTGGGTCGCCTGCTCTTCGTCACGCAACAGCACTGCCTGGTCCGCAAGCTTATAAATTTTAACTTTGACATAAGCAGCGAATTAGTCTTTACTAGCGGGATGACGGGCCGCGAAGTCGAGTAGGGTTGTCCCGACATGAGGACGATGCGAACGACAGCAAACGCCTTGGCAACGCTGGTGGTGGCGGCTGGCGGCGTAGGACTTACCGGTGGACCATCCAACGCTGAGCCGAGTGGCCACCAGGTCACCTACCGTGTCACATCGCTCAGCGAGTCGTATGTCCATATTTCATTTATGGCAAAACAGCCTATGAACGAGCAGGATTACGCCGAGAATTCGCAGCAGTACTTATACACTCTTAATCCTAAAGTCAATCAGGACGCACCCTGGAGCTATACGACGCAATTGGCAAATCCCGGCCGGTGGGCATATTTGGCAATCGGCCCCTTCTACAAACTAATGGGCAGGACCCCCATCCCTCCCGAAGTGCTGGAGTTAGACTTCGGTTTGCGGTGTGAGATTGCAGTTGATGGTCAGGTAGTGCACACCCAGAATGGCGCCCGGGAGGCGGCCTGCGGCACGGTGCCAATTTCTCATATCGAACCAGGCACTCAAATCCAACCAGGCTAATCTCAAATCTAATCGGTTGGCGAAATGGTATGGCGGAAGCGTACAGCCGCACTTTAATCCCCCGTCTTCCCGATTCGTTCAGCCAGCGGGGCAGCTCCCGTACGCGTTGCAGACGTACGACCGCCTGTCGTCCCAAGCTTTCAACCAAGTCCCCGCCGGCGTGATCAAGAACTTGAATTCACCGTGCCCGCAATATGTATTTCCTTCTGGCGTGATTGCGCAGGTAGTTGAGTTGTAGGTCACAAAGCTACGCGGCGGCAACGTCCGCTGCGCTTGTCCGGCCGGAAACTGCGCGGCCGCTGTCCAGCCGTGGTGGACCGCGCGGTTTCCGTTGAACCATGCGATGTGGTTATCACCCCCCGGCGCACCCGGTATATCTCCGGTGCAGCCAAAGCTACCCCAAAACCAGATACCGCAATTGAGTCCCGATGGGGTCAAGAACCAGACGTAATGCTCGCCGGTCGTATCACCGACGACAGGTCGGTCGCCGGATATGAAAAATTGGTCTGGCTCTTGCTCGGTATACCACGTCGTTATATCCGACATCTCCGGAAACGGACTACCCCCCGGCGCCTCCGGATCCGCGTGTCCCGGGATTACTGCGCCGAGCGTTAGTCCGATCGCAGAACCGATCGCTCCCAACAATCTAGAATGGGCTCGCATTGCTAAATTCTAGCCCGATTTCCCGCCAGAAGGCAGCGGTTTAGAATATATGTCGTTTGGTATCCGGCCGGGCGGCGCACTGCGAGCCGCTCACCCGCCAGGAGGCGCGTCATTGCACTGCGAGCGAAGTACCCTGGTCATGCGTTTCGGACTCTGATTTATGGCGTTTTGTTCTGCGTCATGCTGCGTGACGCCGAGATCCCGATAAAACTGATCTTCAGTCTTGACGATTGCGCCGCACTCGGGATACTTGAAGGCAATCATCACGTTGCACCCGGGGTCGTAACCCGCCACGCTGTTTTGCTGGCAGTTGAGCTTAGCAGCTTGGTTGGCGGCGGCCTCATTTGGCATATTCTTCGATACACCTACGCGGTCGGCCACTTGCGCGACCGCGATTGCGCCCCAAGATTCTTGGTCGGCGCGTGCTGCGGGCATAGCGGACACTACCAGCGCCGCCACGACTGCACTGCCGAGCGCCGAAATCACGATGCGCTTTCCAGCGCTGATTACTATCACGTCACTTCCTTCCCTGTGCGTACTCTACTTGGCTAATATTGGGTGCGCACGAATCGGTTCTATTGGCAGCGTGATTGCTTCCCGTCCTACGACGCGCGACTGTCATTGAGCGGACCTGCCGTTTGCATCATCCAGCGGCCATGGCGTCAGTCAGTCCCCCGAGCTCTTAGTTAATCTACCGGGTCCCTTATCTTATCGGCGTTTAGACTTATGACCAACGTTCGCCGTTTAAATGCCCGATAGTCCTGAATTTCGAAGCGCGTCCCCGGCCGACCCTGAGCAACGGTTGTGTTCAACTGACACGCTCGTGCAACCCTCAAAAAATGCACAAGCAACGGCCGTGCGATTATCGCTGCTATTCGCCTCGTTAATCCACGGACGCCGCACCGAGGCTGGATCTGCGGTGGGCAGTAACCTCTCACCGGCACAACTGTCGGGCGATTCCGTCGACGATGTGTGACCCATGATGTTCACCCAGTTAGAGGCTGCAGCGCAGCGTCATCTATCGTGCCGTCTCGATATATCCGATCAGCCAATACATCACATTCCACTCGGTCATCGGTGCTATTCTGGCGATCGGGGCAATCGCAGCGTAGTTTGATTAACGGAAATGTACTAACGCCGCCCTTTGCGTCCTGTTTAGCCGATGTTCAATAAACAAATCAGGGAGAGTTAGGTGCGTACACGGTCAGACGTTCCCTTGCGCAGAAAAAAAGCGGCCTGGAGACCCGGACGGCGCAGGCTGTGGATCGAATCGGCAGTTATCGTGACGATTTTCTCTTCTGGTGTCCCGCTCGCACCTTCGGCTCATGCGGCTCCGTCGGCCAGCTTGAGGAATGCAGTGGCGTCGGCCCGCGCGACGTCATGCGCTCCAATGCAGTACAACCCGATTGTCGAGCAAGTAGCCGAGGTCAGCAATCGTACGTCCGACAACTGGCTTAATAAGGTTGGAACACATTATCCCGTCACCGACCCGAAATCCGGCCTGAAAGACCTCGGCTACGGCAACGACCTAAACAACATAAAGGGGCAACTCCTCAACGGAGCCGCCAACACCGAGGATGGTGCGATACACGGCGTGATCTTGGAATACGTCTACGATAAATTCGACGATTGCTCCTTCACGGATTTCGGAGTAAGTATGATTCACGACGAACAGGCCGGCTTCTATCTGAGCTCGGTAGTGGTGGCCGGACACTACTGAAACCGGACCAATCCAGTTCGCCTCCCACCTCAATTGTTCGATTAGCGATTAGTTCGCTCGCCGTGGCGGTGGCGGCTTGAAGGTCGTGCTGCCGTAACATGCCGCATTTCCCACATCGAGTGTATTCTGGCAAACGAGGCTGCCTCGGTAATAAACACGGACCGTGACCCACTTGGATGGCCTAGCCACCGGTCGCCAGTCGGCGCGAACCTCCGCGTCGTTGCTAAGCGGGTTACGCACCGTCGCATTCAGGCGCCATGGCAAAGGCACTTGCTGCTGCGCTTGTCGCCCAGCTAGGTCGTTATACTCGACATTCGCTGTGGCTATGTCGCTAGTCGTAACCACTTCATAAGTTACTGTGTCGTCAGCGCGAGCGTAGGGCGCCAACGTTACAGAGCTGGTCAGAAGCGCAATGCTCAGAATGCGAAAGCCAATCACCGACCCTGCCCCTTCTTCATCGACGCCCCGAACCTCCGCCACCAGCTCGAGATTTCTTTTGTAGCACTCGCGACATTTGCTACCCTAGTACCGGCATATATGCGCTCGGTTGATAACGCTTCCATTACGCTTGACGCGCTGAACCGATGGCCCGGTGAACCAGTCGGGCTGGTGGCTCTTAATGCCGGCGTTTACATTCGATAGATGTTGCCAGAGCAAGTAAAAGCTTTTAGCCCCATCAAGCGGCGTATAAACGTCGCCCACATAATCTCGCTCCGTCGTGAAAGCTTGGACGCGAGGCTCAAGGAAATCCACCGATTGGTCGATATTTGTGGTGAGGATGTCAGCTTGCTGCTGAAGGTTCCCGAAGCTGTAGTCCCAGTCACTCCCCGAGCCATTTATGACGCCTGGACCGTTGGGCGTGATCCGGGCGAATTGTAAAGCGTCGATCTGGCGTACCAATTCATCGTACTGAGCGTTGTACCATTGGCAAAGCTCTTGCTCCCCCGCAAAGTCTGTATCGGTGACGCTTCCCTTGACTTGATCATAAGGGTAAGGAAATGACGGCTGCCAGTTCGAGGGTCTTGGCGTTATGGGCGGTAATGGTTTGATGATTACTGGTGACGGTGTAGTCGGTTGACTGGGGTAGCCACTGAGCCCCATTAGATCAGAGAAGTCAGGGTCCTCCTGCGGATCGGCACTAGACGTAGGCCCAAGCACAATGGCAGCTGCCAATAATGTAAACATCACGCACAAGACATTGCGGCCAACCCGGAACTGCCGCCGAGCTCTCATCACTTATCTAACCTCCTCCTCGGCCGTGGAGCTACTTCTCCCCGACCACGGCGCCAATCCCGCCCACATCGGTAATCTTCCAGTCCTTGGTGCTGTCGATCGTGATGCTGTATGTCGCCGTGGATTGCAACGGCTCGGGTGCTTGGATAGTCTTGGTCATCACGCTGACAAAAGCGTCGACAACATATGTTCCGGCGGTATCCGAGCGAACTTTCGCCACAAGCGGTTTCGCGGTCGAAGTCCATTGGAGAGGGACGAGTATTTGCTCGATTGACGTTGCCGCTTTAGTCAACTTGTCTTTGAGTTCTGGCGTGGTTCCTGCGACGAGTTTGACCTTCCACCCGTTAATGTCTTGAAAATTCATTTCCGCTGCGTGTACCGCGTAGTCGAGGGCGAGCTTTTCGGCGTGTGCATTATTTTGCAGTTGACGACTCTGCGCGTCGAGCTTGCGCTGCGCTCCAACATATAACCAACCCAATGTGCCGAACGCGGCGACGACGGCAACGATCGCCACGGCGATCACCAGGCTACGAAGAGAGATCGTCAACCGCCGTGCCGCGGATTTCTTGTCGTTGAGCTCGTTTCCATCGTCGATCTCTATTGAATCGTTCTCCGCGTTCGGTTCCGCGGCGTCTGGCTTTTCCGCGTTCGGTTCCGTGGCGTCTGGCTTCACGGCGTCGGGCTGATCATCGGTCACAGTGTCTGTACTCAATTCAGCTCCACTAGGTTTGTGTTGGCGCACCTTAGCTCCCTTGGGCGGTCACGTGGAGCGTAACCCTGCCGTCCTCGGGTACCGAGTCCAACATATTACTCAGGATCTGACCAGCATCGAAGTTCATCAATGCGCCCGCGATTTTCGTGATCTGCGGCAGGAACGCCTCGCCCAACACCTTGAGGTCGCCACCGTTATTATCGAGAAGCCTCTGAATTCGCGATACTAAGTGGCTAAGGGTCACCATGGTGTTAGGTGCACCATTGTGAATAAGCAAGAAGAAGTTGCCCAAAATAGATTGAGCATCTTCGAGGATATTGAACAGTTGCGGTCCAAGGTGAGTGAGCACAGGCCCCATGAAGCCGGCGTTGTGCAACAATGATTGAAAGTTGTCCAGCAACACCCGCCCGTTGCCATGCATACCCGCGGCGGCATTTCTCAAGACCCGGCTGGCATGCGACAGGTTGGGCAAAACCGAGTTGGCATACGGTAATGCGGTGTCGGCCTCAACGGTAATACGTTTCAACTGGTCGGGGTCGAGCTGGTTGAGCACTCGGACGACGCTTGACGCTAGTTCCGATATAGATGGTGGCTGCCTTACCGAATTCGTGGCGATGTGTTGACCGCTGTGCAACATCGGACCATTTTGGCTGCGCGGAACTAGCTCGATATACGACTCACCTAGCGCCGACAAGTTTTCGAGCTGCACTTCAGTGTCGACCGGGACACGAAACCGGCTTTCAACGAAAAAGTCGACAGTCGCCCCGGCAACAGCCGATTGAATCTTAGTGACTTTGCCGACTGGTACACCCCGCAGTAGAACGTTCGCATCGACAACGAGACCATTGATATCGGGCACGGTCATGGAGAGGTCAGTGCGGTTGGATGGTGGCCTGAGCCGCACACCGAGTGAACCGATGTAATACACACCGAAAGCAATCGCCAGTCCGAAGGCGATAAACGACATCACGTATCGTATTTTCATGGAGCTGCACCCAGGATTCGTAGTACGTCCTGCACGTCTCCCGACAGTTCCTTACCGTCAGGGCCGACAATTGACGTGATGTTGATTGCTGGATATCTATCTTGCGCAATGAACTTGTCGGTGAAGAGTCGTCGCCACGCCGGCGCCTCCTCTTCAAAATCCCATTTGCTGCGTTGAAGGGCGCCTGTCGCATCGACGAGTGAATGCAGAAGTGGCACCAGCCAGAACCCACCAGCGTAGATGCTGCCGAGCGAGGGCACCACGGTTGCAATACCCTCGCCGGTGACACCGGCGCGGTAAAAGGCCTCTGTGCCATTAGGGGTAAACCAATCCGCATATATCGGCCGCAGCTTGTCCATGATCTCACCAGTACCGGATGCATTATTGAGCAACTGGTCAACCGTACCGATATTGCTGGACAGGTCGGATAGGTCGGCGGCCACTTGAGAAGCCACTTTGCGTATCGCAGCTTGTCCTCCGGGGGGCTGCACTCGATTGATGCCGATAATCGTATTCTGAATGCGCTGTATGGACCCGCTTGAGACGAAATTCGCAAGCGTTGCGATGGTGTCTTCCAACTGCGGCGGAGAGGTTGTCTGCGCCAGCGGGATCGTGCCGCCCGCAGCTATTGGTGGCGCAGCTGATTGATCAGTTTGGGAGCGTTGCAGAGCGACGTAGATGTCGCCGAGCACAGTGGCTTGCTGCAGAGCTGCGTGAATGTTAGCGGGCACCACGACACCCGAGCCCAACCGCGCGGTGACATCGACTTGGCGGGCCGAGAGTGCCACCTTGGTGACCACCCCGACGGTTGACCCGTCCAACACCACCTTCGCGCGATCAGGCAGGTTGAGCGCACTGCTGAATTCAATAATTACGTCGTAGCCATCCCGGTACGAATTACCGGGCTGCGGTAGTGCATTGACGTTGATTGACGCACACGAGGAGACCGCCAAGGCAATGGCGACGACCACGGCCACCGGCCAAATCCGGCGGTTCATCGATGCGCCTGGTTGAGTGCGTACTGAAGCAGCGCAACGTCAACCGCATACGGTTCGCCCTGCACGTTTGCGCAGCTGCCCGGCACAGAAGCGTTCATCATATTGCATAGCGCGACTCCATCGGGCGTACGGATGCGATACATCGGCGGTCGGTATCGGATGACATGGCGAGCCGCTCGACCGTTAAAGTAGTTGGCCAACGCGTTAATCCAGGGGGGCCCGACATTCAGCAAATTCGCGATTCTGGGGGCATGTGCGCTCAGCTTCCTAAGAGCCGTGCCCACTGTGTCGAGGGTGAACTGAAGTTCGTCGCCGAGGTAATTGTCAATGTCGGCAGCGGCGCTGATGAGCGGCACGGCTGAGCGGACTAATCTACCCGTACCTTCGAGGGCCTCAAAAACGTCCCCGTTGGTCTGGTCCGCGTCAACAAAACTCTGCTTCAGGGGCCCTCTCAACTCTCTGAGCAGGGAAGACAATTCGGCGAGGTTAGTGATTATGGTGGAAATGTCGCTTATCGCCTGGTCCGGGCTATCGAGCACTCTCGACGACGTGGTCAGCAACTGATTTAGACCAACACCATTGTTGTGCGTAGCTTGGTCGAGTTCACGGACGACATCGCCGATGTTCCTCGACCCCGCCGGGTTGACTGAGTTGATGAATGTAGTGCTCGATCCGATCACCTCAGACAAACTCTTGGGAGTTGCCGTCCTGCCAAGTGGAATACACTCGCCGGCGCGTAGCTTCGGGCCTGCCTCATAATTGCCGACCACCTCCAACGACCGGTCGGCCAGGATCGATGTCGACCTGATGATCGCCTTAACATCCAGAGGCAACGGACGGTGTTCGTTCACGGTGAAATCGACACGCACATCCTTGATGCCAGGGGTAATGGCCTTGACCTGGCCGATCGCATAGCCCATCTGGGTAACGGGGTTGCCGGTATAGAGGCCGACACTGTCCGACATGATTGCGCAATATTCGGCCTGCTTCTCTCCTGATGGCGCTGCGCACGACGTGCCATTCACCGCCACAGCCGCCGCTGTGACAGTGCTTGCGACGATCCCGCGTCCGCGACGCCAGCCTAATGCGACCATCAGCAGGCATGCCCCGGTGCCGGCATGCACAGATCCGTCGCCAGCAGCTCAGGTGGCGCATTCTGTGCATCAAGGACCCGTTCGATCTTGTTCCGCCCCAAGCGAAGAGCCCGTATTATTAGGCCATTGCGCTCGGCCCAGAAACGTGCTTTGTCCTGAAAATCGCGCACCATCGTTAAAAATTTGTCTCGATGATTCAGATAAAATGCACCAATCGGTTCGAGAGAATCTAAAATATCGCCCAATCCACTCAGTCCAGCGTTAAATCCATCGGAATAGAGAGTCAGCGTCTGCTCCATAAGCGCAGCCTTGCGAACTAGCGCCCTGAGCAGGTCCCTATTTGCGTTCAGCGTCCGGATATATTCATCGGACAAATTAAGGATTTTGGTCACCTGACCGCGCTGTTTATCTATCGTCGACATCACGCTGTTGCCGGCCTCAATTATTGCAGAGACGACCTGCACGTTATCGCCACTAAGTCCCTTCTGGACTTGATTCAATGCCTCGTTGATCGGCTGCGCGCTCACATTTTCGGTGATTTTCGTCGCGTCGGTAAGGGTGCGCATCAAGTTATAGGGCATCGTCACACGCTCCAGCGGAATTGGCTTAGCGCCCAGCGCTGTCTTCCCCAGTGACAGGATGCTCACGTAGTAGCCACCGACCACGGTGAGCATCCGCACCTCGACTTGGGACTGGTCACCCACAAATGCGGTGTCATCGACGCGTGCGCGCACCCGCACCTGGTTCGATTCCAACCTCAAGTCATTGACCTTGCCGACATGGATGCCGGCGATCCGTACCTCATCGCCGGGCCGGATCGATGCGGCATCCTGGGTGTAAAAAGTGACGATTTTCTGGCCTGGGGGGCTGACGTAAAGCCAACTCGCCACCAGTGCTGCAATAGTCGCGATAGCCAGCGCGCCGGCCCCCCACAAAGTGGGGTTTCGCACTACTCTCATGGATTGCACAAGACCACCCTTTGCCCGTTGAGAAGCACATTCAGCATTGCCGGTAGCTCAGCGCGCCCCCGTGAGCATGGCGCCGGTGCGCCGGCCGGTGGCGGGACGTCGTCCCACATGACCGGAACTAGCTTGAACGCTTCGGTAAAGTCATCGAGGTTGCCAAGCGCACGATCGAATGCGTTGTCCATATTCGCCCCGAATTTGAGACCAACGTTCCGCAGCAATTGGGCCGCCGTATGTGTGAATTCGTAGCCAAAAAGTTTCGACTTGCGGAATTCCTCGATCACACTCAGCGCGCCATCGAGTGGAAGATTAGCTGAGTCAAGGATCTTAACCAGGTCTCGTGAATGGCCACCCATTGTGTCAGCGATTTCTGAGAGGTTGCGCATCAAAGTTGCGATGACATGTTGGCGATCCGACACGAACGCAGTGAGTTTGTGGATACTGTCAAGAATCGGCTCCAAGCCTTCTCCATCGCCGGCTAAGTACGATGCCGCATTCGTTGTGAATGTGTTAACCTCTTCTGGACTTAGTGTGGCGATCACCGGTTGCAGCCCATTGAACAATGCGGTGACGTCGAAGGAAGGTTGCGTCATCACGGTTGGCACGTCAGTCACAAGATCGGTCGTCGAATACCGTTCGGAAGGGTTCAGCACATCTAGATAGCGCACACCTGTCAAAGCCTGAAATTTGATGGCGAGCCGGGTAGTTGAGACCACACCATATTGCTTGTCGAGGGTGAATTTGACTGCCGCAGTGCTTTGGTCCTGCTCTCGATGCAATTCGATGGATTGGACCTTCCCGACGCGCACTCCACGCACGCGCACGTCGGCGTCGGTGTGCAATCCGGAGGCGTCAGTGAATTTCGCCGAATAGGCACGGGTAGGCGATGTCACTGGCTGAGTTATGACATTCGCTACCGCGATGAGCATGACTGTCGTGGCAACTCCTGCTATCACGAGTCGCCACAAAGCCGCCTTCCACGTCATGAGTGGCCCACCTCAATGCCAAGCGGGCCCGCCACACTGGGGATGTTGTCCAAGGCGATCTGTACGTTAAGAGCAGGTTGTCCGGGCGTTCCGCTATAGAGTTTTTCGAACCGAGAACGCAGCTCGACCAATGTCTGCGCGATACCGTCAGGTCTAATCAGTGGCGGCACCACGTCGGCCAGCGCCTTGACGGTATCGATCACCGGTAACAGATCATCGACATGCGTCTGCTCTAAGGTTCCGACATCACCAAAAACGTGGATCGCGTCTCTAATAGTTCCTCTACCCCTCGTATCGAAAAATTGTTTGCCGACATCTCTCGGGCCGAAACCCGCGTAAGTCCTATCCAGGTTGATGTACATTTCGCCACCCTGCGTCGCGCCCGCTACGAATGAAGGAACTCCATTGCTGAGTTGCGTCGTGTTGGTCAGGAGTTGCTCGGTGCTGACCGTTTGCACGCCTGCAACGGCGTTAGACACAATGAGCATGGTCTCGAGGAGCGGATCCAGAGCGTCGATGTAGCGAGTCGACCTGTCGATCACTTGGACCAACTGCGTTGTTAAAACTCCAGTGGATAGCTGACCGAAACGGTAGAGCAACGCTTGAAGCGTAAAGTTCCCGTTCGGCGCTTTGCGGATTCGCATCCCCTCGCTGAGCGGTTGGCCGCCGGTACTCGCGACCAGATTTATTCCGGTGACGCCAAAGTAGTTGACGGGTCGGAAATCGATGTCCATCGTATTCGTCAATCCAGTCACCGGGCCGGACTGCAGGTCAGCATTAAGCTGCACACCTCCCGCGGGCAAACTAGCGACACCTGTGACCTCTCCGACCTTGACTCCGTGCAGCACTATGGGCGTCCCCTTGGCCACACCTTCGCCGACAAACGGTGTGTCGATCACTACGGAAATTAAGCCCGGCGCTCGACCGCCAAATGGATTCAAAACCTTAACCGCCCCTAGCACGGCGACGACACAGAGCACCAACGCTGCCCCGATCATGAACAACATCCGTGCTTCAGATCTGTCCGAACCTTGTAGCAGCATGTCTGACCACCTAGCCTGTAAACACAAACACTGGCCGGAGACCCCACAAAGCCACGGTCAGTAGGAGATCTAAGACCATGATCACAACAAGACTTGCACGCACCGCCCGACCCGACGCTATGCCCAAACCGATTGGACCGCCCGTGACAAAGTACCCATAATAACAATGTATCAAGGTAACCGCCGCACAAAAGACAATTCCTTTAATCACAGAATATGTAAGGTCTGAGAGTGTCGTAAACTCAGCAAGGTAATGTTTGTAAGTGCCACCGGGCTGATGATGAAATACACGGATCACCAAGTCCATCACCATGAAATTCGTAGCCAGTGTCAGTAGGTAACCTGGCACCACACATAGCATCGCACCGATCAAGCGGGTGCCAACTACGAACGGAATCGGCATGAGTCCCATTGATTCGACTGCATCAATCTCTTCCGCGATGCGCATGGTGCCGATTTCCGCAGTCATTCGGCATCCCGCCTGTGTAGCAAACGCAATACCTGCCGTGAGAGGCCCGATCTCTCGAACGGCTCCGACGCCGCCAGTAAGGCCGGATAAAGCACCAAATCCGATAATGTTCAAAACGGAAAACGCCTCCACCGCGATAGATGCGCCCAGAGCGATACCCATGATTATGAATACGCTCATCACTCCGCCATCCACGATTAGTGAGCCGCGGCCCCAAGCAAGGTTATTCATTTCCCGTAGCGTGGCCCGCGAATACCGGCGCAATGCCATTGGCAAGTACCACAACGTCTGGGCGATGAATACCGCGCACTGCCCGACTGTGCGGAAGGTCTCGTAGAGCGACCCCAGCGCGGATGTCAAATAGCGATTCCAGCGCCCAGGGAATGGGTTTCTGGGTGGTCCGACACTGGGTTGCTGAGGTGGTAGACCAGTGGTAGCCGTCAAGGTTTGCGAGGCCATTACGCAATCTCTATCGGATAGAACATAGTCTCCAACTGCGTGATCGCGAGATTCGCAAAAACAATACAAATAACGCTGATCACGACCGATGCATTCACGGCATCAGCGACACCCTTCGGACCGCCCTTTGCCTCCATCCCGCGGAACGTGGATACTATCGCCACAATCGCTGCAAACACGAAGGCCTTGCCGATGGCGAACCACATGTCCGGCACCTTCGCGAATGTTCCGAATGACATCCAGTAACTTCCGGGTGCGATATTGGTGACAGTCATCGCCAGGATGAACGCGGCTGTAGTTCCCGCTGCGATGATGACGGTGCACAAGGCCGGGGATATCAAAACTAGCGCCAGAAAGCGGGGCACTACCAAGCTGCGAACCGGGTTGACGCCAATTACCCGCATCGCGTCGAGTTCATCGCGAACGGCGCGCGCCCCGAAGTCTGAAGCGATGGCCGAAGCACCCGCTCCACCCATCAACAGACCCGCAGTGATGGGCGCTCCTTGCCGGACAACTCCGACACCACTCGCCGCACCAATAAGCGCGTTTGCCCCCACTTGATTGACGAGTCCGGAAGTCACGACCGATACCATCGCCCCGAACGGGATTGCCATCAGCAGTGCAGGTATCGCCGTCACTTTGAGCAACGTCCACGCCTGCACTAAGAGTTCGGCCACCGGGAGCCTCAGCGAGATGGTGTCGGATACCGAGTAGCGCAGCACATCCGCGAACAGCTGCATAGCGCGACCCGTTGTTGCTGCGCTACGGGCCGGGATCGTGGCTACCCGCGATGCCACCTGGCCCACTTCGTTGAGGGGGAGGCGCACGGCTTGCCGCCGTCCAACCTGGTTGGCGGGTGCGGTCATAATGGGCCGATCGCTATCCGCAGTGCAGCCAACCGCTCGGAGTCAGTTATCCACACGCCCACCGGTTGACTCCCCCAACGGCTGTGCCTCCGGCGGCTCCGACACCACCATCGCGGTGTGGGCGAATCCGGGGCTCGGGCAAACTGGATACGAGCCACCCCCAGCGCGGGCAGCTTCGGTTAACCGGAACCGCGAACTGGCTGGCTCAATTTTCCAACGATCCGGCAGCCCTGCAGCGACAGCGGTGAGGCTCCCGCCACATTGTTCAATCACGGTGGCCGCCGCATCGCGATAGGCGGCCGGACGGCGCGGTCTCGGTTCGTCGGCAGGTTCGATGATCCGATCGTCGACGCAAAAACTGGTGCACGTGACGTCCTCCCCGTCGTCTGGTGTTTCACCTGTTACTGCGCTGTTACTGTAGGACAGAGGGCGCTTGGTATCAATACAAAATCATCGAATTTAGAAATTATATATCCTAACCATCGGCCAGTAGTCGTCCGTCAACATGTCCTTCGGAGCCATCGGTGGTCAGCAAGTTTGGCCCTAGACGCACACATTGCGACATCTTCAGGTCCATTGGGCCCCGGTACATTGGCGCAGGTCGCGGGACGCAGTCGGGCGAGCACGTCCAACTAAAGGGTCGATGTGCACGACGGACGACAAAATGGTCTCGGTTCTGACTACCTCGCGCAGCAGCTTGATCGAGTCGATCGGGCGGATGCCGTCAACGCCTGTAGACAGGTGGTCCAGGAACAGAATGCAGTCGGTGCAGCCGTTCGCGGCGCGCCGGCGATCATCGTTCGCGGCGCGCCGGTGATCATCGTTCGCGAAGCGCCGGTGATCATAACGACGGCGGATCGCGGCGAGGCACGCTAGAGTATTAGACTTGCGTTGATACTTTTTCGACTGAAATAAAGCCCGCCAAATCAACAAGCGGGCGGGAAAGGTTACTGTGCCACCGGCCAAGCGCGCTACAAGCCCGTCGGACAACGGGTTGTTGGATGAATCAGCACTTGAGTCAGTACGGCTGCGGGAGGTCTTGACGCATTACGCCAAGGTGCGTCGCCCCGCCCACGTCGTCGCCGCGTCGGCCGTGTTTCGAGCCGACAAGATCGTAACCGCCAAAATGGCCGCGGCGTTAGAGGGACTAGAGCTCACCCCCGATCGATATGAGATTCTGGGCTTGCTGGCAAACACCCCGGGCGGGCGGTTGTCGCTCAAGGATCTGGGACAGGCAGTGTTGAGCCACCCTGCCACCACCACCTACACCGTCGACGTCCTGGAAAAACGCGGCCTGCTTAAACGCCGTCCGGACCCGAAGGACCGGCGCGGCGTACTGGCCCAGATCACCCCGGCCGGACGAGAGTTGATCAAGCGGGCCACAAAGATGCTCGAGCTGATCGACTGGGGAATGGGCGAACTCTCCGACGAGGATGCCGCCACGGTCGCGCGGGTGCTCTCGCAGCTGCATCCGACGTAGGCTCGTCTGTCCCTCACGGGATTGCATCGTTGCCTCAGCTATTCGCCGAGCACTCCCGCGTGACTGGCCCTGAGGCGACCCACGGATCTGATCGCCGGTGAGCGTCATTCGCCCGCCGAAATAGACGCGCGAACCTCGGTGTCCTGATGCGAATCACCGTGCCGCACATTCGGAATACAACCAGTTCGGCTCGCGCAGCGTGCATTCTCCAGCCGACTCGTTGACCTAGCGATAGGGCCTACCGGCGCAACTTGACAGCGGTTCGGGTAGCTACATCCGAGCGGTTCACAGTGTCTGGTCACAGGAGAAGCTCGCATAGGCTGGCAAATGGATCCGTCCGCGTGGTAGAGGGCTGGGCAGAGCTCGCCGCGGATGGTCGTCAACAGCAATCGGAACGTCCGCTGACGCGAACCAAGCTGTGGGCAAACACATTGGGACTCGCCAGCTTTACAGTCGGCAGCGCGGGTAGAACTACCGTTTCTAAACCTGTCGGACAAAATTCGCGTCGACGCGTTGTCCGCTGACCACCCGCAGCAGTCCCATTGCCACGATCACATCGGCGACAGTGACCAGTCCCAGTCGGCCGGATCTTACGCGGACGGCAGCTTGCGCCAGGATCGTCGAGACCACGCGCCTACCCTTTGAAGGGCAACAGGCATCGAGGGCCGAGGCGGGCTGGGGATCGTGTGCGGCCTCCACGGCGACACGCAGCACGAGGTCGCGGGAGATCAAGTCGTTGTCGATGCGCTCCACGCATTCGATGACGTTCTCGATCTCTCCGGTCAGCTGCCGGTGTCGGGGGTAGTCGTATCGAGTAGATCGGGCTGCGAGTACAGGAGCGCATTGGTGATCAATGCCGCCTTGGATGACCATCGCCGATGATTGCGGCCTTGCCCACCCCCGCGGCGGGCGGCGATGTCTTTCATGTTGGTGTCGCTGTAGCGTTCTCGGTTACGGCGGCCAATGCGGCGTTGAGGTCGCGGATCACGTGATCGGTCGAGGCGCCCGACGGTGCGCTGGCGCAGTGTGGATTCAGGGTCTGTCAAAGATTTCACTGAGGTGCGAGTTGTGGGATGGGTGCGGTATGGCGTGTCCCACGTGAGCTGGGGACCGTCCTTCCTGGCGATATGCGGAAAGTGTTCAGTGGCCACCAGAACCAGCGTCCCAGCGCGGCAGCCATCGAAGGTGTGAGGAACGACCGCACTAGCAAGGTGTCGACCAGCAGACCCAAGCCGATCGTGGCGCCCATCTGTCCGATCATGATGAGAGGGCTCACCAGCATCGACAACATAGTGGAGGCGAACACCAAGCCGGCCGCGGTGACCACCCGTCCGGTGGCGCCCATACCCCGGATGATGCCAGTGTTCAAGCCGGCGGGAATCTCTTCCCTCAGACGCGACACCACCAGCAGGTTGTAGTCCGAGCCTACCGCCAACAAGATGACTACCGACGTCGGCAGCACGCCCCACTCCACGCCCAATCCGATGAGGTCTTGCCAAATCAATACGGACAGACCACAGGCGATGCCCAATGACGCCGCCACCGTGCCGACGATCACCAAAGCGGCGATCACTGCTCGGGTGATCATCAGCATGATCACAAAGATCAGGATCATCGCCGAGATGCAGGCGATCAACACGTCGACGATCACACCGTCTTGCAGGTCACTGTAAAACGACCCGGGACCGGCCAGGGACACCGTCGCGCCTTCTAGCGGGGTGCCCTTGATGGCGTCGATCACCGTGTCTTTGATCGCCGCGGCATGGTTGATTCCATCCACCGAGACAGGGTTTCCCTGGTGGGTGATGACAAACCGGACAGCCTTGCCGTCTGGGGAGACGAACATCTTTAGGCCGCGTTGGAAATCGGGATTGCGAAAGACGTCCGGAGGCAGGTAGAAGGAATCGTCGTTTTTTGCCTGATCAAAATACTGGCCCATGGTGGTCGAGCCTTGCACCAACTCCTGCATGTGGGCCTGGATGCCGGACATCGTGCTGTGCGTGGAGCGCATGAAGTCACGCATTCTGGTCATTGATGCGATGGTCGGCGGCAATGTGGCCAGCAGCTGCGGCAACAGCGGGTCCAGACGCTCGAGATCCCCGGTGAGGCCCTGCAGTTGATCAGAGATCGTGTCCACGCCGTCCAGGGAATCGAAAATCGATCTCAGCGACCAGCATGCTGGGACGTCAAAACAGTGCGATTCCCAATAGAAGTAGCTGCGAACGGGTCGAAAGACGTCGTCGAAATCAGCGATCCGATCGCGCAACTCAGTGACGGTGGCCACCACCTCGTGAGTCTTGCCGACGACGCTGTGGGTGGTCGCGGTGAGTTGTCGCACGATGCCGTACATGCGCTGCAGGCCTGCGATGGTGGTGCTCAACTCGTCGGTCATCTCCAGCATCTGAGCCATGTTGTCGTTGCTGAACTTCGCGGTTTGCAGCATGTTGGAGCCCTGCATGGAGATCAGAAACGGCAACGAACTGTGTTCGATCGGCGCACCTAGGGGTCGGGTGATGGTCTGCACCCGCTCGATACCGCGCAGATGGAACACCGCCTTGGCGATCCTGTCGATCACCAGCATGCCCGCCGGGTCGCGTAGGTCGTGGTCGGCCTCGACCATCAGCAATTCAGGGTTCATCCGCGCTTTGGTGAAGTGCCGGTCGGCGGCCGCGTAGCCGACGTTGGCGGGTGTGTCGGCTGGCATGAATTTCTGAATGTCATATCCTGGCACGTAGGTCAGCAGGCCGACGAAGCCCACGATTGCGATCATGGCACTGATGGCGATCACGGGCTTAGGCCAGCGCACACAGGCGGTGCCGACCTTGCGCCAACCACGAGTGGACAGCTCCCGCTTGGGATCCAACAGACCGAATCGGGACGCCACCACTAGCACCGCCGGCGCCAGTGTCAGGGCCGCTGCCACCATGACGAAAAGGGCGATGGCGCACGGCACTCCCATGGTCTGGAAGAACGGGATACGGCACGCCGACAGACACAGACAGGCACCCGCAATCGTCAGGCCCGAACCAACGATGACGTGCGACACCCCGTCATACGCCGTGCAAAACGCCGCTGCTCGGTCCTGGCCGCGTGATCGGGCTTCGTGATATCGGCCCAGCAAGAAAATCAGATAGTCGGTTCCCGCGGCCATGCTGAGCATGGTGAGCAAGCTCACCGCGAACGGCGTGAGCCCGATTAGGTTAAGGGTGCCCACGGTGGCCGTCACGCCCTGGACGGCGAAAAGTTCGATACCGACCACCACCAGGGACAACATGACGGTCACGACCGAGCGATAAACGATGAGCAACATCACCAAGATGACGCCACCCGAGACCAGCGCCATCAGTGCGAAGGCCTTGGTGCCTTCCGCCATAACGTCGGCGTTGAGCATGGCATTGCCTGCAAGGTAAGCCTTGACGCTCGGCGGCGCGGGCGTCTCGGCGATAATCTTGCGCACGGCGGCGACCGAATTGTTGCTAAGCGTCGTACCTTGAGCACCGGCCAGGAAGACCTGCGCGTAGGCGGCTTTGCCATCGGCGCTTTGCGACCCCGCCGCAGTCAGCGGGTCGCTCCAAAAGTCCTGAACGTTCTCAACGTGCGCGGTGTCAGCTCTGAGTTTGGCGATGATGCGGTTGTAGAAGTCGTGGGCGCCCTTGCCAAGCTTGTCCTGACCCTCTATGACCACCATCGCCGAGGAATCGGAGTCGAACTCCTTGAACACCGCACCGATGTGCATCATCGCCTGGAAAGACGGGGCATCTGCGGGGCTTATCGGAGCCGAATGCTCCGCCGCGACCGCCTCCAGAGATGGCGACAGCACGGCGAGCGCTACACCGAGCACGAGCCAGAACAAGATGATCGGTATCGACAAGGCCCGCACGAGCCTCGCGAAAAGCGAAGGCCCTCCATCGGGGTTGCTCATACAGTTTTCACCAAGCAATAGATGAACGGTCGGTACTCATCGCTTCTGCGGTCATCGCGCACCCGGTCGTCAACGATGACCCGGCAACGCAGGGCGCGTACGTCGGTGTCGCCTTGGGCAACGATGTTGGCCGACATCGACGGCAGTGTTGTGACGATCGTGTACGACCACGGCAGCCGGGCGGCATCGATGGCATGGGGCTGCCCATTTTCGTCGAGGTAATCAACGCCCACCACCCCGCCCGCTGACCCGGTTATCTCATAGGTGATGCGCTTGGGGTTAAAGGGTTTCGTCACGTCCCCGTAGCCCTCGGCTGCCGGCGGCGCGGCATTGACACCGAAGGTGGCACGGATTCGGACCACCCCCCCCCCCCCGACCCCCACCCCCCCCCACGCGCCGGAGACCGCGCCGCAGGCGCGGCCGGCGCGGGCGAACCACAGGACCCCACCGGCCTTTTTTTTTAATTATAAGGCGACCACCGAGATCTTCAC
>NZ_MVHG01000056.1 GCF_002086125.1 Mycobacterium arosiense ATCC BAA-1401 = DSM 45069
CCGCCACCCCCGCCGTCGGCCGGCGGCTACGCGCCGCCGCCACCCGGGCCGGCGATCCGCACGCTGCCGACGGAGGAGTACACGCCGTGGCTGAGCCGCGCGCTGGCGTTCGTCATCGACGTTCTCCCGTACGTCGTCGTGCACGGTATCGGCACCGCGATCCTGGTCGCCACCCAACAGACCGCCTGCATCACCGACGTCACGCAGTACTCGGTCAACCAGTACTGCGCCACCCAGAACTCGACCGGCGGCATGGTGGCGCAGTGGCTGGCGTCGATCATCGGGCTGTTCTATCTGATCTGGAACTACGGCTACCGGCAGGGCACCACCGGGTCGAGCGTCGGCAAGTCGGTGCTGAAGTTCAAAGTGGTCAGCGAGGTCACCGGTCAGCCGCTGGGCTTCGGGATGTCGGTGGTGCGCGCGCTGGCGCACTTCGTCGACGCGATCATCTGCTTCATCGGTTTCCTTTTCCCGCTGTGGGATTCGAAGCGCCAGACGCTGGCGGACAAGATCATGACGACGGTGTGCCTGCCGATCGACGGCGCCGAGAGGCCGGCCGTCACCTAGGCTGAGCGTCGATGAGCTACGACGCGCACCAGACGTTCACCGGCCTGGCCACCAAAGCGATCCACGCCGGCTATCGGCCGGATCCGGCGACCGGCGCGGTGAACGCCCCGATCTACGCCAGCAGCACGTTCGCCCAGGACGGCGTCGGCGCCCTGCGCGGCGGATTCGAGTACGCGCGCACCGGCAACCCGACCCGGACCGCGCTCGAAGCGGCGCTGGCCGCCGTGGAAGGGGGCGCTTACGGTCGGGCCTTCGGTTCGGGCATGGCCGCCACGGACTGCGCCCTGCGCGCGGTGCTGCGGCCCGGTGACCACGTGGTCATCCCGAACGATGCGTACGGCGGCACCTTCCGGCTGATCGACAAGGTTTTCACCCAGTGGAACGTCGAGTACACCCCGGTTGCGCTGCATGAGCTGGACGCCGTCGCCGCCGCGATCACGCCGCGAACCCGGCTGATCTGGGCGGAAACGCCGACGAATCCGTTGCTGTCCATCGCCGACATCGCCGCCCTCGCCGTGCTAGGCCGGCAGAGTTCGGCAAAGGTGTTGGTGGACAACACGTTTGCCTCACCCGCGCTGCAGCAGCCATTGGCGCTGGGCGCCGACATCGTGCTGCACTCCACCACCAAATACATCGGCGGACACTCCGACGTGGTGGGCGGTGCGCTGGTCACCAACGACCAAGAGTTGGACGAGGCGTTCGCGTTCCTGCAGAACGGGGCGGGCGCGGTGCCCGGCCCGTTCGACGCCTACCTGACTATGCGCGGCCTGAAGACTTTGGTGCTACGCATGCAGCGGCACAGCGAGAACGCTTCGGCCGTAGCGGAATTCCTCGCCGGCCATGCCGCGGTGAGCACGGTGCTCTATCCCGGCCTGCCCTCCCACCGCGGGCACGACGTCGCCGCACGGCAGATGCGCGGCTTCGGCGGCATGGTTTCGGTCCGCATGCGCGGCGGCCGCGACGCCGCGCGCGAGCTGTGCGCCAAGACCCGGGTGTTCATCCTGGCGGAATCGCTTGGCGGGGTGGAGTCGCTGATCGAGCACCCCAGCGCCATGACGCATGCGTCGACGGCCGGGTCGCAATTGGAAGTCCCCGATGATCTGGTGCGCCTGTCGGTCGGCATCGAGGACATCGCCGACCTGCTGGCCGATCTCGAGCAGGCCCTGACCTAGCCGCGCGAGCAGACGCAGAATCGCACGCGCAACGCGCGTTGAATGCGATTCTGCGTCTGCTCGGCGAACGCCGTGATCAAGAGTGGTAAGGCTCCGCGCTGACCAGCGTGACCTCGACGGTGTTGCCGTTGGGCACCACATAGCTGCGGGTCTCGCCCTCCTTGGCGTCGATCAGGGCGGCGCCCAGCGGTGAGTTGGGCGAGTAGACCTCGAGCTTGCCGTCGTTGACGCCCTCCTGGCGGGTGGCGATCAGGAAGGTCTCCGTGTCGGACTTGTCGCCGTTGTAATAGACCTTGACCACCGAACCGGGCAGCGCGACGCCGGACTGCTTGGGCGCCTCACCGACCTTGGCGTTGTTGAGCAGGTCCTGCAGCTGACGGATGCGGGCCTCCTGCTGACCCTGCTCCTCGCGGGCGGCGTGGTAGCCGCCGTTCTCGCGCAGGTCGCCCTCCTCGCGGCGGTCGTTGATTTCCGCAGCGATGACCGGACGATTCGCGATCAACTGATCGAGCTCGGCCTTGAGCCGGTCGTGTGACTCCTGGGTCAGCCAGGTCACGGAAGTATCCGTCATCTCGTCCTGCTCCTCGTATGTTGTTCCGCGAGTTCGCGTTAAGTCCTGTCAGCTGCGCCGCCCGGAGTGCGCGGGTGCCTCCCCGTGTGCTGCCGCTCCGTTTTGCTCACGTCCGCTAATGCAGCAACACGGTCCCAACCGGAACCGTGCATTCATCCATGTTACCACCGCGCAAACAGTTGATGACCCCATCTTCGCAGTTCGCTGTGGAGCTTCGAGGTCACGCCGGGCGCAAGTAGGCGGGCACATCGGTGCCGCAGCCATAGATGTCGGCGACCACCGGCGGCTCGAAGGATTTCACCGTCGTGGTCACCTGTACGGTGGCGGCGTCCGACGGCGGGACCAGCAGTTCCCGGCGGCCCGTCTCGCTGCCGTCCATCGAGCGCGCCCGCACGATGCAGTCCACCGGGCGCGACGGATCCGATCGCGTCACGCTGATCGTTATCGACACAGTTTGGTCGTCGATCACCCGATAACCGGCCGTCGTCCCCTTGACGTCGCTCGTGCCGAACCGGTGATACCCGATGACGGCAATGACGAGTCCGGCCACCACGACCAGCGCGCCCAGTGCGACGATCACCCCCCGCCGGGGGATACGCGAGCGCCGGGAGCGCCCGTAGCGGGCCTCCGGGCGAAGGATGGGGGCATCGGTCATGGCTGAATTTGCCTGGTTGTGGGCTGTGCGGCACCGGCCGACAGCATGCAACGAACTCGGAACTGGAATTATAGGGTCAGACCGGGCGACCACCAGGCGACAAGGGAGCATGTGAGCGAATTGCGGTTGATGGCGGTGCACGCCCACCCCGACGACGAGTCCAGCAAGGGCGCGGCCACGCTGGCCCGCTACGCCGACGAAGGGCATCGCGTGCTGGTGGTGACCTTGACCGGCGGTGAGCGCGGCGACATTCTCAACCCGGCGATGGACCTGCCCGAGGTGCGCGGGCACATCGCCGAGATCCGCCGTGACGAGATGGCCAAGGCCGCCGAGATACTCGGCGTCGAGCACACCTGGCTGGGTTTCGTCGACTCCGGATTACCCCAGGGCGACCCGCCGCCGCCGTTGCCCGAGGGTTGCTTCGCGCTGGTGCCGCTCGAGGAGTCGGTCGAGGCACTGGTCCGCGTGGTCCGCGAGTTCCGTCCACACGTGATGACCACGTACGACGAGACCGGCGGTTACCCCCATCCCGATCACATTCGCTGCCACCAGGTTTCGCTGGGTGCGTACGAGGCCGCCGGCGATTATCGGCGCTTCCCCGACGCCGGCGAACCGTGGTCGGTGTCCAAGCTGTACTACAACCACGGGTTTCTGCGGGCCCGGATGCAGCTGCTGCACGACGAGGCCATCAAGCACGGTAACGAACCTCCGTTCAAGAAGTGGCTCGAGCACTGGGACCCCGCGCACGATCCGTTCGAATCGCGGGTGACCACGCGGGTCGAATGCTCGGCGTACTTCAGCCAGCGCGACGACGCGCTGCGCGCGCACACCACCCAGATCGATCCCGACCACGACTTCTTCGCCGCACCCATCGCCTGGCAGCAACGGCTCTGGCCCACCGAGGAATTCGAGTTGGCCCGCTCGCGGGTCCCGGTGTCGCTGACCGAGGACGACCTGTTCGCCGGGATCGAGAGCGACGCGTGAACCACCTCTTTTTCGTCGTGACCGCCGCCGGCTGGCAAGCCGACGGCCCGCCACGCCACACCGGCCCCGACTTCGGCAAGGCCAGCCCCGTCGGGTTGCTGATCGTGGTGTTGCTCTTGATCAGCACGCTGTTTTTGCTGCGATCGATGAACCGGCAGCTCAAGAAGGTGCCGGAATCGTTCGATCCCAAACACCCCGAACCGGACCAGGCCGCCGACGAGGGCACCGACGCGGTCGACCCCGGCGCCATACCGGACGAAGGCAACGGCTCGCCGCGAGCCCCGGGACCCGGCGATGAGCCCGGCTGACCCCGCTTCGACGAATACCCTTGGGCTGGCGACCAGCCCGTATCTGCGGCAGCACGCCGACAACCCCGTGCACTGGCAGCAATGGACCTCCGAGGCGCTGGCCGCCGCCGCCGACCGCGACGTGCCGATCCTGCTCTCAGTGGGTTACGCCGCGTGCCATTGGTGCCACGTCATGGCCCACGAATCGTTCGAAGACGACGACGTGGCCGCCGCCATGAATGCCGGGTTCGTCTGCATCAAGGTCGACCGTGAAGAACGCCCGGACATCGACGCTGTGTACATGAACGCCACGGTCGCGCTCAACGGCCACGGTGGTTGGCCGATGACGTGCTTTCTGACGCCGGACGGACGGCCCTTCTTCTGCGGCACTTACTACCCGAAAGAAGGCTTCCTGCAACTCCTTTCGGCTGTCTCGACCACCTGGCGGGAGCGCCGAGGCGAGGTCGAGGAGGCCTCCGACCGTATTGCCGGCGAGCTACGCAGGCTCTCGTCCGGTCTGCCGGGTGGTGGCCGGGCAATCGCGCCGGAGCTGTGCGACCACGCCGTCGCCACGCTGCTACAGGATCGCGACGCCGTGCACGGCGGGTTCGGCGGCGCGCCCAAGTTCCCGCCGTCGGCGTTGCTCGAGGCGCTGCTGCGCCACTTCGAGCGGACCGGGTCACCGGAGGCGCTTGCGGCGGTGGCGCACACGGGCAACGCGATGGCGCGCGGCGGCATCTACGACCAGCTCGGCGGCGGCTTCGCCCGCTATAGCGTCGACAGCGCCTGGGTGGTACCGCATTTCGAGAAGATGCTGTACGACAACGCGCTGCTGCTGCGCGCCTACGCGCACTGGGCCCGGCGTACCGGGGACCCGCTGGCGCGCCGGGTCACCGCGGCGACCGCCCGGTTCCTGCTCGTCGAGCTGGCCGACGGTGCCATGTTTACCTCGTCGCTTGACGCCGACGCCGACGGCCGCGAGGGTTCGACCTATGTGTGGACACCGGCACAGCTGAACGAGGTGCTCGGGCCCGACGACGGCCCTTGGGCAGCAAGCGTTTTCGCGGTCACCCAGAGCGGTACGTTCGAGCACGGCACCTCGGTGCTGCAGGCCCCCGCCGATCCCGAAGACCCCCAGCGGCTGGAACGTGTGCGCGCCGAGCTGCTGACCGCCCGCCTCGCCCGGGTCCAGCCCGGGCGGGACGACAAGGTCATCACGTCGTGGAATGGGCTGGCGATCACCGCCTTGGCCGAGGCCAGCGTGGCGCTGGACGAGCCCGAATTGGCGCAGGCGGCAATGCGTTGCGCGCGAACGCTGCTGGGCCTGCACGTTGTCGACGGCCGGTTGCGGCGCGCCAGCCTGGGCGGGGTGGTCGGCGACAGCGCCGCCATCCTCGAGGATTACGGGATGCTGGCCACCGGCCTGCTCGCGCTGTACCAGCTGAGCGCCCAGGACACCTGGTTGACGGCGACCACCGAGCTGCTCGATACCGCCCTGGCCCATTTCGCCGATCCGCAGCAGCCGGGCCGCTGGTTCGACACCGCCGACGATGCCGAGCAGTTGGTGTTGCGGCCGGCCGACCCGCTGGACGGGGCGACCCCGTCGGGCGCGTCGTCGATCGCCGAGGCGCTGCTGACCGCGGCGCACCTGGTCGACGGCGACCGGAGCGAACGCTACCTGCGGGCGGTCGCCGAATCGCTAGGCGCGCACTCGGTGCTGCTCGAGCGCGCGCCGCGGTCGGCCGGGCATTGGCTGGCCGTCGCGGAAGCCGCGGTGCGCGGGCCGCTGCAGATCGCGGTCGCCTGCGACCCGTCGGCGTCGGCGCTGCTGGCCGAGGCGCGCCGGCTGGCGCCCGGCGGGGCGATCGTGGTGGGCGGGCCGGTGGATTCGTCGGCGCTGCTGGCCGGGCGGCCCCGGGTCGGCGACGGTGACGCCGCGTATGTGTGCCGCGGCCAGGTGTGCGACCTGCCGGTGACCACCGCGCCCGAACTGGCGGCCGCCCTGGGAGTCGCCTGAAACCCATGGCGGCGCCCGGCTTGGGCTACGCGTCGATCCGCGGCGCCCGGCTTGAGCTATGCGTCGACCCGCGGCGCCCGGCTTGAGCTATGCGTCGACCCGCGGCGCCCGGCTTCGCCGCGCTTGCGATCGCCGCGGCCGCGCTTGCGATCGCCGCGGCCGTGCTGGCGATCACCACTGGCGCAAGTTACCCTGCGTCCCATGCCGAATGCCGCTAAGACCGACGCGATCCGGAACACGGTGAACCGATACATCGAACTGGTCGCCAAGGGCAGCGCCGACGACCTGGTCGAGTTGTACGCCGACGACGCGACCGTGGAGGATCCGGTCGGCGGCGAGGTGCACATCGGGCGGCAGGCGATCCACGGCTTCTACTCCGCGGTCAACGACCTGCAGCGCGACTGCGAACTGCTGACGCTGCGCGTCGCCGGCAACGAGGCGGCCTTCCATTTCCGGCTGACCGTGGCCGCGGGCGAGCACCGGATGGTGATCGAGCCGATCGACGTCATGGTCTTCGACAGCCACGGCAAGATCGCCTCGATGAAGGCCTACTGGTCGCCGGAGGACGACGTCATCCAGGCCTAGCGGGCGACGACGCGGCCTCAGCCGCCCGCCAGCCAGGCCTGGTCGCCCGTGTAGAAGACCGCGAACCACATGGCGATGTAGTGCAGAATCGCCGCGATCGCGGTGAAAGCGTGGAAGAACTCGTGATAGCCGAACGTCTGCGGCCACGGGTCCGGCCAGCGCAGGGCATAGAAGATGCCGCCGACGCTGTAGAACACGCCGCCCACCGCCAACAGCACCATCGCGGCCACGCCGGCCTGGTGCAGGATCGTGGGAGCGAACCAGACGGCCACCCATCCGAGCAGCAGATAGAGCGGCACGCCGACCCACCGCGGCGCGCTCGGCCAGCACATCTTCAGTGCGATCCCGGCCGCCGCGCCGCCCCACACGATGCACTGCACCAGCACTCCGGTGTTCTGGGGCATGACCAGCCGCGCGAACGGGGTGTAGCTGCCGGCGATGAACACGAAGATCATGGAATGGTCGAGCCGCTTCATCCGGCTGCGCGCGACGTCGGACTTCCACTGCACCCGGTGATAGGTGGCGCTGACCGCGAACATCGCCACCGTCGCCGCGGCGTAGACCAGCGTCGAGTGGCCGGCGCGCGGCGAGGCGACCGCCCACGACACCGACACCAGCGTTGCCCCGGTGATGACGGCCAACCACGCCGAGACGAAGTGGATCCAGCCGCGCATCCGGGGCTTGCCCAAGAACTGGGCTGCACCCTCGACGAGCTGTTCGACGGTGTTGCCCGGAACCACCGACTCGCGTTCGGGTTCCGGGTTGGGCACGGTGCTGGTCGGGCTGCTCATGGCTCCTATGTCTTGTCTTCGCAACTGTTCTGTCTTCGCAACGACGGATTTTTGAAAGTCGCCAGGGGCTGTTCAAAACCCACAGTAGTCAGGGATGGTTACAGCACCGTCTCGCCTGCTCAGGCGACCGGGCCGTAACGAGAACCGGTGACTCGATCACCGCTGGCAGTAGGGTGAATGGTCGTGGAAATCATTCCGCCGCGCCTCAAGGAGCCGCTGTACCGCGTCTACGAGCTGCGGTTGAGGCAGGGCCTGGCCGCCTCGAAGTCTCAGCTTCCGCGGCACATCGCCGTGCTGTGCGACGGCAACCGGCGGTGGGCCCGCGACGCGGGATACGACGACGTCAGCTACGGCTACCGAATGGGTGCCGCGAAGATCGCCGAGATGCTGCGCTGGTGTTTTGAAGCCGGCGTCGAGATGACCACCGTCTACCTGCTGTCCACCGAGAACCTGCAACGCGATCCCGACGAGCTGGCCGGGCTGATCGAGGTCATCACCGACGTTGTCGAGGAGATCTGCGCACCGGCCAACCGCTGGAGCGTGCGCACGGTGGGGGACCTGGAACTGCTCGGCGACGAGCCGGCCCGCCGATTGCGCGGCGCGGTCGAGTCCACCCCCAGCTCCGCGCCCTTTCACGTCAACGTCGCCGTCGGCTACGGCGGCCGGCAGGAGATCGTCGGCGCGGTGCGCGCGCTGTTGAACAAAGAACTCGCCAACGGTGCCACCGGCGAGGAGCTCGTCGACGCGGTGACCGTCGAAGCCATTTCCGAGAACCTCTACACGTCCGGGCAGCCCGATCCCGACCTGGTCATCCGCACCTCGGGAGAACAACGCCTGTCCGGATTTCTGCTGTGGCAGAGCGCCTATTCGGAGATGTGGTTCTGCGAAACCCATTGGCCCGCGTTCCGCCGCGTCGATTTCCTGCGCGCGCTTCGCGACTACAGCCGGCGGGATCGCCGCCATGGCAAGTAACCCACCAAGCTCTTAAGGGCCTGCCCGGCTGCGTGCCACACTAGGCACATGGCTGCGCTGTCGGCGGTGGTGTTCACGCTGAGCGCCTGGCTGGGCCTGTACCTGATTTCCCGTGATCCGCGCAAGCCCGTCCTCGTGCTGGCGGCGATCGGCCTGTGTGGGTTCGCGCTGGTGGCCGGCCTGGATGCGGTTCGGACCGCCAGCCCCACCCACGCCCAGCTGCTGAGCCGGGTGGAGATCTACCTCGCGGCCATCCCCGGTATCGCGTGGTTCGCGGTGCTCGTCGAGCTGTCCCGCCCCAGCGACGGCTGGCGCTCGCGCACCCGCGAAGTGTTGCTGGTGGCCGGCGTGGCCGCGCTGACCCTGTTCGGGGCGATGCTGGCCGGCAGCGTCGACGGGCCGCTGCGGCTGGGCCACTGGGTGATGTTGGCGGTGATCTCCGTGTCGACCCTCGGCGCCGGGGCGGTCGCGTTGCGCCGCCCGCGTCGGCCGAGGCTTTCCGTGGGACTGGCCATCACGGCGACCCTGTTCTTCGCGCTGGCCAATGCGATCCTGATCATCCCGCTGGGCCTGGTGCCCAGCTGGCTCGCGTTGGCATCGACGAGCTGCGACGTCCTCGGGCTCGGGGTCGCCGTCGCCCTGTGGGACGCGTTCGACGAGGGCCACGCGCTGCGCCCCGACATGCTCCGGTCGTTCGCCGGTTCGGTGGTGGTGGCGGTGCTGTTCGGCGGCCAGGCGCTGATCGGGTTGGCGGTGACCCGCGACGACCCCGCCGCGCGGACCGCGCTGACGGCGCTGCTGTTCAGCAGCCTGGCGATCGCGATCACCGTGCAGGTGCTCGCCGATCCGCTGGCCGGGGTGCTCGACCGGCTGGCGTTCTCGAAATCGCCGGCGCTGCGGGCGGATCGGGCCGCGCTGCGGCATACCGGGGCGGCGCTGCCGCTGCGTCATGAGCACCCGCTCGCCGGCGTCGACGACGTCACCTTCGTGCGGCTCACCCGGCGGGCGCTGGGTCACTACGGCGACCTGAGCAAGCTGGTCGCCAGCCCGCTGACGGCGTTACCGGTGATCGACGAGCGGCTGGTCGCCCGCGGCGCACCTGACCAGCCGATCGAGCGGGCCAACGAACTCAAGGCGGTGCTCGCCGAGGGCATCTCGCGGCTGAAGCCGCGCGACGGCGGCGACTTCGGCACCACCGAAGAGTGGCGGTACTACAACTCGCTGTACTTTCCCTACGTCGTCGGGGTGCGCGCCTACGCGCAGAACGCCACCGCGTCGGGTCTTGATCCGATCGCGCGGCAGGCCTGGCAGTGGTTCGTCACGGAGGTTCCCCAGCGCTCGCTGCACAACTGGCAGAACGCGGCGGCCCGGCTGATCGCCGCGGATCTTCGCGGGCGGGTCCCGGTTCCCAGCGACTAGGCGAGGTACTTCGGTAGCGCGATGGCACAGCGCCGTGCCCACCTGCTCCTGTGACTCGTGGGGCGGCTGATCCCGCCAGGCTGGCGCGTGTCAAATATTTGCCCGCGACGGGAATAGCCGGGTGAACCACCGGGTCTTTTTATCCGTGGCATTAGTTGGCAGTGCCACGAGTCGATATGGCAGTGCACTGGCGGCACCCTCGAAGCTGTTCGACCCCATCCGCCATCGCGAGGAGTAAGCACAATGAGCTCTGTTACGGGCGTATCCAGCATTCCGACCCGGCCCCTCTACGACGCCACCGATTCGCTGTTGCGTTTCGCGGTGCGCGCCGACGCGACCCTGACGGGGTTGTTCGGCTTGGTCATCGCGTTTCTCGCCGACCCGCTCTCGTCGCTGACCGGTCTGACGTCCTTCCAGGAGTACGGCGTGGGCGTTTTATTCGTGCTGGCCGGGCTGCTGGTTTTCAGCCTTGGGGCGCTGCCGGACCTGCGCCGCGTCGGCATCAGCGTGTTGGTGGTCAACATCGCCTTCACGCTGGTGTCGATCGTGGCCGCGGAAACGCTGCCGCTGACCGTCACCGGCGTGGCGTTGACGCTGGCTGCCGGCGCCTACACGGCGGCGTTCGCGGGGCTGCAGTATCTGGGATTGCGTCGCCTCGGGGCGTGATCCGCCGGGCCGGCGCGGCTGGGCCGCGCAGCCTCACAGCTTGCGCAGCCGCAGCCGGTTGATGGAGTGGTCGGCGTCTTTGCGCAGCACCAGGGTGGCGCGCGGCCGGGTCGGAAGGATGTTCTCGACCAGGTTGGGGCGGTTGATGGATCGCCAGATCTCGCGGGCCGCGGCCACCGCCTTGGTGTCGTTGAGCGCCGAATAGTGGTGGAAGTGCGATTCGGGATCGGCGAACGCGGTGCCGCGCATGGCCAGAAACCGCGAGACATACCACTGCTCGATGTCTTCGATCCGGGCGTCGACGTACACGCCGAAGTCGAACAGGTCCGACACCATCAGCGTCGGACCGGTCTGCAGCACGTTGAGGCCCTCGAGGATCAGGATGTCCGGGTGACGGACCACATGCTTGGCCCCCGGGATGATGTCGTATTTCAGGTGCGAATACACCGGCGCGCACGCGTAGTCCGAACCGGATTTGACCGAGGTCACGAACCGCATCAGGGCCCTGCGGTTGTAGCTTTCGGGAAACCCCTTGCGATGCATCAGGTTTCGCCGGTCCAATTCGGCGTTCGGGTACAGGAAACCGTCGGTGGTGACCAAATCGACCCGCGGGTGATGGTCCCAGCGCGCCAGCAGCGCCTGCAGGACACGTGCGGTCGTCGACTTGCCGACCGCCACGCTGCCGGCCACCCCGATGATGAACGGCACCGGCCGGTCGGGGTTCTGCTGAGGTTCGCCGAGGAATTCGGAGGTGGCGGCGAACAATCGCTGTCGCGCCGCGACCTGCAGGTGAATCAGCCGGGCCAGCGGCAGGTAGACCTCTTCGACTTCGAGCAGGTCGATCTGTTCACCCAAACCGCGCAGGCCGACCAGCTCCTCCTCGGTGAGGGCAAGCGGCGTCGACATGCGAAGCGCGCGCCATTGCTTTCGGTCGAACTCCACGTAAGGGCTCGGCTCGCTAAGCCGCGGCATAGTGCAAGTGTTGCAAAGGCGCCGAAAAGCCCGACGGCTGGGCCGTCGAAAAGCCGGCGCTGGATAGACTGGCGGCCGTGACTGCTGCACCTGACGCCCGCCCCACTGCCCCCGCTACGGCGTCCCTCATGTCCGCGCCGTTACCCGAGGTCGACCCGGACATCGCCGAGCTGCTCGGCAAAGAGCTCGGCCGGCAACGCGACACGCTCGAGATGATCGCCTCGGAGAACTTCGTGCCGCGCGCGGTGCTGCAGGCCCAGGGCAGCGTGCTCACCAACAAGTACGCCGAGGGATTGCCGGGGCGCCGCTACTACGGCGGCTGCGAGTACGTCGACGTGGTGGAGAACATCGCCCGGGACCGGGCCAAGGCGCTTTTCGGCGCCGACTTCGCCAATGTGCAGCCCCATTCGGGGGCCCAGGCCAACGCCGCCGTGCTGCACGCGTTGATGTCGCCGGGGGAGCGGCTACTGGGTCTGGACCTGGCCAACGGCGGTCACCTGACGCACGGCATGAAGCTGAACTTCTCCGGCAAGCTCTACGAGAACGGTTTCTACGGCGTCGACCCGACCACGCATCTGGTCGACATGGACGCGGTGCGCGCCCAGGCGCTGGAATTCCGGCCGAAGGTGATCATCGCCGGCTGGTCGGCCTACCCGCGGGTGCTCGACTTCGCGGCGTTCCGGTCGATCGCCGACGAGGTCGACGCGAAGCTCTGGGTGGACATGGCGCACTTCGCGGGCCTCGTCGCGGCCGGGCTGCACCCCTCGCCGGTGCCACACGCCGACATCGTGTCGACCACCATCCACAAGACGCTCGGCGGCGGCCGTTCGGGCATGATCCTGGGCAAGCAGGAGTACGCCAAGGCCGTCAACTCGGCGGTGTTCCCCGGCCAGCAGGGCGGACCGCTGATGCACGTCATCGCCGGAAAGGCGGTCGCGCTCAAGATCGCCGGCACCCCGGAGTTCGTCGAGCGCCAGCAGCGCACGCTGTCCGGCGCCCGGATTTTGGCCGACCGGCTGCTGGCCGGCGACGTCGCCAAGGCCGGCGTGTCGGTCGTCAGCGGCGGCACCGACGTGCACCTGGTCCTGGTCGACCTGCGCAACTCCCCGCTCGACGGCCAGGCCGCCGAGGACCTGCTGCACGAGGTCGGCATCACCGTCAACCGCAACGCCGTGCCCAACGACCCGCGCCCACCGATGGTCACCTCGGGTCTGCGGATCGGCACGCCCGCGCTGGCCACCCGCGGCTTCGGCGACGCCGAATTCAGCGAGGTCGCCGACGTCATCGCCACCGCGCTGGCGGCCGGGACTTCGGCCGACGTCTCGGGGCTGCGCCAGCGGGTGACGCGGCTGGCCCAGGAGTTTCCGCTGTACGACGGCCTCGAAGATTGGGCGCTCGTCGGTCGCTAGTCGGCATCGGCGCAGGCAGGAATGGCTTGGGCTGGGCGGGTTTGAGGACCTAAGTCAGCAGTTGCCGCGACACGACCCGGTCGATTTCATGAACCTGTGTACGCGGGTTACAGTTATCTCATGGCCGAACGACCTGTCGCTAATGCGCTGACCCTGGAACTCGAGCCGGTCGTCGAAGCGAACGTCGACCGCCACCTGTCCACCGAAGAACTCTGGTTCGCGCACGATTACGTGCCGTTCGAACGGGGCGAGAACTTCGCCTTCCTCGGGGGACGCGACTGGGACCCGTCGTCGATGACCCTGCCGAGGCCGTTGACCGACGCCTGCGAGATCTTGTTGCTGCTCAAGGACAACCTCGCCGCACACCACCGCGAGCTGGTCGAGCACTTCATCCTGGAGGACTACTGGGGCCGCTGGCTGGGCCGGTGGACCGCCGAGGAGCACCTGCACGCCATCGCGCTGCGCGAGTACCTGGTGGTGACCCGTGAGGTCGACCCGACGGCCAACGAAGAGGCCCGCGTCCAGTACGTCATGAAGGGCTACCGCGGGGACATGTACTCGCAGGTGGAGACCCTGGTGTACATGGCGTTCACCGAACGCACCCACGCCGTGTTCTGTGAGAACCTGGCCGCGCGGCTCGAGGAGCCCATCCTGGCCGGCCTGATCGACCGGATCGCGCGGGACGAGCGGCGGCACGAACTGTTCTTCTCCAACCTCGTCGCGCACTGCCTCGACTACACCCACGACGAGACGATCGCGGCGATCGCCGCCCGCGCGGCCGACCTGCAGGTACCCGGCGCCGACATCGACGCCTATGCCGACAAGGTGCGAAACGTCGACGAGGCAGGCATTTTCGGTCCGGAGCAGCTGCGCCAGGCGATCTCCGCCCGCATCGCCGAGTGGGGGCTCGCGGACGAGCCCCAATTGCGGCGATTCGTCGTCGGCTAAGCCGGCCCGCACGCGCCTCACCCCATCGGCGGCCGACTGGGAGTGGTCGGGCGCCGCCACGTCCGGCGCGCCTGCACAGCGGGCACACGGCCACGGGAGTAGCGTCGTTCTCGATGGTCAGCGTCAAGCTCTGCTGCCAGGGCGGCACCTCCGGTCACCACAACGGAAGGACCGGCCCCGGTCCTGGTGCTGCGGTTCCCTTCGAAATGCCCGCGCGGGTCCGCGGGGGCTCATCCCGCTCGAGGAGCGCTACGTGACCGAAATCCGGACCTACGTGATCGACACTTCCGTGCTGCTGTCCGACCCCTGGGCGTGCAGCCGGTTCGCCGAACACGAGGTGGTTGTTCCACTGGTGGTGATCAGCGAACTGGAGGCCAAACGCCACCATCACGAGCTGGGCTGGTTCGCGCGCCAAGCGTTGCGACTGTTCGATGATCTTCGTCTCCTGCACGGACGGCTCGATCAGCCTATTCCCGTTGGGACACAAGGCGGTTCGTTGCACGTCGAGCTCAACCACACGGACCCGGCGGTGCTGCCGGCGGGCTTCCGCAGCGACAACAACGACTCCCGCATCCTCAGCTGCGCCGCCAACCTGGCCGCCGAAGGCAAGCGAGTTACGTTGGTCAGCAAGGACATTCCGCTTCGGGTCAAGGCCGCCGCGGTGGGCCTGGCCGCCGACGAGTACCACGCCCAAGACGTGGTGGCCTCCGGCTGGTCGGGCATGCGCGAGATCGAGACCGCCGCCGAGGACATCGACGCGCTGTTCAGCGACGGCGAGATCGATCTCGCGGAAGCGCGAGACCTGCCCTGCCACACCGGGGTTCGGCTGCTCGGCGGCAGCTCTCATGCGCTGGGCCGGGTCAACGCCGACAAACGCGTCCAGCTGGTTCGCGGCGACCGGGAGGTGTTCGGGCTGCGCGGGCGTTCCGCCGAACAGCGGGTGGCGCTCGACCTGCTGCTCGACGAGTCGGTGGGCATCGTGTCGCTGGGCGGCAAGGCCGGCACCGGCAAGTCGGCGCTCGCGCTGTGCGCCGGCCTGGAGGCGGTGCTGGAGCGCCGGACCCAGCGCAAGGTGGTGGTGTTCCGGCCGCTCTACGCCGTCGGTGGCCAGGAGCTGGGTTATCTGCCCGGCAGCGAGAGCGAAAAGATGGGTCCGTGGGCCCAGGCCGTCTTCGACACCCTCGAGGGTTTGGCCAGCCCGGCCGTGCTGGAGGAAGTGCTGTCCCGCGGCATGCTCGAGGTGCTCCCGCTGACCCACATCCGCGGCCGCTCGCTGCACGACTCGTTCGTCATCGTCGACGAGGCGCAATCGCTGGAGCGCAATGTCCTGCTGACGGTGCTGTCGCGGCTGGGCGCCGGATCGCGGGTGGTGCTGACGCACGACATCGCCCAGCGTGACAACCTGCGGGTGGGCCGCCACGACGGGGTCGCCGCGGTGATCGAGAAGCTCAAAGGCCATCCGTTGTTCGCGCACATCACGCTGCTGCGCAGCGAGCGATCGCCGATCGCCGCGCTGGTCACCGAGATGCTGGAGGAGATCGCCGGCCCGCAGTAAGCGCCTGACCAGCGCGCTCGATCTCGGGCAGGCCCGCCTTCGATAAGCTTCCACGGTGGCGAAACGACCCGACACCCAGACCTGGCGCTACTGGCGCACGGTGGTCGGTGTCGCGGCTGCGGTCGCGGTGCTGGTGATCGGCGGGCTCACGGGTCACGTGACGCGCGCCGACGACCTCAGCTGCTCGGTGGTCAAATGCGTTGCCCTGACCTTCGACGACGGGCCGGGACCGTTCGATGAGCGGCTGCTGCAGATCCTGAGGGACAACGACGCCAAGGCGACGTTCTTCCTGATCGGCAACAAGGTGGCCGCCAACCCGTCCGGGGCCAAGCGCATCGCCGACGCCGGGATGGAGATCGGCAGCCACACCTGGGAACACCCCAACATGACCACGATCCCGCGCGAGGACATCGCCGCCCAGTTCACCAAGGCCAACGACGCGATCACCGCCGCGACCGGGCGCACCCCGACCCTGTATCGCCCCGCGGGCGGGTTGTCCGACCCGGTGGTGCGCCAGACCGCCGGCCGATTCGGGCTCGCCGAAATCCTCTGGGATGTCATCCCTTTCGACTGGGCAAACGACTCGAACACAGCCGCCACCCGCTACATGCTGATGACCTACATCAAGCCCGGCTCGGTAGTGTTGCTGCACAACACCTACTCGAGCACCGTCGACCTGGTGTATCAGTTCATCCCGGTACTCAGGGCCAACGGCTACCGGATGGTCACGGTCAGCGATCTGCTGGGACAACGAGGGCCCGGCAGCAGTTACGGCGGCCGGGAAAACGGTCCACCGGTTAACGCTCTGCACGACATCCCGCCCGCCGACATCCCCACGCTGCCCAACACGCCCTCGCCCAGACCGATGCCCAACTTTCCGATCACCGACATCCCCGGGCAGAACTCCGGCGGTCCGAACAACGGTGCGTAACACACATTTCGGGGCGCACGCGACTACGTTTGTAGCGTGATCACCGTGGGCTGGCTCCGGGATCGGCTTCCGCAACAATTCCGCAAAACGGCGCAGCACCGGGGCACCGGACAGCGAAAGTCTTTTCGAAGATGGCTGTTTCAATACGGGTTCGATCTCAGCCTGTCCTACGCATTGGCCGTCGTCGAAGCGGCCGCCATCCTGATTCCGTTGCGGGGCCACACTTCCGTCGGCGCAAACGCGGACTTCGCGCGGCAGAACACGGCGCCGGTGGTGCTGCTCATCGTGCTCGGCATCGTCAGTGTCGCGGTGGCCGGCGCCGTGAGCCTGGCTCCCACCGTGCGCTGGTATGTCGCGGGCGCCGAACCCACCCCGCAACAACGCGAAGCCGTGATGAAGCTGGCCGGTCGTCAGTCGGCCATCCTGGTGACCTCCTGGGCGTTGACCGGCGGGATCTTCATCCTGCTGAATCTGACTGGCGGACCGCGGTCCCTGCTGCCCATCGCGCTCGGCGTGCTGCTCGGCGGGTCGGCGGCCGCCGGCACCGGCATGCTGCTCGCGCAACGCACCCTGCGGCCCATCATGCGCGCCGCCACGCTGGGCGCCGAGCCGCGGCTGACGGTGCCGGGCGTGTACGCCCGGCTGGTCCTGCTGTGGTTTTTGTGTAGCGCGTTCCCCATCGCCGTGATCGCGACGCTGGTCGTGTTGCGCTCATACGGGTGGCTGATCGAGAAGTCCGCGTCGCTGGACGTGCCCATTCTGGTGGTGTCGCTGGCGGCGCTGGTGCTGGGGCTGCCGACGATGATCTTGACCTCGCGGTCCATCTCGGATCCGGTCGGCGAGGTCGTCGACGCGATGGCAGAAATCGAGCATGGCCGCATGGAAACCTACGTCGGCGTCTACGAACGTTCCCAAATCGGGCGTTTGCAGACAGGATTCAACCGGATGGTGGCCGGGCTCGCCGAGCGGGACCGGCTGCGTGACCTGTTCGGGCGCCATGTCGGCGCCGATGTCGCACAACGCGCCCTCAACGAGGGGGCAACTTTGTCGGGCGACGTCGTCGAAGCGGCGGTGCTTTTCATCGACCTGGTGGGCTCCACCCAGCTCGCGGAAAGCCGCCCCCCGCAGGAGGTCGCCGAGGTGCTCAACGACTTCTTCCGCATCGTGGTGCACGCCGTCGACGAACACCACGGTCTGGTCAACAAGTTCGCCGGCGACGCCGCGCTGGCCGTCTTCGGCGTGCCGTTGCCGACCAGCGAACCGGCGTCGTCGGCGTTGGCGACCGCTCGTTCCCTCGGCTCCCAACTGCGGCGGCTACCGGTCGATTTCGGCATCGGCGTTTCGGCGGGGCGGGTGTTCGCCGGCAATATCGGCGCCGAGAACCGGTACGAGTACACCGTGATCGGGGACGCCGTCAACGAGGCCGCGCGACTGGCCGACCTCGCCAAAACCTCCGACCGGCGGATCCTGTGCTCGGCGGGCGCCATCGATGCCGCGGGGGAGGCCGAGCGCGCGCAGTGGGCCGAGTGTTATTCCACGGTCCTGCGCGGCCGATCGGAGGCCACCCTGGTCTCGGCGCCGACGGGCCCGGCTAGCTAGCCGCCACCCGTCAGGACTTCGAAACCTTCAGCGCGGCAATGATCTTCGCGACCAGGTCCGCAGACGCGGCGTCACCGATGGGCGTGCTGCCGATGAACACGGTGACCGGCTTGGTGTCGACGGCGATGATGGTGACGGAGTCGCCCTTCACGTTGCGGCTGGGATCGGCGATCGTGACGTCGGCGTCGACGCGGACCGCCTTGGTGCCGTCGACGGTGATCGGCGACGACTTAATCGGTCCCAGCGTCGGCTGGGCGTTGGCGTAGCCGGGCCCGGCGACGATGCATTGCATCAACTTGGTGGCCTGCGCCGTAAGGTCCATGCTGGCAACGAAATTGGTGACGCCTACCTCGGCCGTCATCATCCATTGATTGGCCCCGGGCACGTCTTGGGCAACACCCAGCCCGCCGATCAGGTTCGGGCCCTGGTCGTCGGAGAACACCGTCCACCCGCCCGGCGCCGCGCTGGCCGGGAACGAGAGCTTGCCGGCGGCGATCGAGTCGGTCCGGGGCATCTCACCGCCGGACACGTTCGGGGTGCAATCCGTCGCGTTCTGCGCGGAATTCTTCGGCTGGGAAACCGAGGTGCTCGTGGTCGACGGCGCGGCGGCCGGCTTGTTGCCATGACCACCCCGCATCACCAGCAGCGTCGCGACGAGCGCGACCACCGCCAGCACGACCAGACCGCCGACGATCAACCAGGGCAGCTTGGACCCAGACCCACCCGGCGGCCCCGGGGGATACGGGCCGCTCGGCCCACCCGGCGGAAACTGCTGTCCGGATTGGGGATACGGCTGGTTCGGGTAGGCGGGGCCACCCGGCGCATACGGGTACGGACCACCCGGTGGGTAGCCGTAGGGACCGCCCGGCGGATAGGGCCCCGGACCACCCTGCGGGTAAGGGCCGGGACCGCCCTGCGGGTATGGCCCCGGACCGCCGGCGGGCGGCTGCCCGCCCCAATTCGGGTCCTGCCCATACGGGTTGCTTCCGTAGGGTCCCTGGCCGTAGGGGCCACCGGGAGGAGCCGTCATGCAAAACCACCCTTACTCTCGTCGATCACCGCCGGGATGACGGGCGGCTCAGTCTTCGGGTTTGACCTTGGCCATCGCCAGCACGTCGAGCCGCCGGTCGAGTTCCTCGATCGGCAGTTTCTCGCCGATCAGGCCGCGATCGATCACCGTTTGGCGAATCGTCTTGCGCTCCTTGAGCGCCTGCTTGGCCACCGCGGCAGCCTCCTCGTAGCCGATCGCTGAGTTCAGCGGCGTCACGATGGACGGCGACGACTCGGCCAGCTCGCGCAGGTGCTCCACGTTTGCCGCCAGGCCGACGATGCAACGCTCGGCAAACAGCTTCGACACATTGGTCAGCAGCTTGAAGGACTCCAGGATGTTGCGGGCCATCATCGGGATGTAGACGTTGAGCTCGAAGGCACCGGACAAGCCACCGACGGCCACCGCGGCGTCATTCCCGATCACCTGCGCGGCGACCTGGGTAACCGCTTCTGGCAGAACGGGATTGACCTTGCCCGGCATGATCGAGCTGCCCGGCTGCAGGTCGGGCAGCGCAATCTCGGCCAGTCCGGTCAGCGGGCCCGACCCCATCCAGCGGACATCGTTGGCGATCTTGGTCAGCGACACCGCGATGGTGCGCAGCGCACCGGACGCCTCGACCAGCCCGTCGCGCGCCGCCTGGGCCTCGAACGAGTTTGCCGCCGTGCGTAATTCGCTCAGGCCGGTGGAGGCGACCAACGCCTCGACCACCTTGGCGCCGAAGCCGTCGGGAGCGTTCAGGCCGGTACCGACCGCGGTGCCGCCGATGGCCAGCTCACCGAGCCGGGGCAGCGTCGCGCGCACCCGCTCGATGCCCGCCTCGATCTGGCGGGCGTAGCCGCTGAATTCCTGGCCGAGGGTCACCGGGACGGCGTCCATCAGGTGGGTGCGGCCCGACTTGACCACGGTGTGCCACTCGCGGGCCTTGCCGGCCAGGGCGTCATGCAGCACCTCGAGCGCCGGAATAAGATGGCGCACAGCGGCTTCGGTGGCCGCGATGTGGGTGGCGGTGGGGAAGGTGTCGTTCGACGACTGCGACATGTTGACGTCGTCGTTGGGATGCACCGTCACACCGTTGGCGGCCGCGATGGACGCGATCACCTCGTTGGTGTTCATGTTGGAGCTGGTGCCCGAACCGGTCTGGAACACATCGATGGGGAACTGGTCGTCGTGCCGGCCGTCGGCGATCTCGCCCGCGGCGGCGATGATCGCGTCGGCCTTTTCCGGCGCCAGCAAACCCAAGTCCTTGTTGACCTGCGCGCAGGCGCCCTTCAGCAGGCCCAGAGCGCGGATCTGGGTGCGCTCCAGTCCGCGGCCCGAGATCGGAAAGTTCTCGACCGCACGCTGAGTTTGCGCGCGCCACAACGCTTTTGCGGGTACGCGGACCTCGCCCATGGTGTCGTGCTCGATGCGGTACTCGGTGTCATCAGGGCTGTTCGCGGCCATAGATGGTCTTCCTCGTTCGTCGATCGGTGGTCAGGGCAGGGGATAGGCGGCGGAGCTATCGCCGGTGAAGTCGATGGCGGAGTACTCGTTGAGCTTCGAAAGTCGGTGGTAGGCCTCGATCATCCGGACGGTGCCCGACTTCGACCGCATGACGATCGACTGGGTGGTGCACCCGCCGGGGTAGTACTGCACGCCCTTGAGCAGGTCGCCGCTGGTAACGCCGGTGGCGCAGAAGAATACGTTCTCCCCGGACACCAGGTCCTCGGTGGTCAGCACCTGGTCGAGGTCGTAGCCGGCGTCGATGGCTTTCTGGCGTTCGTCATCGTCGGTGGGAGCCAGCTGCGCCTGGATCGCGCCGCCCATGCACCGGATGGCGGCGGCGGCGATGATGCCTTCCGGCGTGCCGCCGATCCCGGCCAGCATGTCGGTGCCCGAATGCGGCCGGCAGGCCGAGATCGCGCCGGCCACGTCACCGTCGGTGATCAGCCGGATGCGGGCTCCGGTCGCCCGGACTTCGTGGATCAGTTCGGCGTGCCGCGGCCGGTCCAGGATGCACACGGTCATGTCGCGCACCGACAACGCCTTGACCTGGGCGACGGCCTTGATGTTCTCGGCGATCGGCGCGGTGATGTCGAGCACGTGCGCGGCCTCGGGCCCGACGGCGATCTTGTTCATGTAGAACACCGCCGACGGGTCGAACATGGCGCCGCGGTCGGCCACCGCCAACACGGAGATGGCGTTGGGCATGCCCTTGCTCATCAGCGTGGTGCCGTCGATGGGGTCGACGGCGAAGTCACACTCCGCGCCGTCGCCATTGCCGACCTCCTCGCCGTTGTAGAGCATCGGCGCGTGATCCTTTTCGCCCTCGCCGATGACGACGACGCCGCGCATCGACACCGTGTTGACCAGCTCGCGCATCGCATCGACGGCCGCTCCGTCGCCGCCCTCTTTGTCGCCGCGGCCGACCCAGCGACCTGCGGCCATGGCCCCGGCCTCGGTGACGCGTACCAGTTCCAAAGCCAGGTTGCGGTCTGGTGCCTCACCCCGCGGCCGCCCCTGCGCGGGGGCCCGGCCGGTGGTGGCGGCCGGGTGGTCGCCCTCAACTGTCATGGTTGCCGATTGTCCCAGAAGCGGATCGCTGCGCTGGAACTGGGATACTTGGGGGATGACGGAGGAGCCGCCGCCGAATGCCCAGCTCGATGGGAATGTGGCCGGCGCGCCGTCTGGGCAAGCCGGACCGGCGCCCCGGCCGGCCAAACCCCGGCTGTTGCAGGACGGCCGGGACATGTTCTGGTCCCTGATACCGCTGGTCATCGCGTGCATCGCGCTCGCCGGCATGCTCGGGATGTGCTCGGTCCAGTTCGGCCACCACCAGGGCCCCGTCCCTTCCTATGACGCGGGTGCGGCCCTGCGTGCGGACGCCTCTGCGCTCGGCTTTCCCATCCGCCAGCCCCAGTTGCCCACCGGCTGGCAGGCCAACTCCGGCCACCGCGGCGGGATCCAGGGCGGCCGGACCGACCCCGCGAGCGGTCAACGGGTGAACGCGCCCGTTTCGGTGGTCGGCTACCTCACCCCGACCGGGATGTACCTGAGCCTGACCCAGAGCAACGCCGACGAGGACAAGCTGATCGGTTCGATTCACCCGTCGGCCTACCCGACGGGGACCGTCGACGTCGGCGGGACCGGGTGGGTGGTCTATCAGGGCTCCGGTCAGACCGGCGCGGACGCCGAGCCGATATGGACGACCCGGCTCAGCGGTCCGGGCGGCGCCACCCAAATTGCGATAACCGGCGCCGGAACCACCGATCAGTTTCGTACGCTGGCGTCGGCGACGCAATCGCAACCGCCTTTGCCAAGCCGCTAGCTCACCGCGCAAGCAGAGGGATGGGATGGCATCGACGTGACTGCACCAGAGGCCGATCTGACCGGATGGTCGGCGGCACCGTTCAGCGGCGGCGGCTACACCCATGACGTCTACCGCAAGGGCAGCGGACCCGGGGTGGTGCTGATTCCCGAGATTCCCGGGATCCATCCCGGCGTGCTCGCCCTGGGTAATCACCTGGTGGACAACGGCTTCACCGTCGCCATGCCGTCGTTGTTCGGGCAGCCGGGCAAGGCGAAGACGGCAAGTTACCTCCTCGGTACCATCGGGCGGGCCTGTGTGGCAAGGGAATTCGCGGCGCTCGCGTTGAACAAGCAGCGGCCGGTGGCCTCGTTCCTGCGCGAGCTGGCCCGTGACCTGAACGCATCGACGCCGGGCAAGGGCGTCGGGGTGATCGGCCAGTGCTTCACCGGTGGGTTCGCGCTGGCCGCCGCGGTCGACGACAGCGTGCTGGCGCCGGTGCTGTCGCAACCGTCGGTCCCATTCCCGCTGGGCGCGGCGCGGCGCAGCGACCCCGGCCTGAGCGAAGCCGAGCTGGCCACCGTGGCCGACCGGTGCGCCAACGACGGCCTGTGCGCCATGGGATTGCGGTTCAGCGAGGACAAGATGTCGCCCGGCGAGCGGTTCGTGACGCTCAAGCAGCGCCTGGGCGACGCCTTCGAGGTGATCGACATCGATTCGGGCCCCGGCAATCAGCACGGTTTCGGCAAGATGGCGCACTCGGTGCTCACCGACGAGGTTCGCGAACTCGACGGCCACCCCGCCTACGAGGCCCGCAAGAGAGTGGTCGAATTCCTCACGCAACGCCTTTTCTAGGATCGTTTCAGGAGATTTCGCACGCGCATGGCTAACGACGACCTGGTGGTCGAGACCAGCTACGGCCCGGTCCGGGGCATCGAAGAGAACGGTGTCAGGGCGTGGAAGGGCGTTCGGTACGCGGCCGCGCCGGTGGGCGAGCTGCGTTTCCGCGCGCCCCAGCCGCCCGCGCGGTGCACCGAGGTCGCCGACGCCACCGCGTTCGGCCCGGCCTGCCCGCAACCGGTTTTTCCCAACATGCCGCTGGATCTGGGCGCGCCACAGGGCGAAGACTGCTTGCGGCTCAACGTCTGGGCGTCTTGCGACACCCGCCCCGGCGACGCCAAACCGGTGATGGTCTGGCTGCACGGCGGCGCCTACGTCCTGGGATCGAGCAGCCAGACCCTCTATGACGGCCGCAGGCTGGTCAGCCACGGCGACGTCATCGTGGTGACCGTCAACTACCGGCTCGGGGTGCTCGGCTTTCTCGACCTGTCGTCGTTCGATTCCCGTGGTCGGCATTCCGACTCGAACGTCGGGCTGCGCGACGCGCTGGCGGCGCTGCAGTGGGTGCGCGACAACATCGCCGCCTTCGGCGGTGATCCGCGGCGGGTCACGCTGTTCGGCGAGTCCGCCGGGGCCGGGATGGTCACCACCCTGCTGGCCAGCCCGGCGGCCGAGGGTCTGTTCGCCGGGGCGATCGCGCAAAGCTCGCCGGCCACTTCGGTCTACGACCGCGAGCGTGCCGGCCGGGTGGCCCGGGCGTTCCTCGACCGGCTAGGAGTCACCCCGGCGGAATCCCGGCGGCTCATCGACATCCCGATGGCGCAGATCCTGACCGCGACGCAACAGGTGTTCGACGAAGTGCCGGTGCGCAACCCGGGAACGCTGGCGTTCGTCCCGATCGTCGACGGCGATGTGCTGAGCGACTATCCGGTCAAGCTTGCCCAACAGGGCCGCTCACACCCGGTTCCGTTGATCATCGGCACCAACAAGCACGAGGCGGCGCTCTTCCGGTTGATGCGTTCGCCGCTGATGCCGATCACCCCGAGCGCGATCACGTCGATGTTCAACCAGATCGCCGCCGAACAACCCGACCTGCAGTTGCCCACCGAGGAGGAGATCGGCTCCGCGTATTCGCGATTGCGGCGCAGGGCAAGGACTTTGAGCATCGCGACCGACGTCGGTTTCCGGATGCCGTCGGTGTGGCTGGCCGAGGGGCACGCTCGCGTGGCGCCGGTGTATCTGTACCGGTTCGATTACGCTACCCCGTTGTTGAAGTTGTTGATGGTCGGGGCCGCTCATGCCACCGAATTGCCGTTCGTCTGGGGCAATCTCGGCGCACCCATGGATCCCACGCTGAAGTTGGGCGGCACCAAGGCCGCCAAGGCGGTGTCCAAGAGGGTGCGCACCCGCTGGATCAACTTCGCCGCGCACGCCACACCCGCGGGTCCCGCAGGCGCGCCGGAATGGACGCCCTATGCGCAGACCGACCGTTCCTGCTTGATCATCGGCCGCACCGACACCGTCGCGCAGGACATCGACGCCGACATCCGCGCGGCCTGGGGCAGCGAGATGGTGAGCTTTCGCTAGGCGGACGCTTTGCCCGCCAACGCTTGTCGCTTCATCTGGTCGAACATCTCGACGTAGTACGGCAGGCATTCCGACAGCGCCCGTTCGGTGTTGAACAGGGGCTGGTAACCGAGGTCGCGCGACGCCTTGGCGATCGAAAAGAAATTGTCCAGATACAACCGTTCGACGGCGAGCGGCTCGAGCAGCGGCGCCGGTATCCCGAATCGGAAATGCAACCGCTGCCAACTGGTCATCGCCGCGCGCACGACGGGCCCGTTCACCCTGACCCGCGGCCACTTCTCCCCGCACGCCTCGACCACCGGCCTGGCGAACTCGAACATGTTGATGGGCTCGGCGTCGTTGATGAAGTATGCCTGGCCCGGCGCGGTGCCGCCGGGCGTCAGGTGTTCGGCGGCCAGGATGAAACCGTGAATCAGGTTGTGCACGTAAGAGTTATCCAACCGGGCCGATTTGCGGCCGATCAGCACCTTGACGTGGCCGGCGATCACGCTTTCGAACAGCTTGCGAAACATCGTCTGGTCGCCCCGGCCCCAGATGCCGCTGGGGCGAATCGCACACGTCAACAGTCCGTCGACACCGTTCTGCCTCAAGACGAATCGCTCTGCGAGCACCTTGGTCTCGGTGTAGAGGTCGTTGAACCGGTCGGTGTAGGGCAGCGCCTCGTCGCCGCCTGCGATGTTCTGACCGCCCATGACGACGCTGTTCGACGAGGTGTAGACGAAGCGCTTCGCCCCGGCGGCCTGCGCGGCGCGGACCAGGTTTTCGGTGCCCCCGACGTTGACCCCGAAGCTGCGCTGCCGGTACTCGTCGGTCACCGACGCCCCGCCCATCAGGTCGATGATCGCGGCCGTGTGGAAGACGGTGTCGATGCCGTCGACCGCGTGGGCGCACACGGCCGTGTCGGTGATGTCGCCCTGCAGCATCTCCAGCTGGGGATGCGCGGGCAGCGGCGAGGGCGCACGGTCGAACGAACGGACGAAATGTCCGCGCTCGAGCAAGGTGGACACCAGGTTGGCGCCGACGAATCCGGAACCCCCGGTGACCAGGACGCGGCCGAGCTCGGCCGTCAGCGATGGATCACCCATGGCCGAAAGCATAACTGAAACGTGTTCCAGTTCGGAGAAACGCTTTCAACCAAGCCCGCCGATATAGCCGAATTCAGGCATCCTCTGCCTCGCCCGCCGCGAGCGCATCCTCGATTCTCTTGCGGGCGCCAGCTAAGTGCTCTTCGCACCGTTTGGCCAGCTGTTCTCCCCTTTCCCACAACTTCAGCGATTCATCCAGGTCCAAGCCGCCCTGTTCGAGCACCCGCACCACTTCGATGAGTTCGTCCCGGCAGGCTTCATACGCCAAATGACTAATAGGTGTAATGGATTCGTCCTCCTGCAGGACGGCGGAGTCGTCCCCGCCGTCGTCGTTACGCGCCATTGGACCGTCCCTCGCTCACCGCGGCCACGGCGCCGTCGGCCACCCGCACCCGCAGCCGGGTGCCCGCCGGCGCGTCGTCGGCCGACCGGAGCACCTGGTTCGTCGTCCCCATGGCCTGAACGGTGGTTTGTACGATGGCGTAACCGCGGGCCAGCGTGGCCGCCGGCCCCAACGTCGCCAGCCGCGCGCGCAGGTGGCCGACCCGCTCGGTCTCGGTGGCGGCCAGGCGGGTGATGTCGCGGCGCATCGCCGACCGCGCGCGGTGCACCTCCTCGGCGCGGGCCGTCAAGGCCGCCAGCGGCTCGGCCAGCACCGGGCGACTGCGGATTTGGGCCAGCGCGCGTTGCTCGCGGGTCACCCAGTTGCGCAACGCCTGGGCGCTGCGCCGCCGCAGCTCGTCGAGCAGCCGCTGCTCGGCGGCGGTGTCGGGCACCACCTTCTTGGCCGCGTCGGTGGGGGTGGCCGCGCGCAGATCGGCGACCAGGTCGCACAGCGGGTTGTCGGGTTCGTGGCCGACCGCACTGACCACCGGCGTGCGGCAGGCCGCGATGGCACGGCACAGCGTCTCGTCGGAGAACGGCAGCAGGTCCTCCACGCTGCCGCCGCCGCGGGCGATGACGATGACGTCGACCTCCGCGTCGCGGTCGAGTTCGCCCAGCGCCCCGAGGATCTGGGCGACCGCGTTGGGTCCCTGCACGGCGGTGTTGCGCACCGCGAACCGCACGCCGGGCCAGCGTGCGGCCGCCACGGTGGTCACGTCGCGTTCGGCGGCGCTGGCCCGGCCGGTGATCAGTCCAATCATGTTGGGCAAGAAGGGGATCGGTCGCTTGAGCCGAGGATCGAAGAGGCCTTCGGCATCCAGCAGCCGACGCAGCCGATCGATGCGGGCCAACAGCTCGCCCACCCCGACGGCGCGAATCTCGGACAGGCGCAACGAGAATGTGCCCCGTCCCTTGTAAAACGACGGTTTGCCGCGCACCACCACCTGCGTGCCCTCGGCCAGCTGCACCGGCGCGCTGAGCACCAGATCGCGCGGGCAGGTCACGGTCAGCGACATGTCGGCCGCCGGGTCACGCAACACCATGAACACGGTTTTGGAATCCTGCCGCATCGAAATCTGGGCCAGCTGACCCTCGACCCAGACGGTGCCCAGCTTGTCGATCCAGCCCGCGACCCGGATGGCCACCGCACGCACCGGGAAAGGGTTTTCGGCGGAGTTCGGTTCGGAGGTAACGGCCGGGGTCACTTCGCGTTCGCGCGGGTGATCCTGTTGGCGATCAGCGTCTGGAACGGTGCACGGCCCTTGGTGGCCTGCTCGTAGGCCAGCAGGGCTTCGAGCTCGTCCACGCTCAGCGACTGCAGACGCGCCCGCAGTTGCGCCAGCGTCAGCGACGCGTAATCCAACTCGGTGACCACTTCCGGTTGCGGAACCGTCGCGCCGGCCGCCGGCTTCTTCGATTGCCGGTTGGGCCGGGTCAGCGCGCCCGCGTCCTCGTGGGCGTCGGCCACCGAGTACAGCGCGAACCGGCCCTCGGCCCTGCGCTCGCCCTCGCCGCCGTCCGGAAGCCCGCCGTACGCGCCGTCGACCGCGTCATCGAGATCCTCGTCGAAGGTCGCCCATTCCGGCTTCTCGTCCTTGGGCGGGAAGATCGATTCGAGGGTGCTGTCGCCCTTGATGGCCAGCTCGGCGAGGTTCTGCTGCAAGCGCATGACGATGTGCGCGGCCTGACTGGCCAGTGTCATCGGGTACATCAGGATGGTTTTCGGCAGCCTGATGGTCTCTTCCACCGCGACTGTCGCCGCGCCGACCAGCAGCCGAACTCCATACGGTGCAGTGCCCATGGGTCCAAGATTGCCCTAAGCGGCGGCTAACTCCAAGCCCACCGGCGCGAGCTGGCAAGCCCGTGTCCGCGGTAAGTACCCTGGACGACATGCCGCCGACTATCGACATGGGGATTCCCGGCCTTGTGGGAGGACCGGCGCGCACGGTAGCCGGCGACCCGGTCCCCAAGCGAGTGCTGTTGGCCGAACCGCGTGGTTACTGCGCGGGCGTCGACCGGGCCGTGGAGACCGTCGAACGCGCGCTGGAAAAGCACGGGCCACCGGTTTACGTGCGTCATGAGATCGTGCACAACCGCCACGTGGTCACCACCCTGGAAAAGGCCGGCGCGGTGTTCGTCGAGGAAACCGACGAGGTTCCCGAGGGGGCGATCGTGGTGTTTTCCGCCCATGGCGTGGCGCCCACGGTGCACGCCGCGGCCGCCGACCGCAACCTGCACACCATCGACGCCACGTGCCCCCTGGTGACCAAGGTGCACAACGAGGCCAGGCGTTTCGCGCGCAACGACTACGACATCCTGCTGATCGGCCACGAGGGCCACGAAGAGGTCGTCGGGACCGCCGGTGAGGCGCCCGATCACGTGCAGCTGGTCGACGGTGTCGCCGCCGTGGACCACGTGACGGTGCGCGACGAGAACAAGGTGGTGTGGCTGTCGCAGACCACGCTGTCGGTGGACGAGACCATGGACATCGTCGAGCGGCTGCGGCAACGGTTCCCCAAGCTGCAGGATCCGCCCAGCGACGACATCTGCTACGCGACCCAGAACCGGCAGGTCGCGGTTAAGGCGATGGCACCGGAATGCGAGCTGGTGATCGTCGTCGGGTCCCGCAATTCCTCGAACTCGGTGCGGCTGGTCGAGGTCGCGCTGGGCGGCGGGGCCGCGGCCGCACACCTGGTGGACTGGGCCGACGACATCGACCCGGCATGGCTGGAAGGCGTCACCACGGTGGGCGTCACCTCCGGGGCATCGGTTCCCGAGGTCCTGGTTCAGGGCGTGCTGGCGCGGCTGGCCGAATGCGGGTTTGACATTGTGCAGCCGGTCACGACCGCGCAGGAGACCCTGGTGTTCGCCCTGCCGCGGGAGATCCGGTCAGTGCGCTGAGCCGCTAGACGTCGTATTCCCACGATTCCGCCGGCGAGGGCCCAGGCGACCGGCCGGACGTCCGCGAGCGGCTGCGGCGCTCGGTGTCCGGCTCCCGGGGCGGTTCTTGGGAACCGGCGCCCCGGTAGCGGACCTGTGAGATGGGGTGATGGGTCCCATTGGAGCCGGTTGACGGGGGCCGGCGGCGCCTCGGTTCATACGGCGGCTCGTAAGGCTCGGGGCTGTCGTAGCGGTTCTCACGCCGGCCCCCGAAAGTTGGGCCGCTCGGCGGCTCGTACCTGTCCCCGTAGGGCTCGAAGCCGTCGAACCGGCTGCTCCGCCGGGTGGGCCGTTCGTAGGGGGTGCGCCGGGTGCGCGGTTCCCGACGAGGTTCCCGGGGCGATTGGCCACGCGGATCGGGGTCGGCGTCCGGCCTGGGCCGGCGGCGGGGACGCCGGGGCGGCTCGGCGGCGTCATAGTCGCGGGCCGACGCGGCGCTGCGGCGGGTGCTGCGCCTCGGGCGTTCGGGCCGCCCGGCGGGTTCGGCCCCCTCGCCCAACGGCTCGCGGGAATGCTGTGAACGGCTCCGGGCCGAACGCATGGAACGGGTGCTGTGGGTCGTGCGGCGCGTCCTCGATGACGAACTCGAGCGGCGGCCGCGGCGCGCATCGGCGGTGCCGTCGGCGTCGTCGGCGTCGGGATCGGACTGCAGCACCGACTGCGCCTTGGCGAGGATGCCGTTGAAGAAGGACTTGACGTTGACGCCGGCGGCATCCGAAGCGTCTTCAGAGGTGCCCGCCGATGTTCTTGTCTGGTAAGCGTTCCCGAAGTACCAGCGGGCCAGTCCGATCGCCAGCACACCGCCCGCGGTGCCCAGCATCAGCGGGAAGCGCTCGATCAACGGATAGCCGCAGTTGATCAGCAGGTCCTTGAGGCGGCCGACCTTGGCGTCGTGAAACAGCCAGTAGGCGCCCGGTACCGCGCCGAACAGGATCAGGGGCGGCTGGATGATCGTGGTGAAGATGCCATCCTGGCGCACCGCCAGCACCGCCGCCACGCAACCGGCGATGTAGAAGCCCGCGAAGACGTGGGTCAGTTCCTTGTGACCAGCGTCGATTCCGTAGCCGACGGCGGTCGCGGTGACGGCGAGAAGCAGGGCTGCGTACCAGGGGACGCCTGGGATGTTCGGCAGGATCGAACGGTGACCATCCTCCACCGTCGAACTCGTCCGCTGTGCTGACACATGTAGACCGTACCGGGAATGGGCCGAAAGGCCCGTAAATGCCTCGTAGGGATCCTGGGCGTGCCCTACCGGGGTGCAGGATCGGCGGTGTCCAATGGTCTTTGGCTCGCGTCGCGGCCAAGACCCCTAGACTTGGTTCCCCGTGAGCCTGAGCCTGGGAATAGTGGGGTTGCCCAACGTCGGCAAGTCGACCTTGTTCAACGCGCTGACCCGAAACAACGTGGTGGCCGCCAACTATCCGTTCGCGACGATCGAGCCTAATGAGGGCGTCGTCCCGCTGCCCGATCCCCGGCTGGACAAGCTGGCCGAGATGTTCGGCTCCGAGAAGATCGTCCCGGCGCCGGTCACGTTCGTCGACATCGCCGGAATCGTGAAGGGCGCCTCGGAGGGCGCCGGCCTGGGCAACAAGTTTTTGGCCAACATCCGCGAGTGTGACGCGATCTGCCAGGTGGTGCGGGTGTTCGCCGACGACGACGTGGTGCACGTCGACGGCAAGGTCGATCCGCGCGCCGACATCGAGGTGATCGAGACCGAGCTGATCCTGGCCGACATGCAGACCCTGGAGAAGGCCGTCCCGCGGCTGGAGAAGGAAGCCCGCAACAACAAGGAGCGCAAGCCGGTGCACGAGGCCGCGGTCGCCGCGGAGGCGGTGCTGGACTCGGGCAAGACGCTCTTCGCTGCCGGCGCAGACGTGTCACTGCTGCGCGAGCTGAATCTGATGACCACCAAGCCGTTTCTGTATGTCTTCAACGCGGACGAGTCCGTGCTGACCGACGATGCCCGCAAGGCCGAGCTCTCCGCGATGGTCGCGCCCGCCGACGCGGTGTTCCTCGACGCGAAGATCGAGGCCGAACTGCAAGAGCTCGACGACGAGTCGGCCGCCGAGCTGCTGGAGTCCATCGGGCAAACCGAGCGTGGACTGGATGCGTTGGCGCGGGCCGGTTTTCACACCCTGAAGCTGCAGACCTACCTAACGGCGGGACCAAAAGAGGCGCGCGCGTGGGTGATTCACCAGGGCGACACCGCACCGAAGGCCGCCGGGGTGATTCACACCGACTTCGAAAAGGGCTTCATCAAAGCCGAGATCGTCTCCTACGACGACCTGATCGCCGCGGGCTCGATGGCGGCGGCCAAGGCGGCGGGCAAGGTGCGCATGGAGGGCAAGGACTACGTCATGGCCGACGGTGACGTGGTCGAGTTCCGGTTCGGATCAGCGTCTACGTCGAAGAAGTAGGCATGGCTGTCTATCGATTGAGGCTCATCACGTAGACGTCGAGTGTCTCGACGCGTCCCTCGTCGTTGAACGCGTATGCCGTCACCGTATTGGCGACGTGCGTGAAACCGTCGAAAGTATTTCGCTCCAGGAGTTCCAGTATCACCCGATTACCTTGCTCGGTAATGTGTCTCAGCGTTGCCTCCCAGTGCGTGGCCCCGCCGTACTGGGTTATGTAGCCCTTGTACAAGTTTCTTCGAGCTTCTCCCTCAGTTCATTGGAGACGTCGGGTTCTTTTGAACGATGCCACAATCGCGTTGAAGCGCTCACTGTATTCCATGACCTTGCGGGACAGGCCGGTGAAGTTGTCGGAGCTGGGCATTTCGTGGGCCATATCGGCTCCTCCTGTTGATGTGAAACAGAAAGCTGATCGGAATGTATCTCCTGCGGTCCGGGCAGATGTTTTAATCACTGCGTGCCGTCCGATACGCGGGTGGGTCAGCCTCGCCGGTGCCGTGTTCGTGGCCTTGTAGTGGTTGGCCACTTGATTCGCAGGTGCTCTCAAAGCCTGAACTGAAGCGGCTCGTTGCCGTTACTTTGTGGCGCCTTGTACGCCCGCACCCAGCAGTGCGGTGGCAGACAATCCAAACATTGAGTGGAACACGCGGCTGAAGTGCGATAGGGACGCAAAGCCCGCGTCGACAGCGCAACGGGTCAGATCATTGCCGGCCGAAAATCCGTGGGCGGCGTGGAGCATGCGCGACCAAACCTTGTAGCGACGAAAGCTGGTCCCGGTCTGTTGAGCAAACAACCGCAGGAAGTAGGAGGTAGATAGGCCGTGCTCCTGGGCGGTGGTGTCGGCGCCGGCGTTAGCCCACGGATCGACGCGCATAGATCTCAGCACGCGTGCAATACGTGGATCGATAAGCCCCGAAGTTGGCGTGCCGGCGACCGCAAACAGACCATCGAAGTCGGCGCGATCGGCTTGGCATGCCGCGATGCCTTCCTGTTCGCGGCGGTGATCGAATCCGAACGGCCCAATCACGCGCTTCATGTTGGTCTGGTTATTCACGATCGACGCCGAGGTGGGTTCGAGCAGCAAAACCAGCATTCTGCCCTGACCCGCGGTCAACTGGTGCACGTGGCGAGCGCGGGCGTAAATGCTGCGGGCGGTGACTTCCCCGACGGCCCCGGCACGGAATGTGAAAAATACGTCCAAGCCGACTGCTAAGCAGCCCACCGCGGTCGAATGCGCATCAATATCAAGAGCCGGCCCTAGATAGCCGGCGTAGTTGGAGCCAATCACCAGGCGAGCAGGCGCATCAGCGTTTGACGCAGCCGGCGCCGCTACGCCGAGACTACCGATGCTGTGGGCATGCGGCGACGAAGTCACATCTTTGACCTTATAGGCGCTTTGCGAAGTTCAGGGGGCCACAGTAAGGGCCGACGGGCAGGCTGCGGGTCACCGGCCGATATCACTCGGCCGGTGTATGCGCGAACCGACCCGCAATTGATGGCACGTTTGTGAAAGCGCGGGCGACCAGTTGCCGTCACACTGTGCTTATGCCTGCCTCATCACTCGATGACGTTGTCGGCGGCGCCTGAAAACTGACCCCGGCGCGGCATCCGAATTTTGACCCCCTGGTCCGGTGGCCTGGCTCTAGTC
>NZ_MVHG01000057.1 GCF_002086125.1 Mycobacterium arosiense ATCC BAA-1401 = DSM 45069
CAGCACACGATTGGCCGCGATCACCGGCGGCGGCACCGTCATCGCGAACGCCGCCTCAAACGCCGCGGCCGCCGCCCTGCCCTGCCCGGCGGTCTCCTCGGCCTGCGCGGCCATGGCACTGAGCCAGCTCACATACGGGGTGATCGCCGCGACCATCGACATCGATGCCGGGCCCACCCATGGCCCGCTGGTGAGCTCGGTAACCACCGAGTTGTAGCCGCTGGCCGCTACACCCAATTCCGCCGCAATCTCGTCCCAGGCGGCGGCGGCGGCCATCATCGGCCCCGACCCCGGACCCGCGTATATGCGACCGGAATTGATTTCGGGCGGTAACGCCGCGAAGTCAAACACCGTGTCCTCCTCAGTCGGCCGGGAACGCAGGCGATCTCGGCTGTCACGTAGGAATCAGTGGTGGCCGTGGTCACGGCTCTGTAGACGACGCCACCGGTTTGCCGCCGAGTTCGGGGGGCTTGCTGTGCGATGCGTTCCGCCCGCAACTCCGTCAGCCACGCCGGACGATGTGCACTGACCGATTGGCTGTGCCGGCAAAGGTGGTCTGCCACCGCACGTTTCGGACATCCGGTCAAGAACGTCATGCACCTTCTGGCCTCGGCCTATCCCCCGTTTTCAGCAACCGAGCGACAGCTCGCGTGTGCCCGAACTGCCGCCCGGCACTGAGATTAGTTCGTTACGAAGCAAACACCGATACGCAAAGGCACCTGTTGATCAATGGCCAGCCACTGTTCATTCCCGGTCGGCGGCAGTTCATACAAGGCAATGAATTGTTCACTCGCCGTTTGCTTAACGCCGGCCGGCGACGGCGCCCGCCTGGACGGTCGGCGCTTCAGTCCTCTTCGAGAATCAGCGCCATTTCGGGGCACGACGCGACGCCGTCGCGTGTCGATTGCTCGTCCTGCGGCCTGACCTCGTGCTCCTCGAGAATCGAATAGCCGGACTCGTCGATCGGGAAGAGGTCGGGGTCGACGGCGTAGCACTGGGCGTGGCCCACACATTTCGACTGTTCCAGACGAACCCTCATGAGGCTTCCTCCCTAGCTGGCGCGCCACCGCCGTAACCGTCTTCGCGATCAGACGAGCACGCGCTTCACAGTGCGGTACCCAGATTAGTCGGTCGGTACAGTGTCGAAGGTGTTCGCCGATGGCTTTCGCGCATCGCAAACTCGCTCCAGCGCGGGCGGGCGGATCCGTGTTTCGTTGCCCCGCATGCGATATTGATTCGCCGATGCAATATTGATGTGTCGCCAGGTGTTGCCAACAACGAATTCGGCACAACGGCGCAACAGCGTCGGGCCATTTCACCGACGATTTCACCAACGACGAACGACCGGAGAGCGAAGCGCATGAGCGAAGGCCAGCAAGGGTCGTTCCACCTGCCTCGGCTTGATTTCGCCACGCTGCCGATGACCGAGGACCGGGGCCTGGGTTGGAAGACGCTACGCGACGCCGGACCGGTCGTATTCATGAACGGCCACTACTACATAACCCGCCGCGAGGACGTGCTCGCCGCGCTGCGCAACACCAAGGTCTTCTCGTCGACCATCCTGCAGCCACCCGGGCACCCCTTGCCCGTACTGCCCCTGGCTTTCGATCCGCCGCAACACACCCGCTACCGCCAGATTCTGCAGCCGTACTTCAGCCCGCACGCGTTGAGTAAGTCGCGTCCGGTGCTGCAGCGCCACGCCCGCGAGATGATCGCGGCGCTGGCCGGCCGGGACGAGTGCGAAGTGATGGCGGATTTCGCCAACCTCTACCCCTTTCAGGTGTTTCTGGATCTCTACGGTCTGCCGGTCGAGGATCGTGACCGTCTCATCGATTGGAAGGACGCCGTCGTCGGCGACAAGCCCTTCATCACACAGAGCGACATCGAGAAGTCCGATCAGTTGCTGACGTATCTCGCGGACGTCATCGCGCAGCGGCGGCGCAACCCGAAGTCGGACATGCTGTCCCAGGTGATCACCGGCAAGGGCGACTTCACCGACCTCGAACTGCTCGGCATGACTCACCTGCTGATCCTGGCGGGTCTGGACACGGTGACCGCGGCTATCGGATTCTCGCTGTTCGAATTAGCCCGCAGACCGCAGCTGCGCAAGGAGCTACGCGACAACCCCAAGCAGACCAGGGTTTTCATCGAGGAGATCGTTCGGCTCGAGCCGTCGGCGCCGGTGGCACCGCGGATCACCACCGAATTCGTCGAGGTCGGCGGCATGACGCTGCCGCCCGGCACACCGGTGCGGCTGTGCATGGCCGCGGTCAATCGCGACGACAGCGACGCGATGTCCACCAACGAGCTGAACATGGACGGAAAAGTCCACCGCCATTGGGGGTTTGGCGGCGGACCGCACCGCTGCCTCGGCTCTCACCTGGCGCGCATCGAGCTGACGGTGATCGTCGCGGAATGGCTCACCCAAATCCCGGATTTCGAACTGCCCGAGGGCTACTCCCCCGTCATCAACTACCCGTCAAAGAGTTTCGCGCTCAAGGAGTTGCCGCTGCGCTGGGGCTGAGTCCCGGTGGTCCCGGTCAGCCCCGGCGCAGCGGCCGTCGTCCTGTTGGGTGCTACTTACGCAGCTCGGTCGCCGCGACCTGAACGAACACGCCGGTGTCCTCGGCCATCAGCAGGCCTCGACCACGGGGCAGCGGGCCACCCTTCATCTTGCCGCGGATGAATCCCTCGTCCGGGTCGGCGTCCATCACCAGCAGCGGCGCGTTCGCCTGGGCCAGGGCCCGCAACATCGGGTCGCTGCCGGCCGAAGACCAGCCACCGAACGTGCGCGTGACGATCACGTGCAGGCCGACGTCGGCGGCGCGGGTCACCCAGGGAGCGGCCTTGTGCAGCGGCGAATCGAAGCCCGCCGGCAGCTGCTGGATGTCGTCGACGATCAAGAAGATCTCCGGTCCGCTCCACCAGTTGCGCGACAGCAACTCTTCGGCGGACAATCCCGGCGGCGGCTCGCGGCCGGCCAGGACCGCGGCCAGTTCGCCCATCATCGCCTGCACGCCATCGAGGTTGTAGGCGAATTTCTCCACGTAGTCGGAGCCGAGCGTGGTCAGCAGCTGGCGGCGCGGGTCGACCAGCCATACCTGGGCCGAGGGCTGCCCCGCCGCCGGCGGCGGTGCGCTGGTCGCTCCCGGCGCGTACAACCGGCCGATCTCGGACATGATGGTGGCCAGCGTCGTGGTGCGCCCACACTCGCGGCGGCCGGTCACCATCAGGTGCGCGTTCTCGGCGAAGTTGAGATACACCGGCGACAGATCCAATTCCGAGATGGCCCAGGCGATTCCGCCCGCACCGACGCCCTGGCGGGTGTCGCGGGCGGCCAGCTCCCGTAGCTGCTCCACGCCGAACGTCGCCGGCAGTCGGCGCACCGGCGGGGCCTGGCCGCTGGCGATGCGGCCGACGGCTTCGACGATGCTGTCGGACTCGAATCGGTTGTCCGGCGTGCTGGCCAGCGCCGGCCGCGCCACCAGCGTGTGCAGACCGGACTGCGGGTCGGCGTCGAGGCGGACGTAGTTGACCGCGACCATGCCGCGACCCGGCTTGACCGGAACGTCCTTGGCGAATCGCGAACGCACCAGCTTGGCGTCCTCCACGGCGGCCAGCCGCAGCTCGACCCGGGATCCGAAACCGCTGCGCACCGGCGGCCGCAGCTCCGATTCGCGGTCGGCGGTGACCACCACGTGCACCCCGAAGGAGGGGCCCTGGTTGATGATCACGTTGACCTGCTCGATCAGCACCTCGTTGTCCTCGGCCAGCGCCCGGTAGTTGTCGACCACCAGGTAGACGTCGCCGAACCCGTCGTTGGGGACCGGTCCGGGCTCGTTGCCGAACTTGCGCCGCCGGAACACTTCCATCGAGGCGATCCCGTACTCGAGGAAGCTGCGCTTGCGCTCCCGCACCAGGGCCAGCAGTTCGGCCACCGTGCGGCGCACCCCGTATGGGTCGGTCGGGCCGGCCACCTCACCGACGTGAGGCAGGCGGGCGACCGTGGTCAGCGCGGTGCTGCTGTAGGCCAGGCAGTAGAACTGGATCTGCTCGGGCGTGTGGGTCAGCGCCGCGGAGCAGATCAGGGTCTGCAGCGCGGTCGTCTTACCCGAACCACCGGCGCCCAGGATCAGCACGTTGGCACCGGGTCCCGACGTGTCGACCGTCCACGGCGGCTGGTCGTGCTTGAAGGGACGGTCGATGATCCCGATCGGGAAGACCAGGTCCCGCGCGGTGCCGTAGTCCTGCTGCCAGGGGCGACCGAGGAACCGGTTGACCAGTTCGTCGATGGCGATGGGCTGGCTCAGCGGCGGCTGCCACAGTCGGTACGGCTGGAAGTCGATCTTGCGCAGCTGGTCGATGATGACGGTACCGACCTTGGGCGTCCTGATCCCTTCGGCGTCGTCGTCCTCGGCTGCCTCGATCGGAAGCGGCGGCTCGCCGTCGGTGGGGACGGCGGGCGCGGCGACTTCGGGTCCCCCGACGCTGACTTCCAGCGGGGTGAACGAGTTGGTGAACAGTTGCGGACGGACGTAGTCGATGCTGTGCACCAGCGCCGGCGCTTCGTCCCCGTCGTCGGTCAGCCCGCGCGGGAAGTAATCCCGCCACAGGAATTCGGCCTGGAACCGGGTGATGTCCTCCAGGCTGCGGCGGAAGTAACCCAGACCGGCCTGGGCGGGCAGGTTGACCGCGTTCGGCACGCCGGCCGCCTGCGCGGCACCGGCGGTACGCGCCTTCAGCACCAACCGGTAACCCATGTTCTCCATCAGCTTTTCGGCGCGGCTCTCGATGGTCTGCGACGCCATCATCAGGTGGATCCAGTACGCGCGGCCCTGCCGGCCGATCGAGTCGAGGACGTCGACCGCCGTCGGCATGATGCGGAACCATTCGTAGAACTCGTCGATGACGACGACGAGCATCGGCAGCGGCGCCATGTCCTGGCCGCGCGCCCGCATCCGGCTGCGCACCGAGTTGTATTCCTTGGCGTCGTCGACGCCGGCGCTGTCGCAGATCGCCTTGCGGCGGGCGATCTCACCCCACAGGGCGTCCAGGAAACGCTCCATCAGAGCCTGGTCTTCTTCCAGGTCGGTGATGATCCGGGAGACGTGTGGCACGCCGGCGAACGGCTTGACCGCCGATCCACCCTTGAGGTCGGCCAGCACGAACTGCAGCTCCTCGGGCGGGTGGCTGAGCATCAGCGATTCGATCACGGTTCGCACCAGGGTGGACTTACCGGAACCGGTCGTGCCGGACATGACGCCATGCGGGCCGTCGCCGCCTTCGTCCAGCGACTTCATGTCCAGGAACAGCAACTCCCCGTTGTCGGACCGAACACCGAACGGCGCCCGCAACCGCGACCTGCCCATCGAGTCGTTGCGGCTGCCCCACAGCGCGTCGAAGTCGATGTGGCCGGGATCGTCGATTCCGTAGTAGGACAAGATGTCTCGGGCGCCGATGTGCGCCACTCGCTGGCCGATCTCCTCGTACGCCTCGGCCAGCCGCCAGCGCGCCAGCTTCTGCGCGAACTCCTCGGCCTCGGCGACGCTGATGTGGTCGGTCAGGGCGAAGAACCACGGCTTCTCGTCGATGACCATCCAGGTGTCGCGGTCGCGGGGCAGCGCCTCGATCACACCCAACTGGTCGAACCGCAGGGTGCGCTCCGGGACCGCGCTCCACATTGCCGAGCCGGTGAGGTCGAAGAAGGTCACCCCGTCCACGCCTTCGCCGCTGATCACGTACTCCCATTGCGGGTCGATCACATCGGCGATGATCACGGTGTGCGGCGTCGGGGTCTGGGCCGACGAACTGGCGTGCCGGGGCGTGAAAGACCCACGGCCGGCGAATAATTCGGCCTGCTCGGCGGCGAACTCGCGCACCGAGCTGTAGACCATCCGCGCGTTGCCCGCGGCGTCCTGACGGCGCGGGTCACCGAAGTGGGGCAGCCACTTCACCCAGTCCCATTCGTCCAGGTCGGAACTCACCACGATCATCCGGACGTGGTCGGGCCCGTGCGAGAAGGCTAGCTGGCAGATGATCGCCCGCATCAACCCCACCACCTGCTCGCGATCTCCGGCCAGCGAGTACCAGGGCTCGACGAGCACCGAGATCATCTTGGGCAGGTTGTAGACGACGCTTTGATAGCGACCGAATTCCTGAAGTGCCTTACCGGTCACCGGCTCGAGCTCGATGTCGGTGGGCATGTTCTGGGGCTCACCCCAGGTCACCTCGGGGCGGGTCATCCCGACGCCGACGCGGACCACGCCGAAGTTCAGGTCCTTGCCGTCGGGCTTGCGCTCCCACATCCGCGGTGACCCGACCGCGGCGGCCAGCGTGGTGGGCGCCGGGTGGAACCACCGGTAGTTGGCGTCCATGCTGTCCGCCGACTCGTGGGCGGTCTCGCGCAGCATGTCCAGCATCAGCATGAACTGGGCGCGCATCGAGTCCAGCTTGGGGCGGCTCATCTGCTGCTGGCCGCCGAACCGGCCGCCGAACATCATCATCGCGACGCCGCCGATCATGAAGATCGGGAAGATCGATCCCGCGCCTCCGAACACGTGCGAGCCGCTGGCGAAGGTCATGGCGACCATACCGATCAGCAGGCCGACCACCACGACGCCGACCACCACGATCCACCAGGGCTTGCCCTCGGGCGGCGGGATGCTCAGCGGCGTCGGAAGGACGATGTTCTCCGGCTTGATGACCGGAGGCTTCTCCGGCGTCGGCCGCGCAAATCCACGTTTCACTTCGGTACCGCCAACTCTCCTGGGGACATATCCATCGGTAGCGTGTCGTGCTCCACCAGCGCATCCGCTCGCGACAACGTCGGCCCTTGCGGTAGCAGCCGCAGCGCCACCCACGGCGCCAGGCCCGGTTTTGCCTTCAGGCCCAACGCTTCTCGTACCTCGCGGGTGTCGTCGACCCCGAACCGGGCACCCGCGTCCGTGAGCCACCACAACGATTCGGCGGTCTTGGCTCCCGGGTCGTTTCCGGTGACGGCCACAAAGTTCGCGTAGTCGGGCCCGAAGAACACCTGGTCGGCTTCGCGGCCGGTGGTGTCGGCCTTGACCAGTGACACCACCCTGTTGGTGTCCTTCTGCTCGACCGGAATGGTCGCGCCGGAGATGACCTGCACGCGGGCCCGGTTCTCACCGGAGGTCTTCTGCCACCACCAGCAGGTGGCCGGGTTCTCGCGGATGTCCAGCACGTTCAGCGGCGCGTCCGGGTACGACGACAGGTCCAGCTTGTTGACCACCGGCATCTTCGCCAGAGCGGACGGTTCCACGGTCACCGGCTTGGTGTTGCCCGGTCCGGCGTTCTGCAGGATTTGGGCCACCAACGGCGGCAGCGTCTGCACGCCGTCGGCCAGCACCAACGAATACTGTTGCGGACCACTGATTTGCGGGGTGACGATCACGGTGCCGATGGGGCCGGGCGCGTTCGGGAACGACGCCCCCGCCCCCGCGTTCTGGATCTGCGGCACGGTCAGCTCCGGCCCCACCGGCAACGCGTCGTACAGGGCGCGGCTCATGGGCTTGGCCATGCTGACCTGTTCGGGGGTGAGGCCCAGGGGCAGCAGCACCGATCGGTTCGACCCGTCGATGCGGGAGCGGCGCCCGTCCCGGATCACCCAGGCGTCCCCCCCGTAGTTCAGCACCACCGCGTCCGAGCCGCTCAGCACCCGCCGGTGGTTGCTCAGATCCGGGTTGCCGTCGATGACGGTCACCGTCACACCCGACGGGGCGCCGGCGCCGGTCGAGTTCGCCACGGTGTCGCACACCAGCCACGACGACGCGGCCGGGGCGGTCGGGTGGAAGCTCGACGGCGCGCCCGGGATGCCCACTATCGGGCCGCGCGGCAGGGTGGCGATCTGGCTGGACCGCACCAGGTGCGGGTTGTCCGGGCGTCCGGTGATCAGGCGCGCCGACGCCAGGTTCAGCGCGGGGTACAACTTGTCGCCGACGCGGACGTACAGCGCTCCCGAGTCGCGGTCGGCGATGATCGGCGACTCGTTGATCTGTCCGGCGGGGCTGATGAAGGAGTAGAGCAGCGCGCCCAGGCAGATGACCAGCGCCGCGGAGATCGATGCCACGATGGCCAGGTTCTGCCGCCGTCCCGGCTCGACCTCCATGCGGACGCGCCACCGGGTCAGCGCCATCGCGGTGCGGCGCGCAAGGAACTGGTAGCCGGTCACCTGGGTCCGGGTCGACAACCCCAGGCCGTACCCCGACCCGCGCTGTCCGCGACTCTCTTCCGCCACTTATTCACCATCCGGTCTGCTGAAGCGCCTGGATATCGTCCTCTGATCGATCCAGCGCGAATTACCTGACAACGTTAGGGCACCTGCGCGGACCTCGCCACGCGGCGCCAAAGCGCATCCGTTTGTACATCTCTATATGCATCTATATGCACCCGGATCCGGCCCCGCCCTGCGCGCCGTGCCGCCGCGAAAGGCGGCGCCGATGCGCGCCACTGAGCTGGCAGTTTCCGTCCCCCCAGGAATGAGCCGACCGGATCCTTGTGATCTCCTCAGGGCATCGTAATCGCCGCGGGCCCGCTCGTCCTGTCGAGCGTGAAGCCGTCGGGAACCGTCGACCTGAATGAATGGCCGGCGACCGCCCAGCAAAGAATGCGCCAACGCGCACCGGGTCCGAGTCGCCGCCCGGCGAATCCGGGCAGCAAGATGGCGGTATGACCGAACTCGCTCCGTCGCTGATCGAACTCGCCCGGAGATATGGCATCGCGACCGAGTACGAGGACTGGTCCGGCCGTCGGGTGCGGGTGGCCGAAACGACGTTGAAGGCCGTGCTGGGCGCCCTCGGCGTCGCGGCCGACAACGAGCAGGAGCGCAACGTCGCGTTGACCGCGAAGCTGCGGTCACACTGGGCGCGCCGGCTGCCACCGACCATCGTCGGGCGCACCGGCGAGCAGATCCGGTTCTGGGCGCATGTCACCCACGGCGATCCCGCCGAGGTGTGGTTGCAGCTCGAAGACGGCACGGTGCGCGGCGGTGTCGAACAGGTCGACAACTTCACCCCGCCGTTCGACCTGGACGGCCGCTGGGTGGGCGAGGCCAGCTTCCTGCTGCCCGCCGACCTGCCGCTGGGTTACCACCGGGTGCACCTGCGTTCCGGTGACTTCGAGACCAGCACCGCGCTGATCGTGACGCCGGATTGGCTCGGGCTGCCGGAGCGGCTCGGCGCCCGGCGCGCGTGGGGCCTGGCCGCGCAGCTCTACAGCGTGCGGTCGCGGCAGTCGTGGGGTGTCGGCGATCTGACCGATCTGACCGACCTCGCGGTGTGGTCGGCCTCCCGGCACGGCGCCGACTACCTGCTGGTCAATCCGCTGCACGCCGCGGCCCCGACCAAGCCGATGGAGCCGTCGCCGTATCTGCCGACCTCGCGGCACTTCGTCAATCCGATTTATCTTCACGTCGAGGCCATCCCCGAGTTCGCCGAGCTGACCAAGCGCAGCCGGATCCGCCGGCTGCGTTCCGAGGTCCAGCAGCGTGCCGGCGGCGTCGACACGATCGACCGCGACGATTCGTGGTCGGCCAAGCGGGCGGCGCTGAAACTGCTGCACCAAGAGCCACGGTCGGCGGGACGGGAGCTGTCCTACGCCGCCTTCCGCGACCGGGAGGGCCGCGCGCTCGACGACTTCGCCACCTGGTGCGCGCTGGCCGAGAAGTACGGCGACGAGTGGCACTCCTGGCCCGCGGCGTTGCAGCACCCGGACGCGTCCGGGGTCGCGGACTTCGTCCGAAAGCACAGCGACACAGTCGATTTCCATCGGTGGTTGCAGTGGCAACTCGACGAGCAGCTGGCGACGGCGCAGTCACAGGCGATCCGGGCCGGCATGGCGTTGGGGATCATGCACGACCTGGCCGTCGGTGTGCACCCGGATGGCGCGGACGCCTGGGCGCTGCAGGACGTGCTGGCGCTGGGGGTGACCGCGGGCGCGCCGCCGGACGAGTTCAACCAGCTCGGCCAGGACTGGTCGCAGCCGCCGTGGCGACCGGATCGGTTGGACGAGCACGAATATCGGCCCTTCCGGGCGCTGATCCGTGCGGTGCTGCGGCACGCCGGCGGGGTGCGCATCGACCACATCATCGGGTTGTTCCGGCTGTGGTGGATCCCGCGGGGCGCCCCGCCCACCGAAGGCACCTACGTGCGGTATGACCACGAAGCGATGATCGGCATCGTCGCCCTGGAAGCGCACCGCGCCGACGCGGTCGTCGTCGGCGAGGATCTCGGCACGGTCGAGCCGTGGGTGCGGGACTACCTCTTGTTACGGGGCCTGCTGGGCACCTCGATCCTCTGGTTCGAGCTGGATCGCGACGGTAGCGGGGGCCCGCTGCCGGCCGAGCGCTGGCGCGAGTACTGCCTGTCCTCGGTCACCACGCACGATCTGCCCCCGACCGCCGGCTATCTGGCGGGCGACCATGTGCGGCTGCGTGATTCGTTGGGGCTGCTGACCCGTCCCGTCGAGGAGGAGTTGGAGTCCGACCGGACCGAGCTGGCGGCGTGGATGGCCGAGCTGCGCCGGGTGGGACTGCTCGAGGACGGCGACGACGACCCGGAGCACATCGTCGTGGCGCTCTACCGCTATCTGGGCAGGACGCCTTCACGGCTGCTGGGCGTGGCGCTGACGGACGCCGTCGGCGATCGCCGGACCCAGAATCAGCCCGGCACCACCGACGAATACCCCAACTGGCGGGTGCCGCTGACGGGTCCCGACGGGCGCGCGGTGTTGCTCGAGGACGTGTTCACCAATCGCCGGACCGCCACGCTCGCCGAAGCCGTGCGCTCCGCGCTAGCACCCGCCGTGGCCGAAAGCGCGACCCGCTAGTCACCCGGCGGGCTAGTTTGGTTAGCTTCGAAAACCATGAAGGTCTCAGTCGTGGCCCCGGTCGCCGACGGTGTCACCGCGGACCCCGACTGGATGGTGGCCTTCGCGCGCCATCTCGAGGCCTGCGGGTTCGAATCGATCGTCGTTGTCGAGCACACCGTCTTGCTCACCCGCTACGACAGCGTCTACCCCTACGACACTTCGGGGCGCGTCGGACTGGCGGCAGACTGCCCCATCCCGGATCCCCTTGACCTGCTTGCGTTTCTGGCCGGCCACACCAACAGCCTGGGTCTGGCCACCGGCGTGCTGGTGCTGCCGAATCACCATCCGGTGGTGCTGGCCAAGCGCGTTGCCACCGTCGACGCCCTGTCGGGCGGCAGGCTGCGCCTGTGCGTCGGGGTGGGCTGGCTCGCCGAAGAGCTCGCCGCCTGCGACGCGGAGTTCGACAGCCGGGGCCGGCGGGCCGACGAGCAGTTGGCCGTCATGCGCGCGTTGTGGGCCGATCGGCCCGAGGGGGTGTCTTTCGCGGGCGAGTTCTTCAGCTTCGAAAACGTCATGTGCTATCCGAAACCCGTTGTGGCCGAACGTCTCCCGATTCACATCGGCGGACACAGCCGAGCGGCCGCGCGGCGCGCCGGACGCCTCGGCGACGGCTTCCAGCCGCTCGGTGTGACCGGACCGCGACTGGCGTCGTTGATTGCGCTCATGCGCGACGAGGCATCGTCGGCGGGCCGCGATCCGGCGGCGCTCGAAGTGTCGCTGGGCCACGCGGTCACCAAGGTCGATGCCGAGCGCGCGGGCGCCCTCGCCGATCAGGGGGCCGACCGGTTGGTGCTGGCCATGCCGCCGACCACCGACATCGAGCAGGCCAAGGACCTGCTGTCGGCGTGTGCGCAGCGGCTGTCGCTGAGCTCATGACGCTTTCCGCCGAACACCGGGCGGCGCTGAGCGACCTGGTGCACCGGTACGCAGCGCACGTCGACGACCGCGAATTCGCCGCTGCAGCACGGCTTTTCACAGCAGATGCCGAGCTGCTGGTGCCGACACCTCCCGCCGATCTGCGGCCGACCCAGACGCATCGCGGCCAGGACAGCATCGCCACGGCGGTGGCGGCGGTCGCCACAGTGCTCCGTACCGAGCACGCGATCATCGGCGAGGTGTACGACGCGGCCGTGCGACCCGGCACCGCCCGCGGGCGCATCGCGTGCGTCGCGCATCACTGGGACGCGCGCGGCGGCGAGCTCGTGGACGCGGCGTGGCACCTGCGCTACGACGACGAGTACGCGCTGACCGAGGCGGGCTGGCGGATCGCCCGCCGCGCGTTGACGGTCAACGCCATCGAGACCCGCCCGGTGCGCCGGCTGCTGCCGCGCGACCCCGCCTAGCGTGTTAACAGCACATTATGCGCACACTCACAGCAAGACCCATCGTTCTGTATGTGCGGCATAATTCGGCGCATTTTGTGGGCAGGTGCGGCTAACACCGCCACGGCCCGGCCAGATTTTGCGCGCTCGACGGGTGCACCGGCCGCCGCCGGCCGAAGCGGGGGCGCGACCACAGCCTTCGTTCCCGATTGATTCCAATTAATCCAGAGGGCTTCGTGTAATTTCGGCCGCGTGACGAACACCGTGGATTCCGCGGGGACCGGTGGAGGGCGGGCAACGCAGGGCGGCTCGGTATCGACCCTGGCAGTGGGCACGCCGCTGACGTCCATCCCGGACTACCGCAACGAGATACACACCGCCGAAGACGTCATCGATGTGGAGCATTACGGTGGCGGCTTCGATCTCGCCAGGCGGGCCACCGCCCCCAAGCTGCGCGTCAGCCGCGACAGGTGGTTCAACCTGCTGTGGTTGATCCCCATCGGCTTTGCCGTGCTGATCGCCGGGATCGCCGTCGGCAAAGGCTTACACAACGTGCCGGCGGTGCAGTCGTTCATTCACCGCTACCCCGGCTCGGACAGCGCCGGAATTCCCCCGGGGCTGCCAGCCTGGATCGGCTGGACGCACTTCTTCAACCTCTTCATGATGATGTTCATCATCAGGACGGGGATCCAGATCCTCTGCGATCATCCCCGGCTGTACTTCAGCCGCAACGCCACCCCGGGCAAGGACGAGTGGCTGCGGGTGGGTCCGCCCGTTCCGGACGACGAGCTGTGGACCGCCAACGCCGACACCGTCGCGCTGCCACCGCAATTGGGGCTGCCCGGGTTCCGGCACTCCATTGGCCTGGCCCGCTGGTGGCATCTCGGCGTTGACGTCCTGTGGCTGGTCAACGGGGCGGTCTTCTACGTGTTGCTGTTCGCCACCGGACAATGGCGCCACATCGTGCCAACCAGCTGGGACGTCTTCCCCAACGCGGCGTCGGTGGCCATTCAGTACCTGTCGCTGGACTGGCCCACGGATAACGGCTGGATCGCCTACAACGGCCTGCAGCTGCTGTCGTACTTCGCCACCGTGTTCATCGCCGCCCCGGCCGCGCTGCTCACCGGTCTGGGAATGTCGCCCGCGCTATCCCAGCGGGTGCATTGGCTCAGCAAGCGGCTGAGCATTCAGCACGCGCGGTCGTTGCATTTCGTGGTGCTGGTCTACTTCCTGTTCTTCATCCTGGTGCACGTCACCATGGTCCTGACCACCAGCGCGCTGCGAAACCTCAACCACATGTTCGCCTCCCGCGACGACAACAGCTGGATCGGATTCGGGATCTTCTCGCTGGCGATGGTGGTGACGGCGGTCGCGTGGGTCTGGGCCACCCCGTTCACCATCAAGCACCCCCGGGTCGTTCAGCGGGTCGGGTACGCCCTGGTGGGCCCCTTCCAACGGGTGCTCGAGCAGCTGGACCCCAAGCCCGGCGCCTTCACCGAAAAGGACATCTCGCCGCACCACTGGCGCAACGGCCGGCTGCCCGAGACCGTCGAGTACAAGGAACTGGAGCGCGACGATTTCAAGGACTGGCGCCTCAAGGTCTACGGTCTGGTCGAGTGCCCGATGGAGTTCTCGCTCGACGATTTGAAGGCGCTGCCCTATCACGAGCAGATCAGCCAGCACTTCTGCATTCAAGCGTGGTCCGGCGTCGCCAAATGGGGTGGCGTGCAGATGAAGACGATCATGGACATCGTCAAACCGCTCCCGGAGGCCAAATGGGCGGTCTTCTATTCGATGGGCCTGGGCGCCACGGGAGGCATCTATTACAACGCCCACCACATCGGCCAGATGGACCACCACATGACGATGCTGGCCTACAACATGAACGACCAGCAGCTCCCCTACATGCACGGCAGACCGCTGCGGCTGCGTAACGAATTGCAGCACGGCTTCAAACTGGTGAAGTGGATCAAAGGCATCGAGTTCGTCGCCGACTACCACGACATCGGTAGCGGTTACGGCGGCTACAGCGAAGACCACAAATACTTCGGCCGCCACCAGACGCTGTAGGCGCTTCCGCGCGTCACCTCCGCCACGTCGTTTGTCCCGACAGCCCTTCGGGTAGGTCCAAGGGATCGGGCCGAAACGCAAGCGACAGCAGAGGAGACGCCATGAGGCACAACCCTGTCGACCAGGATCGGACCGCTGACCCGCACATGGGTGGAGCCAGGCGAGGGCTGCTCGTCGTCGCGGCGGCCGCGTTGGCGTTCGTCGTCTGTGTGGCCAACTTCGCCCTGGGCCAAGCCGGCGCGGGGGTTGCCGCAGCGATCGTCGCCATGCTGGCCTTCGGGGCCGGATTGTCCTGGCTTGCCATGGACCGCAGGCGTATTCGCGATGCCGAGCGGCATTGGGTGATCAGCCACCCGGCGCGGTAGCCGCGGGGCCGTTAACGCAGGGCCGCCAGGTTGTTGACGGACTTTTGCACGTCGGACCGCAGCACCCGGGCAACCAGTCCCCCGACCGGCCCACTGAGCAAGCCGCCGCCGAGGTCGGCGGTCAGGTGAAAGGTGGATCCCGGGTGATCGTCGGCGACGGTCATCGCCACCGTGAGGCGGATGCCGCCGCGACCGCGGCCCTGCAGCTCAATCGCTTTGGGCTCGTCGTAGCGGGTGACCTCCCAGTGGATCACGTTGCGGAAACCCTTGACCTTGACACACGACGAGACGCAGGTGCCCTTTTCGATGGTGTCGGGCACGGGGCCACGCCACCCGGCGAAAATCGTCATCCATTCGTCGAATCGATCCAGGTCGGACGCGAGCTTCCACGCCGCTTCCGGTTCCACCTGCGACGACACCGACACATCTACGCGAGCCAAAGTCTTCCTCCCCTGGCGATCGGCAGCGCCCCCGCCCACGGGCGACGAACGCACAACCATGACGGGGTACCCCGACGGCCTCGTGCGTATTCGTGGGCAGGGCCGGTCACGGCCAGGCCTGCTCGAGCTGCTGGGCCACGTCGATGATTTGCGCCGCCTGCGATTGGGGCGCGTCGATCTCGGCGGCGACGTACTGGGCGATGAAACGCCGAATCTCGCCGTCCACGCCCGCCAGGATGCGCAGCACCTCGCCGCGGATCGAGTTCGACGACACATTGACCGTGATGTCGGACGGCCGCGGTTTTGCCACGTCGACGATCAGCAGCAGCGGTTCGGCCGCGCGCGCCGTCGCCCGCAACTGGATGTCCCCGGAAACCACGAAACGCGGCTTGTCGAGCCACAAATCGATCACCAGATCGATGGACAACGGAATATGGATGACGAAGGTGATGCTGTCGCCCAACCGGCGCGTGACCTTGGGCTCGTGAATCTTGACGTTGGCGCTGACCTTGGCGATCCCGCCCGGCCCCTGCGCGATCGGCTCCATGGCGAACTCGCTGCCGGCGATGTCGGCGAACGCCGCGGCGACCCGCTCGGGAGTGACGGCGACCTCGAAGAATTTGCGGCCGAACTCTTCGTAGGTGACATAATCGTGATTCGTCATAGGCTTATACCGTCTCATGACACCTGGCTGAACGATCGCTGATCTGCTCGCGTCGCAGCAATTCCGGGGTCAGATGCCCACTGGTCCGTCAATCTGTGAAGCGCGCCACAGGCGGGGCGCTTCGATTCGATGTGTCGGGCGGTGGCCTGCGAGGCTTGACGTGGAGGTGTTTTCCAGTCTTATGCCCCAGGAACTAATCGAACAGCGCTCGGGGCTGGCCCGGGCGGCGGCGGTGCTCATCTGGCTCGGCGGCGGACACCGGCGCGAGCTGCGTGAGCGTCACGAACGGTCCGCCCACGCCGTCGCCGGCGCCGTCACGTTGTCGGGCGCGGTGCTGGCCTGGCTGGTCGCGACGCTGGCGATCTCCGGCTCGACCCGCTGGCCACCGCCGGCGGTGGTGCCCCTCACGCTGATCTTCGGCGTGCTGGTCGGCGCGATCAGCCATGGCACCATCCCGGGGCCCGGTCGGAGCCGCGCCGGTGTCATCGGACGCGTCGCGGTGGCGGCGGCGGTGGGCGTCGTCGTCGGCGAACTCGCGGCGTTGGTCTTGCTTTCCAGCTCGATCGACCACCGGCTCGACGAACGGGCGATGCGCCACGCCGCTTCGGCTCCCGGCGTCGCACGGGCGGCGGCGGCCCTGCAACAGACCAGGAACGCCCGCGCCGCGCTCGACAACACCGTCGCGCAAGCCCGTGACCGCCAGGACAAGGCGTTGGTCGTCGCCCGCTGCGAGTACCACCCCACCCCCGGCTGCCCGCAGACCCAAATCACCGGTGATCCGGGCGCCGGGCCCGAAACACGCACGGCCAACGAGCTTCTCGACGATGCCCAACACGAATTGGACACCGCCCTGGCGGCGCGGGACGACCGCGGGCCAGGGCTGGACGCCATGATCTCGCGACAAGAGCAAGCGCTGCGCGACGCGCGGGACGGCGTCGTGGCCGACGCCGACCGGGGTCTGGGCGCACGCTGGGTGGCGATGAACGACCTGACCTCGACCGACGCCGGGGCGATGACCCTGCGCCTGTCAACGATCGGGGCCTGCGCGCTGCTCTACCTGGCGCCCCTGATCCTCGGATGCTGGCGCGGCGAGACGACGCACGATCGCCGCGCCACCTCGCGGGCGGAACGCGAACGCGCCGAACTCGACGCGGACACCGCCATCGCGATCAAACGGGCCGAGGTGCGTCGAGAGGCCGAAATGCTCTGGGCCCAGCATCAACTGACGCAAGCGCGGCTTGCCATCGAGGCGCAGATCCAGATCGACCGTGAACAGCAGCGCCGCCGGGTTTCCGAAGCCCTGGATGCCCCGGTGCATGCGCCGTCGCAGCGGGAGTTCGACTCGGGCAACGACGACGTGTATCTGCCGATCGCCGCCGAGGCCGAGGCGGCCAGCCGGGCCATCACCAGAACACCGGAGCCCGCCGCGGGTTCTGTCGGTCCGCGGACCGACGTTGCGGAACACCTGCCGGCTCCGCTACCGCCGGGCGGGGAGGTCGAGCAAAACCAAGGACGAAATGCGCCGTTGATCCCGTCGATTCCGGACGCCACCAAGGTCGCCGCCCGTTGGATCCGCCCGCTGGTGCCGCCGTTGGTGGCCAAGGTGTTCGACACCACCAGCCAGCCGCTGCGCACCGCGCGCCGGATGTTCGAAGGCGTCCTCGAGGAAACCGAAGAGATCACCTTCACGCTCAAGCGCACCCGCAAGGTGGCCGTCAACTCGGAGGCCTCCGACACCCAGGCCGGTCACCAAGCGCGCGCCGAAACACCTTCGAGACGGGCCGACTTCGTCACCTCGTCGCGACGGGACCCCGAGCGGGGCCAGCACCGGGTGTCCGGGCGCGGCACGGGCGCGTCACTGCCGGGGCCTGCCGGGCCCGACGCCGAGCGCCTGTCGGTCCGGTCGGCGGACCGCCAACGGGAGCTGACGAACCGAGACGGCCCGCCGGAGTTGGATCGACCCGACGGTCCGCGCGAGCTGCCGCCACCGAAATAGCCTGCCGCATTCGAAAAGGCCATCCTGCGAACACGCTTTCGGGCCGACGTTGTTTTAGTTAAAGGCTGGTTGTAGCTAGAGGCGAATTGTGGTTGGCGGCGGCCGGGTTACCCCTCGAAAGCTCGGCCGCCCCAACGTCTTGGTGCGCTAAGTCAGCGCGGCGGATTTGAACAGCGGACCCCACTCGTGGCGGGCCGCGGACTGCGCGTCGACGAAGCTCGGCGTCTTCTCGCCGTCGCCCGCCAGGTGCACCAATGCCCAAGCCATGGCGAATACCGGAACCTTGTGCCGGATTGCCGCGCTGTGCAATTCGTCCAGGGCGGCGTCGGAAGGACACCGGCGAAGACCGATGAGGATGCCCCGGGCGGTGTCGAGGATGCGACCGGAGTTCGGGCCGCACGAAGTTTGGGCGGGGACCCAGTTCGTCGTCATGCTGTTGATACCTCCTGCTGCGCCCTGGTGAGACCGCTACTCGCATAGCGGCAGGAATCCGTGCGCATCGTCGCGGCCGCAATCCGAAAAGGCGCCCTGTGCAATGATTTGCGGATCCGTCGCGATGTGCCAGTCCACCATTGACATTGATATGCGGCTGTGACCGTTTCGGGACCGGCCGCATACCACGAAATTCGCGACTCGTGGTATCGAATCAGGCTGTAAAGCAGCATAATTGGTGGCGGGCCCCGGCCCGGCCGGCTGTCTACAGAATCGCCTTGGTCTCCTTTGCCTTGGCGATGTCGTCCCAGCCGATGTCGAGTTCCAGCAGGATCTCTTCGGTGTGCTGGCCGTGCTCGGGAGCGCGCGCGGGAGATGGTGGCGTCTCGTTGAATTGCACCGGCGCGGCCACGATTCGGTACTTCTCGCCGTGGTCGTCGACGTTCGTCACCACGTAGCCGTTGGGTTCGACCTGCGGGTCGTTCAGGGTTTCCCGCGGGGTTGCCAGCGCCGCCCACACGCCCGGCTCGTCCTCGAGCGCCGCCTGCCAGTGCGCCAGGTCGTGGCGGGCAAAGGTATTCGCCAGCAGCTCGGTGGCCGCGGCCGCATTGGCGATCAAGTTGGCCGACGGGACGAATCGGTCATCGTCGGCCAATTCCGCCAGCCCGATGCGCCGACAGAAGCCCGCCCAGAATTTGTCGGGCTGCAAGAACACCAGCTGGATCCACCTGCCGTCTTTCGTCTGGTACCGGTTGACGAGCGGGTTGATGGCCAGGCCGGGCGGCGCACCGGGGATCCCGTCGATATCAAAGAAGTCGGCGGCGCAAATGGACGGCGCTATCGACCACATCGCCTGCGCCAGCAGCGAAGAGTCCACGATCGTCGGTTCGCCGGTGCGTTCACGGTGGAACAGCGCGGCGCAGACGCCGCCGGCCAACGTCGCCCCGCCCTGCAGGTCACCGAAGCCCGGCCCCTGCACCGCAGGCGTCTGGCTGCCGAACGGTGTCAGCGTGTAGGCGACCCCGCCGCGAGCAAGGTAGGTGGCGGCGTCGAAGCCGCCGCGGTCGCGATCGGGACCGCGGACGCCCAAGCCGGTTCCGCGCGCGATGATGATCTTCGGGTTGAACGAGCGGACGTCCTCGACGGTCAGCCGGGCGCGTTCGAGCGCGCCGGGCAACCAATTGGTCAAGAACACATCGGCACTGGCCAACAGCCGGCCGAACAGCTCGCGACCCGTTTCCGATTTGATGTCGATGGCGATGCTGCGCTTGCCGCGGTTGCCCAGTTCGAGGATGAAGTCGGCATCCGGGCGGGCCGCTTGCCGGGTAAATCCGCCGACCACCAGCGCCCGTCCCGGGTCACCGGAGGTCACGCCCTCCACCTTGATGACGTCGGCGCCCCAGTCCGACAGGGCGGCCCCGGCCGACGGCACATAGGTCCACGACGCCAGTTCGATGACCCGCACCCCCCGCAGGACTCCGCCGTGCACGTCAGACATCGCCAACCCCCTCGTCGCGGCCATTCCTTGCTATTTTAGATATTCTAGCTAGTCTTGGGCGTAGTGATAGCCCATCTGCAGGTCAGCGCAGTTTTGCGGGGAAGAGATGCGATGGAGCCGACCGAAAGACTCATTCCGACGCCTGCGGCGGTGACCGCGCGCCGCGCCGCGGCGCGGGGGGGCGAGCGGTCCGATCATTTCCGCTTGAGCATCAGTCGTGATCACGAATGGTATTGGGCGCCAACGCGGGTCGTGATGTAGGCACGGACGAAGGACGGGCGATGGGCAGGGTGACGGGCAAGGTGGCCGTGATCAGCGGCGCCGCGCGCGGACAGGGCCGTTCACACGCGCGGATGCTGGCAGCCGAAGGTGCGGACATCATCGCCGTGGATTTCTGCGCAGACATCGACACCAATGAGTATCCTTTGGCGCGCCCGGAGGACCTGGACGAAACGGCGCTGCTGGTGGAAAAGGAGGGGCAGCGCGTGTACACCGCGGTCGCCGACGTCCGTGACCGGGTGGCGCTGGCGACGGCCATCGACGAGGGCGTCGCCGAACTCGGGCACCTCGACATCGTGGTGGCCAACGCCGGCATCTGCCCGCTGACCGCGGGACTGCCCCCGAAGGCCTTCGCCGACGCGGTGGACGTGGACCTGGTCGGCGTGCTCAACCTGGTGCACGCCAGCCTCAAACACCTGCAGGCGGGCGCGTCGATCGTCGTCATCGGTTCCAACGCGGCCTTCATGTCGTCGATGAACACCACCGGCATCGACGGCGGTCCCGGCGGAGCGGGCTACGCCTTCGCGAAACTGGCTGCCGCGCACTACGTCAACGACTTCGCTCGGGCGCTGGCTCCGTTCTCCATCCGGATGAACGCGGTGCACCCGACCAACGTCAACACCGACATGTTGCACAGCGCGCCGATGTACCGGGCCTTCCGCCCCGACCTGAAGGAGCCGACCCGCGAGGACGCCGAACCGATTTTCCCGTTCGTCCAGGCGATGCCCATCCCCTACGTCGAACCCGAGGACATCAGCGAGGCGGTGTTGTTCCTCGCGTCCGACGCCGCGCGTTATATCACCGGACAACAATTACGTGTGGACGGCGGCGGCTTCCTCAAGGTCAAGCCATGGTCGGGCGCGTGACGGCAGTGGCACCAATCACCCTGCACCGCAACGGGGCTCCGCGATGACCGCCGACCACAAGATCCAGCGCCGCCTCTATGAACTCATGGTGCTGATGAAGGCGGCCGACGACCGGCTGTCCAAGGGGATCGGCACCGGTGAGTTCATGTGCGTGTACTGGCCCTCGCGTGGCCAGGAGGCGATCGCCGCCGCGATGGGCGTCGCGCTGCGGCCCGACGATCAGCTGGTGACCACCTACCGCGGGCTGCACGATCTCATCGGCAAGGGAGTCCCCCTCGAGGAGATTTACGGCGAGATGATGGGCCGCATCCTCGGCGCGAGCCGGGGCAAGGGCGGCACCATGCACATCGCCAAACCCGAGGTGGGCGTGATGCTTTCGACCGGCATCGTCGGCGCCGGGCCTCCGGTGGCCGTGGGGCTGGCGATGGCCGCCAAGCGCAAGGGGCTCGACCGTGTCACGGTGGTCAGCTTCGGTGACGGCGCCACCAACACCGGCTCCTTCCACGAAGCCGCCAACATGGCGGCGCTGTGGGACCTCCCCATGGTCTTCGTCTGCCAGAACAACCAGTACGCCGAGATGACCCCGACCGGCGCCACCATGAAACTGGACCGGGTGGCCGATCGGGCCGCCGGATACGGGATGCCGGGTGTGCGCGTCGACGGCAACGACCCGCTGGCGGTCAAGGCCGCGCTGGACGCGGCGCTGCAGCGCGCCCGCGGCGCAGCCGGCCCCACCTTCATCGAATGCATGACCTTCCGCTTCCGCGGTCACTATTTCGGTGACCGGATGCCATACATCCCCGCCGAACAACTGGAAACGGCCATCGCCGCCGACCCGGTGCCACGGTTCCGGTCCCACCTCGCCGAGGCGGGCATCTGCGGCGGCGACGAGCTGGACCGCATGGACGAGCAGGCGGCGGCGGCGGTGGAAGCCGCGCTGCGCGCCGTCATGGCCGCGGACGCGGCATCGATCGACGAGCTCGACCGCGACGTGTACGCGACGACCATCGGGTTTCCGGTGTAGGACATGGCCGATCACGAGATGACGATGCGCGAGGCGCTCAACCTCGCGCTGGATCAGGCGCTCGCGGCCGACGAGCGGGTGTTCCTGCTCGGTGAGGACATCGCCGATCCCGGCGCTTCCGGTCCCACCGCGGGGCTGTCGACCAAGTACGGCCACGAACGCGTTGTGGACACCCCGATTTCGGAGGCGGCGATCCTCGGCGCGGCCATCGGCGCCGCCATCGACGGCCTGCTGCCGGTGGCCGAGATCATGATCATGGACTTCATCGGCATCGCCGCCGACCAATTGATCAACAACGCCGCCAAACTGCGGTTCATGACGGCCGGGCGCACGTCGGCGCCGATCACCGTCCGCACCCAGGTGTACGCCGGCCTGGCCACCGGTGCGACCCATTCGCAGAGCCTGGAGGCCTGGTTCATGCACATTCCCGGGATGAAGGTGATCGTGCCGTCCACCCCACGCGACGGCAAGGGCCTGCTGACGACGGCGATCTTCGACCCCGACCCCTGCCTGTTCGTCGAAACCATCCGGCTGCAGAGCAAAAAGGGGCCCGTGCCCGTCGATCCCGGCTTCTCGATCCCGCTGGGCCAGGCCGACATCAAGCGGCCCGGCACCGACGTGAGTCTGATCGGCTACGGGCGCTGCGTGCACGACGCGCTCACCGCGGCGGCCACCCTGGCCGAGCAGGGTGTCGATGCCGAGGTCGTCGATCTGCGCACCCTGGTGCCGCTGGACGTCGAAACCGTCGTCGAATCCGTCCGGCGCACCCGCCGAGCCGTCATCGTGCACGACGCGGTCCAATTCGCGGGCCCCGGAGCCGAAATCGCCGCGATCCTGTCGACCGAGTTGTTCGGCGAACTCGCCGCGCCCGTCGAGCGGGTCGCCGCGCGGTTCGTGCCCAACCCGGCCGCCGCGGCGCTCGAAGCACAGGTGTATCCGTCGCCGGCGCGCATCGTCGAAGCGGCGCAGCGCACCTGCCAGAAGGCGAAAGCGCATGGCTGACTTCATTATCCGCATTCCCCGGGTGTCAGTGGCGGTGTCCGAGGCCGAACTCACCGCCCTGCTGGTCGACGCCGGTGCGCACGTCGAGGCGGGCATGCCGATCTACGTGATCGCCACCGAGAAGGTGGAACAGGAAATCGAAGCGGGGGCATCCGGCACCGTGCGCTGGACGGGTCAGGTCGGGGCCACCTACGACATCGGCGCGCAAATCGGCGTCATCACGTCCTAACGAGGAAAGGCGGAGCCCTATGGATCTCAACGAGACCCGCGAGAGGATCATCTACGAAAAAGAGGGCCCGATCGCCCGCATCACCCTGAACTGGCCGGAAAAGGCCAACGCCCAGGACCAGAAGCTGGCCGAAGAGGTCGACGCCGCGCTGGCCGACGCCGACCGCGACTACGACATCAAGGTGCTGGTGCTCAAAGCCAACGGCAAGGGCTTCTGCTCCGGTCACGCGATCGGCAACAACGCCGTCGACTACCCGTCGTTCGTTCAGAACGCCATGGTGACGGGGCACCCGTGGAAGGCGCAGTCGGACCTGTTCGTCAAGCCGACCCTGAACCTGTGGGAGTTCTCCAAGCCCACCATCGCGCAGGTGCACGGCTACTGCGTGGGCGGTGGCACGCACATGGGCCTGACAACCGACATCGTCATCGCGTCGGAGGACGCCTACTTCTCCTACCCGCCGCTGCAGGGGTTCGGCATGCCATCGGGTGAATGCTCCATCGAGCCTTGGGTTTTCATGAACTGGCGTCGCGCCGCCTACTACCTGTTCACCGCGGAGGTGATCGACGCCAGGAGGGCACTCGACGTCGGCCTGGTCAACGAGGTCGTCCCGCGCGACCAGCTCGACGACCGTGTCGACGCGATCGCCCGCCACATCGCACAGGCACCGTTGACCACGCTGATGCTCACCAAGGCCAACCTCAAACGCGCCTGGGAGCTGATGGGCATGCGGGTGCACTGGCAGAGCTCCAACGACCTCGTCGCGCTGGCCTCGATCAGCAAGGACGTGCAGCAGCTGATCCAGACCGTGTTCAAGGACAAGGTGCTGCCATCCGAGCACGCCCGCCGCCAGGCCGCGGCCGCCGCCCAGAGCGACGGCGCCGCAACAACTTAGGTTCGCCGGTGAACATCGTCGATCACGCGATCGCAGCCGCACAGTCGCCGGCCCTGATCACCGACGGCGGCACGATCTCGTTCGGCGAACTGCATGCCCGCAGCCGGCGGGTGGCCGCCGCGTTGCACGGGGCGGGGCTGCGCCGCGGCGACGGCGTGGCGCTGGTGCTGCCCAACCGACCGGAGTTTCTCGAAATCACCTGGGGTGCCCAGCTTTCCGGCCTTTACTACACCGCGGTGAACACCCACTTCCTGCCCGATGAGGTCAGCTACGTCATCGATGACTCGGACGCCAAGGCGGTGCTCGTCGATACCGCGGCGCCCGAACTGGCCGCGCACGTCCGTGACACCAATGCCGCCGTGGTCGCCCATTTCTCGGTCGGCGGCCCCCTGCCGGGCTGGCGGTGCTACGAGGACGCGCTGGCGACGGCCGGCGAGGCCCCACCGGTGTCGGACGGGTCGGAGATGCTGTATTCGTCGGGGACCACCGGGCGGCCCAAGGCGGTGCGGCGGCCGCTACCCATCGATGGCAACGGATCCTGGGCCCAGTCGGTGCTCGAGCTGGCGCTGATTCACAAGTACGGGATGGACTCCTCGAGCGTGTACCTGTCCCCCGCGCCGTTGTATCACGCGGCCGGAGTGAACTACACCATGGCGGCCAACCGGGTGGGCGCCGCGTCGATCCTCATGCCCAAGTTCGATGCCGAGGCCGTGTTGCGCACCATCGAGACCCACCGGGTGACCCACGCCCAGTTCGTCCCGACCATGTTCGTGCGCATGCTCAAGTTGCCCGCCCCGATTCGGGAGCGCTACGACGTCTCCAGCTTGCGGTGCGTCATCCACGCTGCGGCACCGTGCCCGGTCGATGTGAAGCACCGGATGATGGAGTGGTTCGGCCCCATCATTCACGAATACTATGGGGGCACCGAGGGATTCGCGGGCACCACGATCGGCCCCCGGGAGTGGCTCGACCATCCCGGTTCGGTGGGTGTTCCGACGGCCCCGGTGCACGTGGTCGGCGACGACGGGCGCGAGCTTGCGGTCGGTGAATCCGGCGAACTCTATTTCGAAGGCGGACCGGACTTCGAATACTTCAAGGACCCCGCCAAAACCGCATCGGTGTCCAACGACCGCGGGTGGCGATCGCTCGGCGACATGGGCTATGTCGACTCCGACGGGTACCTGTACCTCACCGACCGCTCGACGTTCATGATCGTCTCCGGCGGGGTCAACATCTATCCGCAAGAGGTGGAGAATCTGCTTGTCATGCATCCGAAGCTGGTGGACGCGGCGGTGTTCGGGGTGCCCAACGACGAATTCGGCGAAGAGGTCAAGGCCGTCGTGCAGCCGGCCGACGGCGTAATCGCCGGGCCCGAGCTGGAGGCCGAAATCATCGAATACTGCCGGGCTCACCTGGCCGGGTACAAGTGCCCGCGCACCGTCGAATTCGATTTTTTGCCGCGCGACCCGAACGGCAAGCTCTACAAAAGACGCATCCGCGACCGCTACTGGCAAGGGCGGGTATCGCGGATCTTGTGATGCGACACAAGGGATGACGAGATGGCTGTAGGAATGGGCAACGAGGTTTCCAACCCGCAAACCCCGCGTCGGTCGGCGGCGAACTGGACGCCGCTGCCGGTGCCCTGGGCGGTCCAGACCGCCGATCGAATCCCCAAGCAGCGCTACTACGACCCGGAGTTCTACGCGCTGGAGGCGCAGCTGTTCTGGCCTCGGGTCTGGCAGATGGCCTGCCGACTCGAGGAGATCCCCAAACCCGGCGACTACGTGGAGTACGAGATCCTCGACGACTCGATCATCGTGGTGCGCGTCGACCATGACACCGTGCGCGCCTACCACAACGCCTGCCGCCATCGCGGCGTGAAGCTGGTGGAAGGCAACGGGAACCGGCGCACCTTCGTCTGCCCCTTCCACGGCTGGTGTTGGGGCGTCGACGGGCGCAACACCTTCGTGCTGCGTCCCGAAGCGTTCGCCGAGGAGAACATGCGTCCCGGCGACCTGGAGCTGGTTTCGGTGCGCTGCGAGCTCTGGGGCGGCTGCGCGTGGATCAACCTCGACGACGACGCGCCGGCACTGCGCGACTGGATGGAACCGTTCGCCTCGATTTACGACGCGTGGCGCGTGGAGTCGCTGCGCGTGGAGTGGTGGCAATCGTGCCGGCTGCCGGTGAACTGGAAACTCGCCAGCGCGGCGTTCATGGAGGGCTACCACGTCCCGCAGACCCATCCTCAGCTACTGCCGTCCGCGCAGACCGAAGCGCCCTCCGCCGCAGTACATCCCGTGGTCGCCAGCAGCCTGTATTTCATGCGCACGCTCGGCACCGGCATGGGCGGGATGACGCATGAGAACGACATTCGCATCGCCGAAGGCCTGCAGCACATCGAGTTGCCCGCCGACCCGGGCGCGGCGCTGGCGGCGTGGCGCGCCGCGCTCAACGACGCCGTCGTCAAGTGGCACCGCGCCCGCGGCAGCACCATTCCCGACCTCAACGACCTGGACCGTCGCGGGATCACCGACGCGATCGGATTCGCCTTCCCGCACCACTTCATCCTGCCCACCTACAGCAGCGCGTCCTCGTACCGCATCCGTCCGCTCGGTCCCGAGGAGACGCTGTTCGAGATCTGGTCGCTCACCCGGTTTCCGGCGGACGCCTCGACGGGCAAGCCCACGCCTCCCCAACCCATGGCACCCGATGACCCGCGCTGGCCGCCCATCCCCGCCCAGGATTTCTCCAACCTGCCCCGGCAGCAGAAGGGCCTGCACGCACGAGGTTTTGAGTTCATGCGGTTGTCCGATCAGATCGAGGGCTTGATCTCGAACTTCGAACGCGTCATCGACGGTTTCCTGGCCGGGCTGCCGTACGCCACCCTGCTGCCGGCCATCCAGAAGACCAACACCACCATCGATGTACCGATCGTCGATCTCGGCTTCGGCGCGGAGGCGCGATGACCACCCGGTGGGACCACTCGGTGGACCTGGTCATAGCGGGCAGCGGCGGGGGCGGCATGGTCGCCGGGCTGGCCGCCCTGGACTGCGGGCTCGAACCGCTGATCATCGAAAAGCAGCCGCTGGTCGGCGGTTCGACGGGGCTGTCGGGCGGCATCGTGTGGCTGCCGAACAACCCGTTGATGCGCGCCGACGGGATCGCGGACTCCCACGAGGACGGCCTGGCCTACCTGGCCGACGTGGTCGGCGACATCGGCGCGCCGTCCTCACCCGAGCGACGCGAGATGTTCCTCACCGCGGGCTTCGAGATGATCAACTTTCTCACCCGCAAGGGTATCGCGCTGATCCGCTGTGCCGGCTGGAGCGACTACTACCCGAACCACAAGGGCGGCAACGCCTCCGGCCGCGCCGTCGAGGGAATCCCGTTCGACGCTGCGCGGCTCGGCAGCTGGAGCGACAAGGTGCAGCCGCCGCTGGCCCGAAACTACGGATATGTGGTGCTGACCAACGAGTTACGGTCGGTCCAATATTTCAACCGCGCGCCACGCGCCTTCGCCGTCGCGTCGCGGGTGTTCCTGCGCACCGCGATCGCCCGGGCCCGGCGGCGTCAGCTCCTCACCAACGGCGCCTCGCTGATCGCCCAGATGCTCAAAGCGCTGATCGATCTCAGCGACGGTGAGCCCCCGCTGTGGACGCAAGCCGCGATGACGGATCTGATTGTCGACGACGGCAGAGTGGTCGGCGTGCGCGTCGTCCGCGACGGAAAGCCGTTGACCGTCGAGGCCCGCAAGGCAGTCCTGTTGGCCGCCGGCGGATTCGGCCACAACGAACAGATGCGCCGCCGCTACAGCGGCAACCAGCCCAACGAAGGAAAGTGGTCGATCGCCAACGCCGGCGACACCGGCGAGGTGCTCGAGGCGGCGATGCGACTGGGCGCCAAGACCGACCTGCTCGACGAGGCCTGGTGGCTGCCTTCGGTTTTCATCGCCAACGGCGGCGCCGTCGCCGCCTCGCTCGGTTCGGGACGCCAGCGTCCCGGCGCCATCTACGTCGACTCGACCGGCAGGCGGTTCTGCAACGAGTCCAACTCCTACGTCGAGGTCGGCAAGGCGATGTACGCCAATAAGGCCGTCCCGTGCTGGATGATCTTCGACGAAGGCTATGTGCGCAGGTACGTCACGAGCGCCAATCCACTGAAAACTTTGAAGCGAAACCAGCCGCTGCCGCCCGAGCTGATCGAGTCCGGTGCCGTCACGCGGGCCGCGACCATTCCCGACCTCGCCCGCCAGATCGACCTTCCCGCCGACGAACTGGAGCACACGATCCGGCGGTTCAACCAATTCTCGGCCAAGGGGCTGGATCCCGACTTCGGCCGCGGCCAGTCCGCCTATAACGACTGCCTCGGCGACCCCGGCTATCGGCCCAACGCCGCCATCGGCCCGCTCGACACCGCCCCCTATTACGCGACCAGGGTGCTCCCGGCCGACGTCGGCACGTGCGGCGGCGTCATCACCAACGAGCACGCGCAGGTTCTCGACGAACAGGATCGGGTGATCGAAGGTTTGTACGCCACCGGCAATACCACCGCGACGGTGATGGGCCGAACCTATCCCGGCGCCGGCGCGAGCATCGCCAGCTCGATGGTGTTCGGTTACGTCGCAGCGCGTCACGCCGCCGGACGCAAGATCGCCGGTGAGATGAGCCGCTAGGGGCCGCCGTTACGGGTCAGGCGCGTCGCGGTCGACGAATTCGCGTGGCTTCATGCCGGACTGCATCAGCTCGGCCCGCCGCGCCTGCACATCGGACGCGGCGCCGACCATGTTCGTCAGGATGTGGCTGACCTGAAGATGGACCCGCATGCCCATCAGTTCCCACGCGCGCTTCACGTTGTTCTTGACCGCCATCAGTGTGGTCAGCGGGATTTGGGCGATCTTGCGCGCCATCTCCTCGACGGTGTTTTCGAGCTCGTCGCGCCGCACCACCTTGTTGAGCAGGCCCCACTCGAGGGCTTGCTGCGCGGTCAGGGTCGGCGCCAGCAGCAGCCAGTCCATGGTGCGGTGCCAGTTCATCAGCAGCCACGGCTCGATCATCGTGTGCCCACCGGGTTCGCCGAGGCTCTGGGCGAGCGGCATCTGGAAATACGCGTCCTCGGAGGCGACGCAGAAGTCGGTCAGCAGGCCGAGATAGATCCCGCCGCCCATGCAGTAGCCGTGGATCTGCGAGATGGTCGGCTTGGGAAATTCCCACAAATACAGCGTCGGCCACAAAAACAGATCGGCGGTGCCTTTGTAGAGGTCCTCGAATGTGTCCCCGAAATCCGGATAGGGGTTTTCCTCCGGGCCCCACCGCGCCACATGGCCGCCGCAGAATCCCTTGCCGTTCGCCTTGAGAATGACGACCTTGATGTCCTTGTCGCGGTCGGCTTCGTGCAGGCAGCTGTCGACCTCGCTGACCAGGACAGCGTCCTTGGTGTTGGCCTTGTCCACCCGGTTCAGGATGATCCGCGCAATCGGCGGTTCACGCTCATAAATGACCGCTTCCAGGACGCGCCGCTCCATTCTGGTGACGTTACCGGAGACCGCCGTGCCGGAGTTCGGTTTGCGGTTGCGCAATGTCGGCGCGAGGATTGCAGTATTGACGGCGCTGGACTAGTCGAATGGAGCTGGGATGACGACTCCGTCGGACCGAGCCGCACAGCTCGACCTGATAGCCCGGCTGCAGTCCTCCTACCCCGAACTCCCCGATGCCCCCACGCCGGATCTCATTGACCACGACCGCTTCAACGCCTACGTCAAGACCCCCCACGATGTCGGCGGCGAACCGGACGCCCCCATCGAGTTCGAGAACAAGCAGTACGAGATCTGGGAGCACAACACCTACGTCATGTGTGAGGTGCTCGGCTGGCGCGGGATCTGGCTGTCCGAGGAGCGCCGCCGGATGGGCAACGTCGACCTGGGCCGCACCATCTATCTCGGCCTGCCCTACTACGGGCGGTGGCTGCTGGCGGTCGCACGCGTGCTCGCCGAAAAGCACCACATCGGCCTGACCGAATTGGCCGAACGCATGGCCGAGGTCAAGGCGCGCTATGCCGACGGCCTGCGCGGAAAGCCCTTGGAGGCCAAGCCCAAGTCGGAAGGCGATCCCGCCGCCGTCCAACGCAACCGGCACCACCGCCACGCGGTCGGCAAAGGCGACCCGCAGGTGTATGCCGGACGGTCCGGCGCGCCGAAGTTCAGCGTCGGCGACAGGGTCGTGGTGCGTGATTTGCCCGTGTTGCATTACACCCGAACGCAGGAGTACGTGCGCGGGGCGACGGGCGAGATCGCGGTGGTCTCGTACGAAAGTCCCGTCGCGGAGGACGAGACGTGGGACGGGCCAGACCAACAACCCGAATGGTTCTACATCGTTCGGTTCAACCTCGCCGACCTGTGGCACGGCTACACCGGACCCGGCAACGACACGTTGCAAACCGAAATCCCGCAACGGTGGCTCGAACCGGCCGGATAGCTTGGCGAAAGGACCTCCGCATGACCGCCCACGAGCACGAGCACGACCGCACCGCCGCGCCCATGGTCGACGAGATCACCGACTTCGAAGTTCTCGAGATCGCGCTTCGCGAATTGTGCATCGAGAAAGGCATTTTCACCGCGGAAGATCATCGCCGCTTCACCGAGTTCGCCGAACAGATCGGGCCCACACCGGCGGCGCGCCTGGTGGCGAAGGCCTGGCTCGATCCCGACTTCAAGGAGCTGGTGCGCTCGGACGCACTCGCCGCCAGCAAGGAGGTCGGGGTCGACTGGCTGGAACCGACCGGGTTCGGGACGCCGAGCGACTTCACCGCCCTGCACGTGCTCGAGGACACCCCGACGCTGCATCACGTGATCGTCTGCACGCTGTGCTCGTGCTACCCGCGCCCGATTTTGGGCAATTCACCGGAGTGGTACCGCACCCCCAACTACCGGCGCCGCATCGTGCGTTGGCCACGGCAGGTGCTCGCGGAATTCGGCCTGATCCTCGCGGAGGACGTCGAGATCCGGGTGGAAGATTCCAACCAGAAGCATCGGTTCATGGTGATGCCCGTCCGTCCGGACGGAACGCAGGGTTGGACCGAAGACCAACTCGTCGAGATCATTACGCGCGATTGCCTGATCGGCGTCGCATTGCCCAAGCCGGGGGTGACCACCAACGCCGTCACCCAGACGCGCCCGGCCGTCCACCCGGTAAACCACTGACGCGGGGTGGAAGGTGAGCACCGCGCACAGTCCACGCCGCGTCGAGGACTGCAGCGTCGCGCCGCTGGCGAAAATCGTTGAGCGCGACCAGATCTGGAGCCGGATGGCGGCCAAATACGGGGTCGGCAACCCGGTACCACCCTGGAAGACGAGCCTGGACGGAATGTGTGATGCGCTCGACGGCAGCGAGCGCGGTTCAGAGGTGCTCGGTTTTGCCGACCGCCGCGGCGAAGAGGACGCCCTGTCGGCAACCGTCTACGCCGGCCTGCCCTATCCGGAGAACCGGTTGGTGGCGTTGGCGCATTCGCTGGTGGTGCGCGGCGTCATCGACGAATCGGAACTCGAGGAGCGACTGGCCGCGGTGCGGGCCCGGCTGCAGGGGTGACCCACGCCATTTAGCCGTTCGGCCCCGCATAGGCTAAGCTGACAACGACGTTGGCCGCATTATTTTGTCAGCCAACACCGTCGTGGAACGCTTCCTTATCTCCCCCTTGTCTCGCGGCGATCGATTTTGCCATCCGGCAATCTCGCCACCTCGTGCCCATGCCGCGCGGCGTTTTCGCCTCCGGCGCGGCACCACCGATGCCTGAAAGGCACCGAAAAGTGACCACCAGCAACACTTTCGCCGACCTCGGCGTGCGCACCCACCTGGTCGATGCGCTCGCCGAGCGCGGCCTCACACATCCATTTCCGATCCAGGTCGAGACCCTGCCCGACACCCTGGCCGGCCGTGACGTTCTCGGTCGCGGCAAGACGGGCAGCGGCAAAACCCTGGCCTTCTCGATCCCGCTCGTCAGCCGCCTGTCGCCGGGCAACCGGCGCCCCTCGCGGCCCTCGGGCCTGGTGCTGGCCCCCACCCGGGAGCTGGCGGCGCAGATCACAGCGACGCTCGAGCCCCTGGCGCGCGCCTGCGGCCTGCGGGTCACCACGATCTTCGGCGGCGTCTCGCAAGGCCGTCAGGTGGCCGCGCTGAAGTCCGGCGTCGACATCGTGGTGGCCTGCCCGGGTCGGCTCGAGGATTTGATGAAGCAGCGGTTGATCAGCCTGGAGGCCGTCGAGATCACCGTCATCGACGAGGCCGATCACATGGCCGATCTGGGCTTCCTGCCAAGTGTCACCCGAATCCTGGCCGCTACTCCGAACAGGGGCCAGCGGCTGCTGTTTTCGGCCACCCTGGACAACGGCGTCGACAAGCTGGTGCAGCGATTCCTCCGCAACGAGGTGCTGCATTCGGTCGACGAGCCGAACTCGCCGGTGTCGGAAATGACCCATCACGTCTTCCACGTCGCCAACGCCGAGGCCAAGAAAGAGGTGGTGCACCGGCTCGCCTCCGGCGCCGGTCGGCGGATTCTGTTCATGCGTACCAAGCACCAGGCGCGCAAGCTGGCCAGGCAGCTCACCGAGGCGGGTGTCCCATCAGTTGACCTGCACGGCAACCTGTCTCAGCCCGCGCGCGAACGCAACCTGGCGATGTTCGCCTCGGGCGGTGCCCGGGTGCTGGTGGCGACCGATATCGCGGCGCGCGGCGTACACGTCGACGAGGTCGAGCTCGTCGTGCACATCGACCCACCCGCCGAGCACAAGTCCTATCTGCACCGGTCCGGGCGGACGGCGCGGGCGGGAAGCGCCGGTGACGTCGTCACCGTGGTCCTGCCCGAGCAGCGGCGCGACACCCAGCTGCTGATGCGCAAGGCCGGCATCCAGGTCACCCCTGTCCAGGTGACCGCCGCATCCCAGGCGGTGCAGGCGCTCGTGGGTGAGGTCGCGCCCTACCAGGCCCCCGCACCCGTCCGGGCGCCGGTGCGCACGCCCGCGCCGCATCGGCCCAACTCAAGCAGTCAGCGGCGTCGTCGGACCAGCCGGTCGCCGAAGAGCAATCCCGCGCCCACCGAATCCGCGATCTCGCACCGCAGCGGTTCGCCCGCCCGGCGGCCGGATCGTCGGCGCGCCAGCCGCGCCCAGGGGGCGGCCGGCTAGTGTCCTGAGTCGTTAATTCGCCCGCTCTTGTTAGTATGGGTGATGCCGTCGCCGCATGCTGCCACGATCGTGT
>NZ_MVHG01000058.1 GCF_002086125.1 Mycobacterium arosiense ATCC BAA-1401 = DSM 45069
GGCCGGCGGGGCCGGTGCCGGGGCGGTGACGGCGCGCCGTCACCGCTGGTCGGGGCGGTCGGCGCGGGCTCGTTGGCCGGTTCGGGGTTGTAGTCGACCAGGAACTCGTGCCAGCTCGGATCGACTGACGAGGGGTCGTCGCGGAACTTGCGGTACATCTCCTCGACCAGCCATTCGTTCTGCCCGAACGGTGAACTTATGTTGCTCACGACCGAAGTTCGCCTCAATCCTTCTGTTCTGCAACCGCATTGCCGCGGCGCCTGCACCTTGTCGGCCACGGATGGCCGAACACCTCACACCCATGGCGGTACCCATTGTTCCGCCCTATAAAGGCTAACCTTTCGCCGCCGATCCGCCAGGCTGACCGGGGGCTAGCCGGCTTCGTGGACCGGGGGCACCAGATGCAGCGCGCGGGGCCAGCGTGCGGGCGGTGTTCCGAAGGCCCGGTTGGCGTTGCGGATCATCTTCTTGCCGGCGAGGTAGTTGCCGATGGCGCCCACCACGACCCCGACCCCGACCGGCAGCAGTTTGCCGAACAGCAGGGCCCCGCGCCGCACGGTGTACTTGCGGACCCACGACTTGAGCAGCCGTGAGTTCAGCTTGGACATCGACGACAGCGGCAGGGCGGCCACGCTCTCGGAGATCCAGCCGCCGTTGGTGCGGCCCGGGCCGACCAGCTGGGCGACGGCGCGCCTGCTGTTGTCCCCGGCGAGCACCGCCAGCACCAGCGCGCGGCGTCGCTCCCGGTGCTCGGCCGGAATGTCGTAGACCACCGCCACCGCCAGCACCAGGAACGCGGTGGCCTCCAGGAACGTCACCGTTTCCGCGGCGGCGGCGGACAGGGCGCTGATCGTGCCGATGCCGGGGATGGTCGCCGCGGCCCCCACGGCAACGCCGCTGGCCGTCACGACGGCCAGGTATCGCTTGTTCAGCTTGGCCAGGATGTCCGCCGGACCGGCATTGGGGTGCGCGTTGCGCAGCCGGGCCACATAGGCCTCGGCGGCCGGACCCTGCAACCGCGAGCTTCGCTCGATGACCTGCGCCAACGCGCGCGCGGACATTTTGGGCCGACCGTTGTCGGCGGTCGGCGCCTGCCCGTCGTCGGACATCGTGAAAACCCGGTTCGGCGACTTGTTCCGTCGAGCCCGCATATCGTCTCTCCTGCAAATGGCGTTCCTTCAGGCTAACGCGCCCGCGGCAAATCCTGACGCGTTATCCCCCCACCCAATCCTCGGCCGCTGGCCTATTGCCTCACCGGGAATAATGCAGGCTGGATGTCTGCGACGGTCCGTGCCGTTTCTCGGTCCCATGCTCTTTACCGCGCCGCGACTGCGGTGTATCACCTGCGTGGGCTGGCCCGGTCGATCAGACGGGGCCAAGACGGCGCGACAGCGCCGGCGGAAGCGGAACGAGGTGGGGTGGATGACCGCGGCTACGCCCCGCACGCCCGGGGGAGGGCGCGCGGGATCGGCGTCGCCGCGGGCCGCCAGTCGCTGGGGATTTTTCACCAGGAGCTCGCGGCAGTCGCAGAACCCCTGGAACCCGCTGTGGGCGATGATGATCGGCTTTTTCATGATCATGGTCGACTCGACCATCGTCGCCATCGCAAACCCGACCATCATGGGCAGCCTGCGCATCGGCTACGACACCGTGGTCTGGGTGACCAGCGCCTACCTGCTGGGCTACGCGGTGGTGTTGCTGGTGGCCGGCCGCCTGGGCGACCGGTTCGGCCCCAAGAATCTCTACCTGATCGGCCTGGTGGTGTTCACCGTCTCCTCGGTGTGGTGCGGGCTGGCCGGCAGCGCGGCAATGCTGATCGCGGCGCGCGTCGTGCAGGGTGTCGGCGCCGGGCTGCTCACCCCGCAGACCTTGTCGACCATCACCCGGATCTTCCCGGCACAGCGGCGCGGCGTCGCGGTGAGCCTGTGGGGTGCCACCGCCGGTGTCGCCAGCCTGGTCGGCCCGCTGGCCGGAGGTGTCCTGGTCGACGGGCTGGGATGGCAATGGATCTTCTTCGTCAACGTTCCCATCGGCGTCCTCGGGTTGGGGCTGGCGTATTGGCTGGTTCCGGTGCTGCCCACCCAGTCGCATCGCTTCGACCTGATCGGGGTCGCACTGTCCGGGGTGGGGATCTTCCTGATCGTGTTCGGGCTGCAGCAAGGACAGGCCGCGCACTGGCAGCCCTGGATCTGGGCGCTGATCGTCGGGGGCGTCGGATTCATGACGGCCTTCGCGTTCTGGCAGTCGCTCAACGCCCACGAGCCGCTGATTCCGTTAGTGATCTTCAGCGACCGCGATTTCAGCCTGTGCAACCTCGGCGTGGCCATCATCTCGTTCACCTCGACCGCGATGATGCTGCCGCTGACGTTCTACGCGCAGGCCGTGTGCGGGCTCTCGCCGACGCGCTCGGCCTTGTTGATCGCGCCGATGGCGATCGCCAACGGTGTCTTTGCGCCGGTCGTCGGCAAGATCGTCGACAAATATCATCCGCAGCCCGTGCTCGGTTTCGGGTTCTCGGTGTTGGCCATCGCGCTGACCTGGATCACGTTCGAGATGACACCGACGACGCCGATCTGGCGGCTGGTGTTGCCGTTCTTCGCGATGGGCGTCGGGATGGCCTTCGTGTGGTCACCGTTGACCGCCACCGCCACGCGTAACCTGCCGCCGCACCTGGCCGGCGCGGGCTCTGCGGTGTACAACTCCGTGCGCCAGCTCGGCGCGGTGCTGGGTAGCGCGGGCATGGCCGCGTTCATGACCTGGCGGATCACCGCCGAGATGCCGCCCCAGCCGTCCGACGGGGCCGTCGGCGAGGACGCGCTCACTCTGCAGTTGCCGGGGTTTCTGCGTGACCCCTTCGCCGCCGCGATGTCGCAATCGGTCCTGTTGCCGGCGTTCATCGCGTTGTTCGGGATCGTCGCCGCACTGTTCCTGGTGGGCTTTGCGCCCTGGTCGGGCGATGGCCGGGGCGGCGACGATCCGCTGCGACCCGACGATGACGTCGACGAAGACTATGACGATGACGAGTACGTCGAGGTCGTTCTGGTGCGCGAAGCCGATGTAGAAAGCGATGCCGAGCCGCCCCGGCAACCGGTCGAACGCCCGCGCCCGGCGTCCACCGGAGCCCCGCGTCGCGGCCCGGCCGAGCAGGCTCAACCGATCGGCTACGCCCACAACGGTTCTCATGTGGACAGCGGCAAACGTCTTCGCCAGGTGGTTGTACGGCGCGCGCCCAAACCCATCCCGCCGGGCGACCGGCTCACCCGGCCGCCACGCCGGCCCCACAAGGGCTCGGCGGGGCGCTATTTCCCCGACGGTGAGTCGCCGCGCGGTCACCATCACCACTCAAATCCCGACGACGATCCCACCGGCTCGGGCCGGCACTCCTCAGCCGGTTAGCCGCTCACCGCAGACCCGGCTGCGTGAGCGCCAGGAAGGCGCCCAGGTCGATCAGGCCCGCGGGTGTGGCGGGCAGGTATTCGGTCAGCGACGGTGAGCGCACGATCACGGCCGCATACTGAGCGCGGCTCACCGCGACATTGAGCCGATTCCTGTTGAGCAAAAAGGAGATTCCACGCGGAACCACATCCATCGACGACACGGTCATCGAGATGAAGACGACAGGCGCCTGGCCGCCCTGGAACTTGTCGACCGTCCCCACCCGCACCCCTTCGAGCCCCGCGGCGCCCAGCCGGCGACGCAGCAGCGCCACCTGGGCGTTGTAGGGCGCCAGCACCAGCACGTCGGTGGCGCTCAGGGCTCTGGTGCCGTGTTCGTCGGTCCACGCCGCGCCGAGCAGCCGGTCGATCTCGGCGACGATCGCGTCCGCCTCCTCGGGGCTTTCGGTCGAGTTTCCTTGGTGCTCAACCGAAAACAATTGCACGCCCGGGCGGTACCCGTCGAGGTGCCGGGCGGCCGTGCATTCGTGGGAGTGCAGTCTGTCGTCGTAGGATAGCGCCGACACGGCGGCGCAGACGGCCGGATGCATGCGGTACGAGAGGTCCAGGAAGTAGCCGCGTTCGTCGGGCAGGGTGCGCTGACCGTCGACCAGCCACTCCAGCGCGGAGCTGTCCACCGGCTCCGGATGCGTGCCCTGGCTCACTTGCGGCAACTGCGCAGGGTCGCCGAGCAACAGCAGGTTGGCGGCGGCGGGCGCCACGGCGATGGTGTTGGCCAGACAGAATTGGCCGGCTTCGTCGATGACCAGCAGGTCCAGGCTTCCCGGCGGTATTCGATTGGCGTTGGCGAAATCCCATGCGGTTCCGCCGATCACGCACCCCGGCGTGTCGGCGATGAACGCGGTGTAGGCGGCGGGGTCGATCTGCCGCCAGCGCGAGGCCTGATGGTCGTAGCGCTTTTTTGCGATCCGGTGCGGATCCAGGCCGGCGTCGATCAGGCAGTCCAGCACGTTTTCCACGGTGGCGTGCGATTGTGCGACGACACCGACGCGCCAGTCGCGTCGGGTGACCAGGTGGTGGATCACCCGCGCGGCGGTGTGGGTCTTGCCGGTGCCGGGCGGCCCGTGCACCGCCAGGTACGAGGAGTCGAGATCGAGTAGTGCCGCGGTGATGTCGGCGACGGTGTCGCCGCTTCGGGGCAGGGCAGTGCCGCCCCGTGTGCGTGGCGCGCGCCGCAGCAACAGGTCGACGACGGCGGTGGGCGGCAGCTGCGGCAATCCCGCGGCGACCGCGGCGGCGGTGGCCTCGATCGACTCGCGCAAAGCCGTCGTCGGAATGGGCGGGCCGGGAGTCAGCGCGAACGGCAGCTGGTCAAAGGTTTTGCCGTCGTTGCCAACTCGTTCAAGGACCACCACTTCGGCGGGGACCGCCCAATCGTCGGCCTCGACGACCGAGGCCCGCCCGGCCGCCCGCCGGTCCGGGCTGTCGGTCATGCCGGGCGGCGCCGGGGGGTGGTAGAGCGCGAAGACGTCGCTCTTCAAGTCACCGCGCGCCAGCTCGCCGCGCAGCCGCAGCCGCCGCTGCGGTTTGCGGGCGCGAGGCGGCGTGTGCCAGTCGACATCGACCGATGCGTCGTCGGCGACGAACACGTCGGTGTTATCCGCCCACTCCTCGAATGGAAAGTTCAGCCGGTCGAAATGCGCCCACCAGAAAGGTTTGTCCTCGCGCCGGTGGTAGCCGCGCGCCGCGCCCAGCAGCGCCACCGCCACCTGCTGCGGGGTGCGGTCGTCGATACCGGCCGCTCCGCTGAACGCCGAGAGCGTCACCGCCAGCCGATCGCGGTCGTCGACGGTGTTGCCGTCGGCCACCGGCTGGGCGCCGACCGGCACGACGCCGGATTCGTACGCGCGCAACATCAGCCAGTTACGCAGTTCCTGGGTCGACCGGCAGTCGTAGTGGTTGTAGTCCTCGATCTCCTTGAGCACGGATGCGGCCTCCTCGCCACGTCCGTCCTCCCGGAGTTCGCAGTACCGGGCGTAGGAGGTGATTGAACCGGTGGCCGTGGTCACGTCGCCCGCGCGCAATTGGGCGCCCATGTAGAGCGGCTCGAGCGCCTTGAGGCTGAAGGACTCCGCGCCTACGCGGATGCTCCTGCGCACCACCGGGTATAGGTCGACCAGCGCACCGCTGCGCAGCAGTTCGTCGACTTGGTCCTCGCCCACTCCGTAGCGCCCGGCGAGCCGCAACAAGGCGGTCTTCTCGTAGGGCGCGTAGTGGTAGATGTGCATGTTGGGACGGCGCTTGCGCCGCTTGGCCACCAGCGCCAGGAAGTCGATCAGCGCCTTGCGTTCGTCGGCCCGGTCGTGCGCCCACAGCGGGCGGAACTTGCCCGTCGGCCCGGCTTCCAGCACACCGAACAGATATTCCAACCCCCATTCGCGACCATCGGTGGTCCACAGCGGGTCGCCCTCGAAGTCGAAGAACAGGTCTCCCGGGTCGGGCTCGGGTAGCAGGGCCAGCGGCTGCGGGTCGATGACCTGGACCTGGGGAACGCCGGTTTCACGTTGGCGGACTTGCAGTTTCGCCTGGACGGCCAATTTGTCCAGCAGGCTAGCCGCCAGGCCGGGCACGGGGCCGCGATGGTCGGCCAGCTCCGCGACCGTGCTGATGCCCGCGTCAAAGAGCTTGTCGCGCTGGCTCACTCGCAGGCCGGCCACCAGGAGCACGTCGTCGGCCGCCCGCAACTGTTCGAGGCATAAGGGACAGTGGAAGCAGGCGGCCACGCCCTCGTCGTCCCAGCGCACCGCCGAGCCGCCGGCGTGGTGGTGGTCGAGGAGGCGCTGCAGCCGGGCGCGCTGGGTGCGGTAGACCGGGATCAGGTCGCAGACGCGGTGTCGCACCGCGGTCCCGTCGCCCAGCCGCAGTTCGGCCTCCGGCGCAATCGGGACGCCCGAGGCGGCCAACGCGTCGGCGTACGCGGCGACCTGCAACAGGGCGGTGACCTTGGCCGAGCGGGCCAGTTTGGTGTCCACGACCCGATACCGCTCGCCGTCGCGGACCAGAAAATCGGCGAAGCCGACGAAGCGGCCGTCGAATATGGCGGCTTGATAGATCGCCGGCGCGCGGTCGGCGACGGCCCGCCGGGTGGCCTCTGCGGCCGCGGTCAGGCCGGCGGGCGTATAGGCGGGGCGGCCGATGATCGCGACGGCCTGCCCGAACCGGTCGCGCAGCGAGGCCAGCTGGCGCCGCTCGTGTTCGCTGCCGAGGGTGGCCGTCCGCGTGAGCAGTTCGTCCTCGACGGTGACCGCGGGCCCGCGGCCCAGCTTCGCATCGAAATCGCGCAGCAGCGCGTATTCGCAGCGGGCCGCGGCGGCCAGATCCGATGCGCTGTAAACGATGCTGTCGCCGGAGACCAACACGCGAGCCACAGTAGGCCAGCGCCCCGACATGACGGTGGTGCCGGGCGGGCGCGCCCCGGATCAGTGCGTCGGCGTGTTGCCGATGAGTTCGACGGCGTTGCCGTTCCAGTGGAATTTCACGTCGGTGTTCAGGCCGTTGATCCCGCTGGGGTAGGTCAGCGCCACGGTGTCGCCCGTGGTTTGCGCCGGGTCGACGCCGTTGAATCCGTAAGTGTCGGGCACGCCCTGGGGAATGAATTGGCCGAGGTGAAACAGTACCGCACGGGTGGTCGGGCTGACCGCGTTGGTGTTGGCCTTGATGATGACCGCCGATAGCTGCGCGCACTGGTTGTAGTTGCCGGCCAGCGGTTCGGGATTCCAGGGCTGCTGGCTGCGCGGGTCGCGGGGCAGCTCGGACACCACCTTCGCGATGGTGGGGGAGGCCAGGTTGACCGCGCACGGGTCGGTCGGCGCGGGGTTGCCGGGCTGGGCGGCCGCCGACGGGATGGCCGGAGCCGTGATCGACGCGGTCTCCGACGTCGTCCGGGCCGGCGGCGTCTTGGCGACGGTGGAGTCTCCCGAACCGCAGCCGGACAACGTGAACGCGATCAGGGCGACGGCGGCCGAGCCGGTCAGTGGCTCGGTACGACAAGGCAGCGACCACACAGCTGTGCACCGTACCGCCATCGGGTGCGGGGCCGTGGCAGGCGTGCCGGGTGCGCGGATGATCACCCGACGGTGCCAACTGTGCTGACCCGCAGCGCTAAGCGTCCGCTGAGCTCGCGACCACCACGGGGCTCTCGGGTGGTGACCCGCAGCGCTCAGCGTCCGCTGAGCTCGCGACCACCACGGGGCTCTCGGGTGGTGACCCGCAGCGCTCAGCGTCGGCTGAGCTCGCGACCACCACGGGGCTCTCGGGTGGTGACCCGCAGCGCTCAGCGTCGGCTGAGCTCGCGACCACCACGGGGCTCTCGGGTGGTGACCCGCAGCGCTCAGCGTCCGCTGAGCTCGCGACCACCACTAGACTCCTTGGACGATGACCCTCCCGGACAGCTCGGCTCAAGCTGCCTCAACGACGTTTGCCGACCTGCAGATCAACCCCTCGGTCCTGCGGGCGATCGCCGACGTCGGCTACGAATCGCCCACCGGCATTCAGGCCGCGACCATCCCGGCGCTGATCGCGGGCTCCGACGTTGTCGGGCTGGCCCAGACCGGCACCGGCAAGACCGCCGCGTTCGCGATTCCCATCCTGTCCAAGATCGACGTCACCAGCACCGCCACCCAGGCGCTGGTGCTCGCCCCGACCCGCGAACTTGCCCTGCAGGTGGCCGAGGCGTTCAGCCGGTACGGGGCCCATTTGCCCAAGATCAACGTGCTGCCGATCTACGGCGGCTCGTCCTACGGCGTGCAGCTGGCCGGTCTGCGCCGCGGGGCCCACGTGGTGGTCGGCACACCGGGCCGGGTGATCGACCACCTCGAGCGCGGCACCCTGGATTTGTCCCACGTCGACTACCTGGTGCTCGACGAGGCCGACGAGATGCTCACCATGGGCTTCGCCGAAGAAGTCGATCGCATTCTGTCCGAAACCCCGGAATACAAGCAGGTGGCGCTGTTCTCGGCGACCATGCCGCCGGCCATCCGCAAGATCACCACCAAGTATCTGCACGATCCGCTCGAGGTCAGCACCAAAACGAAAACCGCTACCGCCGAGAACATTGCGCAGCGCTACATCCAGGTCGCCGGGCCCCGCAAGATGGACGCGCTGACGCGGGTGCTGGAAGTCGAGCCGTTCGAGGCGATGATCGTTTTCGTCCGAACCAAACAGGCCACCGAGGAAGTCGCCGAAAAGCTCAGGGCCCGAGGGTTTTCCGCGGCAGCTATCAACGGAGACATCCCGCAGGGCCAGCGCGAGCGGACCGTCGCCGCCCTGAAGGACGGCAGCATCGACATTTTGGTCGCCACCGACGTGGCCGCGCGCGGTCTGGACGTGGAGCGGATATCGCACGTACTCAACTACGACATCCCACATGACACCGAGTCTTACGTGCACCGGATCGGGCGCACCGGCCGGGCGGGTCGCTCGGGAACCGCGCTGCTGTTCGTCTCGCCGCGCGAGCGTCACCTGCTCAAGGCGATCGAAAAGGCCACCCGGCAAACGCTCATCCAGACCGAATTGCCCACCGTCGACGACGTCAACGCTCAGCGGGTGGCCAAGTTCGCCGATTCCATCACCACCGCGCTCGGTTCCCCCGGGATCGACCTATTCCGCAAGCTGGTTGAGGACTACGAACGCGAGCACGACACCCCGATGGCCGACATCGCCGCCGCGCTGGCGCTGCAGTCCCGCGACGGCGAGGAATTCCTGATGGCGCCCGAACCGCCCCCGGAGCGGCGCGAGCGGCGCACGGAACGTCGGGACCGACCCGAAAGGCCAAGCAACGACCAGCCTCTGGCCACCTATCGGATCGCGGTGGGCAAGCGGCACAAGATCGGCCCGGGCGCGATCGTCGGCGCCATCGCCAACGAGGGTGGGCTGCATCGCAGCGATTTCGGCCACATCGCGATCGGGCCGGATTTCTCCCTGGTGGAATTGCCGGCCAAGTTGCCCAAGTCGACCTTCAAACGCCTTGAGCACACCCGCATCTCGGGGGTACTGATCAACTTGCAACCCGAGCGGACATCCGCCAAGTCCCGCAGCCGAGACGGCGGAAAGCCGCGCAGGAAACACGGCGCATGACGCTGTCCGAAGAACAAGACGCCCAGGGCGGCCTCGAGCAGACCTCTCGCGTCGACCGGGTCGCCTCGCTGACCGGGATCCGCGCCGTCGCCGCGCTCCTCGTCGTCGGCACGCACGCGGCCTACACCACCGGCAAATACACGCACGGGTATTGGGGCCTGGTCGGTTCCCGGATGGAGATCGGTGTGCCGATCTTCTTCGTGCTCTCGGGCTATCTGTTGTTCCGCCCGTGGGTGAAGGCGGCGGCGAGAAGCGATCGACAGCCCTCGTTGAGTCGTTATGCGTGGCACCGGGTTCGACGCATCATGCCCCCGTACGTCATTACGGTGCTGTTCGCCTACGTCCTGTACCACTTCCGCGACGCCGGGCCCAACCCCGGCCACAGCTGGCTGGGGCTGGCGCGCAACCTGACGCTGACGCAGATCTATTGCAACGGCTATTTGGGCAAGTACCTGCACCAGGGGCTGACCCAGATGTGGAGCCTGGCGGTGGAGGCGTCGTTCTACGTCGTGCTGCCGCTGTTGGCATACCTGCTACTGGTGCTGATCTGCCGGCGGCAGTGGCAGCCGAAGTTGGTGCTGGGCGCCCTGGCGGGGATGGCGTTGATCAGCCCGGCCTGGTTGGTCCTGGTGCACACCGATCACTGGTTCCCGGACGGGGCACGGCTGTGGCTGCCCACCTATCTGGCGTGGTTCCTCGCCGGCATGATGCTGACCGTGCTGCAGGAGATGGGGGTGCGCGGCTACGGATTCGTGGCCCTACCACTGGCGGTCATCTGCTATTTCATCGTGTCCACGCCCATTGCCGGCGCGCCCACGACCTCCCCGGCAACGCTGAGCGAGGCGTTGTTCAAGACGTGCTTCTACGCCGTCATCGCCGCGCTCGCGGTCGCGCCGCTCGCCCTGGGCGGCGCTCCCAGTGTCCAAGGCTGGTATTCGCACATCCTGGCCAGCCGTCCGATGGTGTGGCTGGGGGAGATCTCCTACGAGATCTTCCTGATCCACTTGATCACTATGGAATTCGCGATGGACTACATCGTGGGCGCGCGGGTCTACACCGGTCCGATGCTGTACCTGTTCGTCGCGACGCTGGTGGTGACGATTCCGCTCGCGTGGTTGCTGCACCGGTTCACCCGGGTGCGGGACTGAGCCGTCTAGCCGCGCGCGGAAACCGGCGTCACGATCGGGACGACGAATTCCTCGATCATCGCCCGCTCCTCGTCTTCGTCGTGGCCGGGGTAGGTCAGCAAGGAGACGATCACCCGCACCATCCAGCGGCCGCGACGTTCGATGGCGGCGGGATCGTCGGGTCCCAGCGAGTGCAGGAACGCCACCGCCAGGGCCGCGATGACGTCGGACTGTCCGGCCAGTTCGCCACCCACCGGCGGGCGGGTGGTGGCGAACCAGGATGCCAGCGCCGGGCTTTCGCGAACCATCGCCAGTGTGACGAGGACGCTTGCGACCAGCCGTTCGCGCGGGTCCTCGATATCGCCGGTGCGCGCGACGATCTCCCGGCCCAGCCGGTGGGTTTCGCGGTGGATGTAGGCGGTTCGCAGGGCCTCGCGGTTCTCGAAGTACCGGTACAGCGTCGCGCGGGAACAGCCTGCCGCCCGGGCGATTTCGTTCATGCCGATCGAGTCGGAGTCGCGTTGGGTATAGAGCCGCTCGGCCGCGTCGAGGATCCGGTCGGCGGCCGCCTCGGTTCGGTGCGTACCCAGCCAGTCGCTGGCGGGCATCAGGCCTTCATCCGGATCGGCACCGACAGCGGGCGGCGCACGTAGCTGCCGCCGGCCCAGACGATGCCGGACTCGTCCACCTCGAAGCTCGGGCAGCGGGTCAGGAGTTCGGTGAGTGCCACGCGGGATTGCATCCGCGCGGCGGCGGCGCCCAGGCAATGGTGTGCGCCATGGCTGAACGTCAGGATGTTGCGGGGGCAGCGGGTCACGTCGAGTTCGGCTGCGTCCGAACCGTATTGGCGTTCGTCGCGGTTGGCCGAGCCGTAGAGCAGCAGCACCCTGCGCCCGGCCGGGATGGTCGTCTCACCGATGGTCACGTCGCGGGTGACCGTGCGGGCCAATCCCTGCACCGGCGAGGTCAACCGCAGCAGCTCCTCCACCGCATCCGGGATCAGGTGCGGTTCGTCGACCAGCCGCCGTCGCTGGTCGGGACGCTGGTGCAGCAAAGGCATTGATCCGCCGAGCATTCCGGTCGTGGTGTCATTGCCGCCGGTCACCATCGTGAATGTGAACGCCAGGATCGACAGGGTGCCCGCGACGTCGCCGTCGGCGCCGACCCCGGCGGCCACAAGGTGCGAAATGGTGTCGTCCTCGGGTTCGGTCCGCCGCCGTTCGATCAACCCGGTGAAGTAGGCCATCATCGACCCGACCGCGTCGCCGGCGGTTTCCAGGGCGCCGGCGACGCCGCCTTCGGCGGTGTTGGCCGCGACGATGGCCTGGGTCCAGCCGTCGAACTGGGCCCAATCCTCCTCGGGCACACCGAGATAATGGGCCACCACCATCGACGGCAGCGGCTTGAACAGCTCCGCGACGATGTCGCCGCCGCCGGCCGAACGCAACCCCTCGATGCGCTCGACGACGAACTCGGTGACTTTGGGCTCAACGGCCTCCACCTGCCGCGGCGTGAAGCCGCGCGATACCAGCTTACGAAACTCGGTGTGCACCGGTGGATCCTGCATCACGAACGGCGGATTGTCCTGCAGCCCGATCAGTTCCAAGTCATCATAGTTGACGGTCAGACCCTTGGCGGACGAAAAGGTCTCGTGGTCGCGGGCCGCGGCCCACACGTCGGCGTGCCGGGAGAGTACGTAGTAGTCATGCTCGGGGTGGTTGGCCGGCACGACGTGGTGCACGGGATCGTGGTCGCGCAGCGCGCGGTACATCGGCCACGGATTGGACCAGGTGTCGGCGGTGGCCAGCTGGAAAGCGACCGGTGCTTTGTGAGACATAACAGCAGCCATGTCTCATTGGTACGACAGTAGCGGCGATATGTCAACCGGTCGCTGGCGTCGAACGTGCGCTTAACTTCACACTCGCCGGCGAACGTGCACTTAACTTCCCGTTCGAGAAGGCCCGACCTAGAACGCGAGACCTAGATGCCCGACCTAGATTCCCGACCCAGGGTTGAGGATGCCGTGGGGGTCCAGCGCCTGCTTGATGCGCCGGTTGAGGTCCATCACGTCGGGTCCCAAATAACCTGCCAGCCAGGGCCGCTTCAACCGGCCGACGCCGTGCTCACCGGTGATCGTGCCGCCAAGGCCTACCGCCAGATCCATGATCTCGCCGAACGCCAGGTGCGCGCGTTCGGTCTTGTCGGCATCGGCGGGGTCGTAGACGAGCAGCGGGTGGGTGTTGCCGTCGCCGGCGTGGGCGATCACCGAGATCATCAGGTCGCGTTCCGCGGCGATGCGAGCGATCCCGGTTACCAGCCGGCCCAGGGCCGGAAGCGGCACGCCGACGTCTTCGAGCAGTAGTGACCCCTTGGCTTCGACGGCCGGGATGCAGAACCGCCGGGCCACGACGAACGCCTCGCCCTCGTCGGGATCGTCGGTCGAAAACACTTCCGTCGCAGCATGTTCGGCGAACACCTCGGCCATGATCTCGGCGTCCTCGCTGCCCGCGCGGCCGCGCTCGTCGGACCCGGCCACCAGCATGGCGGCCGCCCCGCGGTCGAGATCCATGCGCAGGGTGTCCTCGACGGCGTTGATCGCCACCGAATCCATGAACTCCAGCATCGAGGGACGAAGTCGCGCGGTGACGCCGAGCACCGCCTCGACCGCGTCCTCGACGGTGGCGAAGCTGGCCACCACGATGCTCGACGCGTTCTGCTTGGGTACCAGTCGCAGCGTCACCTCGGTGACGACGCCCAGCGTGCCCTCGCTGCCGACGAACAGCTTGGTCAGTGACAGCCCCGCGACGTCTTTCAACCGTGGGCCGCCCAGCCGCACAGCCGTCCCGTCGGCCAGCACCACCTGCATGCCCAGCACGTAGTCGGTGGTGACGCCGTATTTCACGCAGCACAGCCCGCCGGCGTTGGTGGCGATGTTGCCGCCGATGCTGCAGATCTCGAACGACGACGGATCGGGCGGATACCACAGGCCGTGCTCGGCGACGGCCTGCTTCACCTCGGCGTTGAACAGCCCCGGCTGGCATACGGCGGTTCGGGTCACCGGGTCGACCGTGATGTCGCGCATTTTCTCGGTGGACAGGACGATGCCGTTGTCCAGGGCGGTCGCCCCGCCGGACAGTCCGCTGCCCGCGCCGCGGGTCACGACGGGCACCCGGTGCGCGGTGGCCCAGCGCAGCACGGTCTGCACGTCTTCGGTGCGCCGCGGCCGCACCACCGCCAGCGGCTTGCCGGCCGACGGGTCGAAGGCGCGGTCCTGGCGGTAGCCCTCGGTGACCGTCGGGTCGGTGACCACCATCCCCTCGGGGAGATCGGCGATCAGGCCGGCCAGGGCGTCAGAGCTCACGACCCGATCCTAAGCGTCACGGGCCCGGGTCCTCGGCGAACTCCGGCGCGCGGTCCAGTTCGCGCAGCGACGGCAGCCGGCAGGCGATGAGGCCGATCAGCAGGATCGGCACCGCCAGCACACCGAACGTGAGCTTCAGACCGGCCGCGTCGGTCAGCGGACCGGCCACCAGCAAGCCCACCGGCCCGGCCGCATAGGTCAAGCCGGTCATCACCCCGACCACCCGGCCGCGCAGACGGTGTGGCGCCCGGGTCTGCATCACGTAGTTGTAGATCGGCTGGATCGGCCCGTAGACCAGGCCGATCACCGCGCACAGGACCAGGATTACCGGCAGCGGCGGCAGAAAGGCCACCCCGACCGTGGCCGCGCCGAACGTGAGGGTCGCCGCCAGCACGGCCGTGCGCCGCCGCAGGCGGTGCGACAGCGCGGCATAGCCGATCGCCCCCGCCACGCCACCGAACCCGATCGCCATCAACGCCCAGCCCAGCTGCGCGGGTTGGTGCTGGTCGGAAAAGTATTTGGGGAACAGCACGCTTTCCATCGGCAAGTACAGTGCGGTGACCAGCAGGTCGATCAAGCCGAGGGTTCGCAGCACCCGCACGCTCCAGACGAAGCGCAGGCCTTCGGCGATGCCGGACAGCCACCCGTCGGGACGGGTCTCGCGATCGGGCTTGCCGGCGCCCTCGAGCCGCAGCGACCCGATGGTCAGGATGGACAGCCCGAACAACCCCGCGGTCACCCACATCGTGTTGATGCCGCCGACCGTGGCGATCATCAGGCCGCCGACGCCCGGGCCCACGATGAAGCCCAAATTCAGAATCGCCTCGTAGATGCTGTTGGTGCGGGCCAGCGACCAGCCCGCGCGGGCGGCGGCCTCGGGCAGCATCGATTCGCGCGCGGTCGTCCCGGCCGGGTCGAACGCCGCCGCGAAGAAGGCCAGGGCGGCCAGCACCGCCAGGTTGAGCGCGTCCGCGCCGAGCCACCACGCGATCAGCGGCACGGCGGTCACCGCGGTCCCGGAGAGCGAATCCGAGATGAGCGACACCCGGCGGCGCCCGACGTAGTCGACCGCGCCGCCGGCGACCAGGGTGGACAACACCAGCGGCAGCGTCATGGCCAGGGCGACGGCCGACGCGTCGCGCGCGCTGTCGTGATGCTGCAACGCCAGCCAGGGAAACGCAACGATCGAGATGCCGCTCCCCGCGGTCGCCATCAATGTGGCGAACAGGATCAGGAACGCTGGGCCGCCGCTTTTCATTGGAAGATCGCCGCCGAATGTATGCCAACGCCCCATTTGGCGGCCACCGATTTTTCCTCTCATGCAGGATGTTCATGTGCTCGCCCACCCACGTACCGGCCAGGTGTTCGGCTCACCGGTCGGTTCCGGCACCGGATGGCCGGGGGATCCGGCCACACCGCAGACCCCGGTGGCGGCCGACGCCGCCGCGGTCGCCGAGCTCGCCGAGCACGCCGGCTCGATTCCCGAAATCGACGCCCTGGTCAGCGTCTGCCGAGCCTGCCCGCGGTTGGTCGACTGGCGCGAGGACGTCGCCGTCGTCAAGCGTCGAGCCTTTGCCGACCAGCCGTATTGGGGCCGGCCGGTGCCCAGCTGGGGGTCGGCGCGGCCGCGGTTGATGATCGTCGGATTGGCGCCCGCCGCCCACGGCGCCAACCGGACGGGACGGATGTTCACCGGCGACCGCTCGGGCGACCAGTTGTACGCGGCGCTCTACCGGGCCGGGCTGGTGAACCAACCGACCAGCGTCGACGCCGCGGATGGCTTGCGGACCAAGTACGTTCGCATCGTCGCACCGGTGCACTGCGCGCCTCCCGCCAACGCCCCGACGCCGCAGGAGCGCGACACCTGCTGGCCCTGGCTGCGGGCCGAATGGCGGCTGGTCTCCGAGGATGTTCGGGTGGTCGTCGCCCTGGGCGGGTTTGGCTGGCAGATCGCGCTGCGGCTGCCGGGCACCACGGCCGGGCGTAAGCCCCGCTTCGGCCACGGTGTCGTCGCTGACCTGGCGCCCGGTGTGCGGCTGCTCGGCTGCTACCACCCGAGCCAGCAAAACATGTTCACCGGTAAGTTGACACCGGCAATGCTCGACGACGTCTTCTGCGACGCTAAGGAACTGGCAGGAATCAAGTGACCGACGTTCTGGTATCCGGCGCCAGCGTGGCGGGAACGGCGACCGCGTTCTGGCTTGGCCGCCATGGCTTTTCCGTGACCGTGGTAGAGCGCCATCGGGGGCCGCGGCCCGGCGGCCAGGCGATCGACGTGCGGGGGCCGGCGCTCACGGTGCTCGAACGGATGGGGCTGTTGGGCGCCGCCCAGAAGCGCAAGACGCAAATCCGGGGCTCCTCCGTCGTCGACCGGGACGGCAACGAATTGTCACGCGACACCGAATCGACGCCAACCGGCGGGCCTATCGACGGCCCCGACATCGAGCTGTTGCGCGACGACCTGGTCGAATTGCTTTACGGCGCAAGCCAATGGACGGCCGAGTACCTCTTCGACGACACCATCACCGCTCTGGAGGATGACGACGCGTCGGTCCGGGTGACCTTCGAGCGCGCCGCGCCGCGCAGTTTCGACCTCGTCATCGGCGCCGACGGATTGCACTCCACTGTGCGGCGTTTGGTGTTCGGGCCGGAGGACGACTTCATCGAGAGGCTGGGCACATACGCCGCGATTTTTACCGTGCCCAATTTTCTAAACCTGGACTACTGGCAGATGTGGCACTACGGCGACTCCACCATGGCCGGGGTGTACAGCGCGCGCAACAACGCCGAGGCGCGGGCCATGCTGGGCTTCATGGACAGCGATCTGCGGATCGACTACCGCGACACCGAGGCTCAATTCGCCGAGCTGGAGCGGCGGATGGCCGGCGACGGCTGGGTCCGCCCGCGACTGCTGGAGTACATGCGCAGCGCGCCGGACTTCTACTTCGACGAGATGTCACAGATCAAGATGGATCGCTGGGCGCGGGGCCGCGTGGCGCTGGTCGGTGACGCCGGATACTGCTGCTCACCCCTGTCGGGCCAGGGCACCAGCGTAGCGCTGCTGGGTGCCTACATCCTGGCCGGCGAGCTCAAGGCGGCCGCGGCGGGCGAGACGCTCGACCACGTGGCCGGTTTCGCCAACTACCACCGCGAGTTCAGCGACTACGTCAACCGCAACCAATGGCTGGTCGTGGACAACATTCCGGGCGGTGCGCCGATACCCCAGGAGGTGTTCGACCGCATCGTCGCCTCGATCACCCTCAAGGAGTACTGAGCCGCGCGGGAACGTTTGCCGGCCCGCGCGCGTTGACGCCATCGTGCGTCTTTCCGTCCTCGATCTCATCCCGGTGCGCACCGATCAGAGCACCGGCGATGCGCTGGCGGCCACCCTGCAGCTGGCACAGGCCGCGGATCGGCTGGGCTTCACCCGCTACTGGGTCGCCGAGCACCACAACATGCCGTCGGTGGGTGCCACCAGCCCACCGGTGGTGCTCGCCTACCTGGCCGCACAGACCTCGCAGGTTCGACTCGGCTCGGGTGGCGTGATGCTGCCCAATCATGCGGCGCTGGCGGTGGCCGAGCAGTTCGCGCTGCTGGAAGCCGCCGCCCCGGGCCGCATCGACCTCGGCATCGGCCGCGCACCCGGCTCCGATCCGGTGACCTCGTATGCGCTGCGCGGCGGCCGGGACGATCGTGACATCGAGAACTTCCCCGAGTATCTCGACGACGTGGCGGCGCTGATGAGCGCTCGCGGCGTACGCGTTCCGCTGCGCTCGGGTGATTACACCCTCAAGGCCACCCCGGCCGCGGTGGGCGAACCGCGGCTGTGGCTGCTGGGTTCGTCGATGTATTCGGCGCATCTGGCCGCCGCCAAGGGGTTGCCGTACGTGTTCGCACATCACTTCTCCGGCAACGGAACCGAAGAGGCGCTCGAGGTCTACCGTTCGCGATTCACGCCCAGCGAGCTGACCGCCGAGCCGCTGACATTCTTGACGGTGAACGCCGCGGTGGCCGAAACCCGCGAGGAGGCAACGGCTTTGATGTTGCCCAACCTGCAGATGATGGCCCGGTTGCGGACCGGGCAGCCGCTCGGGCCGGTGCCGCTGGTCGAGGAGGCGGCCCTCGCCCGGTTGACCGGCCAGCAGCAGCGGATCGTGGAAAGCGGACTGCAGCGCGCCGTCCTGGGGGCGCCGGCCGAGGCCGCCGAGCAGATCCGGGCACTGGCCGACCGGTTCGGCGTGGACGAAGTCATGGTCAACCCGGTGGCGTCGGCCCGCCGCGGCACCGATCCCGGCACCGGGCCGGCGCGGGTCGCGACGCTGGAACTGCTGGCCAAAGAGCTGTTCTGAAGCCCCGGGCGGTCCCGCTCACCCGTTGGACTGGCTCGGGTGGGGGTGGGGTGCATGCTTGGCGATCCATTCCCGTAGGTCATCCGGCGGCAACGGCGGGGTGTGTACGAAGCCCTGGGTGATGGTGCAGCCATACCGGCGCAGGGCGTTAAGAGTGGCCTCGTTCTCAACCCCCTCGGCGACCAGATCGGCGCCCAGGTTGGACGCCAGCGCCACCGTCGAGCGCACGATGGCGACCGAGCGTGCGTCGTGAGCCAAGCGCGCCACGAAAATCCGGTCCAGCTTCAGCTCGTCGACCGAAACCTCCTGCAGCCGAGCCAAAGACGACCAGCCGGTGCCGTAATCGTCGAGCGAGATCCGGATTCCCAGGCTCTGCAGCGCGGCTACGGTGTTGCGGGAACGCACGGAGTCCACCAGTGCGCTCTCGGTGATCTCGAGAATCAGCGCCTCGGCGGGCAGGTCGTAGTTGGCGAGCAGTCGCTCGACGGCGCCTACGAGTTCGATGTCCAGCAGGTTGGTCGTCGACAGGTTCACCGCGACGGTGAGCGGCATGCCCTGCTCGCGCCAGGAGCGGACCTGGGCGAGAGCCATGCTCAGCGTGCGGTTGGAGATCTTGCGCATCAGCCCGGCGCGTTCGGCGACGGACAGAAACTCCTCGGGCAGCAGTGTCCCGCGCGTGGGGTGTTGCCAGCGCAGCACCGCCTCGACGCTGTGGACGCTGTGGTCGCGACCGTCGATTTTGGGTTGGTAGTGCAGTTTTAGCTCGTCGGTATCGAACAACGCCGTGCGCAGTTCCTCGATGAGGCTGGGGTCGTTGTCGCGATACGCCTCGAACGAGGCGTCGTAAACCGCGATCTTGCTGCGAGCGGATTTGGCGTGGGCCGTGGTGATTTCGGCGCGGTTCAGCAGCTCCCGGGGGGAGTCGCAGTGGTCGGGGCACAGCGCGATGGCGATGCGGGCGTCCACTTGCACGGTGATCGGGTCCAAAGCGATTGGCTCACTGAGGGCTTCGAGCAGCCGACCCGCCGAAGCGCTGGCCGCGGTGAGGTTGGCCCCATCCGACAGCAGCACGGCGAACTGGTCTTCGCCCACCCGGGCGAGCAGATCGTCACGACGGACGCAGCCGGCTAACCGGTTTGCGATGTGGCACAGTAGCTCGTCGCCGAACTGTCTGCCGATAGAGTCGGTGATCTCGTGAAAATCGCTCAGGCTCAACAACAGCAGGGCCTGGCGCGCGTGGGCTCGGGTCGGCAGCGACGGACTGTCCGGTGGCGGCGAAACGGGCAACCCGGTCAGGGCCGTCGCCAGCGCGCGCCGGTTGGGCAGCGCCGTCAGCTCGTCGGTCATGGCGACTTTGTCGTTGCTCTCCAGCAGGGTGACGTCCCGGAAAGTCAGCGCAAACCGCCCAGCTGCCATGACCAGGCTCAACGCGGCCAGCGTCGCGGCGAGCCGCGAAATGTGGGCCAGCACAATCACGCCCAACGCGACGATGGCGGACGCCACCGGAGTGGCGTAGGGCGCGATTCGGCCTGGGGATGGCGGCTTGATCGACGACGATCTGGTCCAACTCGCCGTCGCGATGAGCAACGACGACGCGGCCCAGCAAGCATCCAGCAGGGAGCCGGTCCGATACAAGCCGGCCGACGTCTCGAACAGGTAAGCCGCGTCCGCGAACGCAAACAGGACCAGTCCGACCACCAGCAGCGCCCACCGAATCTCGCTGCGCCAGCCGAGGATCGGCAACATGCCGGCCGCCAATGCCAGCAGCAGCAAATCGCTCCACGGGTAGGCGATGCCCACCCACACCGTAGCCGGGGCGCGTACCGCGGCCGCCCGGATCGGTCCCGCCGTCAGCGCCGCGGCAACGGCCGCCAACGTGAGGGCGCAGATGAGCGAGTCGAGCTGAACCGGGATCGGCAGCCGTCTGAGCCGTGCCCGCATGAGCAGCACCAGCCCCGCGTAAACGAAGGGGTAGTACGCGAGATACTCCGGGTCGGCCACCGACGGCGATCTTCCGTTGGGCACCCACACGGCATAGACAACGTCACCCACGGCCGAGGACGCCATTCCGGCGGCGATCAGAGCCCAGGCCAACCGATCGGCCGAAACACGGTATGCGCGAAGGGTGATCAGCCCGGCCGCGACTACGGTCAGCGCCGTGTACAGGGCCGCGGCGGAGAAAATGCCGTGCCCGGCATCGGGGCGGACAAGACTGGACACGGTGAAAGCGACCAGTCCGATCGCCAACACCGCCAGAGCGGCCCGGACGTCGCGAGGGGGCCAGGGAACAGCGTCGGGCGCATCCTCGGACGGCGGCGTGGCGGTCGCGACCCCGGAGGCCGGTGGCGAGTCCTGCGATGTCTCGCCGTCACTGTCAACAGCGCGGGATGCAACCGAGGGCCTGTTCGAAACCGGCGCCGCCGGAAACGCATACGGCAGCGGCAGGTCGGGCATGAAACTGCGAATGCATTGGCCACCCTCGCGTTTGGCCGCGTACATGGCCAGGTCGGCGTGCCGCAGCAGCTGATCCGTCGAGCAAGCCGACGCGCCGGTGCACACCGTGAATCCGATGCTCGGCCGCACCGTGATCGGAATGCCTTCGATCATGATGGCGCCGGTGAACGCGTCGAGGATCCGATGCGCGGCCGCCTGCGATTCCTCGACAGAAGTCTCGATGACCGCAGCGAATTCGTCGCCACCGAGTCGGGCGATGGTGCCCTGTTCGCCCAGCGCCGCGGTGAGCCGGCCGGCCACCCGAACAAGGAGTTCGTCACCGGCCGGATGGCCCAGGGCGTCGTTGACCGCCTTGAAGTTGTCGAGGTCCAAACACAACACCGCTATGGGCGTGCCGTTGGGATGCCGGCGCGCGACGGCCTGCTCCAGCCTGTGTACAAACAAGGCGCGGTTGGCCAGCCCAGTCAGATTGTCGCGAAAGGCCTCCCGGGTGACCTCCGACAGCAGATTCTGGTTCTCGACCAAGACGACGAACTGCCGGGCCAATACGGCGGCCACCAGTACGCCCAACCCCGCGAGCGTCGGATCGTGCACCGAGTTGTCCGCCGCATGCGCCCAGCCGACCAGGGCCGCCAGGATCAGCGGCAGGTACGGCAGCCACAGCCGGGCGGGGAATTCGATTTCCTCCGGCGATGCCGGCGTCGGACTTTCGCGCGCAGCGGCCAATCCAGCCAGCGTGAACATCCCGAGTCCCGATATCCGGATCAGGTCACCAGCACCGCCGGTGTGATAGCTGCCGACGCCGGTGTAGAAGACCATCAACATGTCGGCAATGGCGATCGTCGCGACGCCGCTGGCGACCAGGGTCCGGCTGGGACGCTCGCCGGGGCGCGCCCGCGCCAGCATCAAAACCGCCGTCGTCAGCAGCACGATGTCGCTGAAAATTTCCGCCAGCGTCGCCAGCCGCGTGCCGGTGTGCTCCCGCAGCTGTGTTTCGACGACGAACACCCACGAGATGACGAACAGTGAAGTCGCCACGATGAGGCCGTCGAGCAGCAGCCGCCGGGGGCTGTTGCGCGACACCTTGGACAGCAGCACCAATGACGCCATGGCGCCGAATGGGTACAACAGCAACACGATCTCGGAGGCCGCCGGGTTTGCGGCGTGGTCGAATTCCGGTCGCACGTCGTAGACCGCCCAGATGCCCTCGCCCATCGCCCAGCCGAGTAGGGCCGTCACCAGCGCCAGCCAGCCGTAGCGCTGCCGTCGGGCCTTAAGGCGCGCCGCGCGAACGGCGCATAACGCTGCGAAAATCAGACATGCCACCACGACGCCCTCGTTGATCGGCCGCGTTCCGTAAGGGCCGTGCCATCCGCGGATAGAGGAGAGCAGGATCAACAGCTCAGCGACGCCGTATGCGCCGGCGAGCATCCACCCGACGCGCGGGGGCACCCCCGACCGCCGCCACGGGTTTATCGCCCAGCGTTCCATCACCGCTCCAGCCGATCCCCTGCTGTGTGGCGAAGCAATGCACAACTTCGCCACGAGTCAATGGGCATTAAACCGCTGGCAATGTTGATGAAGTGTCGCTTTTGCCAGGTTGGGGCCGCGCCCGACGGTCGCCGATTAAGTTAATCGGGCTGACTTGCATCGATGCGGGCCAGCGCGTTGCGCAGAATCTGGCCGGTGGCGTCCCGGTCCGGGTCGCGGCGCAGCAGCATTCCCCTGGCCACCGACAGCTTGTCGCCGTTGCGGCGGGGTAACACGTGCAGGTGGATGTGGAACACGCTCTGAAAAGCGGCGCGGCCGTCGTTGACGACGATGTTCGTGGCGTCGGCGAGTTCGGTGGTCCGCGCGGCCCGCGCGATGCGTTGGCCCAGGGTGACCATCCCGGCCAGGGTCTCCGGCGCGGTGTCGGTGAGGTCGACGCTGTGCCGCTTGGGCAGCACCAGCGTGTGGCCGCGGGTGAACGGGCGGATGTCGAGGATGGCCAGGTAGTCGTCGTCTTCGTAGATCCGGATGGCCGGGGCTTCGCCGGCGACGATCGCGCAGAACACGCAGGACATGTCGCCCACGGTACTGGTTGCTTCGCCCTGGCTACGCCGAGACCAGCCGGGGCCCGGCACGAATTGCGGGATAGTCTACGGCGGTGAACGATCTCGCCTTCGCCGGCGCGGCGGCACAAGCGCGCATGCTGGCCAACGGTGAACTGACCGCGCCTGAGTTGCTCGAGGTCTACCTGGGGCGGATAGCGCGGCTGGACAACCAGTTGCGTTGCTACCGCCTGGTGCTCGCCGACCGAGCTCGGCACGAGGCCGCGGTGGCGCAGGAGCGTCTGGATGCGGGCGAGCGGCTGCCGCTGCTCGGCGTGCCGATCGCGATCAAAGACGATGTCGACGTCGCCGGGGAGGTCACGACCTTCGGCAGCGGCGGACATCGGCCCGCGGTCAACTCCGACGCGGAGGTGGTGCGCCGGTTGCGCGCCGCGGGTGCGGTGATCATCGGCAAGACCAATGTGCCCGAGCTGATGATGCTCCCCTACACCGAGTCGATGACCTTCGGAGCCACCCGCAATCCGTGGGATCCCACCCGTACCCCGGGCGGCAGCAGCGGGGGAAGCGCCGCCGCGGTCGCCGCCGGGCTGGCCCCGCTGGCCTTGGGATCCGACGGGGGCGGCTCGATTCGCATCCCGGCGACGTGGTGTGGGCTGTTCGGCCTGAAGCCGCAGCGCGACCGCGTGTCGTTGGAACCGCACGACGATGCCTGGTACGGGCTGAGCGTCAACGGCCCGATCGCGCGCTCGGTGCTGGACGCGGCCGTGTTCCTGGATGCGACGTCGACGGTGCCCGGTCCCGAAGGGGAGTTCGTGACCGCGGCGGGTCGCAATCCCGGCCGGTTGCGAATTGCGTTGAGCACCAAGGTGCCGACCCCGTTGCCGGTCCGGGTGGGTAAGGCGGAGCTGACGGCGGTCGACCAGGCCGGTGCGCTGCTGCGCGACCTCGGCCATGACGTCATCACTGCCGATCCCGAGTATCCGGCGTCGGCGATGTTCGCCAACTATCTACCCCGGTACTTGCGGGGTATCTGCGACGACGCCGACGCCCTGGCCCATCCGGAACGACTCGAAGCGCGCACCCGCAGCATGGCCCGCTTGGGGTCTTTCTTCTCGGACCGGCGGATGGAGGCCATCCGGGCGAATGAGGAGGCCGTGATCTCGCGGATTCAGGCGATCTTCGACGACGTCGACGTCGTCGTCACCCCCGGCACGGCGACGGGCCCCTCGCGCATTGGCGCCTATCAACGCCGCGGCGCCGTGTCGACGCTGCTGCGGGTCGGTCGATACGTTCCCTACCAACAGATTTGGAACCTGACCGGGCAGCCCGCAGCGGTGCTGCCCTGGGACCTCGACGGCGACCGGCTGCCGCTGTCGGTCCAACTCGTCGGCAGGCCCTATGACGAGGCGACGCTGTTGTCGCTGTCGGCACAGATCGAAGCGGCCCGACCGTGGGCCCTTCGCCGACCGCCGGTCTCCTAAGCGGGGTTGCGCAGCACCCGCCAGGCCGCGAGCTTGGCCCCCGGCCGCATCACATGAGCCGGGCTGGTCGACGGCAGTCGCTGTAAATGAATTTGATCGGGCGCCGCCGCCAGCCTGCGGAACAGGCCGGCGGCCTTGGCGCCGTTGAAATACACCGCCGCGATCGCGGGGTGGCGCGCGAAGAATTCGCCAAAATCGTTGACCACCAGGCTCTCTGGCTGGATCGCCGAGTCCGCGCTACCGGCCCGGCGGCACGCGTGGAGCACATCCCACAGGGCGACACCGTGCGATCGCAGTGCCACCAGCCGTCCCTCGTAGGCCTCGGCCGCGTCGAAGCCGAACAACTCGCCGGTGATCGACCAGAACGCGTTGCGTGGATTTGCGTAGTACTGGCCGGCCACTAATGATTGCGCGCTGGGAAACGAGCCCAGGATCAGTATCCGGGCTCGCTCGTCGACGACCGGCGGGAATCCCCGCAGCAGCGGTGCGTTCATCACCTCACATCATGGCTGGCCCGCGTTGTAGGTTGACGAACGTGCAGGACGGGGCCGACCAGAATATCGACGATCTGCTCGAGGGGCTCGAGGGAGCCGCGCGCACGGAGCGCGCCGAATTGGTGAGGTGGCTGCTCGAGCAGGGCATCACCACCGAGGAGATCCGGACCACCAATCCGCCCCTGTTGCTGGCCACCCGCCATCTCATCGGCGATGACGGCACCTACGTGTCCACCCGGGAGATCAGCGAGGCCCATGGCATTGACCTGGGGTTGTTGCAGCGCGTGCAGCGCGCGATCGGTCTGGTTCGCGTAGACGACCCGGACGCGGTCGTTCACATGCGCGCCGACGGCGAAGCCGCCGCCTTCTCCCAGCGATTCGTCGAGCTGGGGCTGGATCCCGAACAGGTGGTCCTGGTGGTTCGGGTGCTGGCCGAAGGTTTGTCGCGGGCCGCCGAAGTCATGCGCTACACAGCGCTTTCGGCGATCATGCGACCGGGGGCCAGCGAGCTCGAAATCGCCAAGGCGTCAAAGGCTTTGGTGGGGAAGATCGCGCCCATGCTCGGCCCGATGATCGAGCACATGTTGTTCATGCAGCTGCGCCACATGATGGAAACCGAGGCGATCAATGCCGCGGAGCGGGCCGCCGGTGAGCCGCTACCCGGGGCGCGCCAAATCACCGTTGCCTTCGCGGATCTGGTCGGCTTCACCCGGATCGGCGAGGCGGTCTCACCCGAGGAGTTGGGGCATCTGGCGAATCGGCTGGCCATCCTCGCCCGGGACATGACGGTGCCGCCGGTGCGGTTCATCAAGACCATCGGCGACGCCGTCATGTTCGTCTGCCCCGATCCGCTGCCGTTGCTCGACGTCATCGTGAAGCTGGTCGAAGCCGTCGACACCGACAACGACTTTCCCCGGCTGCGGGCGGGGGTGGCCTCCGGCATGGCGGTCAGCCGGGCCGGAGATTGGTTCGGCAGCCCGGTCAACGTGGCGAGCCGCGTCACCAACGTGGCGCGCCCGGGCACGGTCCTGGTCGCGGATTCGGTCTGGGACGTCATCGAAGAGCGCGGTGAGTTCTCCGGCTCATTCGCCGGCGCCCGGCGCCTGAAGGGCATCAAGAACGAGGTGAAGCTCTTCCGCGTCCGGCGCGGCGATGGCGGCTGACGGCCGCGCTGCTTCGGCGAAACCGGGTGGCCGACGCATGGGCAGGCCCGGTGCGACTCTAGGGGGCGTTTGACTACGTCTTATGCGTGTCCTACGCGGCCGGATTCCTACCCCGTGTTCCAGCGCTTCGAATTGGTCGCTTCCCGGGCCTGCTTCGGTACCTAAAATACGCCGACCAGCAGCCCGGATCAACGGGTTTTCCGGGTCGGTCCGTGTCCTCGAGAACCCCGTGGCGCCGGCGTCGCGACCGCGACCGACACGTCCGCGGCGGTCCGTCGTTTCGCTGCCCGTGAACGGACATTCCCTAACCCATGTAACGGTGTAATTATGTAATCATGAAAGCCCATCACACACACGGGCGGCGGTACGGCCGCCCCGGCGGCTGGCAGCAGGCCCAGCAACCCGACGCCAGCGACGCAGCGGAGTGGTTCGCCGGACGTCTTCCGGAGAACTGGTTCGACGGCGACCCCACGGTGGTCGTCGACCGCGAAGAGATCACCGTCATCGGCAAGCTCCCGGACCCCGACAGCGCGGAATGCGAACCGAGCGAGGCACGCGCGGCCGGGCGAGCTTCGAGATTCCGCGAGGACACCCGTTCGGAGCGCATGCACATCGCCGACGAGGCGCAGGATCGCTACGGACGCAAGGTCTCCTGGGGTGTCGAGGTCGCCTCGACCGCGGGCACCGAGCGAATCCTGTTCACCCACATCGCAGTCCCGGTCATGACGCGGCTGAAGCAACCCGAACGTCAGGTGCTCGACACGTTGGTCGACGCCGGCGTCGCCCGTTCCCGCGCCGACGCCCTCGCCTGGTCGGTCAAGCTGGTCGGTGAGCACGCCGAAGAGTGGCTGGCCAAATTGCGCGACGCGATGGCGGCGGTCGACGACCTACGCTCGCAGGGCCCCGACATTCAGTCGTGACAGGGCCGCAAGGCACCGCTAGCCCTCGGGCTTCTCGCTGTCGGAAAGGTGCACGATGCCGGCGACGGCTTAGGCGGGCTGACCGGAGAATTGCGGGCAATAGGCCTGGGTCGCCGCCAAGACCACATGGGCCGCCTGCGGCGGAGTCAGGCTGGTGTGCCGGAAGATGTGGACGGTGACCGCGGTCGGCGTCTGGCCGGCGGCGAGTTCGGTGCATACCTGGTGGCCGGTCTGCACGGCGGCTTGGGTCGACGGGAAAGACACGCCGAGGCTTTGCATCTGGCTCAGGAATGCCTCATCGGCGGTCTGCACGGAGCTGGCGGCGGTCGTCCCGGCTAAGCCGACGGCCGCGAGCCCGATGGCGGCGGTGCCGATTGCGGTGGTGGCGATCGTCGTGATGCGGCTTGCGAACATTGCTGCCACCCCTTTCAGGTGCGTTATTGAATAGGACGATCCCAGCGTCTCGTTTGTTCCGTGGTGTCTTCTCAATAACTTCTTGGTAGCGATCGCGGACGCTTATCAATGCCCCCGCGAGACGCGCGGCGTTACGTCTGCGTCATCTCGTAATACGTGCCGCGCCGGGCGAGTAGTTCAGCGTGATTGCCTTGTTCGACGATCCGGCCGGCCTCGACGACAACGATGCGGTCGGCATCGCGAATCGTCGAAAGCCGGTGCGCGATAACGAAACTCGTGCGGTCACGGCGCAGTTCGCACGTTGCGTGCTGGATGAGCGCCTCGGTGCGGGTATCGACCGAGCTGGTTGCCTCGTCCAGAATCAACAACTGCGGGCGGGCGAGAAACGCGCGTGCGATGGTGATGAGTTGCTTTTCGCCGGCGCTGATGTTGCCGCCGTCACCGCTGATCCGGGTCTGGTAGCCGGCGGGCAAGGTCCGCACAAAATTGTCGACGTAGGCGGCCTTGGCCGCGTCGAGGATCTCGTCCTCACCGGCGTCGGGACGCCCGTAGGCGATGTTTTCCGCGATCGTCCCGTCGAAGAGCCAGGTGTCCTGCAGCACCATGCCGATTCGCGACCGCAGCGACCGGCGATCCATCGTGCTGATGTCGACCCCGTCGATCAAGATTCGGCCCGCGCCGACGTCATAGAACCGCATCAGCAGGTTCACCAACGTGGTTTTGCCCGCCCCGGTCGGCCCGACGATCGCCACCGTGTCACCCGGTTCGGCCACCATGGACAGGTCTGCGATCACCGGAGTGCCGGGGCGGTAGGCGAAGCTCACGTGAACGAACTCGACGCGTACACCGGGGCTCGCGCCGGCCGCGCCGATTGGGGCAAGGGCCGGGGGATCCGGCGTTTCCTCGGGCTCGTCGAGCAGCGCGAAAATACGCTCGGCGCTGGCCACCCCGGATTGCAGGGTGTTGTACATGCCGGCGAGCTGGCTCAGCGGTGAGTTGAACTGTCGCACATATTGAATGAACGCCTGGATGTTGCCCAGGGTGATGTGGCCGGTGGCCACCTGCAGGCCGCCGACCACGGCGACGGCGACGTAGCCGAGGTTGCCGACGAACGTCGTCGCGGGTGCCACCAACCCGGAGAAGAATTGAGCGCCGAAACTGGCCTGGTAGACGTCGTCGTTGAGGGTGCGGAACTGCTCGCGCGCCGCCGCCTGGTGGCCGAACGTCGTGACCACCGTGAAACCGCTGTAGGTCTCCTCGATGTGGGCGTTCAGGCGTCCGACGCTGGTCCACTGCGCGACGAACAGTCGGTGGGAACGCCGCGCGATCGCCCGCGTCGCCATCAGTGACAGCGGCACCGTCAGCACGGTGATCACCACCAGCAGCGGCGAGATGGACAGCATCATCGCCAGCACCGCCACCACGGTCAGGATCGCGGTCAGCAGCTGGCTGATCGTCATCGCCAGCGACGATTGGATGTTGTCGACGTCGTTGGTGACTCGGCTCAGCAACTCGCCGCGCTGGCGTCCGTCGAAGTAAGACAACGGCAGCCGGTGGATTTTGTCCTCGACATCGGAACGTAAGCCCACCATGGTGCGCTGCACGGTGACGTTGAGCAGCCGGCCCTGCATCCAAATCAGCAGCGCGGAAACGAGATAGAGCGCCAGCGCGAGCGCAAGCGTTCGTGCGACCGCCCCGAAGTCCACGCCATGACCGGGCACCACGTTCATCCCGGACAGCAAATCGGCGAAGGTATTGGCGCCGCGGCCGCGTGCTGCAGCGACGGCCTGGGCCTTGGTTATTCCGGCGGGCAGTTGGCGCCCGATGACACCGTTGAACAGCAAGTCGGTGGCGTGCCCCAGGATCCGCGGGACGACCACGCCGATCGCCGTGCCGGTGATACCCAAGCTGATGACCGCGATGCACAACCGTCGTTGCGGCGCAAGCCGTTTCACCAGGCGGGCGGCCGATCCCCAGAAGTCACGGGAACGGGTTGCCGGGGCCGTCCGGTTGGCCGCCTGGGTGGCCGCGCGCGTCACGGCGTGCCCCCGACTCGACCGGATCGCACGGCGCCGATCGACTGCGAGTCGGCGAATTCGGCGTAGGTGGTGCAATCGGTCAGCAGTGACTCGTGCGTGCCGGCGCCCACCAGCTTGCCGTTGTCGATCACGATCACCTGGTCTGCTGTGGATGCGATCGAAATACGTTGTGTGACAACGATGACGGTGGCGTCACCGGCCACCTCCCGTAACGAGGCGCGGACCCGTGCGTCGGTGCGCGCATCGAGCGCGGCGAACGAGTCGTCGAACAAATAGATGGCCGGGCGGCGGATGACCGCGCGGGCAATGGCGAGTCGTTGCCGCTGCCCGCCGGAGAAGTTGATACCGCCCTGGGCCACCCGCATCTGCAGCCCGTCATCGTGGGCCCGCACGAAATCGTCGGCGGCGGCCACCCGCAACGCCTCCCACATCTGTTCCTCGGTAAGCGTCTGGTGCGGGGCGGCGCCATAGCGCAGGTTGTCCGCGACCGTCCCGGAAAACAGGTAGCCGCGCTGGGGAACCAGCCCGATCGCCGACCACAGCCGCTCGATCCGGTAATCGCGGACGTCGATGCCGTCGACCGAGACGGCGCCGCCGGTCACGTCGTAGAGCCGGCAGATCAGCGACACCAGCGTCGACTTGCCCGAGCCGGTGCTGCCGATGATGGCGGTGGTGGTTCCGGGCACCGCCGTCAGCGAAATGTCCTGCAGCACGGGGCGATCAGCGCCCGGGTAGGTGAACGTCGCGCCGTCCAGGCGCACCGTTCCGGTGATGGCGCCGCGCGGCGAGCGCGGATTCGGCGGGTCGGCCACCGCGGGGCGGGTGGCGAGTACCTCGCTGATCCGCTCGGCGCACACCGAGGCGCGCGGCAATACCACCAGCGTCATCGTCGCCATCAACACCGCCATCAGGATCTGGGTGAAGTAGGCCAGGAAGGCGGTCAGCGAACCGACCTGCATCTGGCCGCGGTCGATGCGCAACCCGCCAAACCAGATCAGCGCGACGCTGGACACGTTGATCGTCAGCGTGGTCACCGGCAGCATCAACGCTTGCCAGTTGCCCGCGGTCAGTGCGGTGTGCGACAGCGCGGTGTTGGCGCGGGCGAAGCGGTCACGTTCGAAACCCTCCCGCGCGAACGCGCGGACCACCCGTACGCCGGCCAGCTGGTCGCGCATCACCCTGTTGATGCCATCGATCAGGCCCTGCATCCGGCGGAACAGCGGCAACATGTGCGACATCACCCAATAGTTGGCCACCGCCATGATCGGCACGCTGATCAGCAGCAGCCAGGTCAGCGCGGCCTCCTGGCGGACGGCCATGAAAATCCCGCCGAGGCACATGATCGGGGCCGTCACCAGCACGGTGCCGCTTATCTGGACCAAGTATTGGATTTGCCGCACGTCGTTGGTGCTGCGCGTCAGTAGTGTGGGCGCCCCGAACCGGGCGGTCTCGCGTTCGGAAAAGCGGGTGACGTGTTCGAACATGGCGGCGCGCAGGTCGCGACCGAAGCCCATCCCGGTGCGCGAGCCGAAATAGACCGCCCCGACCGAGCACAGCACCTGCATCGCGGTGACCCCGAGCATGACCATGCCGAGCCGGACGATTGTGGCGGTATCGCCCTTGGCCACACCCTCGTCGATGATGGCGGCGTTGACGGTCGGCAGATAGAGCGACGCGAGGTTGCCGATCAGCTGCAGCACCATCAGCACCGCCACCAGCCGTCGATACGGCTGGATGTACTGGCGCAGCAGTGCCAGGAGCATGGGGTAACTGTCGCATACCGGTCCCGCGGCCGTCCTCGCCAACCGCCGGACGGTCAAAGTCCGCACCCCACGCGTTTGCGGCCCCGAAATGGCTGCTCAGGCGCGTCGGTGGTTGACCCGCTGGGCTGCCGCTACAGTGCATCGTGTGGACCAGCAGCGGGCGGAGCGGAAGCAGGGTAGCGGTGCGGCGTAGCACGAGGGCGCTGGCTTTCGTGGCGTCAGCAGTGACGATCCTGATCCCCGCGGCTGCGGGCTGCTCCGATTCCGGCGGTAACAAACCGGGCGCGACGGCGCCGTCGACGCCGCAGAGCGGGCAGGGCAACCACGGCGCGATGTTCCCGCAGTGCGGCGGCATCAGCGACCAGACCGTAGCGGAGCTCACCAAGGTCACCGGGCTGATCAACACCGCCCGCAACTCCGTGGGCTGCCAGTGGCTCGCCGGTGGCGGCATCCTGGGGCCGCACTTCTCCTTCTCCTGGTATCGCGGTAGCCCCATTGGTCGTGAACGCAAGACCGAGGAGCTTTCGCGTGCCAGCGTCGATGACATCAACATCAACGGCCACGGCGGTTTCATCGCCATCGGCAACGAGCCCAACCTGGGCGACTCGCTGTGCGAGGTGGGCATTCAATTCCAGGACGACTTCATCGAGTGGTCGATCAGTTTCAGTCAGAAGCCGTTCCCGCCGCCGTGCGACATAGCGAAGGAACTGGCTCGTCAGTCGATTGCGAATTCGAAATGATGGCCTCGACGCGTGCCGGATCGCGCGGTAGAAACAGTGCCCGCATCGTCGTGGCCGTGCTGATCGCGGCGCTGTTGGTCTTGACGGGTTGTTCCCGCTCGATCGGGGGCAACGCGGTCAAGGCGGGCGGCAATGTGCCCCGCAACAACAACTCTCAGCAGCAGTATCCGAACCTGCTCAAGGAATGTGAGGTCTTGACCAGCGACATCCTGGCCAAGACGGTGGGTGCCGACCCGCTCGACATTCAGAGCACGTTCGTCGGTGCGATCTGCCGCTGGCAGGCGGCCAATCCGGCCGGCCTGATCGACATCACCCGGTTCTGGTTCGAGCAGGGCAGCCTGTCCAATGAGCGCAAGGTCGCTGAATTCTTGAAGTACAAGATCGAGACGCGTTCGATCGCCGGCATCGACTCGATCGTGATGCGGCCCGACGACCCGAACGGTGCGTGCGGCGTGGCCAGCGATGCCGCCGGGGTGGTCGGATGGTGGATCAACCCGCAGGCGCCGGGCATCGACGCGTGCGGTCAGGCCATCAAGCTGATGGAGCTGACGCTGGCCACCAACTCCTGATCAGTAAGCGGCGATCGCAAGGGCGGCGAAGCCGGGCGCAGCGGGTCGCCGCCATCGACTCAGCGGCGATCGCAAGGGCGGCGAAGCCGGGCGCAGCGGGTCGCCGCCATCGACTCAGCGTGGCACCTCGAAGTCGATCAGCGTTGCCACGCCGAGTTCCACCTCTTTCCATGCGCCCGGCACCGTGAGCACCGCGATCGCCGACGTCGGAAACTTAGCCGAAATCCGTTCGGCGGCGCCGACATTCGTATCTCCGGCGCGGCCCAATCCCAGCGCCAGGGCCGACATCGTCGGCTCGTGCCCGATGACCAGCAGGGTGCTGACGGCATCGTCCACCATGTTGATCTCGTCGATCAGCGTGCCGGGAGTGCTGGCGTAGAGGCGCTCGCTGTATCGCACCGGCGCATCGACGCCGGTGTTGAGCAGCGTCTGACGGGTGCGCGTCGCCGTGGAGCACAGCACGCCATCGATGGCGGGCGCGTTGGCGCGCAGCCAGTCGCCGGCCAAGCCGGCCTGCCGGATGCCGCGGGGCGCTAACGGCCGATCGTGGTCGGCGACGCCGGGCGGGTAACCGGACTTCGCGTGCCGCATCAACAACAAGGTGCGCTGACCAGTCACGAGGGATCAGGTTAATCAGTCCGGCGGCAAGTCGTGGTCATCGCGATCGCTGCCGAGCAGTTTTTCGGGGTGGTGGAAGGTGTTGGTGCGGGGTTGGCCGCGGTCGAGGTGTGGGGGTGGGATCCATTGGG
>NZ_MVHG01000059.1 GCF_002086125.1 Mycobacterium arosiense ATCC BAA-1401 = DSM 45069
ACCTTCAATCACTCGGCTACGACACGCCGGTCACCAAATCGGTCCCCGACTCGTACACCACCTTGGCGGACGCAACCGTGTTCGGGGTCGTTTGGGTGGTTTGACGTTGCTTGCCGGGTTATCGCTGATGTATTTCCACGCAACGGCGTCGGCGAGTGCCCGGTGGAGCATTGCGTGAATGTTGCGTACCGTTTTGGGCGCTAGACCAGGCGTCAGCTGCTTCGGAAGGATCCCGGACTTGTACCGGCGGACCGCGGCTCGCGCCGCGTGGATGCTCGTGTGGCACATATCGGAAACCTCGCGCGCCGTCGGGGTCGCTCCTTTCGCGACTCGCTCCGCCCAATAGGCGTACATCTCCGCATTGCGATCGCGCTTGACTCGGCCTTCGGCGAGTAGCGCCGCGTAGAGCTTCAAAAGTTGAGGTTCGTCGAGCCTTTGAAGACGTTCACCGCCGATCCGGGGAATCACGTATGCGGTCGCGTAGTCCTTCCAGTTCTGCCAGGTTGTGGCATCGATCGATGGTTCGATGGCCGCGAACCATTCGGTGAAGAATTGGGCCACTGTGCGGGTCGATGGCTTGACGACTCGGCCACGATCAGCTTCGCGCATCGCTTCGCGGCAGGCTTGCCACGCCTCCCTTTTGGTGTCGAAGCCGCTCTTGGTGATCCAAGGGTAATTGCCGGTTGACGGATCCCTTTCGGGAGCACGAAACTGGTATTGCCACTTCGAACCACGCTGGCGTACAGATCCTTTCACGATGCCACGAGCTCTCGTAGCCCCGCCGTGACGATGTAGACACGGCCACCGAGCCGACGTACGGGTAGGTCACCTGAAGCGACCAGCCGATAAGCGGCGGCACGGCTGATCCCCAATAATGTCGCTGCGCGAGGAACCGCGAGCAGGAGTGGCAAGTCATTAAAGACTGTGTCATGCAATGTAACTCACCTCCCTTCGCTCGGATATGTGGACGTTGGCGTGTTCTTCAGCGCTTCCTGATGGCTACAGCGCGGGCAGAACGCAGCTGCTTCGGTTCCATCCGACAGCGTGACGGTGATGGTGCGTGATTGCGGGTCCTCGCATTCACCGCACCAGGGCACCCCCGGTTGGACCGATGTGGGCGGTTCGGGAAGCTCGGCGAGCCGTCGAGCAAGGACGCGCGCCGGATAACGAACGCCATCCGGGCGCTGCGAAAGATGCGCTTTGAGGCTGACGGGTGTCCAACCGGAGGCCAGAGCGCTGTCCAGCGCGGGTCCGAGGTCCTTAGCGTCCCGTGAGGTGAGCTTCCACGGAAGCGCGTGCAGGACACTTGCGGCGTCGCCACGTGGTTCGGTTGGTGGTTCAGATGGGGGGTTCAAGGGGTTTCCCTCTGACACCCCCGTGTGGTCCCGATATGACACCCCTCCCGTCCGGCGTTGGGACTGGGCCCATGCGGGGTCGGTACTGGGGGGTCCCGCATGGAGACGGGGGGATTGGGCCAGGTGAGGCGCGAGGGGGTGATTGAGGTAATAACGCGTGGCGCGTTGCGCTCCTGAATCGTGGAACTGTCGGTTACGGGTGATCAGACCGTCAACTTCAAGTTTCTTGAGCGCGCGTAGGACTGTGCTTCGGCCGGCGCTGGATTCGGCCATCAAGGTGCTGATCGAGGGATAGCAGGAAAAGTTCTCGTCCGCCTTATTCGCAAGCAGGTGCAGGATGAATTTCGCTATCGCTGAATCGATGTCGAGCCCCGTCGCCCAGTCGAGGGCCTTCCAGCTCATCGGACTCGAACCGTTGGCTGCGTCGCGCGGCGGGTGGTGAGGAATCGCGAAGTGTACCCAAGTGGTTGGGCGACTCGACGAATGTCTCGCAGATCAGGCGTACCGCCAAAGTTCGTGTCATGTGGCTTGCAAGTTCTCGCAAGGAGTCGACACGGCCAGCATTGCTCACAAAGCTTCATCAGCGTTGTCTGGTCTCGCATGGTTCGGAAGGTAAGCCACCAATTATCGCGCCGTCTACCAAGAACCGGCGATTCGGCTCCAAAGTTGTTGAGAGGCAACAATTGGCACCACGGGGTGTGGACAACTGGGACCGATGATCGTAGATCGGGACGTCTATTTCTGGCCTAACTTGCCGATGCCGTTCTGCGCAGCAAGCTCGGTATCACCGATACTGGTTCGCCCCGTGAGGCCGGGCACCGTCTCGCGGCGGTCCGCCGAACAGAGGTCGACAGACCCCGCAATGGGCGACTCTAACGCGACATCCGGCGCCAATAGCTAGGCTGGTTTCCATGCCACGCCTCGGTGCGTTCCCAGTAATTTATGCGAACGATGTGAGCCGCACTGCTGACTTTTGGGAGCGCCTGGGCTTCGAGCGAGTCGTGGCCCTTCCCTCGAACAGCGACCCTCACTACGTTAGTCTGCGCCACGGTAGGAGCGAGGTTGCCGTGGTGGTCTGGGACTGGGCTGCGCAACAGTACGGACTTAAGTCGCCAGCCGGCCCGCGGTTCGAGATGTACGTCTATGTCGACGATCTGGATGCGCTGGTAACGGATCTCGATAACGCCGGAATAAATATCCTGGCGACCGCAGCAGACGTGTCCGGGGGAGGGCGCGTTGCGACCATCGAAGACCCTAACGGTAATCCGGTGACGCTATGTCTTGCGCGGTCAGCCGATGACGACACCGACTTCTTGTCGGCAACACCGGCCTTCCGTGAATCGCTAATCGAGGAGGGATCCGACTGCGTCGCGGGCCACACTGTCAGCGCGGAGGAGATCACAGCTCGCCTCGGCTCAACTCCGCGAGATCCGCGAGGCGAACGAGACGATATCTGATCGACCTCGTTGGTCCTAGGAAAGAGATGCTGTTGGTAGCGGTTCGTCGTTTTGGCCGCTTACGTTGGGACCTACTCTCCATTAGCGTCTTCTTTGTGGCCGCCCGGGGAAGCTAAATTTCGCGTGAACCGCTTTCGAGGTGCCGGTGTTTGAACGGCTCTGGCGTGACGAAGGACGTTGTTACGAAGCAGTTCTGGAACGCTAACCCCTTGTCGCTTTGCAGCTTGCTCAAGGAGAGCCTTCTCCATCCCGTCAACCCGAAGCTGCACAACGAACTTGCGTCTACGGTTCTCAGAACCGCTGCGGCTCGACATCGACCATCCTCTCTGCAGCACCACAAGCCAACCAGGCTCTGGCGAGATCGTGTAATCGGGGCGAGTGTAGAGCACAAATGGACCATGCCTGCGAGCGATCAAACCTCCTGTCTATCAACGCTTAATACTGCCTAAAGCTGCTCACGAAACCACTCATTCCCACTCATTCCCACTCATTCCCACGCATGACATAGACAGTTTTCGAACGAATTCCGCCGTCCTGCTGGCTATTTCCGCGATCAGTTCTTATCCTGACGACATGACCGATGGGGATGAGCAAGGCGGCATACCGGTCGACGCGGTGTGACCGCGCGAAGGATTTCATGGATGCGACGATCGCTCTCTCGGATATCTACACCGAGATATCGGTATCGTCACCACCGGTGACGATGGCTCCTCAGGTACCGCCGAACTCGATGTGGGCGCCGGTCGGGGAGTCGCAACAAACGGTTGCGGGACAGGTTGCTGCTGCCGCTGAAGCGCTCAATGCCCGGGTAGCCGCCGCGGCTGTCGAAACCGCTCGGGAAGCGGTGGAGTTCGGCCACCAGAAGGGGATTTCGGTGCCTTCACGCATTGCGCAACGCGCAGGAGTGGGCCGGGATGGGTGACGTAGCGAGACTATCGATAGATCCGGGAGCGGTGGCCGGGATCACCAGTAGCACGGCGGCCGCGCATGTGCCACCTGTGTCGGAATCAGCCGCCAAGGGCGAGAACACCTTCGACGGTGCGGTGTCAGCGTTGCTGGTCTGGGCGGGATCAATCGACGTCGCTGTTGCCTCCGCAGTGAGTACACGTGGCCAAACGGTGGCCTCTCGGGCAGTGGCCGGTGTGGGCCAGTTGGCCGCAATGAACACCGAGAACGCGACACACCTTGGGGCGTTGTGACTGACCCACTACAAACACCGGACCCTGAGCCATGCGGTGCCCCCGCCCCGGATGCCCCCAAGTTGCTTTGTCGGCCACCGATAGTGGCGACCGCAGCAGTCATCTTAGCGAGCGCAGCGGCAGTGATCGCTGTGTTGGCATTAGTGCGATCACCGTCATCGCCGAGTGCGACTCGATCAACTTCTACCGCGGCGGCAAATGCGCCCGTGCCGAGCGCAGATCAAGCCGCCGCGGCGAGGAAAAGCGCGTGTGACGCATGGCGCGCAGTAGCGATCGCGGTAAACGCCGCGCGGAAGCCATTTATAGACTCGCCTCCTGAAAGGGAAAACCCCATAACGGCAAACTCTTTGGCTCAAGCAGAGGCCGTAAACGCCGTTGAAGTCTCCTGGTTGCGCCAGCGTCTTCTTGCTTCGACCCCCTCCGAGGTGGCCATACCGATTAACGAGTACCTGGAAGCCATCGTTGACGTCGCGGCCGCGGACGCACAGCCCGGCGCCGACGCGGAAGCCAACGCGGCCGCTACGCGATCAACGACCGCGGCGAACAAGATCAAAGCCGCTTGTGGGATGTAGCCGATCGTGGGCGCAATTCAGCCAGCAGGTCCATACACCGACGAAATCATTCCGCCAGAGCTTTGGCCAACTGTCCATGAGGCGGCAGCCAACGCGGCAGCAAATTTTTCTGCTGCTCGTCAGGAGTCCGAGTCTGCAGCTGACACATATCGCGTAGCGGCCAACCGGCTATCGGAAATAAGTGAAGGTGCGACCAGCGACGCTCTGATCACCGTGCATCGAGAGCTCGCAGTAGACCATGACAAACACGCCGCTATCCGTGAGGCGGTCGCCAAAGCCGCCAAACAAATAGCTGAACGAGGATACGAGCTGATTGGTTGCCTCAAGGCGATCGATTTTCAGGCGCACGAGCAGATCGCGGCCTCGCCGCCAGAGGCCAGACAAGCCATCATTGATAAGGCCCGCGCCCGGGCGGTGGCCACGCACACAGAGTTCGCCGTCGCTGTGGCCGGCCACCACGGACAAGCAGCTGAAGCTGTTGCGCCGTTGGTGGCTGGAATCCTAGGACGAGGCGTGGGAGCAGCTCCACCCCCCGCAGCACCGGCTCCCACGGCGTCTGAGGCCTCAGACCCCGGACCTGGAGGAGCTGGTCAGCGCACCGAAAAAGCGTCACGCAACACCGGTGACGCGCCTTCAAACGAACCTGGTGGTGAAGAGCAGCGCAGGAAAAAGACGATCGGTGAAGGCGCGAGCGCGCCGGCGCCGCAACCTGACGGCGAAGAGCAGCGGTTACCGACTGGTGCCGCCTTCGGGTCGCCGCCCGCGGCGCTGGCTTCTGTTAGGGGTGGCGTGCCTGGCAGTGGGCTCAACGGGGTCGGGTTATCTTCGGCTGGTGGCCTGGGAGGACCGGCTCCGGCGAGTGGTTTGTCGACGATGCCGGCTGGGGCCGGTGCGCAGGCCGCAAGATTAGGTGGTTTGCCCGGCAGGGGTTCTGCGGCGGCTGTGCAGACTGGTCAGATTGGTAGTACGGCAAGGGGGTTCACCCCGGGCGTCTCGGCTGGATCGACTGCTGGATCTGCTCTGTCGCTGCCTCCGGCGACTCGCATCGGTACATCGGCGCCGGAGACAGCGTCCACGGCGTCGGCGGCAGGTTTGAGTCGTTCAGGCCCGGCGGCGCCTGGGGGAATGGCGACCCCAGATGCCCAAGCCGTGGCGACCGACTCTGGGTCGGCAGGGGTTTCGAATGCGGCAGCTGCTCCGATGACGGTGCCTTCGCCGGGGATGGGAGCTCTGGCGGCTCCGCTTGCTACCCGAGCTGGCGCACCGGTGATGTCGCCCGCAGACAGCGAGGGTGCGTCGAGCGGATCGGCGGGATCGAGCGGTGCATCACCTTCGGGGACCGGTTCGAATGGGGCGACGTTGTTGCCTGCGAGTGTTGTCAGCGCCGGCGCTGGCGTCCGAGTGCATGGACGGCCCGAGTCAGCTGAGCTGGCAGCCGCAAAGGCGTTGGCAGGCAAGCTCCGTCGTGACAGTGACATCGTTAATTACACCTGCGTTGAGTGGGTGGTGGGCGTATTCCGCCGTGAGGCTGGCGGGGCGACTGAATGTGTGGTGATGTCTAACGAAGGCTTCGGTTACATCCCTCGGGGAGTGTTCTTGCCGCGTACTGCCCGCCTTCTGGCAACAGACACGTTGGTGGACAACCAGTTTCGGGAACGCTGGTTCGGTTGGTCCGACCCGGCTGAGGTGTTAGCCGAATATGCGCGACTGCGCGGACGCTGCGGGACGCATCTGGTCGCCCTGGCGGTCACTGCTGACAGTCCCTTCGGTCGGGCGCCCGGCGTGGAATATGCGGTCTGTAAGCGCGCATCTGAGGACGGTGCCTATATCCGGCCGATCCTCGATGACATGCACATGCACCGTCTTGAAGCCTTGCACCCGCAGCTGTATGCCCGGCTTCAGCAGACGACGTCCGCTGATCCCGAAACGCGCACGGTTGAAAATCAAGTGGTTGTTCCGCTGGCCGTACAGATGATCGAGGCCGTGAAAATGTCGGGGCAGATGCCACGGGAACTGCGGCAGATGTGGGACGCGCTGGGCACCGGCGACGCCATCTCAGAAGAGGCATGGAACCAGTACCGGATCGCCTCATCCGTGTATTACGTGAACCTCAGTGCGAACAGGCCTCGCCCGGAGGCCACAACAGGGGATCACGAACGTTATCACGCGCAGTGGGTCACGGCACGCACAATGGAGTTGCTGCAAGGGTGGGAGCGGCGGCCGGTTGAGGTGTTGGATATGGTCTACGCCGCTGCGGCCGCCTATCCAAACGACTTCGCCACCAAATTCGAAATGATGTTGCGCATAGTCGAATCCGAGCTCGGTTGCGGCGTTGACTGAGTAGTGGGCTGCAACTACTTCAAGGGACCCTTGAAAGTCTTACTCGCTCCGCCTAGTATTCAAGGCAGTCTTGAAACTAGTCGAGGAATTGCAATGGTGCCCACAATGGAAGCAGCAGATGGTAGCGGCTTTGGTGTATTCGGATGCGTTGAAGCGGTCAGTCCTGGCGGCATCGTTCGGGTTCGGGTGGGCCGTGATGGCCGGACGCTGGGGGTCCGGTTGTCGATAGGGGCGATGTCGCTGTCGGCCGCAGAGCTTGCGGCCGACATCCTGTGCCTGAATGTATTGGGGTACATGCGTGTTGAATTGGCACAGGAAGTGCGGGCACGCCATGAAGTAGTTGCCTACGCGCGCTTTGTGGCTGCCCACTGTGGCCGGCGCCGACCGGGTGCCGTGCCAGTGGCAGCTAAGGAGGTTCGGGGTGCAGCGTTGCAGGCTGCGGCGCGGGAGCACGATGGGCTGGCAAGGCGGGTGCTGGACCGGATGAAGCGTATCGAGGCGCTGCTGGCGGCCGCGCCCGTGAATTTGCAGTCTGCCAGCGATGAGGGCGACGTCGTGGTATCGGTCGATTCGGCCGGTCGTCTGGTGGGTCTGTCGCTGGCGCCTGGGTGCACGTCCCGCCACACTGCCGCCGAGCTCGAAGAACTGCTCAACAGCGCGTTGGGGGTGGCAGGTGCGTCTGCTGCGGTGAGCGGACAACCGATCTCGGCTTGAAGCTTTCTGCGCTCCGCTGGTTGAGCGGTTTCAAGGCAGCCTGAAACAATCGGCGGTATGGACGATGAACGCCGTGCGCTGGGCGAACTGTTGGCCGCTCACGCGGACATGGAGCGACTGACCGCCGAGATTGGCGCTGCACGTGAGCGCCGCCGGGATGCGGCGCGCCGGCTTATCTCGTTGGGTCGCGGCACATCCTGGATCGCGCGCCAGCTCGGCGTCACCGCTCAGGCGGTCGATGGATTCATCAAATACCAAGAGCGCCAAGGGAAAAGGCGGGGACCTGCATAGATCTCGATACCACGATCCCGGTTGTTCGCCCGCCTTCTAGTACAGCGTGTTAGACAAAAAAGTCAGCAGGTCAGCGCCTTCAAGGCCGCGGTCGGCGCGTTTGCCAGTTCGCCCATCCGCGCCGGCCACACATCGTCATCAGCCGACGCGAAACCGCCCGGCTTACCCCGGATGACCACATCTGCGATGGCCTCGCATCTGCGCCGCAGGTCCGGTGCGTGTCTGCCGAGGCGGCATTTGGGAATTCGATACCGGCCTTGTCTGTGAGTTGACCGTCACATAAGCGGTAGTAGGGTTACACCAGCTCAGAAGAGGTGGCGATGTCTGTTGACGTTGGTCGAACGCGGATCGGCGGTCGCGGACCGCTGGTGGTGCGATGCAGCTTAGGTACATAAGTATCCCGGCGCTGATCGCCTTCGCTGGTGGTGACCCGTGGGCGATCAATCGAAGCTTGCAGGCGGGTAACCCGGGTCAGATCGCCAGCTTGGCGTCGACATTTCAGGCCGCCGGCCGCAGCACCGCTGAGGCCAACGCGGCCTTCGAGGACGCCCGGCACCGTTTCGACGCGGCCTGGAACCACCAGAATGGTGACCATCCGATCAATGACTCCGCTGAAGTGCAGCGCACCGCTCAGTCGCTCGGTGCTCAGTCAGAACAGCTGCCCAAGATCGGGGCCGAGCTGGAAAACGTTGCCGCCGCGTTGGCTGAGGCGCAAAAAGCCGCCGCGGGCCAGGTCGCCACGTTGGAAGCGCAGCTGAAGGGGCTCGACGACATGATCGGCGAGGCCGTCGAGATGGAAAACGATCCTCACCTCAGCGCGGCCGACAGAGATGCACTCAATGCTTACATCACCTCGCTTGAAGACGACGCCATTCGCGACACGAAGGCCGCGCTGGGCCAGCTGCAGACAATACGCAGCGGCTACTCCGACTTGTTGCAGACGGCAATGACGACCCTGCGCACGGATGGTTATGACCCGTCGATTCTGCAGGGCGTCGATGCGCCGGCATCGCCGCAGCAGGCTATTGCGCTTCCGCCGCCGGGGACGAGCGCCGAGGATGCCAATCGGTGGTGGAACACGCTTAGCCCTGACCAGAAACGGCAACTGATCGCCGACCATCCGCCGGCGCTGGGGAACATCGACGGCATTCCAGCTGAGGTGCGTGGGCAAGTCAACGAAGCGGTTATGAACGATGACTTGCGCAGGGTTGAATCTGCAGCGCAAAGGCAAGGGATGTCACCGAACGCGCTCCGAGGCGACGTCCTGGATAACCGCGATAACGACCTGTTCGCCAATCCTGGCAAGTATGGCCTGTCGCCTACGGACATAACGAGGTACCAGAACGCGGTTAAAACCAACCAAGGCGTTGAACACGACCGGGGACCCGACAAGAACCATCCGCGTCCGGTTTCGCTATGGGCCTACGACCCAACGGCTTACGGTGGCAAAGGCCGCGCTGCGATCGCCATCGGGAATCTGGACAACGCGCAAAACACCGCCGTCATCGTGCCCGGCACCAACAGCAGCGTGAAGGGGGGTTGGCTCTACGACGGGCACAACGACGCCATCAACCTGTATGACCAGTCGTTGAAAGCAGATCCCGGCCGACAGACCGCTGTGCTGGCCTGGATGGGTTACAACGCGCCGGAGTTCGATTTCCAGCATCCGGAGTCGGCCGTCGTGGATCCGTCGAAGCTGCAGCAGGTCGGCACACCGTGGATGGCCCGGGCGGGTGGTATGCAGTTGGCCGCCGACGTCAACAGTCTCGCAGTTACCCATGATGGCGGAATCCCGTCGCATGTGACCGTCATTGGGCATTCCTACGGATCAACCACAGTGGCCGATGCTTTCGCGAACAGCGGCATGCACGCCAACGACGCGGTGCTGATCGGTTGCCCCGGAACCGATTTGGCCCACAGCGCCGCGGACTTCCATCTCAACGGCGGACAGGTATATGTCGGCGCCGCTTCGACGGATGCGATCAGCTGGATCGGTGAATCAGGCAACGTCGCGCCCAACGCGGCCAATATTGCTATCGGCGCGCCGCTGGGGCAGCTGGCCGGATTGGGCACGGACCCTGCCCATGAGGGTTTCGGGGCGGTGCGCTTCCGCGCCGAGGTCGCTGGCACCCACAATGCTGTGCCCTGGTTCAACGACCACTCGCACTATTACGACCGGGGCAGCGAGGCACTGCACAACATGACCGAGATCGCCACCGGGCACGGCAATAATCTTGCGAGTGAACACATGCTGGTGCCACAGCGAGACGAAGCGAAAATCTCTACACCGACCCAGGTATCCACACCGTTTGGGAACATTCCGTTGCCGCATGTCGAGATCCATACGCCTGTCACCGTCGATCCCGAATGGGACCGGCCATCCAACTCTGTTACTACGGATCATGACTTCAAGTAGACGAAACCTTCAGCCCCCGCTTGGCCTCGCCGCTCTGGCCTGCGTGGTTTTGATTTTGGAAGGATGTTCTTCGATGTCGCCGTCCAAGCACGATCCCGATCACCCCGCGCAGCCACTCTCGGACGCGCAGTCCATCGCGCAGGTGGTCGAGCCCGCCAAGCAGATCGCCAAAGTTGCCCGACTGCAGGATGTGTCGGGCGGTTTCAGCTGGGAGTCATGTAACGACCAAGGGGATCCGCCTTATCGCGGTCGCGTCGACATGACATTCGCGGTGCCGCCGGGCGTCGATCGCAACAGCTACTACCAACAGGTAGCCAACACGATGGTGGGCAACGGCTGGTCAGCTGGCGCTCCACCGGGAGAACACGAATTCGGGACGGTGATCAACAAAAGCGGTGTAATGGCAAGCATCGGTGTAAGCCCGTTCGCCGGCGCTGATGGAGCAGTTCAGCTTTTCGGCGAATGCCGCAATATGAACAACCACCGAGCCGACAGCAACGGGTTCAGTATCAAAGACCAACTAGGCGGAGGATGACCGACCGTGCGTTAACGGCCAACAGCCTCACCCCGGTGTGTTTGCGCTACAGGACCGTATCGGCAGGAGGGAATGACGCCAGACACCATGCGGCCCAGCGAGGTAGCCGAGCGCGCCACTTCAAGGTTCGAAAAATGGCAAACTTTTCGAACATCCCAGCGTGACTGCACGATCTTGGAGTCAGGTGTTGTCGCGATGCGAGAGACGTTTGAAGACCCCGGTATCCGCCAGGTTCTGCACCCGGCGGTGGGTTTATGGCCCATGGTGGCGGAAGTTCCTCTCGCACCGAGGCCACGTCTCATGTCATAATGCCTGACATACTAATAGACAAAAGGAAGACAGTCTGCACATGCGAGAAAATGCGCTCGCCTCGACCGTGTCGGGTGCGATCGAGCGCTTGGGATTGACCTACGAGGAAGTAGGCGAAATCGTAGATGCTTCCCCGCGTTCCGTGGCGCGATGGACCGCAGGTCAGGTAGTCCCTCAACGGCTCAACAAGCAACGTCTAATCGAGCTGGCCTATGTCGCCGATGCCCTGGCGGAAGTGTTGCCGCGTGATCGGGCGAACGTGTGGATGTTTTCACCGAATCGATTACTGGAACACCGCAAGCCTGCTGACCTCGTGCGAGACGGCGAGTACCAACGCGTGTTGGCACTCATCGACGCGATGGCGGAGGGAGCGTTCGTGTGAGCGAAGCCCTCGACGAAGGGCTCGTCCGGCGCATCGACGCACGCGGCACAAGAGAGTGGTCGGGAACGTGGTACCGGTACACCGGCGCGCATCGTGACACGTTATCCGGGGAGGGGGCGCACAGATTCGGAGGCAGGTGGATCCCACCGCTACTCTTCTCCACTGAGCAAGATTGGAATCGCTTGCCCCACAAGCAATTAGCTGTGACTTTCTCGGTCCTCACTTTGCTATGCAGCTAGCCAGAGGGGCCGGAACTGTTTCATGGATAATGGCGATTATCCATAAATCGTGTGAAATGCGACGCGGAGCAGTCTAGTTGCGAGCCGTACCGGTGCGCCGGTGTTTGCCGTCGTATTAGTGCGGCAGCCATTCGCGCCGCGATCGCGCTTGAGGTTGATTTCACCGGTCCGCTAAGCGCTGACGCGGCTGGCTCGGCGATTTCGATCTCGCTCGCTGTTTCTCTTCGTCGTCTGGTGGCGGCCAGGTATCCCGTTAGTCAATTAGTGGTATGTCGGGGGTTGCGGTGGTGTCTTGTGCTGTGCGGCGCGGTGAGGTGCCCTTGTTGAGTAGTCTGCGGGCTGGGGTTGTCCGGGTGTCGAGTCCGCACTCGTGTAGTGCTTCGCGCATGGTGTTGGCTATTGCTACTGATTGGTGTGCGGCAACGGCTCTGGTCGTTTCGGCTGCGGCGAGCGCAGTGACTCTGTCCAGTACGGTTTGGCGGGCTATCCGTTGCGATAGGGGACTTTCAGGGTGGTCCTGGTGGTCGTCGAGAAGGATGCCTGCGGCGTCGAGGCGGCTTTCTCGGTTGGCGTGGGCGAACTCAAACAGCGCGCGATCAAGTGAGCGGTATTGCGACCAGCCTGCGATGTCCATCCAGCGCCGCGGGGTGGTCGAGGTCGTGGACTGCAATGCTTGGGCGGCGTCGGGGTGGAGATGCCAGGTGCGCAATCGGGCGGCTTGATGCAGTGTGCATCGCAGTATTCCCATGGCGCGGTCGTCTTCTTCGAGCCAGAGCCAATATCCCGAGAGCAAGGTTGAGGAGATCTGCGTGGCGGCGGCGGCGATCTCTGGTCGGGACTGGTTCCAGTGCGCGCACAACGCGGCGAACTCCGCGGTCAAGATCTGCGGGGACCTAGGGGTGAGGTGTTGCTGAATCTTGAGGCGCCCGTGCGAGAGTTCGAGGTCTTGGGTGTGAGCGGTTTCTGTGATCAAGAACCTGGCGCAGCGATGTGCAGCGAACGCTAGTTCAGCGAGTTGCTGGTGCGTGTAGTGTTGATCGTGGGAACAGTCAGTGAGCGCGGTGTGGTAATCGATGAAGAGGTTGCCGAGGTCGTCGATATTGGCGAAGGACGCAAGTTCGGTGCCGACCAGCGGTAGCAGGGCGGGGGTCAGCCGGGTGGCTAGCGACTTACGTTGCGGCAGGGGCGTTTCCAAGGTGTACTGGGTGAGTCCTCGCTCTTGCCCCGACAGGGGACTGATTGCCTGCTCTGTGTCAGGATCTTTTCGTGCGTGACACATTGCCGCGACGGCGAGTCGCATCTGAATGATGCACAGTGCCAGCGTGTCTGAGAGAGCATCGGCCGGACAGTGAGCATCAGTAGCCGAGTCTTCAGCGTCGAGATCGTGCGCAGCCTCGTGCTCGACTTCCTGATCAGTGTGTTCTGCGTCGACGAGTCTGCACAGTGCGTGGTACAGGTGGGCTGGGCATAGGGCTCGGCCATCGATTGCCACATGCTCGTGGTCGGTGTCAATTACACCGGTCGTGCGTGGGTGCTCGTCGAGATCATCGAATCTATCAGCGGCCGCGATGTCCGGGCGAACGTGCCGAGGTTGTCCATCGTGCTGTGGGTCCACACTCTGGCAATAAACGACTCAATCGATTCGTGACCGCGGCGACCGATACCGGCAGCCAGCGCAAGCAATAGTGTCCATCGGCCAAGTTGTTGCCGCAAAACGATGGCCGCGCCGACGGTTTGGCCGGCCAGGATCAAGCGAAGAGCCGCTATAGTGCTGAGCAGGCTCCATGACAGGTGCGTCGGCCAGGGACTCTCATGCGGGGTCCCATGCTGCGTCAGGCAATGACCTCGGCGGACAAAGACCGCATCCAATTCGCAGACCGACAGCAGATGACGAAGGCACTGGTTCATCGAAAGCTGAGCTACCGCATCAAGATTCTCGATCCGAGTCGCGTGACGACCGACGAGTGCCTCAGTGAGTCGCGCCGGGCCGCTTGCAGCGACGCGTTCATATGCTTCGACGGTGGGCGGAATGCGTTGAGCGTGTCGTTTGGCCTTTGCCATCGCACGCTCGGCTTCTTTGGCCGTCGGTTGCACCTGACCGAGCCTGCGCTCGAGCTTGTGGCGACTCTTGCGTCCCATAATGATGCCCCCTCCCGTTGCTGTTGCGACGCCGTGCGAATCCGCAACGGCGACGCGCACCGCACTCCAAGGACCAGTCACCGCCTGTCTGTTATGGCTTTTCGCACTGTCTCTGAATGGCCGCAGCGTAAAACTCACGCCGAGAAGCCGTCTACCAAACCACCGGAAATAACTCGTCACGAAAGATGACGCAGCGGTCACCGGGCCCGCGTTGCGATCTGCAGTTACCATCCGAACTGCTTGCCGGGTGCTCATGGCGAGCGCCGCGCGAACCTGCATCGTCACCAAACAGCGTGAAAGACAGCCAAGTCACCAAATGTGCTATGCAGCAAGCACACGCGTGATGTGTTCATGTCACTGCGCGCAGTCTGTGAGGTTTAACATCAGCCTCTTCGGCCGCTGCGCCGACTTCGCGGCGGCGTTGGCTGACCGCGGCCGAGCTCGCCGGCTGGGTCAGCGCGCACCGCGAGCGCGACGGGTAAGAAAGCGCGCTCCGACGCGGTGTCGCCACTGTGGCGCGGTGCGCAGCGCCGCGGGAGCGGGTGGCGGCCCCCGCGGTTAGCCCAGCAAGCGAGCGACGCGAAGCGCAGTCAGCAGGCGCGCGGCTGCGCGCACGGTGGCGTCATGTTCGCCGCGATGCAGAGTGCCCAGCGTGGCGGCGTCAGCGAGACCGTCGAGCACAACGCGGCACGCACGTGGGGAGGTAAGGACGATCGCGGCCGCTCGGGCCGGGTCTGGCGGTGGCGGGGTTACTTCAATGACGCGGTCGCGATACTCGACGCACCACACCGGCTGTTCGACCCGCTCCACAACCCGCTCGACACGCAGCCCGATCGCTCCAGAGCGAGCAGCTCGGCGCTCCTCGTATGCGGCCCGGCGACACTTTTGCGAGCACCACAAGCGTGGACGACCCCTCCCGACAGCCGCCGGCAGGGCGGCATGGCAACGCGGGCAGACAGGCCGATCGGGCATGATGAGAAACTACCGAAATTTCGTACGGACGAAAAGCCATCGGCGATCCATGCCCTAAATGCAAGAGGTGTGTGGTTCCTGGGCTGGCCGAAAAGGGTTGGAGGCGGCGTGCTCTGGTGAGGTAGGTGCCGGATGTGGTTCGGGTTATGTTGGGGCACTTCGGACTGAGAAACAGGGCAGGGAGACAAATGTGGACGAGGTGATGTTGTGAACGATGGTAGAGACGCGCCCAGGCCCCGCCGTAGAATGCCTCCATGGCGAATCTCAACTCGAAAAAGCGCAGCGCGCAAAAGGGTTCGCGAAACACAAGAGCGAGCCAACCAAGTCCGGACTGAACGAGAACGGGCGAACGTCGATGACGCTGCAACTCTTCTGATCGAAGTGGGCCGGCTGGCCGCCGTTGATCAATAGGAGCAGGACCGCATCGAAGGAATTCGGGCTGAGGGAAACCGCCGTCGCCACGAGGATCGTCGGCAGGCCGTAGCGGCGCTAGGACGTACGGTCGATCGCGGCGAAAGGCCGACCGCGACAGCCAAACTCGCTGGCGTGAAAGGAGGGGAGACATGCACGGGTGTCACAGCTGTGGGCGCGGCGCCGGCTGCGGTGTCGGTGAGGATCACTACGGTGAGCCCGTGCGAAGCACAGCCATCGCTTTAGGCATCCAGTGTTGTTCAGCGTCTCTAACGTGCTCGCCCGGCACACAGCTGCCCGCGCTCTCTTTGTTGACCCTTTTGGCCAGCCGGCGGTTCAAGAATTAACAAACGCTCGCGTCGCAGTCGCGAGAGATTCGCTGTTAGTTCCGGTTCCACGAAGGCAGTAGGTAAGGGCGGCAGTTCTCTATTTCGTTAGGGAGCGATGGTCGGTTGTTTGGCGGATGGCAGTGCACCACGTTGGTGGTGAAGATGTCGCTCTTGGTCAGTCCGGCGCGTTCAAGGGCGAGATTGAGGAATCTACCTCTGCCGCCGGTGAACGGGATCTGCGCCCGCATGCACGGTTTGCCGCACAGGCTCTGCCCGACAACAACGACTGGCGACTCGGGCCGTAGCCCGGAGCTGCCTGCGTGAGGTCGTGAACATTCATGCCATCGCAGCGTTGGCACTGCACGATCTCGGTCTTCACCGCCTCCATTAGCTTCAGCCGGCTCCCCATGCATTGTTCTTACCCGGCGGCGCGTGTCGGCTGAAACCGCCTCGCCGAGGTTCGCCAATGGGCATGGGTCTGGAACGCTGCCGTGTCCGGATCCTCAGATCGCGCCGCGATGGTCATTCGCTGAGAATTTCTGCATGGCGCTGGACACTCCGCTCAACACACGCCAGCTCGATGTACTCCGGTGGATCGGTGAGGGCTGCCCTGACGGCCGGTGGACGAACACCTCCTACAAAGCAACTGCGGCGGCCCTTCAGAACCGTCGCCTCGTCACGGTCAGCAAGCGAGGCGGATGGAAGGCAACGATCGAACCAGCTGGTACTTACTACCTGAAGCACGGCGACTACCCGACTGATCACTTCCCGAACAAGCGCCGGTCGTATAGCCGCGCCATTCGGTTGGCGCACTCGGAGCAAGGGACGCCGCAGCGGTCGCTCACCCGCCCGGGTCCCGAAGAGCCCACGCCGACCCGAAGGTTGTTGCAGAACATCATCGACGCGGGCGGCGTCCTGGAACTCAATACCAAGGGTGACGACACCAACTACGGGAATCTGATCGCGATCATCAACCGGCGGCAGATGGCCCCGGACGGCCAGCAAGTGATCTTGATGGACGGCGCCAGCTACTACCAGAAGGTGTTTCGGCTGTCGTCGGTCGCGGAGTGGAAGACCCAGCCACCAGTCGAGGTCGTGGCCGCCGACCGCATTGGGCGCTGGCATCCCGCGGTGGCGGCGCTGCGAAGCGAGAACCGGCTCAGTTCCATCGACTCACCGCAGCGCCAGCGCGCCCTCCGGTTGCTGCACGCCCTGGCACGTGAGGCAGAGGCACGCGGCTACACCGTGCAGGAGGCGCCGAAACAGGAGCCGCGCGGCTACGGCCACCATAACCGTGCCCACCTACCCGGCAATGTCATCGTCGGCGTGACGCCGGTGAAGTGCGGGATCGGCATCACGCAACTGCAAGACAAGGTGCCGCACGAAGCGACGGTGAAGGAACTGGAGCGGGCCAAGCGGGAGTCGTGGTACCGGATTCCTACTCACGACTACGTACCGTCCAAGCGGCTGTCGATCACGCTGAACACTGATAGCCGATTCTCCTCGGAGGTGTCGTGGGCGGACACCAAGACGATCCCGCTGGAGTCGCGGCTGCCAGATGTCATGACCTTGTTCGAGCGCTGGGCACTGATTCACACCGAGCGCACCGATGCCGAACGACTAGCGGAGATCGAAATACAGAATCGGCAAGCACGCGAGGATGAACTCGCCCGCGAGGCTTACGTGCAGCATGCGCTGGGGGAGCGGCTGATTGCGGACATGAAGGACTGGGAGTTGGCCGGCCGGCTGCGCCACTACCTCGCTGACATGGCCGAGCGCATCGAGCACATCACCGACGACGAACAACGAGCAGCAGCCATCGAGTGGATGCGATGGTGCGAGCAGTACAGCGGCGAACGTAACCCGCTGACGAAGCCGATCCGCCAGCCGAAGGTCAAGCCACCGGACTACAACGAGCTTCGGGACTTCCGGCAGCGCCTCGGCTTCGGCCATCGGTGGTGACGAGGACCTGCCCTAGCCCTACCCGTCGACCTGAGCCCGGTGCGTCACCGAATTTTGTCGGTATCACGTGTCAGGCTTATTCGAAGTGTTCGTTCTCACGACGACAGATGCGGAGGCCCTCATGGCACAGGGCAAGGCACGCGTTCACGAGTTGGCGTCCGAGTTCGGCGTGACAGCGAAAGACATACTCATCCTCCTGAGTGGTTGGGACGAGTTCGTGAAATCTGCCAGCAGTACGGTCGAGGCTCCGCTCACCCGGAGGGTGCGCGAGCACTACGCCGCCCGACCCCCGCGACCGATTACTACTCGCGACTACGGCGTCTCGGCTGGCCCGACCCGTCGTGGAGTGACCGACGACAACGGCTTCGGCGCCGCCGTCGAAAGAGCTCGTCGGCAGAGTCGTCGAGCGTCACCCGGCAGCCATCAGCCGGGCGAGATCGAGGCAGCCCTCTACCGCTGTGTCATCGACCCGGTGCGCACCAGGCGTGGCAGTTACACGCCTGAGGAGCGGGACCGTGTGGAGCGGTTTTTGCGGCGGTGGCTAGAAACCTGGCTGGACGATATGGCCGAGTGGATCAGAGTCAGCGGGGGCCAGCACCCAGACGTCGCGGTGCAGCTGTGTACGGCGGGGCTCACGCGCCGACGCCGACCTGCGCCTCGGATTCGGACGGATCGATCCCAACCGCGACACCATCATCGGGCGTGTCATCCGCGGCACTGTCGGGATCAAGGACGCCGTGAGTCAGGTCAAGGAGTACCGCCGCTCGCAGTCTGCGACTGGTTCTGAGTGACCTGCTCATCGCGAAGCAGCCGTAGCTCCATTTGGACAACGGCCAGGTCGTCAAGCATGCGCGCGCCCACCGGGTCGCAGCGGACGGCAGCGAGCAGCTGTTGCGTCACCCCGTCGGGATAGCAGCCGGCGTCCAGGTGAGAAACGAAGTCCATCGAGTACGGAGGCGAGTATTCGATCGGGGGTATCGGCATCTCCTGCATTCAGCCATTCTGCGACAGCTGAAGGCCGCGATCGTGCACGATTCCACAGCTGGCCAGGCTCTTACACAGCTGGAATGAGGGCAAGACCGCAGGTCGCGGCGCGTCGGGGTTGACAAAGTTTTGTCATATAACAAAGATAACAAAAATGAACCCTGCGGTGGCTGTCCCTGACGTTCTGCGATCTATCAGGGAGAAGCTCGACCTCACTCAGGTGGAGCTCGCTGAGCGGCTCGGAGTCTCGTTCGCGACCGTGAACCGTTGGGAGGGCCGAGGGAACAGTCCGCAGAAGTCGCCCATGGCCCGGATACTGGCCCTCGCTGTAGAGGCGGGCATCGATGTCGGCGATGTTCCGACGGACGCGCCTCCGATGCCAGCGCGGCGTCGTCGCGCTCCTGCTGCGCGCAGCGTCATGTCTATGGAGCAGATGCTCTGGGATGCCGCCTGCTCCATCCGTGGCGAGAAGGATGCGCCCAAGTTCAAGGACTACCTGCTGCCGTTGCTGTTCCTGAAGCGTCTTTCGGATGTCTTCGATGACGAGATTTCCCGCCTGGCCGAAGAGTTTGGCGATCGAGACGTTGCCCTCGAGATAGCCGAAGAAGATAAAGAGTTGTTGCGATTCCACGTTCCGAAGGAGGCTCGCTGGGGCGTCATCTCGGGACGAGAGCCGTACGAGTGGCCCCTTGACGATCGTGGTCGTTCGACCACCCCGAAGGACATCGGTGAACACCTGACTAAGGCTGTCCGTGCAGTCGTCCGCTTCAACCCCGGTCTATCGGGCGTGATTGACGTGGTTGACTTCGCGGCCGAGCGCAATGGGGAGCGCGATATCAACCCAGCCCGTTTGCGGGGCGTTGTAGAGGCTTTTTCCGATCCGCGCTATCGGCTCGGGCTCGCCGATGTGCAGCCAGACTTTTTGGGCAGGGCTTACGAATACTTGCTCCGTAAGTTCGCTGAAGGTTCGGGGCAGTCGGCTGGTGAGTTCTTCACGCCGACCGAAGTGGGATTCCTGATGGCCCGCATTCTGCGTCCTCGGCCCGGTGAGACTTGCCATGACTACGCCTGCGGCTCCGGCGGCCTCCTGATCAAGTTACAGATCGTCGCTCGCGAGATCGACCCGACGAGCAAGGTGCCGCTGAAGATGTTCGGCCAGGAACTTCAAGCCGAAAGCTACGCCGTGGCGCAGATGAACACGATCATCCACGACATGGACGTTGACCTACAGCGCGGCGACACCATGATCAATCCGAAGTTCCGCGACCCAGCGGGAGGTCTCCAGCGCTTCGACGTTGTTGTCGCCAACCCGATGTGGAACCAGACGTTTGATCCGAGCCTATTCGAAGATGATCCTTACGACCGCTTCACGGAGGCTGGCGGCGTGACGTCCGGCAAGGGTGACTGGGCCTGGCTGCAACACACCCTCGCCGTCATGAGCGAGAGCGGGCGGGCCGCGGTGGTGCTCGATACGGGTGCGATGACGCGTGGTTCTGGCTCAAAGAATGAGGATAAAGAGCGGAACATCCGAAAGTGGTTCGTCGACCACGACTACATCGAGGGCGTTGTGCTCCTCCCTGACAACTTGTTCTATAACACGAACGCAGCTGGAAGCATCGTCATCCTCAACAAGCGGAAGCCTGCCTCGCGCAAAGGAAAAGTCTTCCTGCTTAATGCGAGTCGGCGCTTCGACAAGAGCCGACCCAAGAACGTGTTGTCTGACAATCACGTCCTTGAGCTTGCGCGGATGTATCAGGCTGGTGAGCCAGTCGACGGTGAGATGGCAATCGTTGATATCAACGAGCTTGCAAAGGCTGATTACAATCTCAGTCCGGCGCGGTGGGCTGCGTCAAGCAGTCAAGCCGAGCGCCGCTCGATCTCGGAGATCGCGGCTGACCTCGCCTCCCTGGAAAAGCAAGAAGACGAAGCGAGTCGGCTGCTCGCGCCGGTGACGCGAGTCTCCTTTCCGGAGAACGGTTCTCCGACCGGCAGCCTACGGGCGGCACCGCAGAAGGACACCGAGATCGGCCCGATCCCGGAGGCCTGGGAGTTGCGCACCGTCGGCGAACTGTGTGATATCTGGAGTGGTGGAACTCCTCGAAAGTCGGTTCCCGAGTACTGGATTGGTGAAGTCCCCTGGGTGTCAGGTAAAGACCTTAAGGCACCTGTCATCCATGACGCGATCGACCACCTGTCCGAGGACGGCGTGATGTCTGGCAGCCGGCTGGCGCCCACGGATTCCGTCTTGTTGCTCGTACGCGGCATGGGCCTAGCGAAGGACTTGCCTGTCGCGGCGATCAGCCGGCCCATGGCGTTCAACCAGGACGTCAAAGCGCTCGTACTGAAAGAGCAATACGCCGCTTTCCCAGGGCGATTCCTCCGTGCTGCGATCTACTCAAGCAAGGAGCGACTGCTCGGTCGAATCGTTCCGTCTGCTCACGGAACCATGACGCTCAACCTAAGCGATGTCGAATCACTCGTGGTCGCGTGGCCAACCGATCCGGATGAAGCGCATCAGATCGTCGCCATACTGTCTGCTGTCGAAGAAAAATCCTGGATCCAGCGGCAGAAGGCTGCGCTGTGCGAAGAGCTTTTCGGCTATCTCTTGAGCCACGTGATGTCTGGTCAGTTGAGCGTCGAAACCTTTGCCGGTCCTGCTGCGCCAAGCTTGGCTGTTGTCGGTGAGGCACCGGCATGAGCACTCTGAAAATCAGCGAGGCGCGAACAGCGCAGTTTCCGATGGTGGCTCACGCCCAAGGGATCGGGTGGGAAATTCTTGAGCCAGTCGATGCTGAGGTCCTCCGGCACGGCCGGGAGAACATGCTGTTCACGTCCGTCCTAGAGGACAAGCTACGTGAGTTCAATCCGTGGTTGACGCCGGATCAAGCTCGGGCCGTCGTCGAGACTATCGAAGCACTACCGGCAACCATCGAAGGAAACTGGGAAGTTCTCCGATGGATGCGCGGTGAGCACAAGTGGTACGACGAGAACGAGAAGCTCAGTCGCGCAGTTCAACTCATCGACTTCGCAAACCCAGACGCCAACCTACTGCAGGTCACGTGGGAGTGGAAGGTCGAGCCCGTCGCTCGGAAGGGTAACCGGGCTGATGTGATCTTCTTGGTCAACGGGCTGCCCGTCACAATCGTGGAGCACAAGAACCCGACGTCGGGTGATGCCCTTACCCGGGGGATCACCCAGCTTCGTCGATACGAGAAGGAGACGCCCGAACTCGTCGCTCAGACGCAGCTGTACAACGTCACTCACATGCTCGGGTACTGGTACGGCGTTACATGGAATGTCTCACGGCGCTTCATCTTCAAATGGAAGTACGCGGCAGAAGAATCCTATAAGAGCGCTGTTGAGGCATTTTTCGAGCCGCACGCCTTCCTGCGCACATTGAAGGACTGGATCCTCTTCTACGTCGAGGACTCTGAGACCAGAAAATCGGTGCTCCGCGAGCACCAACGCAAGGCGGTCGACAAGATCGTCGCCCGATGCGCAGATCCGGAAAAGAACCGAGGGCTCATCTGGCACACGCAGGGGTCTGGTAAGACCTTCACCCTCTTGAGCGCTGCCCGTCAGATCCTTGAGGATAAGGCGCGATTCAGTACGGCAACGGTCATTTTGGTCGTCGATCGAAACGAGCTGGAAGGTCAACTGAGGGGGTGGGTGGATCGCCTTCTTGGTGAGATGCAGGCTGCCGACATCCACGTTGAGCGAGCCGAGAGCAAGGCTGATCTCCAAAAGATCCTGGACTCCGACCGCCGCGGGCTGATCGTCTCGATGATCCACAAGTTCGAGGAAATCAAAGCCAACAGTTCGCTGCGGGACAACATCTACGTTTTCATCGACGAAGCCCACAGGTCGGTTGCCGCCGATCTTGGTACCTACCTCATGGCTGCTGTCCCGAATGCCACCATCATCGGGTTCACCGGTACGCCTGTCGGTGATTCCAAGGCAGGCTCGGGGTCTTTCAAGATTTTCGGCCGGGACGACGAGGATGGGTTCCTCGACAAGTACTCGATCATCGAGTCCATTGAGGACGAGACCACCCTCCCGATCCGCTACAAACTCGCACCGTCCAGCATGCGTCTACCGGCCAAGGACCTTGAGGACCAGTTCTACTCTCTCGCTGGCGAAGAGGACGTAACGGATGTCGAGGAACTAAACCGAGTCCTAGAACGGGCTGTGAACTTGCGGGCGTTTCTTGGCGCAGACAATCGCGTCGATCAGGTCGCGAAGTTCGTTGCTGGGCATTTCAAAGAGAACGTGCTACCGCTCGGCTATAAGGCGTTCGTCGTGGCTGTCGACCGTGAGACGTGCGCTAAGTACAAGGTCGCGCTCGATCGGTACCTGCCGGCGGAGTGGTCAGAAGTGGTCTACAGCAGGAACGTGAACGACATCGTTGACCGGCCGACTGTAGCCAACTTGCAGATCTCCGAGACGCGCGAAGAAGAAGTTCGCAGGCTCTTCAAGAAGGCCGATCAGGAGCCGAAGATCCTCATCGTCACCGACAAGTTGCTGACTGGCTACGACGCTCCCGTTCTCTACGCGATGTACCTCGATAAGCCGATGCGCAACCACGTGCTCCTTCAGTCTCTCGCACGGGTGAACCGGCCATACATTGACAGTCAGAACGTCAGCAAGAAGGTCGGGCTGGTTGTCGATTTCGTCAGCGTGCTTGAGGATCTGACAAAGGCATTGACATTCGATGCGTCGACCGCGAAGGGTGCACTCGAAGACCTGGACATCCTAATGGTGGACCTGCACGAGAAGATCACGGCCGCTGCCAGCGAGTATCTCAATGCTGATGGCTCAAAGAAGCCGGACGCCCAGCTTGAGGCTGCCGTCTTCGGCCGCTTCATCGAACCGGCCGAACGAAAGCTCTTCTTCGATGCCTACAAAGATATCGAAGCGCTGTGGGAGATCTTGTCGCCAGACCCCGGTCTGCGTGACCACATTCAGACGTACAAGGACCTGTCGAAACTCTATGCCGCCGTGCGTGCCAACTACGGCCAGTCCGGCAGTTTCCTCGGGGATCTCGAACACAAGACGCGAAAACTCATCGAGGGCAGTGCCACCCAAGAGGATCTCGGACGGTTCTCGAAGATCGTCGACTTCGACGTTGAGGCCTTGAAGCAGCTCAAAGGCGATGAGGGACCTGATGAGGGCAAGGTCTACAACCTGCTCCGTGGGCTCCGCAAAGAGATGGAGGAAGATCCAGCGGGTGCCGTTGTGCTGCAGAGTATTAAAGACCGCGCTGACCAGGTGATGCAGAATCTCGAAGATCGCCAGATAAACGGTATCGCTGCGATCGTTCAACTTGAGGCGCTCGCCATTGAGAAGGCCGAAGCCAAGGAACGGGCCAAGCAGAGCGGCCTCAGCGACCTCGGCTTCGCCATCTACTGGGTTATTTGCAATGACAGTGGAGTCAAGGCAACACCTTTCGACAGCCTCGCTGCTGCAAAGGAAATTGAGACGGTTCTCGCCAAGTTTCCAAGCTGGCGGGACATTCCCGACGAAAAGCGTCGGCTCCGTGCGGGTCTCTACAAGCCGCTCCTGGCGCTCGGTAAGGAGGACCGCGCGGCGGTCATCGAGCGCGTGATGCAGGTCTTAGAACAGGCGGCGTCGACGTGACACGATCGTGGCTCTATCCCGAACAACAACTCCGTCGACGTGCCCAAGCCTGGGCGGTCAAACTGAAGGTCAACCCCGAGCAGGTGCAGATCAAGCTGCTGCCTGGGAAATGGGGATCCTGCGCACCGAACGGCGTTGTGACACTGGCCGACGATCTATCGGCCAAGGACGAGGACTTTCAGGATTACGTTATCGTTCACGAGCTTCTCCACCTTCGGTACCGAGATCATGGGAAACAGTTCAAAGCCATGATGACCGCGCTCGTGCCGAATTGGCGCGAGTTGGAGCAGCAGAGCCAACATACTACCGACACCGTAGACGGCCGTCGGAACCACGAACGCGGAGGCGTGGACTAGATGACCACGATCAGCGAACATATCCACGCGGTAGACAAGGCAATCTGCGGGAACATCGATGCACTTGCCGAACAGCGAGATCTTCTGTCCCAGAATGTTCTTGCCCAGCTGCGCAACCTCATCGAGGGTGTTGCGATGCTTCTTCAATCAGGTAACCCCGATGACGAGTTCCTCTATGCAGCAGTCGATTCTGGGCTCACCTATGTCAGGTCGAAAGGAAATCTGAACTTCCTTGGGAAGTTTCACAAGCTCACACAGATCAGTACCTCGCACTACACCGTGGATGGAGATGCGTCCGAGCGGCTGATGCTGAAGTATTACGAGTACCTTCTCCGCATCCGCAGCCTGGTCAGCGAACAGTGCGGTATCGCCATACTGGCCAACTTGGAGTCCTTCCCAGTCGATTTGGACCCCTCTCTGCGGGAGTATCACGAGAAGATCGCCGCAGCGATTGAGGACGTTCGCTCGAAGCGACTCGATAGCCGAGCAGGCGTCCGGTACTACATCCACCGCACGAAGCCATTCTTCGTTGGCGGGCGCATCTTCTACGAGGTGACCTTCTTTAAGGCCGTCAATAAGGTCAGCAAGTTCGACCGCGTGATCGCGTTCACCGAGATCGATATGACCGATAAGTACTCGGCGTGGTTGACGTTGGAGAGCGCGTCAATCACTGTGCTGCACCAGGAAATGCCAATCACGATCATCCGTGACTGGCAGGTCTCGATCCGCCCGTGCGAGTTCGACAACTTCGCACGGCTGTTTGATCTTGACAGCAAGGTGCGCACAAACGGACCTGAATACCGCTACCTCATGAAGGGACTTACCAGCGGAAGAGGCTCGCTGCTCGACTTGATGGATATGCCGGATGCCAAGTACGCCGCAGCGAAGGAAGCGGCCACCGTGAGCGTCAGCAAGCCGCAGATCTTTCCGTCGCTCGATGAGGCACGGCGGATCATTCAAAGCAAGTCGCCAGGGCACAATTTGATTCGCTACCTCATGCTGCGGATGCACAATCAGATTCTGAAACCGCAATACAACTGGGAGGGCTGCCAGCGACTGTCGGGTCTGAATCTGCAGTGGGGCTGCATTCCATTCGACGACATGCCTTTCTGTACATCACCGATTGCGCACAATCCTCGCTATTGGGACCTCGCGGAGTGTCTCGATGCGACCGGACGAAATCATGAACTGCTCGCACGACGGGTCAAGAACAACGTCGAACACCGAGCTGTCCTGTACACGCCAGTTGCTGAGTTAGAAGATCTCGGGGACGTCGGTGATCTGATGTGTACCTACAACCAACGGCTCTACTACAAGCACCGGGATGTCCGTGGACTGGAGCTGGATAAGGGACACGTCTTCATCCGGAAGTATGAAGACGACACTGTTGCGATCGTGAAGAAGCTTCAGGAGTTCGCCTCGTCGGGTATCGAGGGCTATAGCGATGCTGTCCAGCGTTGGCTTGACCACACGCCGCGGTTGATCGATGACGAGGCCAAGAAGGATGCTTTGAAGCGGCTCTTCAGCCAGTCGAAGGTTGCCCTCGTCTACGGCGCCGCGGGTACCGGCAAGTCGACGATGGTCGATCACATCGCGAACTACTTCAACGACAAGACCAAACTGTTTCTTGCCCATACCAATCCGGCCGTCGACAACCTTAAGCGCAGGGTCACTGCACAGAACTCGACGTTCCGCACGATCCGCAGCCAGACGTACCAAGCTGGCTCAGAATATGACCTTTTGGTCATTGACGAGTCCAGTACGGTCAGTAACGCCGATCTGATCAGCGTCTTGGAGAACACGACCGCCAAGCTGGTTGTGCTCGTTGGCGATGTCTACCAGATCGAGGCGATTGAGTTTGGGAACTGGTTCAGCATCATCCGCTCCTTCATTCCGAGCGCGTCGGTCTTCGAACTAACGACGCCGTTTCGGACCAAGAACCCTGCGCTCCTGGGATTCTGGCAGAAGGTCCGTGACATCGACAATGACATTGCGGAGGTCATCGTACGCAACGGTTACTCTTCCGTGCTCGACAAGACTCTGTTCGAGGCTCAGGGTGATGATGAGATCATCCTGTGCTTGAACTACGACGGCCTCTACGGCATTAACAACATCAACCGCTTCTTGCAAAGCAGCAACCCTGGCAAGGCCGTCCGGTGGGGGATCGCCACCTACAAGGTCGGTGATCCGGTGCTGTTCAACGAAACCGACCGCTTCAGGCCGGTGATTTACAACAACCTCAAGGGTCGAATCGCCGCGATCGAGCAGTTCGAGGACAGTGTGCAGTTCGATGTCGTACTCGACCGCGCCGTATCGGAATTCGACGTTGACGGCGTGGAGCTGCAGTGGGTTGCCGACAGTACGGTGCGCTTCTCGGTCTACGACTACGATGTCAGCGACGACGACGATGACTCGACGAGCACGATGGTGCCGTTCCAGGTCGCTTACGCAGTGTCAATCCATAAAGCACAGGGTCTCGAATACGACTCCGTCAAGGTCGTGATCACCGACGCAAACGAGGACGCCATCACCCACAACATCTTCTACACCGCCGTCACACGCGCACGCGAAAGCTTGCGGATCTTCTGGACGCCAGAGACGCAGCAGGCCGTCCTCCGCGGGTTGAAGCGAGATGTCAACACGAAAGACGTTGCGCTACTGTCGCGCCGTCGCGGCCTCACCCCAGTTCGAGCTGCTAGGTGACGGGCCGCGTGCCAAGACAGGGGAACACATGAAATTCCATAGTCTGTTTATTGGCATTGACCGATACAACGATCTCAGAATCAATTGGCTGAGCGGTGCTGTGCGGGATGCGAGCGCGTTACATGCGCTGTTCGCCGACACAATCCCCGGCTCGTCCCATGTGCTGCTCACCGACGCCGATGCGACAGTCCACGGGATCAGATCGGCACTGGAGACTCTGGCAACAGATGCCGGGCCGGATGACGTTGTGTTCATCTTCTACGCTGGCCATGGTTCGGACACCCACGAGATCGTCTGCTACGACACTGACGTCGCAGATCTAGCAGCGACATCGCTGCCGCTGGACGAGCTTGCCGACATCCTTTCCCGGATCAACGGCAAGACCGTCCTATGCGCGCTGGATTGCTGCTTCTCGGGCGGTCTTGGGAGTCGTGTGTTTGCAACTGGTCTCACGTCACGCGGAGTCACGCGTACGACAGCAACCGACATTCTGTCCCGCTTCATTGGAACCGGCCGGCTGGTGTTGACGGCCTCCGCCGACGACGAGGAAGCATTGGAGTCCGCATTGCACGGTCACGGACTCTTCACCTACCGGCTGCTGGAAGCGCTGCAGGGGATGGAGGACGTGCGGCACAACGATCAAATCGACGTGTTGAAGGTGGTCGGCTACGTTACGCAGCGCGTGCTTGCTGACGCGTCGCAAATGGGTCGAGTCCAGACGCCGACACTGCGAGGGCAAGTCGACGGAACACTTCTCTGGCCCACCTTCGTCGCGGGACCGCAGTACGGTGCTCTCTTCCCAGACCGAGTACGCCAGCCAGCCACTACCGACCCCGCATCTCTTGTCGCTTATGGACTTCCGCAAGAGGTGCTCGATGTCTGGTCCGCCAGCATTAACGAACTTAACGATCTGCAACTACGAGCGATCAACGACCATGGTGTGCTCGACGGCAAGAACCTGGTAGTGACTGCTCCTACATCTTCGGGCAAGACGATGATCGGTGAGCTAGCCGCGATCAAGGCTGCGGCGACGCGCGGCCGCACAGTGTTTCTGCTGCCAATGAAGGCGTTGGTCAACGACAAGTACGAGCAGTTCACCCGCGTCTACGGGCAGCTGGGCATTAAGACCATCAGGGCGACGGGCGACTACAGTGATCAGGTTTCTGAATTTCTGCGTGGCCAGTACGATTTCGCACTTTTGACCTACGAGAAGCTGACGCACCTCGCGCTCGCTAACCCGCATATCCTCGATTCGATCTCGGTTGTTGTCATCGACGAGGCGCAGACACTGACAGACCGAAGTCGCGGCTCCAATTTGGAGTTCCTGATGACATTGCTCAACAATCGGCGCGGTCTGGTTGGGTCACCGCAGATCATCACCCTGTCTGCCGTCGTGGGAGATCTCGGCGGTCTCGACCGGTGGATCGGCGGCGACCACCTGCATTCCACGACGCGACCGGTTGAGCTGCGGGAGGGTGTGATTGGGCGGTCCGGTGGCCTGCAGTTTGTGGCTGCGGACGGCTCGGAAGGGAGCATCCCGGCCTTCATTCAACCGCTCCATCACGATGGCAGCCGGAGCGTCGTCATCCCATTGGTGAAGCGACTCGTCGAGGAAGGCAAGAAGGTCATTGTCTTCCGAGAGACCAAGGGCGAGGTTGCAGGGTGCGCCGTGTACTTGTCCACCGCACTGGGACTGCCGGCTGCAACATCGGTGTTGGAGGCGATGAGCAGCGGCGAAGTGTCCGCCAGTACGGAGACACTGCGACGCACGCTGTCCCAGGGGGTTGCGCTGCACACCGCGGATCTCGATCGGACTGAGAGGCAAGCAATCGAGAGCGCTTTCCGAGATCCGGACTCGGGACTGAACGTCATCGTTGGTACGACCACGCTAGCGATGGGTGTCAACACACCGGCTGAAGCTGTTGTGATCGTTGGTCTGACGCATCCCGGCCCGACACCAACCCCGTACACCGTGGCCGAATACAAGAACATGGTGGGACGAGCTGGTCGGCTTGGATTCTCCAAAAATGGTGAGTCATACCTGATTCCGAATGACACGCTAGGGACAGCGAACGCATGGCGAAACTTCGTTCACGGTGACCTGGAGCCGTTGCGCTCTCAGTTGGTGCCAGACGGTGATCCCCGAACTTTAATGCTCCGGGTTGTTGCCCAGTTCCAAGGTGAGAGTGGTCAATCCGTCACCGAAGATGATGTCATTGGCTTCTTGGATTCGAGCCTCGCTGCGCAGCAAGCGCGAGAAGGTGGCGACCAGCAATGGACCCGAGAGCAGCTGGGCTATGGGTTCGATCAGCTCATCGATGCGCGATTGATCGAAGCTGATGCAGACGGGTACCGGCTCACGTCGCTCGGTCGCTTTGCTGGCGAGTCGGGAGTCCATGTTGACTCAATCATCCGGCTCTCCTCTGCGCTGTCGGGCATAGATATCGCAGGACTGAAGAGCACGACGATCATTGCGGCAGCTCAGCTCACGGTTGAAGTAGATAGCATGTACATCCCGATCAGCGGTCGAAAGAACAACCCGGAACCGCAGATCTGGCCCGGCACTCTCGCGAGGCAAGAGGTCGACAGAGTTCCTCTGCGGGCACTTCAGCAGACAGCCCCCGACACGGGCACGGTCGTCCGCCGCGCGAAGAAAGCGGTGGCAGCAATCTACTTCATCAACGGCATCGAGATGTCCGTGTTAGAAGCAAATCTGAACCAGCACGTGTGGAATCGACCCGCGATGGCGGGCGTCGTCCGCGCTGTGGCTGATCGGACGCGTGACCTACTGCCTGCGGTGGCCGCCGTTCTAAAGGAGCTCTATCCAGACAACGCGAGTGAGGTTCAGGCTCTGGTCAGCAGGACAATCACCCGCCTTGAATTCGGTGTTACACCAGAGCTGATCGACTTAGCGCAACTAGGGCTCGGTCTCAATCGACAACAGCTACTCGCGCTCAAGAATGCCGGACTGACTGATCTGCAAGCGGTCGTAGACGCAGACCTCGAAACCGTGAGCAAGGTTGTGGGCGGCAAGAAGGCCGCGGAGACCCTGCAGGCTGCGTGCCGAACGGCGATCGAACATAGGGCCACAACCGACATTGAGCTAGCGCCACCGACCGAATAAGTCCGGGCTCCAAACCTAATGGGAAGCGGCGTTCACGACCGCTCAAACTTCGAAGTCGTAGTTACGGCGAACGCGGCGCGGGCCAGCATGGTTCTGACCGACTGATACGGCGAGGCAACTGCACCTTTCGCTCCAAGGCATGGCCACGGATTTGGCCACAAAACACGGTGGAATGGATGCGAACATGCGGGACGGAGCGAAACAGGTCGCACGAGTCAACATGGTCGACCTGCACTGATGAGACTGAGTGCACTGGACGGGACTGCGGCCGGCTAGCTCATAACCCAGAGGTCGCAGGTTCGAATCCTGTCCCCGCTACCAGCGGAAATGGCCCTCAGAGACTTCTCTGAGGGCCATTTTCATGCCTACCGAGGCAGCACGGCCTCGATGGCGCTGATCACCTCGGGGGCGTCGGGCTCGGTGCGGGGCCGGAAGCGGCGCACCACCTCGCCGCCGGGCGCGAGCAGGAACTTCTCGAAGTTCCACTGGATGTCGCCGGCCTGACCATCGGCGTCGGCGGCCTTCGTCAGCTCGGCGTACAGCGGGTGGCGGCCGTCGCCGTTGACGTCGGTCTTCGCCAGTAGCGGGAACGTCACGCCGTAGGTCGTCGAGCAGAACTCTTGGATCTCGTCGGCCGTGCCCGGTTCCTGGCCCATGAACTGGTTGCAGGGGACGCCGACGACCGTCAGGCCGCGGTCGCCGTAGTTTTTGGCCAGCCTTTCCAGCGCCGTGTACTGCGGAGTCAGCCCGCACTTGGAGGCGACGTTGACGACCAGCGTTGCGCCGTCGGACAATTCGGCCAGCGTGGTGGGCCGGCCGTCGAGTGTGGTCAGAGCGATGTTTTTCAGGGTCACGCCGACGACGCTAACGCACTTCAGAGCCAGCCGGTGCGGGCGGCGGCGACCGGCTCGGCGGGGGCTGGCGCCAGGTCGCCGTTGCGCACGCCGTCGAGCAACCGTTTCACGGCGGCGACGATCTCCGGAGCCGCCGCCGCAATGCCGGCCGTGTCGGCTTCGCTGACCTCGTCGGGGTCGACGCCGGCGCGGGCCAGGACGGCGGCGGGGTCGGCCAGCTGCTCGGTCAACCAGGCCAGCGGGTCGGCGGACAGCTCGGGGACGAAGTGCCGGCGGCTGGGTTCCCAACCGTTGAACTGGGGGTGGTGATGGGCGCGGTCCAGCGTCCCGGGCGGGCTCTCGGTGGACCCGAACAGGTCCACCCGCCACACCGGGCGGGTGAAGGCGATCGGGACGCCGGCGTAGATCGAGCCCTGCGGCGCCGCCCGGTCGACGAGACGCAGTTCCAGCCTGACTCCCCGCTCCGGGGTTTCCTGGCCCTTTAGCGGGGACGGGTCGATGAAGTACATGTCCCCGACGACCACGCCCAGGGATTCGAATCCGAACGCTGCGAGCATCGCGCACCTTTCCTTCCGCACCGAGGTCCTCATCGAGCCTAAACCGCGCGGCCACCACGACGGCGAGGTCGGCGGACAGATCGCGGGAGCGCTGGTCGCCGTACGCGAACGAGTACGTCTGGGGCCGCCAGGTCGGCGACAACACCATCAATCCGTAGATGCGCGAAAGCTTTGCCAGGCAACACCATTCGCGCGCCGATAGCGGCGGTGAGCCGGCATCCGCCGGGGCGCATAGTCGAAAGGTGATGTCGCGCGCCGGTCGGTTCCAGCGTTCCTTTGTTTGTGCCACTGCGTCGCGGTACATTTCATTGGTCTTGTTGCATGGTGTACATGCCAGCGCCGGGTGGCGTCGGCACCGAGGCGAGGGGCGGGTTGGCGACGGTGGGTTACCCGGATATCCACCAATATGGCGGGCTGTCGCCGATGATTTTCGGGCTCACGGTGTAGCGCTGTGGAAGGTTCACCCGTTCAGATCAACGACTCACGCGAGCCGCCGTATAAGTTCATCACTTTGATCGTGGTGGTGGTGCTCGCGGTGATCTTCACCTTGGTCTACATCCAGTTCCGCGGAGGTTTCACGCCCAAGACGCGGCTGACGATGATTGCGTCGCGGGCGGGTTTGGTGATGGATCCGGGTTCGAAGGTCACCTACAACGGGGTGGAGATCGGCCGGGTGGGCTCGATCGCGGAGACGGTGCGTGACGGCAG
>NZ_MVHG01000006.1 GCF_002086125.1 Mycobacterium arosiense ATCC BAA-1401 = DSM 45069
GGGTGGGACTGGTCCGCGGGGGGGCGGGCACCGCCCTGGTCGGCTCGCACGCCGAGGTCGCCGAACGGCTGGCCGAATACGCCAAATTGGGCATCTCGCACTTCATCTTGTCGGGGTATCCGCATCTGGAAGAGGCTTACTGGTTCGGCGAGGGGGTGCTGCCGATTCTGGAGCGGATGGGATTGTGGCGCCACCCCAACCGCCGTTCGCACCCGGTCGCGGGAACGCCGTTCGCGGTCGCCTCGGCGCACTGAGGCGCCATGGCAGTCACCCTGCCCGCGTCCGCACCCGCCGGCCGTGCGCCCGACGCGGTCGACGAATCCGCCGCGCAGCGGCGCCGGCGGTTGCGCGTTGTGGTCGCGGCGAGCCTGCTGGGCACCACGGTCGAGTGGTACGACTTCTTCCTGTACGCCACCGCAGCGGGCCTGGTGTTCAACAAGGTGTTCTTTCCCAACGAGAGTTCTTTGGTGGGAACGCTTTTGGCATTCGCGACCTTCGCCGTGGGGTTCGTCATGCGGCCCATCGGCGGGCTGGTGTTCGGCCACATCGGCGACCGGATCGGCCGCAAACGCAGCCTGGCGTTGACCATGCTCATCATGGGTGGCGCGACGGCGCTGATCGGGGCATTGCCGACGGCCGCCCAGATCGGGGCGTGGGCGCCGGTCCTGCTGCTCCTCCTGCGGGTGCTGCAGGGTTTCGCGCTCGGCGGTGAGTGGGGCGGGGCGGTGCTGCTGGCCGTCGAACACAGTCCCGCCGACCGGCGCGGCCGCTACGGGGCGATCCCGCAAGTGGGATTGGCATTGGGTCTAGCCCTGGGCACCGGCGTGTTCGCCTTCTTACAGGTCGCCTTGGGCCAGACGCGGTTTCTGTCCTACGGCTGGCGCATCGGCTTTGTGTTGAGCGTGCTGCTGGTGGCGATCGGGGTCGTGGTGCGGCTACGGGTCGAAGAGACCCCGGCTTTTCGTGAATTGGGTGACCTCCGGGCGGCGTCCACCGTGCCCATCCGCGACATCATCCGCGAACCCCGATCCCGACGAAACACGTTGCTGGGGCTACTGTCTCGCTGGGCGGAGGGCTCGGCCTTCAACACCTGGGGCGTCTTCGCGATCAGTTACGCCACCGGTGCCCTGGGCTTGAACAAGGTCTCGGTTCTGATCGTGGTGACCGTCGCCGCCCTGTTGATGGCGGTGCTGTTGCCAGTATCGGGGGCATTGGCCGACCGGTACGGCGCACGCCGGGTGTACCTGGTCGGTGTGGCCCTCTACGGCGCGGCGGCCTTTCCGGCGTTCGCCTTGTTCGGCACCAGGAACCTGATCTGGTTCGGGCTGGCGATGGTCCTCGTGTTCGGCGTCGTGCACGCGCTGTTCTACGGCGCCCAAGGCACCCTGTACTCGTCGCTGTATCCAACCGGCACCCGCTACACCGGTTTGTCGTTCGTCTACCAGTTCTCGGGCGTGTACGCGTCCGGGGTGACGCCGATGATTCTCACCTCGCTGATCGCGGCCGCCGGCGGCGCGCCGTGGCTGGCCTGTGGGTATCTGGTCGCGTCGGCGGTGATCAGCGTGATCGCGACGGCCCTGATCCGCGATCGGGACCTCCATTTGTAAGTCGTCGTTGCTGCGGGCCGCGAAGCCCGCTAGCGTCCGGGCATGCCTAGCAATCCGCAACTGCGTCAAGGACTGTCGCAACGGCAGCTGCGCATGATCGCCCTGGGCGGCGTGATCGGCGCCGGCTTGTTCGTCGGATCCGGAGTGGTGATCGAAAACACCGGCCCGGCCGCGTTCCTCACCTACGCGCTATGCGGCCTGCTCATCGTGCTGGTGATGCGGATGTTGGGCGAGATGGCGGCGGCCAACCCCTCGACCGGATCGTTCGCCGACTATGCGGCCCAGGCGCTGGGCGGCTGGGCGGGCTTCTCGGTCGCGTGGCTGTATTGGTACTTCTGGGTGATCGTGGTGGGCTTCGAGGCGGTTGCCGGCGGCAAGGTCCTCAACTACTGGTTCCACGCACCGCTATGGCTGCTGTCGCTGTGCCTGATGGTGTTGATGACGGCGACAAACCTGTTCTCGGTGTCGTCGTTCGGCGAATTCGAATTCTGGTTCGCCGGAATCAAAGTCGCGACCATCGTGATCTTTCTCGTCGTGGGCATCGCGTACGTCCTGGGCTTGGTGCCGGGCCATCACGGCGGTCTTGCCAATCTGGGATCGCACAGCGGGTTCTTTCCCCACGGCGTCGGGGCGGTGTTCGCCGCCATCGTCGTGGTGATCTTCTCCATGGTGGGCGCCGAGATCGTCACCGTCGCCGCCGCGGAAAGCCGCGACCCCGAGCTCGCGGTCCGGAAGGCGACCCGATCGGTGGTGGCCCGCATCGGCATCTTCTTCGTCGGCTCGGTCTTTTTGCTCGTGGCGCTGTTGCCCTGGGACTCCGTGGAACTCGGTGCCTCGCCGTACGTGGCCGCGCTCAAACACATGGGGCTTGGCGGCGCAGATCAGGTGATGAATGCGGTGGTGCTGACCGCGGTGCTGTCCTGCCTGAACTCCGGTCTGTACACCGCGTCGCGCATGTTGTTCGTGCTCGCCGAGCGGGGCGAGGCGCCGACGCGGTTGATCGGATTGAGCGGACGCGGCGTCCCCCATGTCGCGATCCTGTGCTCGTCGGCGGTCGGATTCGGATGCGTCGTCATGGCGCGGGTCGCGCCGAACACGGTGTTTTTGTTCCTGCTCAATTCGTCGGGAGCCGTCATCTTGTTCGTCTACTGGCTGATCGCGTGCTCGCAGATCATCTTGCGGCGCCGCACGCCCGCCGAGAAACTAACGGTGAAAATGTGGTGCTACCCGATGCTGTCGATCTTCACGCTGGCCGCGATCACCGCCGTGCTGGTGCAAATGGCATTCGACCACGCGGCGCGCAGCCAGCTATGGCTCAGCCTACTGTCCTGGGCGGTGGTGATCGGGCTGTACCTGATTGCCCGCTCCCGCGGCCGCATCCGGATCTCGTCGCAAGGCTGAGGCCCGCTATCCGGCGCGCGCGCCGGTGTGACTGCGCAGCAGACCGAGCCGCTGCAAGTCGGTGACATATTTGTCGATCAACGCCTTGGTCACGTGCGGCACGTCGTTGTCGCTGCCGATCCCCGCGGATTGCACTGCTGCACGGAACTTTTCGGCCGGCATGCCGGTGCCCTGTGTCGGCTGACCGGGCTTCGCGTAGGCGCTCATCAGCGGCAGCAGCGAGTTCTTGCGCTGGTTGTCGGGCAGCGCCCGCATCGCCTCGGTGAACCGGGCCAGCCACTGCTGATAATCGTCGACGCGCTCGATCCTGTGCCCGCCCGCGATGAGCCAGTCGACGAACGTGTCCAGGGAAATGCCGTCGTCGTGGGTGTTGAGCACGTTGTAGGTGTGGTACCCCTGCCGGGCGCGCGCCCCGAGGGTGGCGATGGCCTCCGCGGTGAAATCGGCCGGCAGCCCGTCGTAATGGGCGCGCTGCGGATCGCCGGACGCGTCGAGCTCGTCGAGGGACCGCGACGGGCTCGCCGAGCGGACGTCGACGTCTTCGCCGAAGAAATTGCCGTCGGGCAGCGTGGTCACCGCCACGGTGGAGATGTAGTTGATCGGCTTGAGCCGCTTGGTGATCGCGAGCTTGATTATCTCCGCGGTGCCCACCACGTTGGGGCCGAACAGCTGGCTGTAGGGCAGCACGTGGTTGACCAGGGCGGCCGAATGCACCACGAGGTCGACGGTCTCGGCCAGTCGTTCGTAGGTGGGCGTGTCCAGGCCGAGGTTGGGCGCTCCCACGTCACCGACGAGCACCCGCAGGTGCTGGTCGGCCAATTGCCGGAAGCGCCCGGACAATTCGGCGTCTCCGCTGTCGATCGCGGCTTCGATGCGCTGGCGTCCGGCGGTCGGGTCGGCGCCGCGGGCCAGGCATCTCTTGCCGCAGTTCGGCTTTCACCGCCTCGTCGAGCTGCTTGCCGGAAAGCTCACCGCCGAAGCGCTGATCGAGCTCTCGGCGGTAACGCCGAAAGAACATGTCGCACACCCGCGGAACCAGGTTCAGGGCCGTGGGCCCGACCAGGCCGATGTCGTCGAACAGGGTGGACATGTCGCTCTTGGCGGCGAAGTAGCCGATGCCCCCGGAGGACAGGGTGGCGATCAGCCACTCCAACCCGTACACGTGCGACAGCGGCATGTATTGCAGGTGGATCGCCGGGATCGGCCTGCCGATGTCCACCGACGGACTGTGCGGCCGCCGCGACCCGCTTTCCGAGCTCGCGGCAGGTGATGGTGTCGAAGCCGGACAGCAGGGTGTTCACCGCGCGGCCCGTCGCCGGATCGCGGATCACCTCGCAGCAGCGCTGCCCCAGCGCGGGCCGGTCGGCATAGCCGCCCAGATAGGTGTCGACGACCTCGGCCAGCCGCAGTCCCGGCCGATGCGCGGCGCCGGTTACCTCCGGTGACGACGCGGCGGCGCGAAACTGCGTCGTTGGCGTAGAGCTGCTCGACGCGCTCGGTCAGTCGCTGTTCGCGGCCGGAGTCGGCGACGGTTTCGGTCATCGGCGGCTTCCTCTCATCCGTATGCCGGTGCCGTATACCCGGCTTGGCTGCGCCCAGTCAGCGCGTCGGGCGGTCGCAGGCGTCGGCACCCAGGACCACCGGACGCTCCACAATTTTGGTGATTCGCATCACCTCCCGCCTCAGGAGGTGCGATCGAGCAGCAGCACTTCCTCGAACGGCATCCGTGCGAACAGCACGCGCCCCGCGCCCGTCACGTATTTCGCCGCCTCGGTCTTGCTCACCACGCGCGGACCGGCGATGCCAAACGTCTTGGCGCTGCGGCGCAATCGCGCACCTCCGGCGGCCTCGATGTTTTTCAACCAGTCCCGATCGGGGCCGTAGGCCAGCGGGATCGCCACGCCGGGCTTGCCGTCGACGCTGGTGAGGAACGAGTTGACCGGGGTGCGGTACGGCTTGCCGGAGCGCCGCCCGACATGCTCGACGATCGCGAACCCCGGCAGCCAACCAGCCCACATTCGCTGAATGGGATTGGTGACGTGGCGGTTGAACCGGGCGAGGCGTTCTGGAAATCGCATATCGCCATCCAACTCGCGGCCACCGGGCCGAGACAACCCGCTTTCTCCCGCCGCCCTCTCATACCACGTTCTGCTACACCCTGTAGTGGAAAGGCTCGCGCGGGCTGGGACACTAGTCGTCATGGGAAGCAGTGATCAGGCGACCGCGCACGCCACCGGGGCCCGTCGGGCCACCGCGGCGTCGGCCCGGTTGTTCGACGACGCCTGCGCCGTCATTCCCGGTGGGGTGAACTCTCCGGTCCGCGCGTTCACCGCCGTGGGCGGAACGCCGCCGTTCATCACGCAGGCGCGCGGGTGCCTGCTGACCGACGCCGACGGCAACCGCTACGTCGACCTGGTGTGCTCGTGGGGCCCGATGATCCTGGGACACGCGCACCCGGCCGTCGTCGAGGCGGTGGCACAGGCGGCCGCGTCGGGTCTGTCGTTCGGGGCGCCCACCCCGGCCGAGAGTGAGCTGGCTGCCGAGATGATCTCGCGGGTGGCACCGGTCGAACGGATCCGGCTGGTCAACTCCGGCACCGAGGCCACCATGAGTGCGGTGCGGTTGGCCCGCGGCTGCACCGGCCGGGCCAAGGTAATCAAGTTTTCCGGCTGCTACCACGGCCACGTCGACGCGTTGCTGGCGGACGCGGGCTCCGGGGTGGCGACACTGGGCCTGCCGTCCTCGCCTGGAGTCACCGGTGCGACGGCGGCCGACACAATCGTGTTGCCCTACAACGACATCGACGCCGTGCGGCAGACCTTCGCCCGGTTCGGCGACCAGATCGCGGCGGTGATCACCGAGGCCAGCCCCGGCAACATGGGCGTGGTCCCACCCGCGCCCGGCTACAACGCGGCACTGCGCGCGATCACCGCCGAGCACGGCGCGCTGCTGATCATCGACGAGGTGATGACCGGCTTCCGGGTCAGCCGAAGCGGTTGGTATGGAATCGATCCCGTCGACGCCGACCTGTTCACCTTCGGCAAGGTGATGAGCGGCGGGCTGCCGGCCGCCGCGTTCGGCGGGCGCGCCGAGGTGATGGAGCGGCTGGCGCCGCTGGGACCGGTCTATCAGGCCGGCACCCTGTCGGGTAACCCGGTGGCGATGGCCGCCGGGCTGGCCACCCTGCGCAACGCCGACGCCGCCGCCTACGCCAGGCTGGACGGCAACGCCGATCGCCTGGCCGGGATGTTCTCCGACGCCCTGACGAATGCCGGTGTGGCGCACCAGATTCCGCGCGCCGGCAACATGCTCGGTGTGTTCTTCTCCGAGACACCGGTGACGGACTTCGCGTCCGCGCGGGCCACCCAGACCTGGCGTTATCCGCCGTTCTTCCATGCCTTGCTGGACGCGGGTGTGTACCCGCCGTGCAGCGCCTTCGAGGCCTGGTTCGTCTCGACCGCGCTGGACGACGCCGCGTTCGACCGCATCGCCGACGCCCTGCCCGCCGCGGCCAGGGCCGCCGCGCAAGCCGAGGGGAGTGAGCCCTGATGGCCGAGCACACCCGGGTGCACGTCGTGCGGCACGGCGAGGTGTACAACCCGAGCGGCATCCTCTACGGCAGGCTGCCCGGCTTCCACCTCTCCGACAACGGCCGCGCGCAAGCGGCCGCCGTGGCGGATGCGCTGGCCGACCGCGACATCGTGGCGGTGATCGCCTCGCCGCTGCAACGGGCCCAGGAGACCGCCGCGCCCATCGCCGCCAGACACGGGTTGGCCGTGGACACCGATCCGGACCTGATCGAATCGACCAACTTCTTCCAGGGCCGCCGCGTCAGCCCCGGCGACGGCGCCTGGCGCGACCCGCGGGTGTGGTGGCAGCTCCGCAACCCGTTCCGGCCGTCCTGGGGTGAGCCGTACGCCGAGATCGCGGCCCGGATGCAGACGGCGGTCGACAAGGCCCGCGCCCGTGGCGCCGGCCACGAGGTGGTGTGCGTCAGCCACCAGCTCCCGGTGTGGACGCTGCGGCTGCACGTGACCGGCCGGCGGCTGTGGCACGACCCGCGGCGGCGCCAGTGCGGGCTCGCGTCGGTGACCACCCTGGTCTACGACGGCGACCGGCTGGCCGGCGTCGAGTACAGCGAACCGGCGGCGCGTTGATCGGCTGGGCAAGACAGGCGATTTCCGGGGCCGTGCTGGCGGCGCTGCTGTCGGCCCTGCTCGCCGGCTGTTCCTCGGGCCACGACGCCGTCGCCCAGGGCGGGACCTTCGAATTCGTCTCGCCCGGCGGCAAGACCGACATCTACTACGACCCGCCGTCCGACCGCGGCCGCCCCGGATCGCTGTCCGGGCCTGACCTGGCCGACCCCGCGCACACGCTGTCGCTGGATGACCCGATCTTCGCGGGCCGGGTCGTGGTCATCAACATCTGGGGGCAGTGGTGCGGCCCGTGCCGCGCCGAGGTCACCCAGCTGCAGCAGGTGTATGACGCCACCCGCGACGGGGTGTCCTTCCTCGGCATCGACGTCCGGGACAACAACCGGCGGGCGGCAATGGACTTCGTCAACGACCGACGGGTGACGTTTCCGTCCATCTACGACCCGGCGATGCGCACGCTGATCGCGTTCGGCGGCAAATACCCCACCACCGTGATCCCGTCCACGCTGGTCCTGGACCGCCAGCACCGCGTCGCGGCGGTCTTCCTGCGCGAACTGCTGGCCACCGACCTGCGGCCGGTGGTGCAGCGGCTCGCGGGCGAGGCGGCACCCACCCCGGCCAAGGCGGGGCCGGCACAGCAATGACCGGATTCACCCAGATCGCCGCCGCCGGACCGCTCCTGCTGGCCCTCGGCGTGTGCCTGCTCGCGGGGCTGGTGTCCTTCGCCTCGCCGTGCGTGGTGCCGCTGGTGCCCGGCTATCTGTCCTATCTGGCCGCGGTGGTCGGCGTCGACGAACAGCCGCCGGCGGGTGCCGTCAAAGCGCCGCCGTCCGCCCGGTGGCGGGTCGCGGGGTCCGCGGCGTTGTTCGTCGCCGGGTTCACCACGGTGTTCGTGCTCGGCACCGTCGCCGTCCTCGGCATGACGACCACGCTGATCACCAACCAACTGCTGCTGCAGCGGGCCGGGGGAGTGCTGACCATCGTCATGGGCCTGGTGTTCGTGGGCCTCATCCCGGCCCTGCAACGCCAGGTTCGGTTCAGTCCGCGGCAGCTGACGACGGTCGCCGGCGCGCCGGTGCTGGGCGCGGTTTTCGCGTTGGGCTGGACGCCGTGCCTGGGCCCGACGCTGGCCGGCGTGATCACCGTCGCCTCGGCCACCGACGGCGCCAGCGTGGCGCGCGGAATCGTGTTGGTGATCGCTTACTGCCTGGGGCTGGGCATCCCATTCGTGCTGCTGGCCTTCGGCTCGGCGGGCGCGGTCGGCGGGCTGGGCCGGCTGCGCCGGCACACTCGGACCATCCAGATCTTCGGTGGTGTGCTGCTGATCGCGGTCGGCGCACTGTTGGTCACCGGGGTGTGGAACGACTTCGTCTCCTGGCTGCGCGACGCGTTCGTGTCCGACGTGAGGTTGCCGATTTGAGCGCCCCGGTAGAGCGGCGAGCAGACGCAGAATCGCACGAAAAAGCCCCTCCCAGTGCGATTCTGCGTCTGCTCGCGGCACTTGGCGCGCGGGTGCGCAACACCTGGCGCGCGCTGACCTCGATGGGCACCGCGCTGGTGCTGTTGTTCCTGCTGGCCCTCGGTGCGATCCCGGGGGCGCTGCTGCCCCAGCGCAGCCTCAACGCCGGCAAGGTCGACGACTACCTGAAGGCGCACCCGGTGATCGGCCCGTGGCTGGATCGGTTGCAAGCCTTCAACGTCTTCTCCAGCTTCTGGTTCACCGCCATCTACGTGCTACTGTTCGTGTCCCTGGTCGGCTGCCTCACCCCGCGGATGATCGAACACGTCCGCAGCCTGCGGTCCACCCCGGTGGCCGCCCCGCGCAACCTGGCCCGGCTGCCCAAGTACTCGCAGCAGCAGATCCGGGCCGGCGCCGACGAGCTGAACGCGCTGGCGAACGCGATCACCGCGCGGCTGCGCGGCTGGCGCACCGCCATCCGGCACCGGGACGCCACCGAGCAGGGCGGCGCGGACATCGTGGAAGTGTCCGCGGAGAAGGGCTACCTGCGCGAATTCGGCAACATCGTCTTCCACTTCTCCTTACTGGGTCTGCTGGTGGCGGTGGCCGTGGGCAAGTTGTTCGGCTACGAGGGCAACGTCATCGTTATCGCCGACGGCGGACCCGGCTTCTGCTCGGCCTCGCCGGCCGCGTTCGACTCGTTTAGGGCCGGCAACACCGTCGACGGCACCTCGCTGCACCCGCTGTGCATCCGGGTCGACGACTTCACGGCGCGCTACCTGCCCTCGGGGCAGGCCACCTCGTTCGCCGCGCACGTCGACTACCAGTCCGGCGACGATCTGAACGCCAACCGGTGGCGGCACTACCAGCTGGAGGTCAACCACCCGCTGCGGCTCGGCGGTGACCGGGTGTACCTGCAGGGGCACGGCTACGCGCCCACCTTCAGCATCACCTTCCCGGACGGGCAGATCCGCACGGCGACCATGCAGTGGCGGCCCGACAACCCGCAGACCCTGCTCTCGTCGGGCGTGGTGCGCATCGATCCGCCCGCCGGCAGCTATCCCAACGCCTCCGAACGCCGCAACCACGAGATCGCCATCCAGGGCCTGCTGGCGCCGACCGAGCAGCTGGACGGCATGCTGCTGTCGTCGCGCTTCCCGGCCCTGGACGCCCCGGCGGTGGCCGTCGACATCTACCGCGGCGACACCGGGCTGGACACCGGGCGGCCCCAGTCGCTGTTCACCCTGGATCCCCGCCTGATCGAGCAGCACCGGTTGGCCAAGGAGAAGCGGGTCAATCTGCGTGCGGGACAGTCGGTGCGGATCGACCAGGGGCCGGCGGCGGGCACGGTGATCCGCTTCGACGGCGCCGTGCCGTTCGTCAACCTGCAGGTCTCCCACGACCCCGGCCAGACCTGGGTGCTGGTCTTCGCCATCACCATGATGGCCGGCCTGGTGGTGTCGCTGCTGGTGCGCCGCCGCAGGGTGTGGGTCCGTCTGACGCCCGACGCCGGCGGGTCGGCAGGTACGGTGAACGTCGAACTGGGCGGCCTGGCGCGCACCGACAACTCCGGTTGGGGTGACGAGTTCGAGCGACTGTCCGAGCGGCTGTCCCCCGCAAGCGGGTGGTACCCCCGAACCGGGTCGTCAGCCCCCGGCGCCGCGACGGCCGCGACGCCCACCGCGTCGGACGGTGACGCGACACCCGCAGCGTCCAAAAGGAGTTCTGAGGTGGACGTCAAATGAATACGGTGCACGTCAATATCGAGCTGGCGCGCTACTCCGACTGGGCGTTCACGTCCGCGGTGGTCGCTTTGGTGATCGCCCTGCTGTTACTGGCCTTCGAGCTGGCCTATGTAGGGGCCCGAGTAGGGGCCCGAGCCGGGGGGCAGCGCGCCCGGGTGCTTGCCGGTGCCGTCAGCGCCGACTCCGCCACCCCCGGGGTGGTGGAAGAGGCAACCCGGCGCCCGCTCGACGAGCGCGTCGGTCGGGCCGGGCTGGCCGTGGTGTACCTGGGCATCGGCCTGCTGCTGGGCTGCCTGGTGCTGCGCGGGCTGGCCACCCTGCGGGTGCCGTGGGGCAACATGTACGAATTCATCAACCTGACCTGCCTGTGCGGGTTGGTCGCCGGGGCGGTCGTGCTGCGCCGCCCGCAATACCGGCCGCTGTGGGTCTTCTTGCTGCTGCCGGTGCTGATCCTGCTGACGGTGTCGGGTCGCTGGCTGTACACCAATGCCGCGCCGGTAATGCCCGCGCTGCAGTCCTACTGGCTGCCGATCCACGTGTCGGTGGTCAGCCTGGGGTCGGGGGTGTTCCTGGTCGCCGGCATCGCCAGCATTCTGTTCCTGCTGCGCACGTCGCCGCTGGCAGACCCCGAACGCGGCACGCACAGCACGCTGAGCCGGCTGGTGCAGCGATTCCCCGACGCGCAGACGCTGGACCGCATCGCCTATCGGACGACGATTTTCGCTTTTCCGGTGTTCGGCTTCGGCGTCATTTTCGGGGCAATTTGGGCCGAAGAAGCCTGGGGCCGCTATTGGGGCTGGGACCCCAAGGAGACGGTGTCGTTTGTGGCCTGGGTCATTTACGCCGCCTACTTGCATGCCAGGTCGACCGCGGGCTGGCGGGACAGGAAAGCCGCGTGGATCAATGTGGCGGGATTTGTGGCCATGGTCTTCAACCTGTTCTTCGTTAACCTGGTCACTGTCGGTCTGCATTCTTATGCGGGCGTCGGGTGACGGTGCACAACCGGCCCGAATAGAAAACTGAACGGGAAAAGCGCACAACAAGGGGGAGTGCAGTGACCGAGCATCCAACGACGGGCGTTGGGGCGCCCGAACAACCGACCACGCAGATACCCCCGCAGACGCCGCAGGCGGCGGAGCAGCAGGACGCTCCCCCACCGCAGGCCGAGTCCGGCGGTGACGCCCCCACCCGCGCCTTCGCCGGATTCCGCACCGAACGCCGCGTCCCCGGCCCCGAACGCCAGCCCGCGGCGCCGCCCACGGCGCCCAGGCCGGGCGGAATGCCGCCCTGGGACCCCACGCCGATGACCGGCATCCCACGCGTGGACCCCACGGCGTACGGCGCCTACTACGCCGGCCCGGACGCGCCGCCCACCCAGATCCAAGCGCCCCCGCAGCAGCGTCCGGAGCACCTGCCGCACACGCCCTATCCGGAACTGTCCACGGGCATGTTGCTGCGGCCGGTCGCGCCACCGCCGTCCGACGGATGGCGGCTGCTGCTGTTCAAGCTCTCCGGCGGGCTGATCAACCTGGGCGAGAGCCCACGGGCGGCCCGGCACAACAACCTGGTCGCCCAGGTGAACCGGCCGCTGCGGGGCTCCTACCGGGTGGCGTTTCTGTCGCTGAAGGGCGGCGTCGGCAAGACCACGATCGCCGCGACGCTGGGCGCCACCTTCGCGTCCATCCGCGGTGACCGGGTGGTGGCCGTGGACGCCAACCCCGACCGCGGCACGCTGAGCCAGAAGATTCCGCTGGAGACCGCCGCGACGGTGCGCCAGCTGCTGCACGACGCCGGAACCATCGAGCGCTACAGCGACGTGCGCCGCTACACCTCCAAGGGGCCGAGCGGCCTGGAGGTGTTGGCGTCCGAGACGGACCCCGCCATATCGGAAGCGTTCAGCGCGAAGGACTACGAGCGGATCCTGGACATCCTGGAACGGTTCTACGCCCTGGTGCTCACGGACTGCGGGCCCGGGCTGCTGCACTCGGTGATGGGCTCGGTGCTGCAGAAGGCGGACGCGCTCGTCGTGGTGAGCTCGGCGTCCATCGACGGCGCCCGCAGCGCCTCGGCGACGCTGGACTGGCTGGACGCCCACGGCCACGAGAACCTGGTCCGCAATTCCATCGCGGTCATCAACGGTGTGAAGCCACGCTCGGGCAAGGTCGACATGAACAAGGTGATCGACCACTTCTCCCGGCGCTGCCGCGCGGTCCAGCTGGTGCCGTTCGACCCGCACCTCGAGGAGGGTGCCGAGATCGAACTGGACCGGCTGCGGCGCGGAACGCGCGAAGCGCTCACCGAGCTGGCCGCCATCGTCGCCGACGGGTTCCCCGGCGACCAGCACAACCCGGGAGTGCTGGGCTGATACTGGCGGCGGTTGCAAGCGGGCGAAGCGGGGCGCGGGGGGCCGCCGCGATCGAGCTAGCGCGGGTTGTCACCCAACCGCCGCAAGAAATCCGGATCGTCGTCGGGCCCGATGACGCGCGTCTTCGGCCGGTGGGCCTGCGATCGCGCCGCACGCCAGCCAACGTAGATCAGCGTCCCCAAAATCACGACGAGCAGCAGGTAGAGCACGCAACACCTCCTTTGGGCGAATATACCCGCGCCGTAGGCTCACCCTGTGTCACACGAAGCTAGCGACGACAGCACCGCGAACGCGCCGAGCCCCGCCGCGAACGACGGCGCGGCGCCACGCCCCGAAAACCGCGTCGTTGCGCCCGTGTTGGCGTACATGGCGGCGCGGGTGCTGCTGGCGGCGGCGCTCACCGGCGTCATCTGCGGGATCGCGCGCTTGGCGGGCATCACCCAGTTCCCGATCGTGGTGGCCGTGCTGTTCGCGCTGATCATCGCGATGCCGCTGGGCATCTGGGTGTTCGCCCCGCTGCGTCGGCGCGCCACCGCGGCGCTGGCGATCGCCGGGGAACGACGCCGCCGCGAGCGCGACCTGCTGCAGGCCCGGCTGCACGGGGACGCCCCGGACGGGGGCGCCGACGAGGGCGGTGAGCAAGAATCAGGGCGCGGCTAGCCATTCGGTAGCCGCACGACCTGCGCGGCATAGCTCAGGCCGGCGCCGTAGCCGAGCAGCAGGGCCAGGTCGCCGGCCTTGGCCGCCCCGGTCGTGAGCAGTTCGGCCATCGCCAGGGGGATGGACGCCGCCGAGGTGTTTCCGGTGTGCTCGATGTCGTTGGCCACGACCGCATCCGGGCGCAGATCGAGGCTCTTGGCCAACACCTCGTTGATCCGGCTGTTGGCCTGATGCGGCAGGAAGACGTCGATCTCGTCGGGCCGCACGCCCGCCGCGTCCATGGCCTGGCGCCCGACTTTGCCCATCTCGAATGCCGCCCACCGGAACACCGCGCTGCCTTCGAGCCTCAAGTACGGGCGCTCACCGGTGCGGTTGTCCAGGAAGTCGATCCATTCGATGTCCTGGCGGATGGCGGTGGCCTGCGCGCCGTCGCTGCCCCAGATGGTGGGGCCGATGCGCTGGTCGGGCGTCTCGCCCACCACCACTCCGGCCGCGCCGTCGGCGAAGATGAAGCAGTTGCTGCGGTCCGTCATGTCCACCGTCGGGGACAGCTTCTCCGAGCCGAGCACCAGTACCTTGGCGGCGGTCCCGGCGCGGACCATGTCGGCGGCCACCCCGAGCGCGTAGCCGAAGCCGGCGCACCCGGCTGAGACGTCGAACGCGGGCACGCCGCCCGCACCCACCGCGGTCGCCACCGCCGGCGCGCACGCGGGGGTCTGCGTGAAATGGGTGCTGGTGGCGACGATGACGCAATCGATGTCGGCCGGCGCCAGCGACGCCTTGGCGATGGCCTCCAGCCCGGCCGTTGTCGCCATCGACGTGACGGACTCGTCGCGCCTGGCGAACCGGCGGGTCTTGATTCCGGTTCGCGAAAAGATCCACTCGTCGGACGAGTCGATGTTCTCGCAGAGCTCGTCGTTGGTGACCACCCGCTCGGGGCGGTATGACCCCACACTGAGCAAGCCGACGTTTTTGGGCCCGCTGGTCGCGGCAATCTTGTTCATTGCGGTCCTCCGCTGTCGCCGAGCAGACGCAAAGGTACCCCAGAAGCGCCGGGCTCGGAGGTCTTTGCGTGCACTGTGGGTAACCCTTCCGCGGTCGTTAGGTAGTCACCGTCAACGCCGTCGCGACCGCGAACGCCCACACCACCATCGCCAGCCCCGTGTCGCGCAGTACCGGGATCAGGCCGGGCCCGCCGCGGCCCGAGCGCACCGGGGTCGCCGCGCGCAAAGCCAGCGGTGTGGCCACCAATCCGACGGCGCACCACGGTGCCGCCGGCATGAGCGCCAGGGTCAGCACCCCGGCGGTCCCCAGCAACGCCTGGTACAGGATCCGGGTCCGGGCATCCCCCAGCCGCACCGCAGAGGTGACCTTTCCGGAGCGGGCGTCGGTCGGGATATCCCGCAGGTTGTTGGCCACCAGCACCGACGACGACAGCGCCCCGATCGACACCGCCAGCACCAGGCCCACCCAGTCCACCCGCAGCGCCTGGGTGTACTGGGTGCCCAGCACGGCGACGAGCCCAAAGAACAGGAACACGGCGACCTCGCCGAAACCGGCGTAGCCGTACGGTTTCGACCCGCCGGTGTACAACCACGCCCCGGCGATGCAGGCCGCACCCACCGCGATCAGCCACGGTGCGCTGTAGAGCGCGAGCGCCAGCCCGGCGAGCGCGCCGACGGTCAGGCTGGCGACCGCGGCGGCCAGCACCGCGCGCGGCGCCGCCAGCCGCGAGCCGACCAGGCGCACCGGGCCGGCCCGGTCGTCGTCGGTGCCGCGGATGCCGTCCGAGTAGTCGTTGGCGTAGTTGACGCCGATGGTCAGCGCCAGCGCGACGGTCAGCGCCAGCAACGCCTTCCACCACACCGCGGATCCCAGCCATGCCGCCGCTCCGGTGCCAGCCACCACCGGTGCCACCGCGTTGGGCAACGTCCGCGGCCGCGCGCCCGAAATCCACTGCCGGAAGTTGGCCACCCGACCATCCTGCCAGGACGCGGGCCTGCGGACCGCCGGCCGCACCGGCGATGACCGAAGACGTCATGCACCACAATGGTCGGATGCTCGGAGTCATCGGTGGCAGCGGCTTTTACACCTTCTTCGGATCCGACGCCCGCGACGTCACCGTCGACACTCCGTACGGTTCGCCCAGCGCGCCGGTCACCGTCGGCGCCGTCGGCGACCACGAGGTGGCCTTCCTGCCCCGCCACGGCCTCAAGCACGAATTCTCCGCGCACACCGTGCCGTATCGGGCCAACGTGTGGGCGCTGCGCAAGCTCGGCGTGCGGCGCGTGCTCGCGCCGTGCGCCGTCGGCAGTCTGCGACCCGAACTCGGCCCGGGCGCCGTCGTGGTGCCCGACCAACTCGTCGACCGCACCCGCGGCCGCCCCGACACCTACTTCGACTCCGGAGGCATCCACGTCGACTTCGCCGACCCGTACTGCCCGGCGCTGCGCGACGCGGTGACCGGCCTGCCCGACGTAATCGACGGCGGCACCATCGTGGTGATCCAGGGTCCGCGCTTTTCCACCCGCGCCGAAAGCCGGTGGTTCGCCTCGGCCGGTTTCTCGCTGGTCAACATGACCGGCTATCCGGAGGCGGTGCTCGCACGCGAACTCGAAATGTGCTACGCGGCAATCGCTTTGGTGACTGACCTGGACGCCGGGGTGAGCGCTGGCGAGGGTGTGAGGGCCGTCGACGTGTTCGCCCAATTCGAGAGGAACGTCGAAGCGTTCAAGACGCTGGTGCGCCAGGCCATCGCCCGGATCGCCGCCGACCGCAGCTGCACGCACTGCCTGCCGCACGCTGGCGTCACCTTGCCCATCGAGCTGCCGTGAGGGTGCTGCTGACCGGGGCGGCCGGCTTCATCGGTTCGCGGGTCGACGCGGCCCTGCGGGCGGCGGGACACGAGGTGGTCGCCGTCGACGCTCTGCTGCCCGCCGCGCACGGCCCGAACCCGGTGCTGCCGCGGGGATGTCACCGCGTCGACGTGCGTGACGCCGATGCGCTGGCACCCCTGCTGGCGGGCGTGGACGTGGTGTGTCACCAGGCGGCGATGGTGGGTGCGGGCGTGGACGCCGCCGACGCCCCCGCCTACGGCGGCCACAACGACCTGGCCACCACGGTCTTGTTGGCGCAGATGTTCGCCGCGGGGGTGCGCCGCCTGGTGCTGGCCTCATCGATGGTGGTGTACGGGCAGGGGGCCTATCACTGCCGGCGGCACGGGCCGGTGGATCCGCTGCCGCGGCGGCGCGCCGACCTGGACGCCGGGGCCTTCGAGCACCGTTGCCCCATCGCCGGGGAGGAACTGCACTGGCGCCTGGTCGACGAGGATGCCTGCCTGCGGCCGCGAAGCCTGTACGCCGCCAGCAAGACCGCCCAGGAGCATTACGCGCTGGCCTGGGCCGAGGCCACCGGCGGCTCGGTGGTGGCGCTGCGCTACCACAATGTCTACGGTCCCGGCATGCCGCGCGACACCCCCTACTCCGGGGTAGCGGCCATCTTCCGGTCGGCGCTGGAAAAAGGCGATCCGCCAAGGGTTTTCGAGGACGGCGGCCAGATGCGCGACTTCGTCCATGTCGACGACGTGGCCGCCGCCAACGTCGCGGCCACCCAGCCACGCGAGGGTTTCACCGCATTCAATGTCTGCTCGGGGCAACCCATTTCGATTCTGGAAGTGGCCGGTGCGCTGTGCGACGCGCGCGGCGGTTCGGTGTCCCCGGTGGTCACCGGGCAGTATCGCAGCGGCGACGTGCGCCACATCGTCGCCGACCCGTCCCGGGCCGCCGAGGTGCTGGGTTTCCGTGCGGCCGTCGCACCGGGGGACGGGCTGCGCGACTTCGCGTTCGCGCCGCTTCGGTGACCGCTATCCCTGCGGGGGACGGTAGATCTGCGGCTTCTGCGCGGCGATCTGGCGCGTTCCGGTGTCGTCGCCGCGGAAGATCCTGGGCGCGCCCGCCAGCGGGGGTATCTCGGCGGTCGGCGGCTCGTGGTCCGCACCGGGTGCGCCGCCGGGCATGCGGGTGGTCGCCACGGCCGACGGCCCGGCGCCCTGGGCGACGGGGACCCGAGTGGTCGGCGCCGCCGCGTTCGCCGCGGCGGCGCGCCTGCGGGCGGCGCGGCGGGCCAGCCGCCGACCGCTCAGCTGCCCGGTGACGATGGCGGCCGCCATGATGCTCAGCGCCAGCCAGCACAGCGTCACGTCGAAGACGCTGGTGATCTGCTGGGCCAGGTTGTTGCCGTAGACCGGGTGCAGCGCAGGAGAATTGGGCGAGTCCGCGAACCGCGGCGCCAACTCGACGCCCACGATCACGCGGGCGACGCTGAGCGCGGCGACGAGTCCGCACAGCGAGGTGACCATGCGCGGCGACAGGGTGGCCAGCCTGCGGCGCAGCCAGAGCGCGAGGGCCGCGGTGGCCAGATCGAACGCGGCCTGCACGATGCTGTTGTACCGGGAGAACGGGTAGTTCAGGATCACCCCGACCACCAGGTCGGTGATCCGCATCGCCACCGAACCCACGCACCAAACGGCGATGAGCAGCAAGCCATTTCGGATCGCGGCGCGCCACGCGGATTCCTCCGTCGGTGAAGCGTCGCGGTGCCCCAACAGCGCCCGCGGCGCGAACAGCGCCGCGCCGGTCACCCACGCCAGGTAACCCTCGAACCCGACGCCGGCGGTCGACGTGTTCTGCGCGATGCCGTGGAACGCGTCGATGTCACGACCGGCGGGCAGGAACCACACCAGGATCCCGGCGGCCAGCGTCGACGCTCCCAGCGCGACCGTCGTCAGCCGGCTTTCGCGGGTGCTGCGCAGCAGCCACCTGGAGGCGACCAGGACCGCGACCAGCGCCACCACGCCGTACACCACGGCGGTCACGATCACGGCGATGTTCTGCTTGCCGAAATCCTGCGCGCCGCCGGTGCTTTGCAGCGCGTACCGCACCCGCCAGTACAGGTTGAAGCCGAAGCTGAGCACCGCCGCGAGCATGGACAGCGCGCCGATGACCCGCGCCGACCTGGTCCAGCCGGTGGACTCGTCGCCCGCCGGAACCGGTCCGGCGAGTGCGCCCGCCGGCACGGCCTGGGCGCTGAGCAGCGCGCCGGCGACCCCGGCCCACGCCCCCGGGCCGACGCCGCCGGGCACGGTGACCGTGCCGCCGAAACGGACGGTCTCGTACGCGTCGAACACCACGAAGCCGAGCACCAGCAGCAGGTAAGGGACGTTGAGCCCCAGGCGAAGCCGGGCGGAACGGGCCGGGTTGCACCGCGCGCCGGCCGAGCGCCAGGAACCGGCCAGGGCGACCGAGGCGATGGCCAGCACCGTCACCGCGATCAGCACCGCGGTCAGGGTCGCGCTGCTGTTAGGGATTCCCACACCGAAGTAGAGGTTCCACGGCAAGAACAGCGCGAGGATCAGCAGGGCCACCGCGGCCAGGTCGCCGGCGACGTGCCGGTGCCGCTTGGTCTCCGCGGGAGCCGGCCCGCCGCCGCCCGTTGCGTGTGGGCGGATGATGCGGGTGGCCGGTGCCGGGTGAGCCTGCCCGCGGATGGGGCCGGTAGGCGTGTCGTCACTGCTCTGGCTCACCATGCCCCCAGGGATTCAAGGACCGATATTCGTGGCGCAGTTTCGGGTGTCCGGCGGGGGCTTACCCTGCCGAGCCAGGTGCACTGCTCGCTTGCGAACATATTCTCCGTTCGGGTGCCGTGGCAGTGGCTGGGACCGGCTGCTGAGCGGAGATGATTCCGCGGCGAGGCGTCCTGTCGTTCGAAAAGCTGGTTACGCTGCGCTAGTAGGCGAAGCTTGTCGCCTGGCTGGCTGACACTGCCAACGGTAGCAAGTGTAGTGATGCCGGACATGCTGGTTGCGGGGTAGCCGGGGTGAAGGAGAAGCGGGATGGACGTCGTTTTGGGGGTCGCCGTCACCGGCCCCGTCGCCCGCCTGGCGCTCGTCGGGGCCGGCGCGCAGGGTGAGGTGATCGACCAATCCGTCGTCGACCTCGCTGACAATCCGATCGGAACTCTGACCGAGACGGTGGTGGGCACGAATCGGCTGCTGGCCGACGAGAACCACCGGCTCCTCGGCACCCGAGTGTGCTGGACCGACCACCCGGCCGCCGACCGGCTGCGGCGGGCGCTGGAGGATTCCGGCGTCCACAACGTGGCGGTGCTCTCCGAATCGCAGGCGGTGGCCGCCCTGATGCGCGCGGCCGGCCGGCCCGGCGCGGCGCTGGTGATGGACGACGCGACGGCAACGCTGTCGATGGTGGGTTCCGGCGACGGCGATCCGGACGCGCCGCCGACCGTGCTGGCCACCCAACGGCTGGCCGACGCCCCCGGCGGCGACGCGACCGCCGCGTTCCACACCATGATGGCGAACCTCGGCGGGCACCCGGACGCACCGCAGGACGTGTATCTGCTCGGCGCCTCGCCGGAGCTGAACCGGGTCGCCGACGAGCTTCGCGACGGTTCGACCATGCGCGTGCAGGTCGCCGAGGACCCCACCTTTGCGCTGGCGCGCGGCGCGGCCATCGCCGCCGCTCCGGCGCTCGCGGCGGGGGACGCGACGGCCCTGGCGCCCGCGGTCGGGCCGACCGGCGATGAGACCGCGATGGCCCCGGCGTTCGGGGATGCCACCGCCATGGCGCCCGCGGCCGGGCCCGCGGGGGACGAGACGGCCGTCGTGCCGGCAGCGGAGTTCGCCGATCCGAACGCCGAAGACCAGCAGCTGGCCTATTCGATGGCCGATGACGGCGAGCAGTATCCGGGCGAATTCGACGAGTACGACCCCGAACTCGACGACTACGAGTACGGCGACGTCGACGAGGCCGAGGCCAAGCTGTCGCGGCGATCGTTGGTGATCGGCAACGCCGTCGTCGCCTTCGCCGTCATCGGATTGGCCTCGCTGGCCACCGCGATCGCGGTCGCCGTAGAGCCCACCGCCAGCCGGCAGCCGGTGGTGGGGGTGCAGAACGGCACCCCGGGCAAGTTCATGCCGATCCTGCCGAGCCAGCAGCAGGCGCCGCTGCCGCCGCCCCCCGCCGATGCGCCCAACGCCGGGTTCCAGGGCGGCACCGTCCCGGCCCCGAACAACCCGGTGCCGCAACAGGTCGCGCCGCCGTCGGGAGGCGGCGTGCCGGCCGGTCCGGTCCCCGAGGCCCCGGCCAACCCCGGCGTCGTGCCCAATCCCGACCCTGGCTGGGCGCCCCGCCCCAATCCCATTGTCCCGGTTCCTATTCCGATCCCCATCCCGATCCCGGGGTGGGGGCACAACTACCCGCCTTACACACCCCCGACGACGACCTTTTCGCCGCCGAGCACCACCTACGAGCCGCCGACGACCACGTATTCCCCTCCGACGACCACGTATTCCCCTCCGGCGACCACGTATTCACCGCCGAGCACCACCCACGCGCCGCCGACGACGACATATGCACCGCCAAGCACCAAGGTGACCACCCAGGCGCCGGCCCCGACCCACACCCAGCAGACGATGCCGCCGACGCATTCGCAGCCAATGTTCCCGCAGCAGCCGCACCCCCACCGCGGGTTCTGAGGGTGGCCGACGCCGACGGCCTGGTCACGGTGGTGCTGCCCTGCCTCAACGAGGCGGAGTCGCTGCCGGCCGTGCTGGCCGCCCTCCCCGCCGGCTACCGCGCGTTGGTGGTGGACAACAACAGCACCGACGACACCGCCGGGGTCGTGCGCCGGCACGGCGCCCACGTCGTCGCCGAACCGCGGGCCGGATACGGCGCGGCCGTCCACGCGGGGGTGCTGGCCGCGACCACCCCGATCGTGGCCGTCATCGATGCCGACGGCTCGATGGACGGTGGCGAGCTGCCCCGGCTGGTCGCCGAGCTGCAGCGCGGCGCCGACCTGGTGACCGGGCGGCGCCGCCCGGTGCGCGGACTGCACTGGCCGTGGGTGGCCCGGGTGGGCACGGTGGTCATGAGCTGGCGGCTGCGCACCCGCCACGGCCTGCCGGTGCACGACATCGCGCCGATGCGGGTCGCCCGTCGCGATGCCCTGCTGCGGCTCGGCGTGGCGGACCGGCGATCGGGTTACCCGCTGGAATTGCTGGTGCGCGCGGCGGCCGCCGGCTGGCGCGTCGTCGAGCTCGACATCAGCTACGGCCCACGCACGGGCGGCAAGTCGAAGGTCAGCGGTTCGCTGCGGGGCAGCATCACCGCGATCCTCGACTTCTGGAAGGTGATTTCGTGAGCGTGCTGGCGGTGACCCTGCTGGTGGTCGCCAAGGCGCCCGAACCGGGCCGAGCCAAGACGCGGCTCGCGGCGAGCGTCGGCGATCGGGTCGCCGCCGAAATCGCCGCCGCCGCGTTGCTGGACACGCTCGACGCCGTGGCCGCCGCTCCGGTGGCGGCCCGGGTGGTGGCCCTCACCGGGGACCCGGCCGGCGCCGCGAACGCCGCCGAAATCCGCCGGCGGCTGGCGTCGTTCACCGTGATCCCCCAGCGCGGCGACGATTTCGCGGCCCGGCTGTCCAACGCGCACGTCGACGCAGCCGACGGGCTGCCGGTGCTGCAGATCGGGATGGACACCCCCCAGGTCAGCGCCGATCTGCTGGCCGCCTGCGCGCGCCGGCTGCTCGAGTCGCCGGCCGTCCTCGGGCCGGCCCGCGATGGCGGCTGGTGGGCGCTGGGGGTGGGGGAGCCGGCGATGGCGGACTGCCTGCGCACCGTGCCGATGTCGGTGCCCGACACCGGCAAGTTGACCTTGAAGGCGTTGCGCGACAATGGCGTCGACGTGGTGACCGTGCAGACGCTGCCCGACGTTGACGTCGTCGACGACGTCGCGGTGGTGCGCGAGGCCTGCGCGCCCGCCAGCCGGTTCGTGCGCGTCACCCGCGCGGCCGGCCTGTAGCGAGCTACCAGTGCGTCAGGATGATCGTGTTGAGCGCCAGCGCGCCGATGACGTTGAGCGCCAACCAGATTCTTGACCACGCCGGCAGCAGGGCGGCCGCCGCGGTGAGCCAGACGGTGAACGGCAGCCAGATGCGTTCGACCTCGGCCTTGCTGAGCATGCTCAGGTCGGCCAGGACGACGGCGGCCAGCACACCCAACAGCAACAGATGAAAACCGGAGCGGCGGCGGATGGCGGCCCGGTCGAACACCCGGCGGATTCCGGCGACACCGCCCAGGCCGATCGCGCACACCGCGCACGCCAGGTTGGCCCAGCTCCAATATCGGAACGGCCGGTCCTTGGCGATGCCCTGCCAATAGCGTTGCTGCACCAGCGTATAGCCGTCGAACCAGTAGAACCCGGCGACGGCGAAGGCCACCGCCACCGCGATCGCCGCCAGCGCCGCCGGACCCACGGCCCGCAGGATCGCGCGCCAGTCCGCCCAGCGGGCGCCCGGTTGCCGGGCCGAGGCCAGCACCGCCAATGCGGGCAGCCCCATCAGCATCAGGCCGTAGTTGCAAAACACGCCCCAGCCCAACAGCAGGCCCGCACCCGCGGCCGTCAACGCGGGGAAGCGGACCGGCCGGTGCACCGCCACGGCCAGCAGCGCGATGCCCCACGCCGCCACCCCGGCGAAGTAGCCGTCGGCCGAGACCGCCACCCAGATGGCCGCCGGCGTCACGGCGACGAACGGCGCGACGCGGCGCGCGGTGGGCTCGTCGGCCAGCGCGCGCACGGCGACCACCACCGCGGCCGCCGCGCTCGACCCGGCCAGCAGGCACAGCAGCCCGGCCCAGGCGCCGCCGTGCAGGCCGAGCCGGTCCAGCCAGACGAAGGTCAGCAGCGCGCCGGGCGGATGCCCCGACACGTGGGTGGTCCACGAGTTCGGTTGGTAGTCCACGATCCGGCCGGCGAACGTGCGCAGCGTGGCGGGAATGTCGGTGATGCTCGGCACCTGCGACAGGTATTCGTCCCGGGTGGTCAGCCGGCGGGCGAAGCCGCGCTGCCAACCGTCGATCATTGCCAGCGCGAACGCCCAGCCGCACGCGGTGGCCCAGCTGCCCAGCGTCAATGCCCGCCACGGCATGCGTTGCGCCAGAACGGGTCCCCACACCACGACGGCGATCGCGATGGCAATGGCCGGCCCGGTCCCCCAGCCGGCGTGGATCAGCCATTCGCCGAAGATCGGCGCGGAGCCGGCGTGGGTGGCGAACTTCTCGGCGCCGACGTCGAGGCGGGGCCGCACCACGAGGTTCAGTCGCGGCAGCACGAACGCCGCCGCCACCAGCACCACCCCGACGGTGACGGCTGCCGCGTCGCGCACTGCCTGCCGTCGAGCGATCCTCACGGACGAATAGCCTATTGATCGCTCCGTCCGGCGAACCGGCGCACCAACGCCGCCCGGTCGACCTTGCCGATGCCGCGGCGCGGCAGCGCGGCAACGACGTGCAGCTCGCGCGGGGCGGCGGTGGCGTCCAGGGTGCGGGTCACCTGCGCGCGCAGGTCGTCCAGGCTCGGCGCGGCGCACCCGTCGCGCACCACGATCGCGGCGGCCACCCGCTGCCCCAGCCGGCCGTCGGCCAGGCCGAATACCGCGCAGTCGCGCACGGCCGGGTGAGCGCACAGCGCCGCCTCCACCGGTTGCGGCAGCACGGTCAGCCCGCCCGTGCTGATGGCGTCGTCGGCGCGGCCCAGCACGGTCAGCACACCCGCACCGCTGACGGCGCCGAGATCGTCGGTGCGAAACCAGCCCGGCTCGGCGAACGGGTCGGGGTCGACCGGGTTGCGGTACCCCTTGGCCAGCGTCGGGCCCCCGATGACGATGCGGCCCTCGACCGTGCGCAGCCGCACCCCGTCCAGTGGGACACCGTCGTACACGCACCCGCCGGCGGTCTCGCTCATCCCGTAGGTGCGGACCACGGCGATGCCCGCCGCGGCAGCGTCGTCGAGGACGGGTCGCGGAGCCGGGCCGCCGCCGAGCAGCACCGCGTCCAGCTCGGCGAGCGCGGCCGCGGCCGCCGGGTCACCCAGCGCCTTGGCCAGCTGCGCGGCGACCAGCGCCGTGTACCGCCGCCCCGGGCCCAATATTCTTATCGCACTTGGCAATTCGGTGATGTCGAACCCGGCGGACAAGTCCATCTCGACCGGTACCGCACCGGCAAGCGCGCTGCGCACCAAGACCTGCATCCCCGCGATGTGGTGCGCCGGTAAGGCGAGCAGCCAGCTGCCCGGGCCGCCGAGGCGGTCGTGGGTGGCCGCCGCGCTGGCCGTCAGCGCGGCGGCGGTCAGCAACGCGCCCTTGGGAACTCCGGTGGTACCCGACGTCGCCACGACCACGGCCACGTCGTCGTCGATGGCCTCCCCGACGCGCAGGCCCGCCCGCAGCGCGGCCGACTCGCGGTCGTCGCCCCCGGGCAGGGCGACCAGTGCGGGGTCGCGACCATCGAGCACCCGTTCCAGGGCGGGCAACAGCGTCGAGGCCGCCGCGCCCGGCGGGACGTGCAGTGCGCGCAGTGCGACTATGTGGGGTCCCCGGCCTCGTCGACGAACGGCCAGCCCTGGGCGGCCAGGCGAACCCGCACGCGCTCAACGTCGTCCGGCGACGGCAACTCATCGGTGATCTGGGTGATCAGCACGCCGATGTCGACATCGTCGAACTCGCCGCGCCGGATCAGCTCACAGGCGACGTCCTTGACCTCGTCGCCGGATAGCCGGCGCGCTAGCAACGCGAGCACCGGGAAGGTGTCGGTCGGTGGAACGCCTTCCGGGTATCCCGCGCGGAGCCAGGACACGATCGAATTGAGAAACCCGTTCACGCAACACCCCCGGTGTCTGGCCTAGCAAATCGGTGGGCATCAGCCGATGCTACTTAACTTTCGCTCCGAGGAACGGGTAGCCGGTGTGATGGGCGATGAAGTCCCGGGAGATGTAGGCCAGCGCGAAGACGATCACCAGGACCACCACCGCATAGATCGCCCAGGCGAGCGCCAGCAGCACCGGATTCTTCTGCGGTGAGCCGCCATCGGTGCCGGCCTCGCCGGCGCCGACCGCGTGGAATCGCAGGCCCAGGGCGAACAGCGCCGGCAGTGCGGCGCCGGCCAGCATGGCGAAGAGCAGGATCTTGAGGGAGGCCTGGTAGTTGAACCAGTCGCTGAAATGACTCATCAAGCGTTCGCCTTAATCGTCGGGTCGTCGGAGTCGTACCGGACAGCGGTGCCGCCGGCGCCGGGCCCGGCATCCGAGTGCGGGTGCTGATCGTCGGCCCCTTCGAGCCCGGCGGTCAGGTCGCCCTTCCATTCGGCGTTGACGTTGTGGTGGTCGACCTTGACCTTGCGAGAACGGATGTAGATGGTGGCCGAGACCGCGACCAGCAGCGCGAAGCCGACGATGGCGCCCGGGTAGCCGCCGATCAGGTGCACGACCCAGTAGGTCAGGGCACCGACCAGGCCGGCCAGCGGCAGCGTCACCAGCCAGGCGACACCCATGCGGCCGGCGACGCCCCAGCGGACCTCGCCGCCGGGCTTGCCCAGCCCGCTGCCCAGCACCGACCCCGTGCAGACCTGGGTGGTCGACAGCGCGTACCCGAAGTGGGCGGAGAGCAAAATCACTGCGGCCGAAGAGGATTCGGCCGCCATGCCCTGCGGCGACTGAATCTCGACCAGCCCCTTGCCCAAGGTGCGGATGATGCGCCAGCCGCCCAGGTAGGTGCCGAGCGCCATCGACACCGCGCAACCGACGATGACCCACAGCGGCGGCATGGACGCGGTCTTGCTCACCGAGCCGTAGGACATCAGCGCCAAAAAGATGATGCCCATCGTCTTCTGGGCATCGTTGGTGCCGTGCGCCAGGGAGACCAGCGATGCCGAGCCCCACTGGCCGTAGCGGAAGCCGGCCTCGGTGCGTTTGGTGGGGATACCCCGGGTGATGCGGTAGACCAGCCAGGTCGCCACCGCGCCGACCGCGATCGCCAGGATCGCCGACACGACGGCCGGGATGATCGCCTTGGACACCACGCCCTTCCAGATGACCCCGTGCGCGCCGACGGCGGCGATGGTGGCGCCGACGATCCCGCCGATCAACGCGTGCGAGGAGCTCGAGGGGATGCCGAGCAGCCAGGTCAGCAGGTTCCACACGATCCCGCCGACCAGACCGGCGAACACCAGCTCCAACGTCACGATGTGCCCGTCGATCAGGCCCTTGGCGATGGTGGCGGCGACGGCGGTGGACATGAAGGCGCCCACCAGGTTCAGCACCGCCGAGAGCGCAACCGCCGTCTTGGGCTTGAGGGCGCCGCTGGCGATCGAGGTCGCCATTGCGTTGCCCGTGTCATGGAAGCCGTTGGTGAAATCGAAAGCCAATGCCGTGATTACGACAATGATCAAGAGGAACAATTGGATGTTCACAGCGCCTGATTCTGGTTGTTGGGGGATTCCATTGTCGAATGCTGAGGCGGTCGAAACGCGGGTGTACCTTGAACCGTCGCCAGATGTTACCTCTCAGTTAACCGGCGTTTCCCGGCTGTTCATTTCGGGTGTCACGCCGTAATGGATGCTCCGGCGGCACCTCCACGAAGATGAGCGTGAGGCCATCCGGATCGGTCACGTGCATCTCCTTCAAACCCCATGGCTCCTGGCGAGCTTCGCGCGCGATCGGCACCCCGCGGCTCACCAATTCAGCCTGGGTGGCCTCGATGTCGCGGACCTGTAGCCACAGCGCGCCGGGGAAGGCGGCCGCAGCGGGGTCGTGCTCGCCGTAACCGGCCAGCTCCAGCAGGGACTGGCCCGCGAAAAAGACTGTGCCAGCGCCGTAGTCGCGCCAAATCGCCAGCCCGACCTCGTCGCGGTAGAAGGCTAGCGACCGCTGATAGTCCGACGGCCGCAGCAGCATCCGGCTGGCCAGGATCTCCATGAAATCGTGTCTACCACGTCGCCGGTCAGCCATCGCCCTTGCGGTTGGGCTGGATGGTTTGGCGCTGCATGACGGCGTTGACCCAGCGCGGGCCGAAGGTGTCCAGCGCCTTGGCGGCGATGGCCACCCGCGGCGCGATGCGCACCGGTCGGGTGCGGGCGGCGGTGATCATCCACTCACCAGCCTCCTCCGGCGTCAGCGCCGGCATTCCCTGGTAGGCCTTGGTCGGCGCGATCATCGGGGTGGCCACCAGCGGGTAGTACAGGGTGCTGGAGTGCACCCCCTTGTCGCCCCACTCGGTTTCCACCACCCGGCTCACCGTCGACAGCGCGGCCTTCGAGGCGTTGTACACCGCGAACAGCGGTGAGGCCTCCGACAGCACGCCCCACGTCGAGACGTTGATGATGTGCCCGTCGCCGCGCTCGATCATCCCCGGCGCCAGCCCGCGGATCAGCCGCAGCGGCGCGTAGTAGTTGAGCACCATCGTCCGCTCGACGTCATGCCAGCGTTCCAGCGACTCGGCCAGCGGCCGGCGGATGGACCGGCCGGCGTTGTTGATCAGGACGTCGATTCCGCCGAGACGCTGTTCGACGTCGGCGACCAGCGCGTCGACGGCGTCGAGGTCCGAGACGTCGCACGGGATCGAAATGGCGTCACCGCCCGCCGAGGCGATGCGGTCCGCGAGCGCGTCGAGCAGCTCCTGGCGGCGCGCCACGACGACCACCGTGGCGCCCGCCCGGGCGAACTGTCGGGCCGCGGCCTCGCCGATGCCCGAGGATGCCCCGGTGAGCAGGATGCGCTTGCCGGCCAGCTCGATCGGCTTGATCAGCGGACGGTTGGCCAACACTTGCGGCGCCATCGGAGGGCGCATGGTCGCCAGCACGAACTGGTCGGCGATCCGGCGAAGGGGACTCTTGCTCACGTGACGCGAGTCTAGGCGGTGGCCCCAGGCGCCCCCGCCGCTTTAGAAGTAGCGCGGGAACCGGCCGTAGTCCGGGTCGCGCTTTTCCAGGAAGGCGTCGCGGCCCTCGACGGCTTCGTCGGTCATGTAGGCCAGCCGGGTCGCCTCCCCGGCGAACAGCTGCTGGCCCACCAGCCCGTCGTCGAGCAGGTTGAACGCGAACTTCAGCATCCGTTGCGCCTGCGGGGATTTGGCGTTGATCTCGCGCGCCCATCCAATGGCCTCGGACTCCAGCTCGGCGTGGGCGACGACGGCGTTGACCGCGCCCATCCGGTGCATCTGCTCGGCGGTGTAGGGGCGGCCCAGGAAGAAGATCTCGCGGGCGAACTTCTGGCCGACCTGACGGGCCAGATAGGCGCTGCCGTAGCCGCCGTCGAAGCTGCCGACGTCGGCGTCGGTCTGCTTGAAGCGGGCGTGTTCGCGGCTGGCCAGGGTGAGGTCGCACACCACGTGCAGGCTGTGCCCACCGCCGGCCGCCCACCCGTTGACCAGGCAGATGACCACCTTGGGCATGAAGCGGATCAGCCGCTGCACCTCGAGAATGTGCAGCCGGCCGGCGCGGGCGGTGTCGACGGTGTCGGCGGTCTCGCCGCTGGCGTACTGGTAACCGCTGCGCCCGCGGATGCGTTGGTCGCCGCCCGAGCAGAAGGCCCAGCCGCCGTCCTTGGGCGACGGTCCGTTGCCGGTCAGCAGCACCACGCCGACGTCGGGGGACATCCGGGCGTGGTCGAGCACCCGGTAGAGCTCGTCGACGGTGTGCGGCCGGAACGCGTTGCGCACCTCGGGCCGGTCGAACGCCACCCGCACCGTGCCGTCGTCGACGTGGCGGTGATAGGTGATGTCGGTCAGGTCGCCGAACCCGTCCACGGGTCGCCACTGGTGGGGATCAAAGGGGTTGTCGCTCAAGGTTTTTCAAACTCCTACGCCGGATCCAGCCGAAACACCGGACACACGCCCGCCAGCGCCTCGAACTCCTCGGGGCGGCCGTCGGTCACCAGTCCCGAGCGTTTCATGAAGCCGACGCCGGTGGGCACCTCGGTGGGGAACGCCCGCAAGAACGGCCGCGCGTCGTCTGCGGACAGCTCCACCATCCGCACCCGCTCGGAGTGCCGGCCGCGGGCCAGTGTCGCGTATCCGGCGACGCGAACGTTGCGAATCCAATCCGCGCCCGGAAAGCCGCCCACCACATAGCGTTTGCCGTCCACCATCATCGGCGTCACCGGCGTCGACCGGGGCGTCCCGGACTTGCGGCCGGACACGGTCAACACCACCGGGCTCTCACCGCCGAAACTCAGGCCCAGCCGCGACATCGCGATGAAGACCTTGTTCGCCGGCTTCAGCCACCACGGCGGCTTGATCGATTTGCCGCTTCCCATAGGCAGCGACGTTACCTCGTACCCACCCGCCCGCCGACGTGAAGTTAGTTTCACGTTCGGCCGCGAGCGTGAAACTACTTCCACGCTCAGCGAGACCTAGCCGACGGCGCGGCCGGCGCCCTCCCAGAATTGCGCGCGCACGGCCTTCTTGTCCGGCTTGCCCAGCCCGGTCAACGGCAGCGAGTCGGCGATCACCACCCGCTTGGGCGACTGCACCGAGCCCTTGCGGTCCTTGACCGCGGCCTGGATCTCGGCGGTCATCTTCTCGATCGCGGCGTCGTCGCGCGGCGCGTCGGCGCGCAGCACGACCACCGCGGTGACGGCCTCGCCCCACTTCTCGTCGGGCGCCCCGACCACGCACACCTGAGCGATGGCCGGGTGCTCGGCGACGACGTCCTCCACCTCGCGCGGGAACACGTTGAAGCCGCCGGTGACGATCATGTCCTTGACCCGGTCGACGATGAAGTAGAAACCGTCGGAGTCCTCGCGGGCCATGTCGCCAGTGTGCAACCAGCCGTCCCTGAAGGTCTCGGCCGTCGCCTCGGGCAGGTTCCAGTAGCCGCCGGCCAACAGCGGTCCGCTGACACAGATTTCGCCCGGCTCACCCTGCGGGACCGGCTTGCCGTCCTCGCCCAGCAGCGCGACGCGGGCGAACAGCGTCGGGCGCCCGCAGGAAGTGAGCCGCTTCTCGTCGTGCTCGCCCTTGGCCAGGTAGGTGATGGCCATCGGCGCTTCGGACTGACCGTAGTTCTGGGCGAAGATCTTGCCGAACCGGCGAATCGCCTCGGCCAGCCGCACCGGGTTGATCGCCGAGGCGCCGTAATAGACGGTCTGCAGCGACGACAGGTCGCGGGTGTGCGAATCCGGGTGGTCCATCAGCGCATACAGCATCGACGGCACCAGGAACGTGGCCGTAATGCGCTTCTCCTCAATGGTTTTCAGCACATCGGCCGGGTCGAACTTTCCCAGCACGTGCATCTCGCCGCCCTTGATCAAAGTGGGCAGGAAATACGCCGCGCCGGCGTGCGACAGCGGGGTGATCATCAGAAACCGCGGCTGGTCTGGCCACTCCCACTCCGAGAGCTGGATCTGGGTCATCGACGAAATCGACTGCGCGGTGCCCATCACGCCCTTGGGCTTGCCGGTGGTGCCGCCGGTGTAGGTCAGGCCGATGACCTGATCCGGCGGCAGGTCCGCGGCGACCAGCGGCTGCGGGTCGTACTTGGCCGCCTCGGCCGCCAGGTCGACGGCCACCCCTCTGAGCGCCTCGGGCACCGGCCCGATGGTCAGGATCTGCTTGAGTCCGGGCACCTTTTCCAAGAGGGCCAGCGCGCGCTCGACGAACTTCGGGTTCGGGTCGATGATCAGCGAGCTGATACCCGCGTCGTTCAGCACGTAGGCGTGGTCGTCCAGCGAGCCCAGCGGGTGCAGCGCGGTGCGCCGGTAGCCGCGGGTCTGGCCGGCGCCGATGATCAGCAGCACCTCGGGGCGGTTGAGTGAGAGCAGGCCGACGGCGACGCCGGTGCCCGCGCCCAGCGCCTCGAACGCCTGGATGTATTGGCTGATCCGCTCGGCCATCTGACCGCCGGTCAGCGTGGTGTCGCCGAGGAACAGCACCGGCTTGGTCTTGTGGCGCTTGAGCGCGCCCACGAGCAGGTGGCCGTTATGGGTCGGGTTGCGCAACAGCTCGTCCGTCATGTGGTCAGACTAGAACGTGTTGCAATTTGGGTCAGCCGCGCCCTGTTCAACAACAATCGCCACTGGGCTGATCCGTGGGGACCCGCTTCGACCGGCTGCGCCGCCCTCGCGATCGCCACTGGGCTGATCCGTGGCGACCCGCTTCGACCGGCTGCGCCGCCCTCGCGATCGCCACTACGATCCCTACGCATGGGGCAGGCAGATCTCGTCGTTACCGGAACCATCCTCACCGTCGACGAGCAGCGGCCCACCGCCGAGGCGCTCGCCGTCGCCGACGGCAGGATCATCGCCGTCGGAACCCGTGCCGAGGTCGCCGACTTCACCGGCCCCGACACCCAGACCGTCGATGCCGGTGACGGCTGCGTGATGCCGGGCTTCGTTGAGGCACACGGCCATCCGTTGATGGAGGCGGTCGCGCTGTCGGACCGCATCGTCGACATCCGGCCGGTCACCATGCGCGATGCCGACGACGTCATCGCGGCGATCCACTCCGAAGTCGCCCGGCGCGGCTCCGCCGGCGCCTTCCTCAACGGCTGGGATCCGTTGCTGCAGAACGGCCTTCCGGAACCCACGCTGAGCTGGCTCGACGACATCGCGCCGGACAGCCCGCTGGTGATCATACACAACTCCGGGCACAAGGCCTTCTTCAACTCCAGCGCCGCCAAGTTGCACGGGCTGACCCGCGACACCCCCGACCCCAAGGGCGCGAGGTACGGCCGCGACGCCAACGGTGAACTCGACGGCACCGCCGAGGAAACCGGTGCCGTGTTCCCGCTGCTGGGCGGGGCCATCGACTTCGCCGAATACCCGCGGATGCTGCTCGCCGAGTGCGGCCGGCTCAACCGTGCCGGCCTGACCACCTGCTCGGAGATGGCGTTCGACCCGAACTTCCGGCCGGTGGTCGAGCAGCTGCGCGAGCGGCTGACGGTGCGGCTGCGCACCTACGAGATCTCCAACCCGCAGATGTCGACGGCCGCTACCCCCGGGCAGGGCGACGACATGCTGCGCCAGGTCGGCATCAAGATCTGGGTCGACGGCTCGCCGTGGATCGGCAACATCGACCTGTCATTTCCCTACCTGGACACCGAGGCCACCCGGATCATCGGCGTTGCGCCGGGGTCGTGCGGCTGCGCCAACTACACCGCCGAGCAGCTACGCGAGATCGTCGGCGCGTACTTCCCGCTGGGCTGGCCGATGGCCTGCCACGTCCAGGGCGACGCCGGTGTGGACACCATCCTCGACGTCTACGAGGAGGCGCTGCGGCGCCACCCGCGCGACGACCATCGGCTGCGCCTCGAGCACGTGGGCGCCATCCGGCCCGAGCAGCTGCGGCGCGCCCACTACCTCGGCGTCACCTGCAGCATCTTCGTCGACCAGATCCACTACTGGGGTGACGTCATCGTCGACGGCCTGTTCGGCGAGGAGCGCGGAAGTCGTTGGATGCCGGCCGGATCCGCGATCGCCACCGGGATGCGCGTCTCGCTGCACAACGATCCGCCCGTCACGCCCGAGGAGCCGCTGCGCAACATCAGCGTCGCGGTGACCCGGACGGCGCCGAGCGGGCGGGTGCTCGGACCCGAGGAACGCCTGACGGTCGAGCAGGCGATCCGCGCGCAGACCATCGACGCGGCCTGGCAGCTGTTCTCCGACGACGTGATCGGCTCGCTGGAGGTCGGCAAGTACGCCGACCTGGTGGTGCTTTCGGCCGATCCGCGCGCGGTAGCGCCCGAGCAGATCGCCAACCTCGAGGTGCGGGCGACGTATCTGGCGGGCCGCCGGGTCTACGGCGCGTGACCCACCCTTTTGTGCCGGCGCTCGCCGACCTTCTGGACCGCCTGCATGTGGTGGCGCTGCCCATGCGGGTGCGGTTTCGCGGCATCACCACCCGCGAGGTCGTGCTGATCGACGGCCCGGCGGGCTGGGGCGAGTTCGGGGCGTTTCTCGAATACGAGCCGCGTGAGGCCGTGCACTGGCTGGCGTCGGGCATCGAGGCCGCGTATCGCCGGCCGCCGCCCACCCGCCGCGACCGCGTCCCGATCAACGCGACCGTGCCCGCCGTGGCCGCCGCGGACGTTCCCGAGGTGCTGGCCCGCTTCCCCGGGGCCGGCACCGCCAAGGTCAAGGTCGCCGAGCCGGGTCAGACGCTGGCCGACGACGTCGCCCGGGTCAACGCGGTGCGCGCAGTGATACCGACCGTACGGGTGGACGCCAACGGCGGCTGGAGCGTCGAGGAGGCGCAGGCCGCCGCGGCCGCGCTGACCGCCGACGGCCCGTTGGAATACCTCGAACAACCCTGCGCGACGGTCGCCGAACTCGCGGCGTTGCGCCGCCGCGTCGACGTGCCAATCGCTGCCGACGAGAGCATCCGCAAGGCCGACGATCCGCTGGCCGTGGTCCGCGCGCAGGCCGCGGACATCGCGGTGCTCAAAGTCGCTCCGCTGGGCGGGATTTCATCCATGCTGGCGATCGCGGCGCAGATCGACATCCCGGTGGTGGTCTCCAGCGCGCTGGATTCGGCGGTCGGCATCGCCGCCGGCCTGACCGCCGCCGCGGCCCTGCCGCAGCTTCGCCACGCCTGTGGCCTGGGCACCGGCGGGCTGTTTGTGCACGACGTCGCCGAGGCCGCCGCGCCCGTCGACGGGACCCTGCCGGTGGGCCCGGTCAGGCCCGACCCGGAGCGGCTACACGCGCTGCGGGCGTCGCGGGAGCGGCGGCAGTGGTGGATCGACCGGGTCAAGGCCTGCCATCAGTTGCTTGTACCGTCGTCCGGGTGATCAACCTGGCTTACGACGACCGCGGCTCCGGTGAGCCCGTGGTCTTTATCGCCGGCCACGGCGGCGCCGGACGAACCTGGCACCCCTATCAGGTTCCCGCATTCCTGGCGGCGGGATACCGCGTCATCACCTTCGACAATCGCGGGATCGGCGCCACCGAGAACGCGGGGGCCTTCTCGACGCAGACCATGGTCGACGACACCGCGTCGCTGATCGAAGGCCTGAATGCGGCCCCGGCCCGCATCGTCGGGATGTCGATGGGAGCGTTCATCACCCAGGAGCTCATGCTGGCCCGGCCCGAGCTGGTCAGCTCGGCGGTGCTGATGGGCACCCGCGGCCGCATGGACCGAGCCCGGCAGTTCTTCCGCGACGCCGAGGCCGAGCTGGCCGACGCCGGCGTCACGCTGCCGGCCGCATACGAGGCGAAAACCCGCTTGCTGGAAAACTTCTCCCGCAAAACGCTCAACGACGACACCGCCATCGCCGACTGGATCGCGATGTTTTCCACCTGGCCCGTCAAGCCCACGCCGGGCCTGCGCGCCCAGCTCGATGTAACGCCGCACACCAGCCGCCTGACCGCCTACCGCAGCATCGCGACGCCCGTGCTGGTGATCGGCTTCTCCGACGACGTGCTCACCCCGCCGTACCTGGGCCGCGAGGTCGCCGACGCCCTGCCCAACGGCCGCTTCGTGCAGATCCCCGACACCGGCCACCTCGGCTTCTTCGAGCGGCCCGACGCCGTCAACGCCGCGATGCTCAAGTTCTTCGCCGAGCACTAGCGCTCAAAGCGGGCTGTTGCCCGATTGCCCGCTTCCTCCTCCCGCCGCTGCGCGGCGGGCATCGTCAGCGGGCTGTTGCCCGATTGCCCGCTTCCTCCTCCCGCCGCTGCGCGGCGGGCATCGTCAGCGGGCTGTGACACCCTGTAGGGGTGAACCCCTCGACGACACAGGCTCGCGTCGTCGTTGACGAGCTGATACGCGGCGGCGTCCGCGACGTGGTGCTCTGCCCCGGTTCGCGAAACGCCCCGCTGGCCTTCGCGCTGCAGGATGCCGACCGCGCCGGCCGGGTCCGCCTGCACGTCCGCATCGACGAGCGCACCGCCGGCTACCTGGCCATCGGCCTGGCGATCGCGGCCGGCGCGCCGGTGTGCGTCGCCATGACGTCCGGCACCGCCGTCGCCAACCTCGGCCCGGCGGTGATCGAGGCCAACTACGCCCGGGTGCCGCTGATCGTGCTCTCGGCCAACCGGCCCTACGAACTTCTGGGCACCGGGGCCAACCAGACCATGGAGCAGCTGGGCTACTTCGGCACCCAGGTGCGGGCCACCATCAGCCTGGGCCTGGCCGAAGACGCCCCCGAGCGCCTGGATTCGCTCAACGCCACCTGGCGATCGGCCACCTGCCGGGTGCTGACGGCCGCCACCGGATCCCGCACCGCCAACGCCGGGCCCGTGCAGTTCGACATCCCGCTGCGTGAGCCCCTGGTTCCCGACCCCGACCCCCAGGCGATGACGCCTCAGGGCCGCCCGGGCGGGCGACCGTGGACCTACACCCCGCCGGTCAGCTTCGACCAGCCCCTGGACATCGACCTATCGCCCGACACGGTCGTCATCGCCGGGCACGGCGCGGGCGCGCAGCCCAACCTGGCGCAGCTGCCGACCGTCGCGGAGCCGACGGCGCCCGCCCCGGCCAACCCGCTGCACCCGCTGGCGCTGCCCTTGCTGCGGCCCAAGCAGGTGATCATGTCCGGCCGCCCCACCCTGCATCGGCCGGTGTCGGCGTTGCTGGCCGACCCGCAGGTGCCGGTCTTCGCGCTGACCACCGGCCCGCGCTGGCCGGACGTCTCGGGCAACTCGCAGGCCACGGGCACGCGGGCGGTCACCACCGGTGCACCCAGCCCGGCCTGGCTGCACCGTTGCGCGGAGATCAACCGGCACGCCCTGGCCGCCGTCCGCGGCCAACTCGCGGCGCACCCGCTGACCACCGGCCTGCACGTCGCCGCGGCCGTGGCCGACGCGCTGGTGCCCGGCGATCAGCTGGTGCTCGGGGCGTCCAACCCGGTCCGCGACGCCGCGCTGGTCGGTCTGGACACCCACGGCATCCGGGTGCGGTCCAACCGCGGGGTGGCCGGCATCGACGGCACGGTCTCGACGGCCATCGGTGCGGCGCTCGCCCACGAACGCCAGGGTGGGCCAGACAGCCCGGCGCGCACCGTCGCCCTGATCGGCGACCTGACCTTCGTGCACGACAGCTCCGGCTTGCTGATCGGGCCCACCGAGCCCACGCCGCGCCGCCTGACGATCGTGGTCTCCAACGACAACGGCGGGGGCATCTTCGAACTGCTCGAGCAGGGCGACCCGCGGTTCTCCGACGTATCGTCGCGGGTCTTCGGAACCCCGCACGACGTCGACGTGGGCGCGCTGTGTCGCGCCTATCACGTCGAGAGCCGCCAGATCGAGGTCGGCGATCTGGCGGCGGCGCTCGACGAACCCGGGCCAGGGATGCGGGTGCTGGAGGTCAAGGCCGACCGGTCGTCGCTGCGGCAGTTGCACGCCGCCATCAAAGCGGCGCTGTGAGGCGCACCTAGATGGCGATACCCCCAAAAGTGCTGCTGCACATAGTGATTCACGGGCGCAGTGACAAGCCGCCGAAAACGCGCGCCCGGATTGTGTTGCGGTGGGCCCGGATTGCGGTGCTGATCGTCATCGGCCTGGTCACGTTGCAGTCGCTGCTGCTGGTGGCCGGTGCCTGGCGCGACGACATCGCGATCACCCACAACATGGGTGTCGCGCAGGCGGAGGTGCTCAGCGCCGGGCCGCGGCGCTCCACCATCGAATTCGTCACCGCCGAACGGGTCACCTATCGTCCCGAGCTCGGTGTGCTCTATCCCTCCCATCTGGCCACCGGCATGCGGATTTACGTCGAGTACAACAAGAACGATCCGAACCTGGTTCGCGTGCAACACCGCAACGCCGGGTTGGCGATCATTCCGGCCGGCTCCATCGCGGTGGTGGGCTGGCTGGGCGCGGCGGCGATCCTGATCGTGCTGGCGCTGCTGGACAAGTGGCTCGATCGGCGCGACGCGCCCCGCGACGGACCGCAGACCCCGGTCGCCGACGGTGCCGGACCTGCAAATTTCAAATGACGTATGCCCGCAGGCAACCTTGCCGACAGTCGACGCTGACACGGTAGTGGTGTGCGCGTTGCCATCGTCGCGGAATCCTTCCTCCCCGAAGTCAACGGTGTCAGCAACTCGGTGATCCGGGTGCTCGAGCATCTGCGCCGGACGGGCCACGAAGCCCTCGTCATCGCCCCCGACACGCCTCCGGGCCAGCCGCGGGCGGACCGCATCTACGACGGCATCCGCGTCCACCGGGTGCCGTCGCGGATGTTCCCCAAGGTGACCAGCCTGCCGCTCGGGGTGCCCACCCCCCGGCTGGTGAAGGTGTTGCGTGGCTTCGACCCGCATGTGGTGCACCTCGCGTCGCCGGCGCTGCTGGGCTACGGCGGGCTGCGCGCTGCGCGGTGGCTGGGGGTGCCGACGGTGGCGGTGTATCAGACCGACGTCCCGGGCTTCGCGGCGAGCTACGGCATCCCGATGACCGCGCGAGCCGCGTGGGCCTGGTTCCGTCATCTGCACGGCCTCGCCGACCGTACCCTGGCGCCATCCAGTGTCACAATGGAAGCGCTTGTCGCGCATCGCTTTCCGCGTGTACATTGCTGGGCGCGCGGCGTCGACGTACTGCGGTTCGCGCCGTCCGCGCGCAGCGAGGAGCTGCGGTGGCAGTGGTCGCCGCGGGGCAAGCCCATCGTGGGATTTGTGGGCCGGCTCGCGCCCGAGAAGCACGTCGAACGACTCATCGGGCTCGCCGCCGACGACGCGGTTCAGCTCGTCATCGTGGGCGACGGGGTCGACCGCGGCAAGCTGCAATCGGCAATGCCGACAGCGGTTTTCACGGGTGCGCTCTACGGCGACGAACTCGCCGCGGCGTACGCCAGCATGGACGTCTTTGTGCATCCCGGTGAGCACGAGACGTTTTGTCAGGTCGTGCAAGAAGCGCTGGCGTCGGGGCTGCCGGTGATCGCCCCCGACGCCGGCGGCCCACGTGACCTCGTCACCCCGTGGCGTACCGGTCTGTTGTTGGCCGTCAACGAGTTCGAGACCCGGTTACCCGACGCGGTCGCACACCTGATCGCCGAACGGCCGCGCTACGCCCTGGCCGCCCGGCGCAGCGTGGTGGGCCGGAGCTGGCCGGTCATCTGTGACGAGCTCCTCGGCCACTACGAGGCGGTGCTGTCGCCGTTCGCCCGACGACAACTCGTCACGACGCGCTACGCGCAGGGCGAATGAGCCGGGGCCGTCACGCTCCCGTTCACCTCGTAGGGTCGAATTCGATTGGTAGCGTTATTGGTCCGCTCAGTCCGGTGAGCGGCTTCCATGGGGCAGGGCCGACTCTGTGGGCGTTCGGCATGCGTTGCGCCATCACCCTCAGGGCTTCGGCGAGCTCTAGCCTGGCCAGGTTGGCACCCAGGCAGTAGTGCATGCCGGCGCCGAACGTCTGCATCGGCGGCGCCGCGGTGCGGGTGATTTCCAGCCGGTCGGGGCGGTCGTAGGCGGCGGGGTCACGGTTGGCGGCGGCGGTGTTGGCGATCACCAGCGTGCCGGCCGGGATCATGAACCCGGCGATCTCGACATCCTCGAGGGCGGTGCGCAGAGCGCCGCCCGCGATCGGCGAATGCCGCATCGTCTCTTCGACCGCGTTGGCCGCGAGCTCGGGGTGCTCGGCCAGGATCCTCCACTGGTCGGGGTGATCACACAGCACCTGCACCGAGGCGGCCAACTGGTTGCGGGTGGTGTCGGTGCCGGCCATCAGCAGGCCCGCCGCCAGCATCCGCAACTCGTCGATGCTGAGGCGATCGCCGTCGTCCTCGGCCCGGATCAGCTCGGAGATCAGGTCGTCGGTCAGCCGGTCGCGCCGCTGGGCGACCATGTCATCGATATAGGAGTCCAGTTCGTCCCAGGCCGCCAAGATGGTCCTTTGGTGGGCGGCGACCTCCCAGCTGAAGGCCTTGAAGATGTCGTCGGTCCATGCCGAGAACAGCTTCCAATCCTCGGCCGGTGCGCCCAGGAGCGCACAGATGATCGGGATCGGATACTGGCGGGCGATGTCTGTGACCACCTCGCAGCGCCCGGCTGCGGAGTGGCGGTCAACGAGTTCGTTGATCACCTCGACGATCGTTGTGTCGAGACGCGCGGTGGCTCGCGGCGTGAAGGCATGGGAGACCAGTCGGCGCAGCCGGTGGTGCTCGGGCCCGTCGAGACTGATCAGGTTCGTCGCGACGCGTTCCCACAGTGGTCCGCTCGTAATCCCTTGCGAGGCAAGGAACATGCCTTGCGGCACACGCAATCGGGGGTCCCGTAGCACCGTCCGCACCAGTTCATAGGTCAGAAATTCCGGCCCGTGCGGGCCGATGGCTATCGGCGCCTGGCGGCGCGCCTCGCCGATGATCGCGTGGGCCTCGTCGAGGCTCTGGCAAAGCTCATAGTCGATCGTCGGTAGGCCGGCATCAAAGACGTTCGCACAAATCGGCGTGTCAATCGTGATGGTCATGGTGAGGTCCCGTACGTCGTCGATGGATTGCCTTCTCCCCAAAAGTCTTGGCGGCACGATCCCGCGGCACACGCGTAGTCGACTACCTGTCCGGCATGACCGGTACCCGAGGCGCTCAGGGCTTGGTGGCGGGATCTTGGCGCCCCCGCAACGAACAGCCCCCTCGCGGGCGTGCAGCGGCCTATCCTTTCGCCAGAACGACTGCAGACGTGGGCGCCGGATCAGCGGAGGGTCGGATGACGGCCATAGCAGCGTGCCGGACGTGTGGCACCGAAACTGTGGATAGCGCCCGGTTTTGTCATCACTGCGGCGCACCGATCCGCGACGGTGCCACCCGCGCCGAGTACAAGCAGGTCACGGTCCTGTTCGCCGACGTGGTTCGCTCGATGGACATCGCCGCGACCGTCGGGACGGAGCGGCTGCGCGAGATCATGGTCAACCTGGCCGACCGCTGCGCGGCGGTCGTCCGGCGGTACGGCGGCACCGTGGACAAGTTCACCGGCGACGGCATCATGGCGGTGTTCGGCGCGCCGGCGGCAATGGAGGACCATGCCCTTCGCGCATGCCTCGCGGCGCTGAACATTCAGGAGCAAGCGAACGCTCTCGGCCTCGAGGTGCAGGCCCGAGACGACGCGACATTGCTCGTGCGCGTAGGGCTGAACTCCGGTCAGGTGATCGCCGGCGAGCTCGGTTCCGGATCATTCGGCTACACCGCGATGGGAGATCAGGTGGGCCTGGCCCAGCGGATGGAATCGGTCGCGCCGCCGGGCGGGGTGATGCTCAGCGTCTCCACCGCGCGACTGGTTGACGACGCAGCGGCGTTGAGCGATCCGGGGATGGTCCGCATCAAGGGCGTGACCGAACCGGTCGCCGCCTACCGGCTGCTGGGCATCGGAGACCGGCACCGGCCTGCCGGACGCGCCGACTCGGAACTGGTGGGTCGTCGGAGGGAGATGTCCGCGGTCGAGGGCTTGTTGGACCGCGCACGTGACGGTCGCGGCGCTGTGGTTGTGGTGGTGGGCGAACCCGGCATCGGGAAGAGCCGGTTGGTGCGCGAGGTGGCCGCGATGGCGGCAGTCCGGGGTGTGGAGGTGTTGACCGCCTGCTGTGAATCACACACCAGCCAGGTCCCATTCCATGCCGTGGCGCGGCTGCTGCGGGCGACGACCGGCATCGAAGGTCTACAGGGGCAGGTGGCCCGCGCACGAGTGCGGGACCGATTTCCGAACGCAGATCCCGAGGACGTGCTGCTGCTCGACGACCTGCTGGGTATCGCCGACCCGAGCACGGCCGTACCCGCGGTCGATCCCAATGCGCGTCGAAGGCGGTTGGCCGCGCTGGTGCACGCCGCCCGACTGGCGGACGAACGCCCGGCGGTCTATGTCGTCGAGGACGCCCACTGGATCGACGAGATCAGCGAGTCGATGCTGACCGATTTCCTTGAGGTGATCCCGCGGACGCCCACGCTGGTGTTGGTCACCCACCGGCCGGAATACCGGGGCGCGTTGACCCGAGTGTCCGATTCCCACCCCATAGCCCTTGCGCCGCTGAGCAATTCAGAAACCGCGGCATTGGTCGCACATCTCCTCGGGCCCGGCCTGTCGGTCGGTGCCCTGGGCCGCAGAGTCGCCGAGCGGGCCGCCGGTAATCCATATTTTCGCCGAGGAATTGGTGCGCGAACTGGCGCAGCGCGGTGTCTTACGAGGCGGGCCGGGTGCCTACACGTCGGCGACGGAGATCAGCGAAGTGAGCGTGCCGGCCACATTGCAGGCGACCATCGCCGCGCGCATCGACCGGCTCGATCCGAAAGCCAAGCGCACGCTGAGCGCGGCGGCTGTCATCGGCTCGCGGTTCGGCCTCGACCTACTCACGGCGTTGGATGTTGAGCCCGAGATCGACGAACTGTTGAGGGCCCAGCTCATCGACGCGGTCAGCCTTACTCGCCGACCGGAGTATGTGTTTCACCATCCGCTCATTCATTCGGTGGCCTACGACGCACAACTCAGAGCGGACCGATCGGAGCTGCATCGGCGGGTGGCCGCCGCAATCGAAGTCCGCGATCCGCAATCGGCGGACGAGAACGCGGCGTTGATCGCCGAACATCTGCAGGCCGCCGGTGATCTGCACGCCGCATACGAATGGCACATGCGCGCCGCCACCTGGGCGACAAACCGTGACATCAACGCCGCGCGGGCGAGCTGGGGGCGGGCGGCAGAGATCGCCGACGCCTTGCCCGCCGATCACCCGCGCCGGCCGGCCATGCGCATCACGCCGCGCACCATGTTGTGCGGGACCGGCTGGCGAGTCCACGCCAGCCTTGACGGTGACCGCTTCGATGAATTGCGGCAGCTGTGCGGCGCCGCGGGGGACAAGGCGTCACTTGGGATCGCGACGGCAGGGATGGTGGTTGGCTACGCGCATCAGGACCGGGTGCACGAGGCGTCGCAGCGACTCCGCTACCGACATGGCGACCTGGCTGGGCTTGAAGGGGCACGTGCGGGGGCCGAGGCGATGCCACGACGCGCGGTTGACATCCGCGAGGATTCGTCGGCTAGACCTGTCGGCGCCGGCGAGGCCGCAATGCGTCTTTGACCTTTTCACCGGCGTCTCGCAAATGGGCGGTCCGCTGGTCCGCCCTGCCCTCAGCCTCCAACGCCGGGTCGTTGGTGGCGCGGCCGGTCGCCGCCTTGAGCTTGCCCGCGACCAACCGCACCTTGTTTCGAGCCTTATTCGCGCCGCCCATAGCTTGTCCTTCAATTGCGTTGCAGGTGTACTGCAGCGCTTACCCCTTTTCCTGCCGAGCCACGCGCTTGTCCTCAGGCTTCGTGGGTTGCGGAGTCTCACCGAGCGCTGCCTGACCCCCGGCCTTGGAAAGTCGGCAGCGCTTTGCTGGATGGTGGTGGGCTCCTCGTGAATTCCTGTGAGCGTGTCCGCGGTACCCGCCCCCTCGGGGGCGGTGACGTTTCTGTTCACCGGTATCGAGGGTTCGACCCGTCGGTGGGAATCGGACGCGGACGGCATGCGGGTGTCCCTGGCCGACCATGACGAGGTGTTGCGCTCCGCGATCCAGGCGCGCGGCGGCTTCCTGTTCAAGCACACCGGCCGCAACCATCGCCGCGTACGCGTTCAGTCCGATCACCAAGACTGGGTCACTGAGATCAGCAGGGTGATCATTCACCTACGTGATGCGCTCGGCGAGCAGACCTACGAATCATTCGCCGGCGAGGGTAAGGCGATGACCACAGCTGAAACGGCTCGGTGCGCCTACGACCAAATCGACCAGGCCCGTTCAGAACTGAACGCCCCCACCGAATAGGTCGCGGGTCCGATCAGCCTTGCGCCAGCTCCGCCACGGGCTGCCATTCTTCCCAGTTGCGCAGCCGGCTCTCGTAGTCGGCCCTGGCCGTTTCCAGCGGCGAGGCACCGAAAAGGACTCGCAGCGGCGGCTTTTCGGCGTCAACCACCTTCAGCAGCGCGGCAGCGGACGCCGACGGGTCCCCCGGGCTGGCCCACCGGCGGCTGCGCTCTTCCTGGACGGCGGCGCGGACGTCGTCGTAGGCCGGAATCGGATCGGCGTGCCTGGCGGAATCTCCGGCCCAGTCGGTGTCGAAGCCGCCCGGCTCGATTAGCGTGACGTGCACGCCGAACGGCGCGACCTCCTGCGCCAGCGCTTGCGAGAAGCCCTCCAGCGCCCATTTGGACGCGTGGTAGATGCCGACCAACGGAAAGGCGGTGATACCCCCGATCGAGGACACCTGGATGATGTGGCCGCTGCCCTGCTCGCGCAGATACGGCAGCGCGGCCTGCGTGATCCATAGCGGCCCAAAAACATTGGTCTCGATCTGATCGCGTGCGTCCCGCTCCGAGAGCTCCTCGATGAAGCCGAATTGGCCGTAACCGGCATTGTTGACCACGATGTCGAGCCGGCCGAAGTGCTCGTGCGCTCCCTTGACCGCCGCGAAATCCGCCGCTCGGTCGGTCACATCCAGTCGGATCGGCAGCAGCGCGTCACCGTGCTTGCGCACCAGGTCGTCCAGCGCGGCGGTGTCGCGCGCCGTGGCGGCCACCTTGTCCCCGCGCTCCAGCGCCGCGATCGTCCACGCCCGTCCGAAACCTCGAGATGTCCCGGTGATAAACCAAACTTTTTCAGTCACGCCCCCATACAACGCCGACCGCGCCACGTCATTCCCCGAACAGGTAGCGTTTCTCTGGTGAGTCGCGCGGAGCTGGACAAGGATCCCCGGGATGTCGCGTCGATGTTCGACGGCGTCGCCCGCCGGTATGACCTGACCAACACCGTGCTGTCGATGGGTCAGGACCGGTACTGGCGCAAGGCCACCCGGACGGCGCTGAAAGTCGGCGCCGGCCAAAAGGTGCTGGACCTCGCCGCGGGCACCGCGGTATCCACCGTGGAGCTGAAGAAATCCGGGGCGTGGTGTGTGGCCGCTGACTTCTCGGTCGGCATGCTGGCGGCCGGCGCCGCGCGCAACGTTCCGAAGGTCGCCGGCGACGCCACCCGGCTGCCGTTCGGTGACGACGTATTCGACGCGGTGACAATCAGTTTCGGGCTGCGCAACGTCGTCGACACCCAGGCCGCGCTGCGCGAGATGGCCCGCGTCACCCGTCCGGGCGGCCGGTTGGTGGTTTGCGAATTCTCCACGCCCACCCACACGCTGTTCGCCACGGTGTACAAGGAGTACCTGATGCGGGCGCTGCCGCGGGTGGCCCGGGCGGTGTCCAGCAATCCCGACGCGTACGTGTACCTCGCGGAATCGATTCGGGCGTGGCCGGATCAGGCGGGGTTGGCGCGTCAGATCAGCCGGGCCGGTTGGTCGGGGGTGCGCTGGCGCAATCTGACCGGCGGCATCGTCGCCTTACACGCCGGTCACAAACCGTTGCGCTGAAGGGCTTCTAGTGATTGCCGGCGGCTTGCACGAAGCCGACCTGTTCGGGGCAGTAGTGGTCGACCGCGGCACCGAGGAACTGGAACGCCTGGCCCTGAGTGGTGCCGCGCGGCAGGTTCCGCTGGATGAAGGTGGCCGACTTGTACGCGTCGCCGTCCACGCCCCTGCCGATGCGCTCGCAGGTGATCTTGCCCAGCCACGCCAACTGGTCCTGCGGCTGGTAGATGCCGAAGCCGTTGACGGTGTTCTTGAATGGGGCGTCGTAGTCGCTCGGGGGCGACGGTGTGCGCGGTGTCGGGTATGGCGCCGTCGGCGGCGGGTCCGCCTGCGCCGGCACGGAAAGCTGCGTCGGCCCGGCCAGCGCGATAGCAGCAGCAGCGGCGGCGGCAGCGGCCCCGATAGTAGCCAGCCTCGTTCCCTTCATTAGCTGGACTATACACGCCTCGCTGGGGGCGCGCGGGTGAAAGCCGATCGCCGATCGCCGGCCCCGCCGGACCGGACCAGCCCGCCGACCAGCGGCGATACGCGCACCGGTCAGCTGAACGGCGTGCGGCGGTCCAGCAGCCGCGACAGCCGCCCGCCGCCGCGCCAGGCACGGGCCACCCAGTCCGCGTCGTCGTCGGTTACCAGGTTGGCCATCACCCGCACGGCGATGGTCATCAGCGGCGTCGAGCGCATGGCGATGGGTCCGGTCGACGGCAGAAACCGCTGAAACGTCAGCAGCAGCGCCAGCCGGCGCGCCACCGAGAAGCCGCGACCGTAGTGCTGCCGCAGCAGCGACGGCCACACCTGGGACAGGTCGGGGCAGTCCAGCAGCGCCGCCGCCAGCCGCCCGGTCTCGAGCCCATAGTCGATGCCTTCGCCGTTGAGCGGGTTGACGCAGGCCGCGGCGTCCCCGATGAGCATCCAGTTGGCGCCGGCCACCCCCGACACCGCGCCGCCCATCGGCAACAGCGCCGAGGCCACCGCGCGGGGCTGCCCGGTGAATCCCCACTCGTCGCGGCGCAGGTCGGTGTAGTAAGCGATCAGCGGCCGCAGCGCCAGGTCGGCGGGCCGTCTGGACGTCGACAACGTTCCGACGCCGATGTTCACTTCGCCGTTGCCGAGCGGGAATATCCAGCCGTAGCCCGGCAGCACTTTGCCCGTGGAGCCGTCGGGTCCGCGCAGTTCCAGGTGCGACGTCAGCCAGGGGTCGTCGGCGCGCGGGGTGGTCAGATACCCGCGCGCGGCGACGCCGTACACCGTTTCCTGGTGCCAGCGCCGGCCCAGCTTGCGGCCGAGCGACGAACGCGCGCCGTCGGCCACGATCAAGTGGCCGCACCCGACCTCGGTGCCGTCGGCCAACGTCACCGACGTCACCCGACCCGATGAATCATGTTGCGCCGCAACGGCCTTCGTTCCGAGCAGCATCCGCGCCCCGGAATCCTCGGCGACCTTGCGGATCCGGTCGTCCAGCTCGAAGCGGGCCACCGCGCTGCCCGTCGACGGGAACGACGGGCCGGGCCAATCGACCTCCACTTCGCCGCCGAAGCCGCTCATCCGCAGTCCCCGATGCCGGATGCGGGTGTCCAGCCAGTCGCGCAGCCCCAGCAGTTCCAGCTCGGCGACCGCGCGCGGGGTCAACCCGTCGCCGCAGGCCTTGTCGCGGGGAAAGCTCGCCGAATCGATGACCAGTACGTCATTGCCCGCGCGAGCCGCCCAGGCCGCCGCCGCCGCACCGGCGGGCCCTGCGCCCACGACCACCACTTGGGCTCGGGTCGCTGCCGTCTTCATGCACACCAGTATGTTTGGTCCCGTGAGTACTCCGGCGACGGTGGTGGCGGGCGTTGACTTCGGCGACCCGGCTTTCGCGGCGACCGTACGCGCCGGCGTCGGCCGGATCGAGCAGCTCATGGAGGCGGAATTTCGCAGCGCCGACGACGTCATGACCGAGTCGCTGACCCACCTGTTCAAGGCCGGCGGCAAGCGGTTCCGGCCGTTGTTCACGGTGCTGTCGGCCCAGATGGGGCCCGACCCGGACAGCGCGGACGTGACCATCGCCGGCGCCGTCATCGAACTGGTGCATCTGGCCACGCTGTACCACGACGACGTGATGGACGAGGCGGAGGTGCGCCGCGGCACCCCCACCGCCAACGTGCGCTGGGGCAACAATGTCGCGATCCTGGCCGGTGACTATCTGTTCGCGACGGCATCACGGTTGGTGTCGCGGCTGGGTCCCGAGGCGGTGCGGCTGATCGCCGAGACGTTCGCCCAACTGGTGACGGGGCAGATGCGCGAGACCCGCGGGTTAGTCGAGGGCTCCGACCCGATCGAGCACTACCTGAGGGTGGTGTACGAGAAGACCGCCTGCCTGATCGCCGCGGCGGGCCGGTTCGGGGCCATGTTCTCGGGCGCCGACCCCGATCAGGTGGAACGGCTGAGCCGGCTCGGCGGCATCGTGGGCACCGCGTTCCAGATCTCCGACGACATCATCGACATCGACAGCGACTCGCACGAATCCGGGAAGCTGCCCGGCACCGACGTGCGCGAAGGGGTGCACACCTTGCCCATGGTCTACGCGCTGCGCGAACCCGGGCCCGAGGCGGCGCGGCTGCGCGAGTTGCTGGTCGGGCCCGTCGACGACGACGAGGCGGTGGCCGAGGCGCTGGGACTGCTGCGGGCATCGCCGGGCATGGTCAGGGCCAAGCGGTCGCTTCAGGAGTACGCGGACCAGGCGCGCCAGGAGCTGGCCCAGCTGCCGGACGTGCCGGGCCGGCACGCGCTGCAGACGCTTGTCGACTACACGATCAGCCGGCACGGCTAGCGCCGCCCGCAATCGCACTGTGGAACCAATGGGGCCACCTCGGGCGTTCAATGAGCTGTAATCGGCAATAACGCGCATCCGAGTGTTCCGAGGAGACACCGATGACCTGGCATCCGCATCACAACACGTTCAAGACGTTCGCGTTGTTGGTTGGCATGTCCGCGTTGATCGTGTTCGTCGGCTCGCTGTTCGGCAGGACCGCGATGTTCCTCGCGGTGCTGTTCGCCATCGGGATGAACGTCTACACGTACTACAACAGCGACAAACTGGCGCTGCGGGCGATGCACGCGCAGCCGGTATCGGAGGTGCAGGCGCCGGCCATGTACCGGATCGTGCGGGAGCTGGCCACCGCCGCGCACCAGCCGATGCCCCGCCTGTACATCAGCGACACCAACGCGCCCAACGCATTCGCGACCGGACGCAATCCCCGCAACGCGGCGGTCTGCTGTACCACCGGGATTCTGGGCATGCTCACCGAGCGCGAGCTGCGTGCCGTATTGGGACACGAGCTTTCGCACGTCTACAACCGCGACATCCTGATCTCGTGCATCGCCGGCGCCCTGGCGTCGGTGATCACCGCGCTGGCCAACATGGCCATGTTCGCCGGCATGTTCGGCGGTAACGACCGTGACGGCGAGAATCCCTTTGCACTGCTGCTGGTTTCGTTGTTGGGCCCCATCGCCGCGACGGTGGTGCGGTTGGCGGTGTCGCGGTCACGTGAGTACCAGGCGGACGAATCGGGTGCGGTGCTGACCGGTGACCCGCTGGCCCTGGCGTCGGCCCTGCGCAAGATATCCGGTGGCGTGCAGGCGGCCCCGTTGCCGCCGGAGCCACAGCTGGCCAGCCAGGCGCACCTGATGATCGCCAACCCGTTCCGCGCGGGGGAGCGAATCGGGTCGTTGTTTTCGACGCACCCGCCGATCGAGGACCGCATCCGCCGACTGGAGGAAATGGCCGGACGGTAGGCCCACACCCACGTACCATCTGAGTTGGACGGTGATTGGCGATGACTGAATCCAACTCAATCGATATTCACGAGGCCGGGCTGGCCCTGGATCTGCCGGACTTGATCTTCGAGACACGCGCCGGCGCGGGCATGAAGCAGGCCCAACTGGCCGAGGCGCTCGGTATTTCGCACGCGACCGTCGCCGCGTGGGAGAACGGGACCGAGGTGCCCCGCGTCGACGAGCTGCACCGGCTGGCGCAGGTCTGCGGCAAGCGGTTGCACATCCGTATCGACATCGACTGACCCCGGCTCGGGCAGTGGGAGATCCGATTACGCTGCGGCGTTAGGACTGTCGGCTTCGACCAGCGACTGGTGCGCGCCGCGCCGGCCCACGTCGGTCCCGCCCCGGATGTGAACCGTCCCGCCCGTCGCCTCGTGCTGACGCTGCCAGTCGGTGATCGTCTGGTGGGCGGCGTGATCGAGGTAGTGGACCGCAACGGTCAGCGTCGCCGTCGCGCCCTGCGGAACCGACGCCAGCAGCCGCGTCAAGCTCGGTAGCGCCAGGAAGGTGCATGCCGCGCCCTCGATGCTCACCCGCCATTCATCGTCGGTCGGCGTGACTTCGATCTTGGCCCGGATCACGCGCCATCCGGTCAGCGCGATGGCCAGCGCGAGCCCGATGATGACGCCGTGCAGCAGGTTGAGGAAGATGACGCTGACGGCCGTCACGACGTACACCGCCAGATCGCCGTGCTTCATTGCGGTTTCGATGTGAGCCGGCTTCAGCAGCTGAATGCCGATCACGATGAGCAGACCGGCGAGGGCGGCGGTGGGGATCTCTTCGACCAACCCGGCGAACGGGATGCTGAATAGCAGGATCCAGATGCCGTGCATGATCGCCGAGGCGCGAGACTTGGCGCCCGCGTTGACATTTGTCGCACTACGGACGATGACGCCGGTCACCGGTAACCCGCCGACGGCGCCCGACGCGATGTTGGCGGTTCCCTGCCCGATCAACTCACGGTTGAAATCGGTGCGCAACCCGTTGTGCATCCGGTCGACCGACACCGCCGACAGCAGGCTCTCGACGCTGGCGATGAGTGCGACGGTGATCACCCCGGTCGCGACCGCGCCCCAGTTGCCGTGGGGAAGCTCCGGCAACCGCAGCGCGTCCAGCGGAGACCCCTCCAGGTTGATCCGGCGCACCTGGAATCCGAAGACCACCGAAATCACCGTCACGGCCACTATGGCGACCAGGGGACCCGGCAGGCGGCGCAGTTTGGCGGAAACCCATCGCCAGCCCACCAGGATGACGATCACCAGCACGCCCAGGATCACCCCCGGACGGTGCGCACCGGCGATCTGGCTCGGGAGGCCGATGAGGTTGTGCCAGGCCGTGCTCTTGGACTTCCCGCCGAGCAACACGTGCGCCTGCTGCAGGGCGATCGTGATGCCGATGCCGGCCAGCATGGCGTGCACCACGACCGGCGAGATCGCCAGGGCCGCACGCGCCACCCGGCTCAGCCCCAGCAGCACCTGCACTACTCCAGCGGCGACGGTGATCAAACACGTTATGCCCCAACCGAAATCGGAGATCAGATCCGCGACGACGACCGTCAGGCCGGCCGCGGGACCACTGACCTGCAGCGGGGATCCGCCCAGCGAACCGACGATGATGCCACCGACGATCGCGGCAATCAGGCCGGCGAGCACCGGGGCGCCCGAAGCGATCGCGATACCCAACGACAACGGGAGCGCGACAAGGAAAACCACGAGCGATGACGGTAGGTCGTGCCGGATGACGTCGCGCAACCGATCGATGCGCGATTCGGTCAGCCGGCTCTCACGGGTTTGAACACTCGACTGCTCAACGTTGTGCATCGGTCGCGTCCCTCGTTCGAAAGTTGCGGGGGATGTTCCGATATCCGCCCCATCTTGCGCTCATTACCTCTTCGTAACGCGCTGGCGTACAGACGATTACGCCGGGCTGACCCGCGTGATCGCGCCGGATACCGCTGGCCGCCTAGAACGACGGTATTGTGCTGGCCAAGACCGGTCAAGCCGGCGGGCCGTGCCCATAGAGAACGCAAAGATTTGAATTCGCCGACGCGAACAACCAGTTCAGAAGCCGGAACCGTGCACCTCATGGCCGGGAACCTCGGCGATCAGCCCCCGGTAGGCCTGCTCGACCGACGAGCCGTGGTTGATCACGGCGTCGACCTCACGGGCGATCGGCATGGTGAGGCCGAACTCGTTGGCAAACTCCATGATCACGCTGGCGGCCTTGACGCCCTCGGCGACCTGGTTCATCGAGGCGATGATCTCGTCGATCGGTTTGCCCGCCCCCAGTTGTTCACCGACGTGCCGGTTGCGGCTGCGCTGGCTGGTACAGGTGACGATGAGGTCGCCCAGGCCGGCCAGGCCCGGGAAGGTATCGGGATGGCCGCCCAGGGCGACGCCCAGCTTGGTCATCTCGCGCAGCGCGCGGGCGATCACCAGCGCGCGGGTGTTCTCCCCGATCCCCAGCGAGTAGCCCATTCCGACCGAGATGGCATAGACGTTCTTCAGCGCCCCGGCCATCTCCACCCCGATGACATCGTCGGTGGTGTACACGCGGAAGCGCCGGGTGCGGAACAGGCCCGACAGCCGGGTCGCCAGATGCTGGTCGGGCATCGCCAGCACCGCCGCGGCGGCGTAGCCCTCGCCGACCTCGCGTGCGATGTTCGGCCCGGCCAGGATGCCGGCGGGGTGACCGGGCAGCGTCTCCTCCACGATCTGCGACATCCGCAGGTTGGTGCCCTGCTCGAGCCCCTTGACCAGCGACACCACCGGCACCCACGGCCGCAGTTCCTTGGCCAGCTCGCTCAGCACCCCGCGAAAGCCGTGCGAGGGAACGCCCATCACGACGACGTCGGCGGAGTTCGCCGCCTCGGCGAAGTCGGTGGTGGCGCGCAGGGTGTCGCTGAGCACAACGTCGTTGCCGAGGTAGCGGGTGTTGCGGTGGTTGTCGTTGATGTCGGCGGCCGTCTCTTCGGAGCGCACCCACTGCAGCGTCGGGCCGCGACGCGCGCAGATTGACGCCACGGTGGTGCCCCAGGACCCGCCACCGAGGACAACGACTTTGGGTTCGCGCTTGTCAGATGCCATGGCGATCAGCGTATTGCCGACACCTGCGATTTAGTAGCAGTTCACGAACTCTCGCTCGGCTAACCCGCCAGCGGCGCCCGGTCGCCGACCCGGCCGAACACCATCGCCTCCTCGATCCGGTCGAACCGGTAGTCCAGGGCGTCGGCCAGATAGTTCTGCCGCACGTTCCACGGCCGCTTGGTGCCCGACTTCGGCAGCGCGTGCACCGAGCGCAACACGTAGCCGGCGTTGATGTCCCACGACGGCTTCTCGGCCATCGGCTCGTTGCCGCGATGCGGGGCGGCATGGGTGTAGCCGTGAGCGGCCATGTGCTCCATCAGTTTTGCGGTCGCCCGGGCGGTGATGTCGGCCCGCAGCGTCCACGACGCGTTCGTATAGCCCACACACCAGAACAGGTTCGGCACGTCTTCGAGCATGTGCGCTTTGTAGACGAACCGGTCGCTGGTCTTGATCTCGTTGCCGTCCAGGCTGATCGCGGCCCCGCCCAGCCCCTGCAGCTGCAGGCCGGTGGCGGTGACGATGATGTCGGCGTCGAGGTGTCCGCCGGACTTGAGCGCGATGCCGGTCGCATAGAAGTGGTCGATGTGGTCGGTGACCACCTCGGCGGATCCCGCGGTGATCGCGTTGTACAGATCGGCGTCGGGGATAAGGCACATCCGCTGATCCCACGGGTTGTAGCGCGGCTTGAAGTGGGTGTCGACGTCGAAGCCGGCCGGCAGGCTGTTGATCGCCTTGCGCCGCAGCAGCCACCGTACGAACCCCGGCGCCTTGCGCGACAACGCGAAGAACACCGCCTCGGTCAGGGCGCTGTACATGCGCACGACGAGATGCGCGGGCTTGCGGGGCAACAGTCTTCGGGAGATGGCGGCGACGGTGCCGTACCTGGACGCCGAAATGAGATAGGTCGGCGAGCGCTGCAGCATGGTGACTTTGGCGGCCCGGTCCGACAACGAGGGCAGCAGCGTGACCGCGGTCGCCCCGCTGCCGATCACCACCACCTTCTTGCCCGTGTAGTCGAGGTCTTCCGGCCAGTGCTGGGGGTGCACCACGGTGCCGTTGAACACTTCGATGCCCGGGAAGTCCGGCGTGTAGCCCTCGTCGTAGTTGTAGTAGCCGCTGCCGAAGAACAGGAAGCGCCCGCGGTAGAGCTTGCACGCCCCGTCCTGCTCGACGGTGACCGTCCAGGTGTCTGTGGCGGAGTCCCAGTCGGCCGAGCGCACGTAGCTGTTGAACCGGATGTGCCGGTCGATGCCGTACTTGCGCGCGGTGGCGGCCAGGTACTCGCGGATGTGCACGCCGTCGGCCACGCCCTCTTTTCGGGTCCACGGCTCGAACGGGAAGGACAGCGTGAAGATGCTGCTGTCCGAGCGCACCCCGGGGTAGCGAAACAGGTCCCACGTCCCGCCGATCTGCTCGCGCCGCTCCAGGACGGTGTACGTCAGGTGCGGATTGCGCTCGGTGATCCGATAGGCCGCGTCGATGCCGGAGATGCCGGCACCGACGATGATCACGTCGGTGTACCCGGCCTCGGGCGCATCACCATCGGCGGCTTGCTGGGGAGTCACGGTCATCGCGAACCTCGCTGGAAATTGTGGGACTGGTCACTAGCCTAGAGACCCACCGGTTGGTCGGGCCAGAAACTCGCGAAGCCGCGTCACACCACGCGGCTCGCGCCGGTCAGCGGTAGTTGACGAACTGCAGCGCCGCGTCCAGGTCGGCCTGCTTGAGCAGCGCTTGGACGGCCTGCAGGTCGTCACGCTTTTTGCTGGTCACCCGGATCTCGTCGCCCTGGATCTGCGTCTTGACGGACTTGGGGCCGTCGTCACGGATCAGCTTGGTGATCTTCTTGGCGTTCTCGCTGCTAATGCCCTGTTTGAGGGAGCCGTTGACCTTGTAGGTCTTGCCCGAGGCCTGCGGTTCGCCGGCGTCGAACGCCTTCATCGAGATGTCCCGGCGGATCAACTTCTCTTTGAAGACGTCGACGGCCGCCTTGACGCGTTCTTCGGTGGACGAGGTCAGCTCGATAGCCTCGTCACCCTTCCACGCGATCGTGGTGTCGGTGCCGCGAAAGTCGAAGCGGGTGGCCAGCTCCTTGGCGGCCTGGTTGAGCGCGTTGTCGACCTCCTGGCGATCCACTTTGCTGACGATGTCGAACGATGAGTCCGCCATGCATTCCGTCCCTTCATCCGGTGATAGGCGTTTGTGCTTTGTCTACTCGCTCGTTGTAACCTGTCTGGCGGCAGGTTGCCCGAGCGGCCAATGGGAGCGGACTGTAAATCCGTCGCGAAAGCTTCACAGGTTCGAATCCTGTACCTGCCACCAGAGTTTTCACCGGTGCCGTGCCTCTTTCACGCTCGCCGTGGGTGCCGGTTGTGCGACACGTGCGCAATTTATACGAGACAAGTCGTAACGATTCGGTGAAGCCGGTGTTGCCGGGCGTGCTCGGGGGAATCCATCCCCACAGCATCAGCCAGGGGGCGATCATGGCCGGTTCTCCCGACGCTCTCGGTGCGCTGCGCGAATGCCGCACCGCGGTAAGCGGTGCCCGTGAGTGGGCGGAGTCCGCGCGTGATCGCCTGGCCGGTGTCCGACAGGCTCGCGCCGCCGAACTGGTCGAAAAGCTGGCCGACGATCTCGCCTTCGTTGATCGGCTCTTGTTCGTGGTGGAAGGTGATACGCGGGCCAGGTGACCACCGTCGACAAATGCCAGGCACCCTCTCGGTACTTCCGCCAACTCCAAGTCCGCCGGGAGGGTGTCCTGTGCCGCGCCCCCGGTGGGACCGCCCGCTGCGATTCCCCATCCACGACGGCCGCAAGACCATGGTGAAAGTGGAGCTTTCATGGCGGTTCGCTCTTCCCGCCGCTTGGCGAAATCCCTTGGCGCCCCGATTAATCACGGTAGTGGGACAGCGTTGGGAGGCGGCAGGGCCGTCAAACCAGGCCGATGCCGTTGAACTGAATTGCTCGACCACCTCGCGGCGGTAATCTTTCTGCCGTGCGCGCAGGGGCGGCGATGCGTATCGCCAGAGGTTGGCGGCGCGCTGCCGCCCGCTGCCCCGACCGGTGCGCGGCGGGGATCGCCGACCGGTCACCGCCGCCCGGCATGGGCATGCGATGCAGCTGAAGCATCTCAGCATCGCGGAGCTGATCGCGGCGGCCGGCGGCGACCCGTGGGCGATAAACCGAACCCTGCAGGCCGGTAGCCCGGCCCAGATCGCACGTCTGGCGCAAGCCTTCCATGGGGCGGGTCGGCACACCGCCGAGGCCGATCACGCTTTCGCGCAGGCGCAGCAACGCTTCAACGCCGCCTGGAATCATCAGGACGGCGCCAGCCCGATCAACGAAGCCGCTCAGGTGCAGCGCGCCGCCAAATCGCTTGGCGCGCAGTCCGAGCAATTGCCCAAAATCGGTGCCTACTTGGAGAACATCGCCGCCGCATTGGCCGAGGCGCAGCGGGCCGGAGCCCACGAGATCGCCCAATTGGAAACCCAATTGGAACAGCTCGACCATCTGATCGATTTGGCGGAACAGGATCTGCGTGACCACCCCGACGCGCAAAGCCAGCAAGAACTGCATGCGATCATCAATGCCCTCAAAGCGGCCGCCGTCAACGACACCAAAGATGCTCTCAATCAGCTGAACTCGACCCGCAACGGCTACTCGGCCACGCTGCAGAACTCGCTGGGAAATCTGCGCGCTGACGGATATGATCCCAGGCCTCTCGCACCGGTAGACGCGCAGGACAGACCCGAGCTGATTCAAATCCCGCCGCCGAGCAGCAAGCCCGAGGACGTCAAACGGTGGTGGGAATCGCTGAGCCAGCAACAACGCGATCAGTTGCTCGCGCAGCATCCGTCAGAGTTGGGAAACCGCAACGGCATTGAGACCGTCGACCGAGACACGGCCAACCAGGCCGTGATGCATGACGACATCGCCCGTGTGCAAACCGCCGCTGACCGAGCCCACGTCGGCGTTGACCAGGTGACCCAACACCCGGAACTGTACGGCCTGACGCCATCAGCCATCACCCGCTACAACAACGCGCTCAAGACGCAGGACGGTCTCAGGACCAACGGTACGAACCCCGATGGCAGCAAAAACCCGGTGTTTCTACAGACCTACGATCCCGAAGCGTTCGACGGTCGAGGCAGAGAAGCCATCGCCATCGGCAACCCCGACAAGGCCGACAACACCACGGTGCTGGTCCCGGGGACGGGCAGCAGCGTGCGCGACGGCTATCTGAGTCACACGGACGGACGAAACGTCTACAACGAAGCCCAACGAGCCGATCCCAACAGATTGAATTCGGTCCTGGTGTGGATGGGATATCACGCCCCCGACAGCGCAATCGATCCCCAGATCGGGCAGACGACGCTCGCCAGAAACGGAGGCGGCCTACTGGCAGGAGACGTCGACGCGCTCGGCGTAACTCATCAACCGGGAGGCTCCCATGTCACCGTGGTCGGACACTCCTATGGCTCCACCACGGTGGCCGATGCCGCGGCGGGATCCGGGATGCACGCCAATGACATTGTCCTGGTGGGCTGCCCGGGAACCGACCTTGCTCACAACGCCGGTGACTTCCACCTTCCCGCAGGCGGACACGTCTATGTGGGCGCTGCATCCACGGACCCGATCACCCACCTCGGCGGCATCCAAGGACACCTGCCCGGGACCGGCGTCACGGTCGGCCTCGGTAGCGACCCGGCCGTCGAAGGCTGGGGTTCGACACGGTTCAAGGCCGAAGCTCCAGGACTGACCTTCCCGCTGAAGGACCACAGCTCCTACTTCACACCCGGGAACGAATCGTTGTTCAGCATCGCCGACATCGCATCCGGGCACGGTGGTGCGCTCGAACACGACAACATGACCGCACAGCACCGCGGCACCTACTGGCTCCCCGACGAATTCGACCCAGAGGCGCTTCGCCGCCCGACAGGAGGCCACTACCATTGAAAACAGCCATGAACACCTTAAGGGAAATCAGCGGCGCCACCTGGCGTTCGTTGCTTGCCCTCGCCGCGGCGGGGGTGGTCACCCTCGCGCTTCAATCCTGCTCCAGCATAAGGAATCTGAGCGAAGGAGTGCCGAACCCGATGACTCCTGAACAATCGAGGGCCCAAGTGGTCGATGCAGCGCGAGAGATCGCCACCACGCTCGGACTCAAAGGTGTCTCGGCACATTTCAGCCGCGACTCCTGCAACGACCAGGCTGTCGCGCCTTTCCGGGGAATCGTCGGCATCGCCTACGACCACGCGCCGACCCTGGACGCATCCCGAGCCGAGATCGAGCGGATGATCGCTACCCTCAAACAACACGGCTGGGGCGGGCCGGGAGACTTCCGCACGCACGGCTCCGCGGTGAGCAAACAAGGCGTTACGGCGGTGTTCGATCCGTACTCGCCGGTCCAGAATTCCGGGGGGTCAATCACCATCTACGGCGAATGCGCAGACATGACCACGAAGGCGAACACGCTGCCCGTGCCGATACCGCAGGATCAGTTGGCGTAAGGCCCGCCCCGCGGGCTCGCCTCGCCCCGACCGCCGCCAGCGCATCCTCGTCGCGCTCCGGCGGCGCGGTGGGTGTCTCGCCCGCGGCGCCGGCGTTTTCGATCGCCTGGCCGCGGCCCAGCGCGACGGTGGCCGCCGCCATCGCCATGACCGCGAGGACCAGCACGAGCGCCGTGGCGCCGCCCACGGCCAGGTGCTCACCGAGCACCACCCCTCAGCTGCACGCAGTTGACTCGCCCTATGCGTGTCGGGCTATCGCGGCTACCCTGAGTGGCCGGCGCGAGATTCGTCCCGGCCGGTCGATCGAAAGGAAACATGCTGCGTACCAAGGTGATTACCGCTGTGGCCGTCGTGGCGGCCATCGCATCAGCCGCATTGACACTGCTGCCCTGGGTCGACGTCAGCAGGCTGGGACTACCCATTCGGTGGAATGGCCTGGGCATCTACATCGGCGAGTACGGCGAAACCTACGGCCATCTGCTCGCCGGCATGGTAAACAGCGTGCCGGGATGGATCGTGTTGATCGCCTCGCTGGCGGCCGCCGCCGCGGTCCTCGCCGCGGCGCGGGTGCGCGCGCTGGGGCTCGTCGCGTGCGGCTGCGCGATCGTCGCTTTCGTCACCGCCGTCGTGTGTCTGGTGTATCCGGCGGTACTGGCCGGCGACACCAAGAACGAGATGGGAATTTCGCTGGTGCCGGACCGGCAAGTGCTGAACTCCGGCGCGTTGATTGCCGAGGCCGCGGCCACGGGCGTGCTGCTGGCCTCCACCGCACTCCTCGCCTTCAGACGGAAAAGCGTTGACAGCGAAGAGGATGAAGTGTTCGAGGGCGACTGACTGTTGGACGGAAACTAAGGCTAATGACCCGCTTGGCCCGGAGTGCGCAGTGGTCTGGGATTGATCAGTCTTCCTTGGGCCACAAGCGATCCGTGTTGCTTGAGGCGTTGCGTGCGAATGTTGACCTCGTAGCTGATAATTTCCTCGATCTGCCCGAGTTCTTCGCCGAGATACCGGTACAGATCGTCGATATCTCGGCAGATGACAATTGCCACAAGGTTTTTGGTACCACTAACGGCGCCGGCGAAGGCGATGCGGCGGCGCGCCGCGATACGCTCACCCACTCGTTGGATGTCGTGGGGCGCCAACGTCAGCCACAGCATCGCGCTGAGCTGGTGGCCGAGTCGCTCCGGTAACACGTCTACGTCGTAGAGCAGGGCACCGCTGGCTTCCAGTGCCGCGATTCGCCGGCCGACTCGTGCCACCGACCAGCCGGCGCGTGCGGCAAGTTTCGCTTGTGACGTCCGGCCGTCCTCGGCGAGCGCCTCGAAGATCGGGCGGTCCTCGGCGGTGGGCGAGCACTGTTGAGCGCGCGACACCAGGCCGGTTCGCTCGGCGAGGATCTCTGCCGCCTGCCGGTCACTGAGCGGGTGGCCGTAGCCGGTCCATGGTGCGCTCGCGATCACCATGCACATAGGAATCGGACTGCCCAGCCCTATCGCGCACGTGCCCGGGCCCTTGATCGCCGACTGGGCGCGCCGAGCCGAGCAGCGGGGCTTCGCCGCACCCACACCTGACCGCGCCGGGCGATTTCGCGCACCGTGCCGGTCGGGTTGGGCATCGAGATCGCATGGCCATGGGACACGACGGGATTGACGCCGACGAGCAACAGAAAGTCGGCGTTGTCCAGGTCGGTTCGGCCGGACAACCCCATGAAGCCGCCGACCAGATCCGAGACCAGGGGTTTGGCGGTGCCGTCGATGGTCAGCGGGCTGAGCTTGGCCGGTGTGCCGATGGCGGCATGCAGGGCCTCGGCCATCCGGAAGCCGGCGCTTTCCATGGTGGAGAAGTAGAACGCGACCGACGCCGGTCCGTGCCGGTCGATGATCTCCTTCAACCGGTTGCCCAAGTCGGTCAGGCAGGCATCCCAGGTGGCGTCCTGCAGCCGCCCGTCCACCCGCATCCGCGGACGCTCGAGCCGATCCGGGTGGTGGTGCAGCTGCGGCAGCGCCCGGCCCTTGGGGCAGGTGTAGCCGTGCGAGAAGGGATGGTCCTGATCACCGCGGACGCGGATCACTTCGTCGCCGTCGACGTCGACCAGGATGCCGCAGACCGAGGTGCAGACACGGCAGAAGCTACGCACCGTTTGCATACTCCGGTAACGTACTCTCGCCATTTGAGAAGCCCTATCCCATTTTCGAGAATGGTTGTGCATTTTTGGCCAACCGCGCTCTCGGGAAAAACGCTCGCGGTTAGGTGACCCTTAGTTATCCTCGGGGCGGATCGGGTTGCAACAAGGGCGACGAGGGAGCGGGCCAAGGGTGACGGAGACAACCACGAAGCCGGTGGCGGACGGATTCGACGATCGGCCGCCGGTCCCACTGCGGACCCGTGGCCGGTGGCTGCGGTGGGGCCTGCTAGCGGTGTGGGGCCCCGGGCTGGTGGTGATGCTGGCCGACACCGATGCGGGCTCGTTGATCACCGCGTCGCAGTCCGGCGCGCAGTGGGGTTATCGGATGGTGCTGCCGCAGCTGATCCTGATGCCGGTCCTCTACGTCGTGCAGGAGATGACGGTGCGGCCGGGCATCGTCACCGGGCGGGGCCACGGTTCGCTGATCCGGGAGCGGTTCGGCCGCGGCTGGGCGTGGCTGTCGGCGTTCACGTTGTTCGCCTCGGCGATCGGGGCGTTGCTGACCGAATTCGCCGGCGTCGCCGGGGTGGGCGAGCTGTTCGGCGTTTCGCGATGGGTGAGCATTCCGGTCGCGACGGTCGCGCTGCTAGGGCTGGCGCTGACCGGCAGCTACCGCCGCGTCGAACGCATCGGCCTCGTCGTCGGCGCGGCCGAACTGGCGTTCCTGGTGGCCATGGTGATGGCCCGGCCCGACCCGGGGGCGCTGGTGCGCGGTCTGTCGTCGATGCCGCTGGGCAACTCGTCGTATCTGCTGTTGGTCGCGGCAAACGTCGGCGCGGTCATCATGCCGTGGATGATTTTTTACCAGCAGGGCGCCGTGGTCGATAAGCGGCTGTCGGAGAGCACGATTCGGCAGGCCCGGTACGACACCGCATTCGGCGCGGTGCTGACCCAGCTGATCATGATCGCGGTGGTGATCACCATGGCGTCGACCCTCGGGAAACACGGCGGCGGCGCGGAGCTGGAAACCGTCGGCCAGATCGCCCAATCGCTCACGTCCTACCTCGGCCACGTCGGTGGGACGGTGCTGTTCGGCCTGGGCATGCTGGGTGCCGCGCTGGTCGCCGCCATCGTGGCCTCGCTGGCCGGTGCGTGGGGGCTGGCGGAGGTGTTCGGCTGGAAGCACACGCTCAACGAACGGCCCAACCGCGCCACCGCCAAGTTCTACCTCACCTACGCGCTCGCCCACATCGTGGGCGCGGTGCTGGTGCTCGCCAGTGTCGACCTGGTCAACCTGGCGGTCGACGTCGAGGTCATGAACGCGTTGTTGCTGCCGATCGTGCTGGGCCTGCTGCTGGCGCTGGAAGCCAGGGCGCTGCCCGAGCAGTGGCGCATGCGGGGGCTGCACAAATATGTCACCCGCGCACTGTGTTTCGTGACCATCGGCTTCGGCCTCTACATGGTGCCGCAGGCCCTCGGCTTGCTCTGAGCGCGAACGGACGTCAGAACCAGGGACCGGGGTAGTGGCCGTCCTGGTCTTGCACCATGACGATTTCCTTGCACTCGCCATTGGCGCCCGGCGCCGTCTCGCCGCGGCACACCAGCGTCCATCCGGAGATCCGCTCGAAGGGGCGCAGCGTCCAGTCGGGTGCGACGGGTTCGGTTGCGGGCAAGGCGATTACCGAGTGTGTCCCGCCGGTGCCGGTGATGTAGAGGTGGTCTTCGAAAAACGCCAGCTTGGCGATCGACAACTTCTTGGCGTCGTCCCGGTTCTTCTGGAAGTCCCACTGCTGGCTGCGCAGGTTCCAGACGCCGAAGCCGAATTGAGAAGTGTCCGAACCGTGTCCGTCGACGAACAGTTTCCCGTCGGACAGCGCCGCGGTCAGCCCGCCGCCGGAAACGCGGTCGGAATCGCCGATCTTGATGATGGACTTGGCGTTGAGGTCGTAGAACATCGTCGACAGCACCGGGGGATCGTGTGAATCCCAGTGCGTAAATTTCACCAGTTTGTTTGGGCCGTCGGTCAACTCGGCGTCGACGGACTGCACGTCGTTGTCCTGAAAGATCACTTCCCCGCCGGGCCGGCGCAGCTCGGCGCCGGATGTCTTGCCGGGTTCGGTGTTGCGCGCAAACGCGAGCACATCCTGCCAGACCCGGCCGGGCTGCGGATCGCTCCACATCGTCGACAGGTCGCCGCCGGACAGCAGGACGGTGCGGGGCGGCGACGGGGCGCCGTGGCCGTCGGTGAAGGCGTTGCGCCACGCCACGCCGGAGGCGGTCGATCCCAGTTCCCAGTCCTTCGGTGCGGTCGGGCGCAGGTCGGGGGAGGGTGGTTGCAGCTCCTTGGTGGCGACCTGCTGGCCGGATTTGGAGTCGTAGACGTAGGCGGTGGTTTTGCTGGCTTCGGGTGCGGGGGGCTGCGTCGGCCCGGTGGTAGCGACGAGGTAGACGACCTTCATGTCGTCGGCCGTGCCGGTCAGCGCGCACATGCCGCCGGTGAGCTTCTCCCCGGCCGGCACCGCGGGGATGGCGGGCGCAAGGTATTGCCCGGTCTTCGGGTCGAAGATTTTCGGCCGAATGTCCTCGAGGGCCGATTGGCCGGCCGAGAATTTCTCCGGGCAGCCGAAATAGGCGGTCCCGCCGTAACTTTTCCAGTCCTTTTCCAGCGGGCCGGTGACCGGTGCGGGCGGGGCCGCCGCGCGGGTGCTGGTCTTGGAGACGGATGTGGAGTTGGTGGCGGTCAGCGGGGGCGGTGCCGCGGTTTCCGAACAGGAGGCCAACATCAGGCAGGAAACCGACGCGATCGCCGCCCGCCGGTAGCGCGACCGGCGGCACCGCACCGCACGCCCCCAGGCTGCCCGCATCGAAAACCCCCATTACGTTCGTGTAACCAAGCAGCGTAAGGCCGCCCCGATGCGACCGCGACTTGTGCACATCACGGGCGCTGTCACAGCAGGCGCTGGGCCGGATGGCTACCGTTCGAACTCGATCGGCAGGCTCTTCGGCCCACTCAGGTGAAGGCCTTGAAGCACAGGCTCGCGCAGCCGGGGGTACACCTGCGCGGGCAATGCGTCGGGGTCGTAGCACAGCGTCGGCAGCTCGGCCTCGAAAACGCTTGGGGGAGCGGCACCGACGGTCATGACGGTCTCCTTGGTTCCGCAGCACACTGCGGACGACTTTCTGCATGGCCACAACCCGCGCGCCGGATGCTCAGTCGTGCGCGCGGAGCCGCACCATCCGCGTCGTCGAGGTCTCGTCCAGCTCGACGACGTCGGACCGCGAACGCAGGAAATCGCTGAATGAGCGAAATCCCAGGGACCTTTCGCTGAACGACGGGTCCATCCGCTTCATCTGGGCCTTCACCGCCGAGTTGTGCAGCCACTCGACGTCGTCTTTCTCCAAGCCGATCCGCAGGGCGCGGGTCAGCAACGCGGTGGCGGCGGCCTGCGGGTCGGGCTGCTCCTCGGGCTCGTCGGGTTGCCCGGCCTTGGCCGGCGTGGCGCGTCCGGTGCCCTTTTTCGGCTTGGCCGCTTCCGCGTCGGTCGGCACCGGGACGCCGGGTAACGCGTCGTAGATGACGAACTCGTCGCAGGCAGCCGCGAGCGCCCGGCTCGACGCGCCGGCCACCCCGATGCCGACCACGTACCGGCCGAGCCTCTTGCAGCGCTGGGCCAGCGGAATGTAGTCGGAGTCACCGGCCACGATCACCACATGGGTCAGGTCGGGCAACCTGAACATGTCCTCGACGGCGTCGACCGCCAACCGGATGTCGGCGCCGTTCTTGCCGTACGCGGCCGCCGGGAACAGTTGCACCAGGTCGACCGCGCGGCCGACCAACTGTCCGCGATACCCGGCGTTGATATCCGCCGACCAGTCCGCGTAGGCGCGCGTGAGGACCAGGGTCCCGAAGGACGACGCGAAGTCGAGGATCGCGCCGACGTCGACCGTCGCGCGCCCCAACCGATCGGAGTGCTGCTCGAGGCCCTTGGCCTTGTCCCGCTGAAACGAGTTCCGCCCGTGAATCTGGTCATATCGGGAGATGACGATGTTGTCGAAGTCGAGGTAGACGGCCACTCGGGTCGCAACCGGTTCGGTCATGCACTAGATCATCGCTGAGCCGGGCGAAAGCGGGTACCCAGGGCCAATGACTGAGGTGAAGGTTCTCGACCTGCACGGCGACCGCATCGCGTACCGCGACGAGGGTGACGGCGAAGTGCTGCTGCTCATCCACGGCATGGCAGGCAGCGCGGATACCTGGCGGTCGGTCATACCGCCGCTGTCGAAGAGGTTCCGGGTCATCGCCCCGGACCTGCTGGGCCACGGCCAATCGGCGAAGCCCCGGACGGATTATTCGCTGGGCGCATTCGCGGTCTGGCTGCGCGATTTCCTGGACGAGCTCGGCGTCAGCCAGGCGACCATCGTCGGTCACTCGCTCGGTGGCGGGGTGGCCATGCAGTTCGTCTATCAGCATCCCGACTACGCCAAGCGGTTGATCCTGATCAGCAGCGGCGGCCTGGGCCCGGACGTCGGATGGGTTTTGCGGCTGCTTTCGGCGCCCGGGGCGGAGCTGGTCTTGCCGATCATCGCGCCGCAACCCGTCCTGTCCGTCGGCAACAAGCTGCGGTCCTGGTTGAAGAGCGCCGGCATTCAATCACCGCGCGGCGCGGAACTGTGGAGCGCCTACTCGTCACTGTCGGATAGCGAGACACGGCAGTCGTTTTTGAAGACGCTGCGATCGGTCGTCGATTACCGCGGACAGGCGGTCAGCGCGCTCAACCGGTTGCGGCTGCGCGAGGAGTTGCCGGTCATGGCCATCTGGGGGGAGCGCGACGGCATCATTCCCGTCGCGCACGCTTACGCCGCGCACGAGGCGCGCACGGACGCCAGGCTCGAGGTGCTGCCCGACGTGGGTCACTTCGCGCAGGTGGAGGCGCCCAACCGGGTGGTCGAGCTGATCGAAAACTTCATCGCCACGGGCGAGCGCCGGGAAAGCGAAAGCGAGCAGCCCTTTCAGCCGAGCTAGTGCGACGCCGGGCAGGTCCGGCCCGGGCTGCTCGGCCTGGCGTGCCGCCAATTGCATTGCGTACCACATCAATTCACCCGCCGAGGTCAGCTTCTCGTAGTCGATCTTCGAACGATAACCCAGACTTCTCAGAAGTCGAATATGGTGCCGTCGATGTGGCGGCGGAGATTGTGGCGCGAGGCGCGGCCCATGCCAGTCGGGGCGGCCGACCTGCCCGGACGATCGGGCTTGCGTCGACCCCCGGGCGGGGGACTAGCCTTGTGCCAGGCACGGGAATGGGGCAGGTTGCGTCCTCGGGACATCTCGTTTGAGTCCGCTTCCCTTGCTAGACGGCCGTTGGTGCAACTGTGGTGTTGAGCAGCCAGCACCAGGCTGGCCGCCGTCGAACTGCTGTGTGCACAAATGCAGCGCTTTGCATCGAGTCGGCAACACCCTCGCCGATGTCAGAACGCACTGAGCCCCGAACGAGCGGCATCGCCAACCCGTCCATCCACTGAAGGCTGTTGTCATGATGTCGCTCGGCTACCCCGACTCCCCGCGATTCGGCTGACCATGGCGATGCGGGAGCGGCTCCTCAGGGCCGTCGACGGCCACCGCGGGGTAGCGGCCGCGGACCGCTTGTGCGAGGCCTGTGCGGTCCTCCTCGAGGTGGACGCCGCGGCCATTTCGCTCATCTTCGACGGCGCGCCCACCGGGACGCTCGGATCAAGCAGCGCCTCGGCTCGCAGCTACGACGAGCTTCAGTTCACCCTCGGCGAGGGCCCGTGCCTCGACGCCATCAGCAGGCGGATTCCGGTTCTCGCTGTCGATCTCGCCGATTCCGGCGAGCGTCGCTGGCCCGCATTCGGTCCGGCAGCGCTCGCGCACCACATCCGCGGCGTCTATGCGATCCCGATCGTCGTCGCCGGTGAATACGTCGGCGCGTTAGACCTTTTTCGGCACCAGCCTGGGGGGCTCGACAGTGAGCACCTGTCCGGCGCCATCGTCGCGGCCGAACTCGCGTCCGTCCCCCTGCTCGACCTGCTGGACGCCGACCTGCAGGCCGCCGTCGCTGACCCGAACAGCAACGCGTGGGCCGAGTTCAACGCGCTGTCACGCACCGAGGTCAGCCAGGCGACCGGCATGCTCGTCGCGCAGCTCGAAATCGAACCTGCCGAAGCCCTGGTCCGGCTTCGGGCCCACGCCTACACCACCGGGCGTAACGCCACCGATGTCGCGCGCGACATTTTGGCGCGCCGGCTGAAGCTGGACAACGACTGATCCGGGTACTCGAACCCAATGGAGGCCAAGTTGACCGACAACCCCCGTGAAGCCCGCGTCCTCGACGCCGTCGTCTCGCTCGTCGACAGCCTGCTGGACGATTTCGACGTCGTCGACTTGCTGACCGAGCTCACCAAGCAATGCACCGAACTGCTGGACGTCGCGGCCGCCGGCTTGTTGCTCGGCGACCCGCTAGGACACCTTCGCTTGCTTGCCGCGACGTCCAAGCAGGCTCGCGATCTGGAACTCTTCCAGGTGCAGGCCGACCAGGGGCCGTGCGTCGAGTGCTACCTCACCGGCCAACCAGTTTCCATCGCCGATGTGGGCGCCGAGGCAGGCCGATGGCCCCACTTCGCCTCCGCGGCCCAGGACGCCGGGTACCTCTCGGTGCACGCCACGCCCATGCGCGCCGCCGGCCTCGTTTTGGGCGCGCTGGGCTTGTTCGGCGATCGCCCGAGCGCACTGTCCGACGCTGACCTGCTCGTCGCCCAAACCCTGGCGCATATCGCCAGTGTCGCGATCTTGCAGGAGCGCCCCCCGACGCCGTCGACGGTTTTGCCGCAACTGCGTACCGTCCTGGCCAGCCGCGTGACGATCGAGCAGGCCAAGGGCTTCCTGCGGGAGCGCCTCAACGTCTCGGTGGACGAGGCGTTCACCTTGATGCGGACTTACGCCCGCAACAACCGCGAACACCTGAGCGACGTGGCCCGGCGTCTGATCACCGAGCGCCACGGCCGCCCGAGTCTGCTCGCGGCCCTGACCGAGCTCGCCGCACCGTCAAAGTGACCCTGAGCGTTGCCGTGCCCGGGCGCGTCGCACAGCCTCGTCCACCAGCCGCTCGGCGACGACTTTCAGCTTGATGTTTTCTTCCTGACTGATGTTGCTGAGCCGATCGAAGGCCGCCGTCGCGCTCAGACCGCTTCGGCTTCGGATGATGCCGATCGCCTGATCGATGACCGCTCGGCTCGTCAACGCGCGCTGCAGTCGATCGGTACGCTCCCGGGCGCTGGCCAAGAGCTGTGCGTGGTACACCGAAACGGCTGCGGGACCGGCGAATTGAGAACCCAACTGCACGGCGTGCTCGGTGAACGCGTCGCGGCGGCGCGCATAAGAATTGATCGCGCCGATCACCCGGTCGCCGACGGCCAGCGGCAGCGCCAGCGCGGAATGCACACCCATCCGGGCCACCCGGCCTCCGAAGTGCGGCCACCGGCTGTCGCTGCCCAGCGATCCACTGACAGCCGGCCGTCGTGAGTCCATGCAGGTGATGCACGGTCCCTCGCCGAGGTCCCGGTATTGGAAGCGATCGATCTCGGCGACGAAATCTGCCGTCACCGCCCAGGTTTGGACATGCGGCGTTTCATCGCCAGAGCTCATCAGCGTCACTCCGGCACCATCGGCGCCCGGAATGGCTTGCTCCGCGAATTCGGCTACTTCCCTGAGTATTTCGTCCACTTGTCGTGCGTCCGCCACGATCCCGGCCACGCCGACCAACCCGGCATGCAGATCGACTTCGTCGGCCTCCAGCTGCGCAGCGGACAGCTCCTGCGGCGCGGTCCGGCCGGGCTGAGCGTCGTATTGGGCCATGATGAGGCCCATTCTAGGTAGTCAGGCGCGCTTAGCCGCTAATTCACCAGTGCCAGTGCGAGCGCGCGCTGCAGCTTGCCCGAAGGGGTCTTCGGAATCGTGCCAGGCTCGAGGACCACGACGTTGCGCGGCCGCACGTTCACCTCGGCGAACACCTCGCGCGCGACCTGCCGTTCGATGCGGTGCACTTCGGGGGCTTCATGCCAGACTTTCGACTCGACCGCCACGGCAAAGGTCTCGCGGGGTAGCCCGGCGTTCAAACGCACCGCCGCGGCGCATCCGGGCCGAACGCCTGCTACCCGGACGGCGGCGCGTTCGATGTCGGTCGGGTAGATCTTGCGTCCGGCCATGATGATGACGTCCTTGACCCGGCCACACACCACGATGTTGGCGGTCTCGGTGAGGTAGCCGAGGTCGCCGGTGTCAAACCAGCCTTGGTCGTCTTGTGCCGCAACGAAACCCGACGAAGTGTTGTAACCGTCGGACACCGCCTGACCGCGCACCTGGATGACGCCGACGCCGCGTGTGGACAGCACGTTGTCGTTTTCGTCGACGACGCGCACATCCATGCCCTGCAGCGGCCGGCCGAGACAGACCAGTTTGCGGGTGTGCCCCTTGCTGGACGGGACGGCCCGGTGCAGCGTCGCGAGCATATCGGCGTGCACCTCGTCGACGACCATGCCCTCTCCGCATTCGGTGAACGACACTGCGACCGTCGTCTCGGCCATGCCGTAGGCGGGCACCACGGCCTGCGGTCTCAACCCGAACGGCGCGCCCGCGTCACACAGGTCTTCCACGACGGCCGGCTCGACCGCCTCGGCCCCTGATAACGCCCACCGCAGCGAAGACAGGTCGAATTGGCGGGGCGTCGCTTGGCGTAGGCGTCTGGCCAGCATGCTGTAGGCGAAGTTGGGCGCAGCCGTCATGGTGGCCCGGTACTTGTCAATCAGCCTGGCCCACAACAACGTATCGCGCAGGAAGTCGGCCGGGGTGATCTTGACCAGCTCTGCGCAGTAGTGCATCGGCACGGTCAGGTAGCCGGTCATGCCCATGTCGTGGAAACATGGCAGCCAGCTCACGATGACGTCGGTGTCGATATCGACTTGCGCGGCGGCAAACATCGCTTCGGCATTGGCGATGAGGTTTGCGTGGCTGATTCGGACTGCCTTGGGCGAACCGGTGGATCCCGAGGTCAGTTGCATCAACGCCAAGTCGTCTTCGTGTGGGTCGAGGGGATCGATTGGGCTCCCCTTGAGCAGTTGCCCGACAGTCAGTACCCGCACGCCCCGGTGGGAAAGTAGCGGCACCGCGGCCATGAACGGGTCGGAGACGACGACAGTCTGAGCGCCGATCATTTTGATGACGTTCGTGGTCTCCTCGGCCCACCGCTGCAGGTCCGTGCGCGGGGTGGGGTGATGCAACATGGTCAGGCTCGCGCCGCGCATCCAGATCGCTTGTGCTGTCAAAGCGATTTCGGCCGGGGCGCCGGCCAACATGGCGACCGCGTCCCCATGGCCGATGCCCGCGCAGGCCAGTCCGCCGGCAACACGTCGGGCTCGCGCGTGGATCTCGATCCAGGTGTGGCGGATGGGGGCGCCGGGCTCACCGGTGGTTATCCCGTTGAGACTCCACTGGGCGTTGGCGAACATCCCCTTCGTAAATCTGCTCACGGAAATCCTTGTGGTCGACAGCGCGCCCTCTTCGGACTCCGCCGCGCACCGCGTACCACGACGCCCCGATCGGCGTGACTGGGCGTAAAAGAAGCCGAATCCACAGGCGACCGAATCCATCAGTGGGTAAAACCTGAATCTGGCGGCTTACGTCTTGGCCTGGACGGCGGGGAGTTCAGATCGCCGCCGCGACGTTTCCGGAAGGCTGGGAGATCAACCGCTAGCACCTTACCTCTTGGGGGATGGCTGCGCAGTAGCTCTCGCACGCGAGCCGGGCACGGTTCGACCATCGCGCGCACCGAGGATTGTCGCCGCGGTCACCATGGCCCGCTCGATCTGGCGAAGGGCATGCACGGCGGTGAGGAAGCGCCGGGTGTCGGGACCCATGGCGGCGGGGCCGTTGCCGTCCTGTTGCCGGGCCACCGTCTCGGCGGCGTCGAGCTCATCGGCCGCCGAGACCAGCGTCGGTGCGTGGCCCCCCGCGATGGCTTCCTGCAACGCTTCGATGTTGCGCCGCGTCTGATCCGCCGCCGCCGAAAAGGCTTGCGCCAGTTCCGCGGTCAGCGACGGTGGCCCGACCGAATCGTGATACTGCTCGGCGCTGCGCGCCAGGCTGCGGCCGTACCGCTCACAGGCGGTGAAGATCCGCAGCGCGCGGCGGATGCTGCGCCGGCCGGCAAACCCGGCGACCCCGGCCAGCAACGGCTTGGCGGTGACCCGGAACTGCTGTAAATCCCGACCGACCTGACGCGCCTGCTCCGACGGGCCGGCGCTGCCCGCCTCGCCGAACATCGTCGCGGCCGACACCTCGATCAGGGCGGACAGGCTCGTCAAGAAGGCCCGGGTGTCGACGCGGATCGCGGTTCTGGTGTTGGTCGGCAGCACCACGACCGCCACGGTCGCCCCGATGACGGCACCGATCGCCGTCTCCTCGATCCGCAACATCAGCACGCCGAACGAGAATTGGCCGAGCAGGCCGTACAGGAGCGCCAGCATCGTGGTGATCCAGAACGTCATCAAGCTGTAGGTGACCGTCATGAAGTAGAAGGCGCAGAACAAGCACACGAAGATGCCGGCCAGCGCGGCGGCCTGGTGCCCGGACAGCAGCGTGGCCACCAGCACGCCGCAGGGAACGCCGAACATCGTGCCGAGCAGCCGTTGCCAGCCCTTGGTCAAGGTTTCGCCCCAGGAGTTGGTGCCGGCGAAGATGACGAACGCCGCGATCACCGCCCAGTACCAGCGCGCCGGCGACACCAGCTCACCGACGACGATGGCCAGGGATGCGGCGACACAGACCTGGATGGCCTGCCGGGTGGTCGGCCGCAGCCCGCTGGTCCGCTCTTCCTGCGTTGTCGCGTCGGCGTCCTCGGGCGCCGGGGGCGGCTCGCTGTCGGCATCATCGAGCGGGCGGCCGGCGGCCACCCGGTCGACGATCGCCCGCACGTCGGAAGTCGCTGTGGCGGCGTTGATTATCGCCAGCGCGAGGCGGCGCACGGCCGCGGTGCCCGCGTCATCGTCCGCCGGGTCCGAAGCGGGGCCGGGCTGCGCATCGAGCAGCCGCTGCGCTTGCTCGGCCGCCCGGCGCAGCCTGTCGGGCTCGGGAAGCCGGATCGCGCGTGACAGTTGGGTGAGCGCCGCGACGAGCGCGGCGCGCGCGGGGGCCGGCACCGCATCGGGGTCCTCGCAGGCCAGGACGGCCGCGTGCCGGCCGGCGGTGGCCACCCATTCGATGGCCAGCTCGGCATCCAACAGCCAGGGGGCCAGTTGTTCGGCCGTGACGCCGGGCCACAGGGTGCCCGGGTCGGCCTTGTCTTCGATCTGGCTCTGCACCATCAACGCCGTCTCGTTGAGCCGGATGGTGCGGGCGCGCATGCGGCGGCGCCGCCGTTCGTCAAGGCGGCCCGTCCGCACCGCTTCGGCGGTGGTGTCGATGACGATCGCCATCCGGGCCCGCAACGCCCGAATGGTGGCACGCAGCACCTGCTCGGGTCGGTCCGGCATCACATAGGTGGTCATCACGAACGTGCACACGGTGCCCACCGCGACCGCCCCGATCAACCAGGGCAGCTCGGCGAGGCGGGCCCGCAGATACAGCGTGAAGAAGTAGGACATGAACGCGACCATGCCCAGCGCCCTGCCCCGCGCCCCGAAGCGCCGGATGTATGCCGCGGTGAACACGACGAGCACGAAGACGACGTCGCTGGCCACCGTGTGCGACGCCAGCACCGCGGCGGCGGTGATGGACACCGCGGCCGGCAACGGCAACAGCGCCATGGTGATCCGCTGCTGGCGCGGGTCGGGCTCGTTGACGGAGCGCGACGCGACCATGGTGATGACGACGCCCAGCAGGGCGACGGTCAGGGGTTGTCCCGTCGCCCTGGTCAGAATGAAGAGCGCCAGCAGCGACAGGCCGAGCGCGGCCGTCGTCCTAGTTGCCATGCGCAACCGAAGCAAGCCAGGATCGGAGCCGATCACCCAGTTGCGGGCGCGTTCGTAAAGAACAGTTATCCGATGACCCCTCTCTTGCGCTTACCCACCATGGTTACCCGAACCGTGTCGCGGCGACCAAAGTAGTCTTCGACATCGTGACCGAGCCGACGCGCGCGAAGCTGGCCGACGGTCGTGAGCTGCTGTTCTTCGCGCTGCCGGGGCATCGCCCGGCGCCGGTCGAAGATCGCCGGCCGCTGCCGGCGCGTGACCCCGAGCAGTCGCAGCTGCGGTTCGACCGGTCCACGGGGCAGTGGGTGATCATCGCGGCGTTGCGCCAGGACCGCACCTACAAGCCACCCGCGGACCAGTGCCCGCTGTGCCCGGGCCCGACCGGGCTGACCAGTGAGGTGCCCGCCCCGAACTACGACGTCGTCGTCTTCGAGAACCGATTCCCCAGCCTGTCCGGCGCGCCGCCGTCGTCGCCGGCCTCGCCGCCCGTGCCCGCCGGCGACGGCTTTGCGGCCGCGCCCGGGCACGGCCGCTGCGAAGTGATCTGCTTTGCCGCCGACCACACCGGATCCGTCGCCCAGCTCGAGCCGGCGCACGCGCGGCTGGTCGTCGAGGCGTGGCGGCATCGCACCGCCGACCTGATGGCCACACCGGGTATCGAGCAGGTGTTCTGCTTCGAGAACCGCGGCGAGGAAATCGGGGTGACGTTGACCCACCCGCACGGTCAGATCTACGGCTACCCCTATCTGACGCCGCGCACCGCCGCCATGCTGGAGCAGGCCCGTCTGCATCGAAAACGGCACGGCGGCAACCTGTTCGGCGATCTGTTGGCCCGGGAGGTCGACGACGGCAGCCGCGTCATCGCGCGCAACGAGCTGTTCACCGCGTTCGTGCCGTTCGCGGCGCGCTGGCCGGTGGAGGTGCACATTTACCCGAATAGGTTCGTGCGCAACCTGACCGAACTCACCGAGGACGAATCCGGCGCATTCGTAGACGTGTACCTCGACGTGCTCAAGCGGTTCGACCGGCTGTATTCCACGCCGCTGCCCTATATTTCGGCGCTGCATCAGTACGCCGACACCGCGGCCCAGGCCGAGGGCTATTTCCACGTCGAATTGATGTCCATCCGGCGCAGCGCCACCAAGCTGAAGTACCTGGCGGCCTCCGAATCGGCGATGGATGCCTTCATCGGTGACGTCACGCCGGAAAGCGTGGCCCGGTGGCTGCGCGAACTGCGATGACCGTTCGCTACGCCGCCCCGGGCCGGATCAACCTGATCGGCGAACACACCGACTACAACCTGGGTTTCGCGCTGCCCATCGCGCTACCACAGCGCACCACCGCGACGTTCACGCCCGCCGACGAAGACACGATCACCGTCGCCAGCGACCGCGCCGGTGCCCCGGTGCGCATTCGGATCGGCACCGTTCCGGGCGAGGTGGCCGGCTGGGCGGCCTACGTGGCGGGGGTGATCTGGGCGCTGCGCCAGGACGGGCACCCCGTGCCCGGCGGCACCATGTTGATCACCAGCGACGTGCGCATGGGCTCGGGTCTGTCATCGTCGGCGGCGCTGGAATGCGCGGCGCTGGGTGCGATTGTGTCGGCCGCGGATGTTCGCATCGACGCCAGGGAACGGGCCCGGCTGGCCCAGCGCGCCGAAAACGAATATGTCGGCGCGCCAACGGGTTTGCTCGACCAGCTCGCCGCGCTCTTCGGCCGGGAGGCGACGGCGGTGCTGATCGACTTCGCCGACCTCGCCGTCACACCGGTGGTTTTCGACCCGGCCACCGCGGGCCTCGCGCTGTTGTTGATCGACTCCCGGCAGCGCCACAGCCACGCCGGCGGCGACTACGCGGCGCGGCGCGCGTCGTGCGAGCGGGCGGCGGCCGACCTGTCGGCTTCGTCGCTGCGTGAGGTCGCCGATCGCGGGCCCGTCGACTTGACCGCCGTGCGCGATCCCGTCGACGCCCGCCGCGCTCGCCACGTGCTGACCGAAAGCCAGCGGGTCATCGATTGCGTTGCGGCGCTGCGTAATTCCGACTACCACGCGGCCGGGCAAATCTTCACCGCCTCGCACGCGTCCATGCGTGACGACTTCGGCATCACCACCGAACGCATCGACGTGATCGCCGACACCGCGGTGCGCGCGGGGGCGCTGGGGGCACGCATGACCGGCGGCGGCTTCGGCGGCTGCGTGATCGCGCTGGTGCCCCGCGGCCGCGCGGATGCGGTCGGCGAGGCGGTGCGACGCGCCGCGGTCGCGGCCGGTTTCGAACAGCCCTTGGTCGCCCGAACCCGCGCGGGTGCGGGCGCGGGACCCGCGTGAGCGAGCCGACCGGCTACGTCGAAGTTCGGGCATACGCCGAACTCAATGACTTCGTCGCGGCGCCGTTGCGCGGGCAGACCGTGCGCCGCCCGTTCAAACCCCACCAAAGCGTCAAAGACGTGTTGGAGGCGATGGGAATTCCGCACACCGAGGTCGACCTCATCCTGGTCAACGATGTGGCCCGGGGGTTCGATCACCGCCCGGCCTTCGGTGACCGCATCGCCGCCTATCCGGTGTTCGAGGCGCTCGACATCGGCCCAATCGGCAGGCTTCGGCCCGTGCCGTTGCGTGATCCGCGCTTTGTCGTCGACGTCAACCTCGGCCGGCTCGCCTGGCTACTGCGGCTGTTCGGGTTCGACGTGTGGTGGTCCAACGATGCCGATGACCAGACGCTGGCCGAGATCAGCGGCGCGCAGCGACGCATCCTGCTGACCCGCGACCGCGGCTTGTTGAAGCGCCGCGCCGTCACCCATGGGCTGTTTGTTCGCCCCGACGACCCGGAGGAGCAGGCGGTCGCCGTCATGCGCCGGCTCGATTTGCAGCGACTGCTGGCGCCGCTGAGCCGGTGTGTGCGCTGCAACGGAATGTTGGCTCCGGTCGCCAAAAAGGACGTGATCGATCAGCTGGAGCCGCTGACCCGCGAGCACTACGACGACTTCAGTCGGTGCGCGCAATGCGGCCGGATCTATTGGCCCGGATCGCATCACGCGAAGTTGGTCGACCTCGTCGAACGGCTGCGGCGGCGGATCTAACGCGCAAACTTACTCGTCCGGCAATTTTTCACATTCCGGGCATGACCCCCGGTCGGAAAATGTAACCTAACCGCCATGGGCGTATCCCACTCCTGCATGTGCAGTGCCGGTCTTCCCGCCGGGGCGGTAGCGATCCAGCTGCGATCGCTACCGAATTCTGCCGCCCACAACGCGAAACGTCAGCCGTGGATTGGCAATTAGACAGCCAAGCCGCGGCGATCGAGCGGGGCCTGGCCGGCGCGACCCCGCAATGCGCGGGCTGGTTCCGCTTCTACTTCGAAGGCCACCGCTGGGTATGGTCCGACCAGGTTCAGCGCATGCACGGGTACCGGCCCGGCACCGTGACACCCACCACGGAACTGGTGCTGTCGCACAAGCATCCGGCCGATCGTCCCCAGGTGGCCGACGGCATCAACGACATGATCAGGCGTCGTCAGGCATTCAGCACACGGCATCGCATCGTGGACACCGCCGGCATGATCCACCACGTCTTGGTGGTGGGCGACCGATTCTGCGATGACGACGGCAACGTCGTCGGGACGCATGGCTTCTACATCGAAATCACGCCGACGCCCGCCCGCAGCCGCGAGGAATCCATCAGCGCGAAGGTCGCCGAAATCGCCGGGCGCCGCGGCGTGATCGAGCGGACCAAGGGCATGCTGATGCTGATCTACGGCATCGACGAAGACGCCGCGTTCAACATGCTCAAAACGCTGTCCCAATCGGGAAACACGAAGCTCGGGCTGCTCGCCCAACGGATCGCCGAGGACTTCTCGGCACTGGGCAAAGAGGTCATCACCGCGCGCTCGCGGTTCGACCGGCGCCTGCGAAGCGCCCACCTGCGTGCGCCCGACGAGGCCACCTGAGCGGTGCGGCGCTATGGTGCCGTCGATCACCTGGGCGCTCACGTGGCAGACGACGACGTCGTCCAATGTCCCGAAAACCGGGCCGGTACCATGGACTTTTTGGCGGCAGCCCCTCGCGCGCCAATAGTTATCCAATTCGCTGGCCGAAACACCACGCGAATACCGCATTTTCCAGTCGTTTTCGGAGTATTAGACAGGTATGCGGTCGCGGCGGGCCCTCATTGCGGTCATGGCGGCGTCGGCTGTCTTCATGGTCTTCATCGCCGCGGCCCCACCCAAGGGATACGACGGCCCGCCGGTGTTCGTGGCGAATCCGGTCGACCACGTTGTCACGCTCATCGGCACCGGGACGGGTGGCGAGACGGTGGGGGAGATCAACAATTTCCCGGGCGCCACCGTCCCCTTCGGGATGGTGCAGTACTCGCCGGACACCGTGGGCAACTACGCCGGTTACAACTACGACAACCCGCGCGTCACCGGCTTCAGCATGACCCACGCATCGGTGGGATGCGCTGCGTTCGGCGACATCTCGATGCTGCCGGTCACCGGCGGGATCGGTCCGCAACCCTGGAACACCGCCGAGAGCATCGCCCACGACGACAGCGAGCAGGGTGTGCCCGGCTATTACACCGTGCGGTTCCCCGGCACCGGGGTGAAAGCGGAACTCACCGCGACCCCGCACACGGGCGTCGGCCGGTTCAGCTACCCGCGCAACGGCCGGCCCGCGCTGCTCCAGGTGCGCTCGGGGTCGTCGCTGGCGGGCAACTCGCGCGCGACCATCCAGATCGGGGAGGACAACACCACGATCACCGGATGGGCCACCAGCGGGGGGTTCTGCGACAAACCGAACGCCTACACGGTGTATTTCGCGATGAAATTCGACCAGCCCTTCACCGCCTTCGGGTCCTGGGATGGCAGTGCCGTCTACGCCGGCGCTCGCAGCGCCAACGCGCCGTACAGCGGCGGATATGTCGAATTCCCGGCCGGCTCGACGCTCGAGGTGCGAACCGCCATCTCCTACGTCGGGATCGAGGGGGCGCGGGCAAACCTGGTGGCCGAGAACACGGCGGGGTTCGACGACGTTCGCGGCGCCGCATCACGCGAATGGAACGCCGCGCTGTCTCGCGTGTCGGTGGCCGGCCGCAACGTCGACGATCTGACCACCTTCTACACCTCCCTGTACCGATCGCTGTTGCACCCCAACATGTTCAACGACGCCGACGGACGCTACGTCGGGTTCGACGGCTCCATCCACACGGTCACCGCCGGGCACACGCAATACGCCAACTTCTCCGACTGGGACACCTACCGATGCCTGGCGGCGCTGCAGGCGTTGCTGTTTCCGGAGCGGGCCAGCGACATGGCCCAATCTCTGGTGAACGACGCCGAGCAGAGCGGCGCCCTACCGCGCTGGGCGTTCGCCAACGCCGCGACCGGGGAGATGAGCGGCGACAGCGTGACCCCGCTCATCGCGAACCTGAACACGTTCGGGGCCAGAGACTTCGACACCAAAACGGCGTTGCGCTACATGGTGGACGGGGCGACCAAAGGCGGTGTGGGCCTGGCGGGCTACATCGAGCGCCGCGGCATCGGCACCTACCTGCGGCTCGGGTATGCGCCGTTCACGTTGGAGTTCGGCCGCAACGGCTGGATCGCCGACGCGTCGATCACCCTCGAGTGGTCGATCGACGACTTCGCCATTTCCCGATTCGCCGACTCGCTGGGCGACGCCGCGACCGCCGCCGAATTCGCGAACCGGGCACAGTATTGGCAGAACCTGTTCAACCCCACCACGCGATACATCTTGCCGCGCAGCTGGACCGGCTTCTTCCGCCCCGGGCCCGGGGTTGTAGTGGCGCCGGAGAACTTCGGCCAGGTCGGCTATGACGAGGGCAATGCCGAACAGTACGTCTGGTCGGTGCCGCACAACGTGGCGGGACTGGTGACCGCGCTCGGCGGCCGCGCGGCCGTGGCCGACCGGCTCGACCGCTTCACCGACAAGCTCAACGTCGGCCCCAACCAGCCCTACCTGTGGGCCGGCAACGAACTGAGTTTCGGTGTGCCGTGGCTGTACAACTACATCGGTCAACCGTGGAAGACCCAGCGCACCGTCGACCGGGTGCGCGGGCTCTTCGCCCCGACCGCCGACGGTGAGCCGGGCAACGATGACCTGGGCGCGCTGGCCAGCTGGTACGTGTGGGCGGCGATGGGGCTCTACCCGGCCACGCCGGGAACGCCGATCCTCACGGTGGGCGCGCCGCTGTTCGACCGCGTCGCCATCACGCTGCCGGCGAACAAATCCATCCGGATCTTTGCCCCGGGCGCCTCCGGACCGCACCACCTCAAATTCATCAGTGGCTTGAGGGTCGACGGTCAGGCCACCGACCACACGGCGCTGCCCGAGTCGATCATCCGCACCGGCGGCACGCTGGCGTACTCGCTTGCGGCCTATCCCGACAAGCGTTGGGGAACAGCACAATCCGATGCGCCACCGTCGTTCGGGGCGGGCGGCTCGGCGGTGGCCGTCAACGTTGCTCAACCCGTCGTCACGATCGCGCCCGGACACACGGGCACCGTCACCGTTGATGCGCAACGCATGACCGACACCGCCGACGGCTACGCCGTCACGGGTACCTCCTCGGACGCCGGCATCGGCGTGCAGCCGGCATCAGGTCACTTCGACGCCGACGGGTCGGCCCGCGTCACCGTTTCCATCACCGTCGCGCCGTCGGTGCCCGAGGATTACTACCTGGCGTCCTTGACCACAACCGTCGGCCAAAGCCGGCGCACCTTAACGGTTCTCGTGGTCGCACAGGCCGATTCCGAGAACTAGACCATCTCGTTGGTGGTCAGCCACCGCATCACGGGCCAGCCGACGAAGACCGGCAGCCAGCAGGTGAGCATCCGGTACAGCAGGACCGACGGCACGCCGATGGCCGCCGGCACACCGAACGCGGCCAGGCCGCCGATCAGCGCCGCTTCGACGGCCCCGACGCCGCCGGGCGTGGGGGCCGCGGAGGCCAGCGTGCCGCCGACCATGGTGACCACCGTGACGGCGACGAAAGTCGTTCCGCCGCCGAAGGCTTCGATGCTAGCCCACAGCGCCAGCGCCGCGCCGAGAGTGGTACCCGCACAGCCCAGCAGGATCAGCGCCAACCGCCGCGGTTCGCGGGCAAGCTTGACCAGATCGGTCACCACCTCGTTCAGCTTGGGGCGCACCTCGGTCGCCAGCCACTTGCGCAGCGTGGGCACGAACAGGAACGCACCGACGATGCCCAGCGCGATCCCGGCGATCAGATACAGCAGCGTCGCGCTCGGCACGAAATGCCGCAGGTTCATCGAGGCCCCGGCGGCCGCGCTGAACAGCACCAGCAGCGCGAGGTGGGCGATCACCTGTACCGACTGCTGCAGGGCCACCGCCGCGGTCGCCCGCATCGCCGACATGCCGCTCTTTTGCAGGAACCGCGTGCTCAGCGCCAGCCCACCGACGCCCGCCGGTGTGGTTGTCGCGGCAAAGGTGTTGGCCACCTGGGCAATTGACAGCGTCCAGAAGTTCACCATGCCGTCGGCGCAGGCCCACAACGCGGCGGCCGCGCCGACATACGTCAGCGCCGACACCAGCAGCCCCAGCAGCGCCCACCACCAGTTCGCCGTCCGCAGTTGGGAGAAGAATGTCGGCGCCGTGCTGATGAACGGATACGCGACATAGACCAGCGCACCGAAGAGCACCAGCTGCACGATCTGGCTCCGGGTGAACCGGGTGATGGTCTGGGGCTTGATCTGATCGGCGCCGGTTTGGCGTTTGACCTCGGCCCGCGCGCCGGAAATGACGGTTCCGGCGTCCGGTATGGACCGCCGAAGCAACCGCGGCACAGCGACTTTCGTGAGCCGCCGCGATGCGGAGAGGATGGTGTCCTTGCCGAACACCTCGATCGCGGCGCGCACCGCGGACTTCGGGTCGTACAGCGCGGACGTCGTCACCAGTAGTTGCGCGATGTCGGATTGCAGTTGGGCGTCGGTCGCCCCGTATTCGGCGCTGCCGAATCCACCGAACATCACGGTGTCGTCGTCGACCGTGATGTGGTGGCTGCGCAGGTCACCGTGGGCGATCTGGCGGTCGTTGAGGACCCGCAGCGATTCCCACAGCCGGGCAACGGGAGTCGTCTGCGCGCATTCGTCGATGGGGGTGCCACAAGGGGGCCGGTGCGAGTACAGCATCCAGCCCCGGCTCAGCGGCGCGACGGCGACCGTCGCCGTGTTGGCCAGGCCCGCGTCGCCGATCGCGATCGCCATCAGCGCGCGGTGCTCCACGGCGCGGCGCATGGAGGTGACCAGGGGCGCGGTTTCGGCGTCGCGCAGCTTCAGCTTCCCCCAGAGCTGGCGCAGCGCTCCGCCGCTGCGCTGATGCGGACCGTACAGCTCGATCACCGCCGTGTCGCCGAGATGTTCGCCATCGGCCGAGAGGATCAGCGGGCCACGGCCGGCCGGCCGGACCACGGTGAGCCGCGAGACCGCGAAGCCGGCCTTGGCCAGGGCGCGCACCGCGGCGTCCAACGGCACCTCGAGCGCGGGTGTGCCGACGACGAGCACCACCAGCGCGCCGACGACCCATCCGACGGCCAAGCCCACCAACGAGCGCGCCGGGACGATGGCGCTGACCACCAGATGGATGGGGACGAAGGCCAGCAGCAGCGCCCACCACCAGTGCCGCCAGCGCGCCGGCAGCCAGGGACCCGAAACCGTCAGCACCGCCGCCAGCATCCCGATCCACCGCGGGTCGTCGAGCAATTGGGCCGGCAACGTGGTCAGCCGGTCGAGGGCGTCGAAGTGCCACCGCGGCGCGGCGAGGCCGGTGCCGCTGATCGACAACAACACGATCGCGCTCAGCCCCGCGGTGGCGTAGGCGCCCAGCAGTTTCCACTGCCCGGCGACGATGAGGCCGATGAGGATCATGAACGGCAACGCCACGATCGCCAATCCGTAGATCAGGTACACCACGTCGGATTGGGTCGGCGATAAGACGCCGACGATCTGCGAGACGGACTTCTCCAGCGCGATCCACTGCGGGCGGGTGATCACCGACCCCGTGATCACCAGCGCCACGAAGAGCAAGGCCAGGATCAGCCGCAGGATGTCGTTGGTCCGACGGGTCAATGGCTGCAGCAGGTTGCCGGAAACGATGATGTCGCGCCCGTCAACTCGCATGTATTGAGGATCCTTCGGCTTCGCTTCGCACCGCTGAGCCTTGCTTTCGGCCTGCGCAGTGGCCCGCCGACAAGTTAACCCAATACCCGGTTGGTTGACAGCTTGCACTCATCCGGCGCGCGTAGGGTCGGGTAGGTAGGTGTGCTAGCGAATTCGGGAAGGCGGCGGCGTGGGCAGGACGGACAATGACAGCTGGGAGATCACCGAAAGCGTGGGCGCGACGGCGCTGGGCGTGGCGGCGGCCCGGGCCGCGGAGACCGACAGTGAGAACCCGTTGATCAGCGATCCGTTCGCGCGGGTGTTCCTGCGGGCCGCCGGGCCGGGCATGTGGGACTGGTTCGCGGCCCCCAATCTGCCCGCCCGCATCGCCGAGATCGAACCGGACCTGAAGCCGCGGATGCAGGGGATGGTCGACTACATGGCCGCGCGGACGGCGTTCTTCGACCAGTTCTTCCTCGATGCGACCGGCGCGGGCGCGCGGCAGGTGGTGATTTTGGCGGCGGGGCTGGACTCGCGGGCGTGGCGGTTGCCCTGGCCGGACGGCACCACGGTGTACGAGTTGGACCAGCCGCGGGTGCTGGAGTTCAAGGCGTCGACGCTGCGCGACAAGGGCGCCGAGCCGACCTGCGAGCTGGTCAGCGTTGCCGTAGACCTGCGTCACGACTGGCCGTCCGCCTTACGGGAGGCCGGATTTGACGCTGACGCGCCCAGCGTGTGGTCGGCCGAGGGGCTGCTGCCGTTTCTGCCGGCGGCCGCGCAAGAGTCGTTGTTCGAGCGGGTACAGGCGCTGGGCGCGCCGGGCAGCCGGATTGCGGTCGAGGCGCCCGGTCCCGACTTCCTCGACGAGGGCGCCCGCGCCAGGCAACGCCAGACCATGCAGCGGGTCCGCGACCTGATGGCCGAACTCGATCCCGAGCGCGACATTCCCGACGTGCAAGACCTGTGGTACTTCGAGGAACGCGAAGACGTGGCCGACTGGCTGGGTCGGCACGGCTGGGACGTGACCGTGACCCCGGCCCCCGAGCTGATGGCCGGTTACGACCGCAGGCCACCACAAGACGTCGACGACGCCACACCGCAGACGCTGTTCGTGTCTGCGCAGCGGACGGGAGGAAACTGACTGTGCCCAGGACGGACAACGACAGCTGGGAGATCACCGAAAGCGTTGGGGCCACCGCGCTGGGGGTGGCCTCGGCTCGCGCAGCGGAGACCCGCAGCGAAAACCCGTTGATCACGGACCCATTCGCGCAGGTTTTCCTGGATGCCGCCGGGGACGGCGTGTGGAACTGGCATTCCGCGGCGCCGTTGCCGGACGAGATCATCGAGGCCGAGCCGACGTTGCCGCTGCAGATGCAGTCGATGGTGGGTTACATGGCTTCCCGCACAGCGTTTTTCGACAAGTTCTTCCTCGAAGCCACCGGAGCCGGCATCCGCCAGGCGGTGATCCTGGCGGCCGGACTGGACGCGCGGTCCTGGCGGTTGCCGTGGCCGGCGGGCACGACGGTCTACGAGCTCGACCAGACCAAGGTGCTGGACTTCAAGGCGGCCACGTTGGCCGAACACGGGGCGCAGCCCGCCTGCAACCGCGTCGCGGTGCCGGTTGACCTGCGCCAGGATTGGCCGGCCGCGTTGCGGCGGGCGGGTTTTGACGCCGCCGCGCCCAGCGTCTGGTCGGCCGAGGGACTGATGCCGTATCTGCCGGCGGCCGCGCAGGACCTACTGTTCGAGCGCATCCAGGGGCTCACGGCGCCCGGCAGCCGGGTCGCCGTGGAGGCCTTGGGTCCGAAGTTCCTCGACCCGCAGGCCCGCGCCAAGCGCCGCGAGCGGATGGACCGGATCCGCGGGCTGATGGCCGGCGTGGACCCGGATCGTGAGATTCCCCGGACCGACGAGCTCTGGTATTTCGAGGAACGCGAGGACGTCGGCGAATGGTTCGGTCGCCACGGCTGGGAGGTGACGGTGACACCGACCGACGAATTGATGGCCGGCTATGGGCGTGCGGCGCCGGAGGAAGTCCGCGACTACGTGCCCAGCAATCTGTTCGTGGCGGCGCAGCGCGCGGCGAGTTAGCGGCTTTAAATCCCTTGTGCCACTAATTGTTGGTTGGTGGTGCTTGGGGTTGGAAGGGTTCATACCACCACCAGTCGGCGCGTTCGCCGGTGGGCCCGGGACACGGTGGGACGGCGGGCGGGGCCCGGGTCGGTGGGCGTGCCAGACCGCGGGTGGCCCCACAGCCGGGCACCGCGCAGGTGCGGTCGCGGTGCTCAAGGGCGCGGCGAAGCCGCCGGCTGATCAGCCGGCTCGCCCGCCCGGCACCAAGGACCTCCCCGGCCCGTTCCAACCACACCTCGCAGGTGGCATCACAGGTCAGATATTGGCGTTCGGCGGCGGTGAGCAACGGCCCCAGATGCAGCCCGGCGGCACGCTGGGCCACGTCGAGGTGCACCACCACCGTGGTGTGCTGCCGGTGCGGGCGGCGGGTGGCCGCGGCGTCCCACCCCGCCTCCACCAGACGCATGAACGCCTCGACCGTGCCCGGCACCGGCGTTACCCGATCGCCGGCGCGCTCGCGGTTGTCGTGGTCGCGTTTCCACTCGGCGATCAGCGCCTCCCGCTGCGCCGCCAACGCCGCGTCGAACGTCGCCGCATCCAGCCGGCCAAGGGTGATCCGATAGCAACGGCCCTCCTCGTCGGAGGTTTTGGTGAGCGAACGCTGCGGCTGCGGCGCAGGTGCGGGGGTTCGGGTCGCGGTTCCAGCTTGACCGCGGTACGCAACTGCGACACCGCGGCGACCGCGGCCAGCCCCGCGTAATGCTCATCGGATCCCGCACCGCCGCGCGCGGCGATCACCTCGACCTGATCGGCCGACAGCCGGCCCTCCCGCATCCCCTGGGCACAAGGCGGGAACTCTCGCAGCCGACCCGCGATGGTGGCGATCGTGTGCGCGTTGGCCGGCGCACCACCGGTCTTCCAGGCCACCAACGCCGGCACCGACCGCGCCCCGGTAGCACCCCACAACTCGTCGCGATCGATCTCGGCCACAATCGCCACGATGCGCCCATCAATCGCATTGCGCTGACCGGTCAACTCCGCCAACTCCTCAAACAACACCTCACGACGCCCACCAGAACGGGCCACCACAGCCTCAGCGGAAGCGATCAACGACACAACGACATCATCGCAACCACCACCGACAAATCCCGGCCGAGACGATCGTCCGCTTCGCTAGCGTGCTTCGGATTCCGGCTCGGGCGTACCGTCCTCGTCGCGGCGGGAGTGCCCACGCCATCGGCGATATCCGCGATGCGCGGCGAACGCGCCGGCGATCGCGCTCACGCACCACACCACGACCGCCGCGTAGGCCAAGGGCGATGACCGATTCCCGATCGAGGCGCCCAGCGCGGTATAGGCGAACGCCCGCGGCGCCGAACCGATGAACGCACCAACGGCCATCTGCCACAACGGAACTCCGAACGCCCCGAAGGCGTAGGCGGCCAGCGCATCCGAGATGCCGGGGACGAAGCGCTGCCCGACGACCGCCCAGAGTCCCCGGCGTCCGATTAGGGCGTCGATGCGATCGGCCCGCTGCATCCCCAGCAGTGCCCGCGCGCTGGCGCGACCGGCGCGGCGGCCGACGAAACTCGCGACGAGCGCGGTGCCCACCGTCGCGCCCAGCGTCACGAAGACACCCAGTAAAGGGCCGAACAGCAACCCACTTCCCGCGGCCAGTATCGAGCCCGGAACGAACAACGCGCCGACCACCGCCGAGACCACCGCATAGGTCAGGGGCGCCGCCGGCCCGGTGGCCGACACCACGCCCCGGATCTCGTCGATGTTGATCACCCGCGCCACGGCCACCAGATAAAAGACGAGGGCCAAAAACCCGGCGAACACGGCTAGCCGCGCGATGTGGGCACGCCGCGATGGCCCTGGGGGAGTGTCGTTTTCGTCCATGCCGGCCGTCACGTCGCGCCGGCCCGCAGCCGCTGCCGCAACCCGGTGGCCCGCACCGCCCGGCGTTCGATCGCCGCGCGGACCGACGCCTCGGGGCCCACCACCCGCACCTTGTTCTTCGCGCGGGTCACCGCCGTATAGAACAGTTCGCGCGTCAGCAGACGCGAATCGTCCGGCGGTATCAGCACCGTCACTTCGTCGGCCTGGCTGCCCTGGCTCTTGTGGATGGTCATGGCGTGCATGGTCTCCACCTCGCCCAGTCGGCTGGTCGCGAATTCCAGCGGCCCGGTCGCGCCGGCGATGACGGCCCGCAGACCGTCCGCACCGGCCACCGTCACGCCCGTGTCGCCGTTGTAGAGGCGCAGCCCATAGTCGTTCGCCGTCACCAGCAGCGGACGCCCGGCATACCACTGCGACCAGGCCGGCTGTCCGGTCGCTTCGCCAATCCACTTCTGCACCTGGGTATTCCAGTGCGTCGCGCCGTAGGGTCCCTCGCGGTGCGCACACAACAACCGGTGTTCGTCGAGCGTGGCCAGGGACTGGTGCACCGCGCCCAGCAGCGCGGCCGAGCGCAGCCGCAACGCGTGCGCAACCAGCACCTCACGCAACCGGTCGGCCGGGCGCTCGGCGTCCACCCACTCGATGTGCTCGCCGCCGACCGCCAAGAACTGCAGGACGCGGTCCGCGTCACCGACCCGGATCGCCTCGGCCAGGGCACCGATCGACGTGCCATATCGGTGGGGGGTGCGCAGGGCGGCCACCCGGACATCGTCGCGACCGGCCAACCCGTCCACCAGGTCGGCCAGCACAGCGCCCGCTTCCACCGACGCCAACTGGTCGGGGTCGCCCACCAGGATCAGCCGGGTGTCCGGCCGGACGGCTTCGGCCAGCCGGGCCATCATGGTCAACGACACCATCGACGTTTCGTCGACCACGATGACATCGTGCGGCAGCCTATTGCCGCGATTGTGCTTGAACCGCACCGACGTATCCGGCCGGGGGCCCAGGAGCCGATGCAGCGTCGTTCCCGGAAGACCCGTCAGCCGCGCCCTGTCCGCCGCGGGCAGCTCCTCGATTCCCGCGGCCACCGCCTCGGCCAACCGGGCCGCCGCCTTGCCGGTCGGCGCGGCCAGCGCGATCCGGGGACGCGGCCGGCCCGCACGCTCGGCCCGTTCGACCAGCAGGGCGAGCAGGCGGGCGATGGTGGTGGTCTTGCCGGTGCCGGGCCCGCCCGTCAATACGGTCAGCGCCTGGGACACAGCGATCTCGGCGGCGGCCCGCTGTTCTTCGTAGCCGTTTGGGAAAAGCCGGTCGCAGGTGGATGATTCGACGGCATCGGGCGTCACCGAAAGCGCCAACAGGTCGGTGCAGACCTGCTCCTCCTCGAGCCAGTACCTGTCGAAGTACAACAGATCCCCCAGCAGCCGCAGCACCGGCGGCGTTCGCAGCAGCGCGCTGGCCCGCACCGCCGCCATCCAGTCACCGGGCTCCGGCCAGGGCAGGTCGGTCGCACTCACCTGGTCGGGCACCGCGCGTAGATCGACGCACACCGACCCGCCCCGCAGCGCGCGTACCACCAGGCCGACCGCGAGCGCCACCCGCTCGTCGGACTCGCCGGTGAGTGCGGTAAGCCGTTGCGCCACATGGATATCGGCGGGCTCGAAAATGCCGGCATCGCCGAATGCGCGCAGCAGCCCGGTCGCAAACATGGCCTCGACCGTCACGCGGCCACCCCCCGCGCGTCGAGCAGGTCCGACAGCGCCGCAATCAACGGCCAGGGCGGCTGCCAATCGAAGACGCCCGCCGGGTGGCCGTCGAGCACCGGCGTATCGGCGCCGCACATGCCTCGCAGGAACAGATACAGGACGCCGCCGAGGTGCCGGCTTGGGTCGTAATCCGCCAATCGCCATCGCAAAAACCGTTGCAGCACGGCGCAATACAGCAGCGCCTGCAGCGGATAGTCCGAGTGCAACATCGCCTCGGCCATCCGTGACCGGTCGTAGTCGGCGGCGGTCAGCGGCCGTTCTGGGTCCCCGAGCCGGTTGGTCTTGTAATCCACCACCACGAAGCGGTGTCCGGCCCCGTCGGGTACGCGCAGAACGGCGTCGATGGAACCGGTGAGGTATCCGCGCAGCGGCTGATCGCCCAGGCCCGGTTCGGTCAGCCGGTCGGCATACGATGCCAGCACGTCGTCGGCCGGCAGGTGCTCGCGCAACAGCGGCGCCAGATCCGCCAGCCGCACCGCCGCTGCCGTCGAACGACGATCGCCTCCGGCCAGCGGCAACTCAAAGTCCATCTCGCGCAACCGATCTGGTAGTCCAATCCGGCGCAGCGTGAGGCCGCCCGTCAACGCGCCCAGCGGCGTGTCGTGCATCGGCACCATCGCCGCGGCCAGCTCCTCGGGGGCAACGGCAACCGGCCACCACGTCGAGTGCGCCCGGATCTGCGTCTCCAGTTCGGCGGCCAGGTCCGCGGCGAAGGGGTCGGTCGTCTCCAGCACCGCGTGGACCAGCGTGCCGAACGAGGCGCCCGCGGGAAGGTCGGCCATCGGAGAGGGCACGTCCGGTCCGGACACCGCGGACACCAGCGGGATGTCGCCGACTTCGTCGTTCAGCTCGCCGATTTCGGGTTCGCTGCTCACCCCGCTAACCTGCGCCGCCCGGATCAGACCGGAATAAGAGGTGCGCCGCCACCCGGTGTCGACCCCGCGGTGGAAGTGGCGATTCTCCAGGCGCCGTGGCACCGGCTCGGCGGGCAGCGACGGGGCCGCCACCACCACCGACTCCTCGATGACCGGCCCGCCGGCTGCCTCCCACTCGCGCAGCCGGGCCAGGGCGTCGTCGTCGGAGACCTTCGCGGGTTCACACCGATCGGGCACCACAGGCTCGCCGGGCCGCCGGCCGCGCAGCAGCCGCGACAGGCCGCCGTTGGGCTCGTAGTACGCCGGCGACCACCACGCCACCACCTGGGATTGTGCCCTGGTCAGCGCGACGTAGGTCAGGCGGCTGTCGTCGCTGGCGTCTTCTTTGCGTCCCAGCCGTTCAACGGCTTTGAAGTCGGGGCTGTCCTTGCCCCCGACGTGCAGGCAACGCGTGCCGTCCTCGTCATGGAAAAGCACCACGTCGCTGTCCTGGGTGTTGCGGATGAACGCGAACGGCAGGTACACGATCGGGTACTGCAGACCCTTGCTGACGAAGACGGTCATGATCTGGACGGCCGCGGCGTCGCTGTCCAGCCGGCGGTTGCGTTCGGGTGCGCCGCTGCGCTCGTCACGCTGCCGGCGCAGCCAATCGCGCAGCGCGGGCAGGCTGTAGTGCTCGCGGTGCGCGACATCCTGCAGCAGCTCGGTCACATGGGCCAGGTCGGTCATGTGCCGCTCGCCGCCCTGCCAGCCGAGCACGCGGTTGCCCATGCCCAGCAATTGGGCGGCCTCGAAGATGGCCGCGACGCCGCGTTCGCGGGCGTGACCGGCCCACTCCCGCAGGGTTTTCGCGATCCGATCCGTGAGGGCGTCACCGCCTGCCGCCAGCGTCTCGGCCGTCTCGCCGAAGAACATCGTCGCCGCGGCGGCGCGCACCATGCCGGGGCGGTGCGGCTGATCGAAGGCCTCCAGCAGGTACAGCCAATCCTCGGCGGCCTCGGAGGTGAACACGTCGGAGTTGCCGGTGTAAACCGCGGGAACGCCCGCATCGCACAGGGCGGTGAAGCAGGCGTGCGCGTCCCGGTGCTTCTCCACGATCACCGCGATGTCGCGGGCCTGCAGCGGTCTGCCGTCGAAGGTGGCACCGCTGGCCAGCAGCGTGCGGATGTCCGACGCGAGGTCCGCGCCGATGTGCTCGCGCACCTGGTCGATCGGCAGGTTCTGAACACCCCGGCGTCCCAACGTCTTTCGCGCCAACACCCGCAGCCGGAACGGCTCGTTGTGCGGAGCACCGGCGAGCCGGTGACCGCGGTGATGCGCGTCGACGTCGTTCACCACGATCGCGGGGTCACCGAGCTGGGCGCCACGCAGCACCACCTGCAACCGCTGCAGCAGCGCGGAATCGCTGCGCCAGTTGGTGTCCAGCGTCTTGCGCTGACCCGCCGTCTCGGCCGCCCGCAGATAGGTGACGATGTCACCACCGCGAAACGCATAGATCGCCTGCTTCGGATCTCCGATGAGGATGACGGTGGAGCGCCCGCTGAACGCCCGGTCGATCACCTGCCATTGCACCGGGTCGGTGTCCTGGAACTCGTCCACCATGACGATCGGCCAGCGTTGATGCATCCGCAGCCGGGCGGGGGAGCCCTCGGTGGCCAGCGCGTCGGCCAGCCGGATCAGCAGGTCGTCGTAGCCGAGAACGCCCAGCCGCCGCTTGCGCGTATCAAGCTCGGCCAGAACGTCATTGGCGAACCCGAGGCTGACGGCGGCATGGGAGTCCGGATCAGGTTCGCGCGGCCGTAGCTGCGTGGACGGGTTCTTCACCACCTCGCGGGCCAGCCGCAGCGCCTCGCGGTAGTGCAGTACCGGATCGTCGCGCTCCCGCCCGAAGTGGGCCAGGTACAGGTCGTCGACGATCTCGGTGACCAGGTCATCGAGGCTGTCGAGCAGCGTCACGCTCGCCGCGGTGTCCCCGGCCACGCCGAGCGAGCGCAACACCAGCTGGCAGAACTGGTGGGTGGTGGCGATCGTCGCCGCGTCGAAGCCGGCCAGTGCGTCGCGAAGACGCTGGTGACGGGCCGCGCGCTGCTCGTCGGTGCCGTTTAGCAGGTGCGCCACCACCTGGTTGCCACCGACGGTCGACGGATCGGTGAAAGCGCGTACCGCGTCGACCATTTGACAGCGGACGCGTTCGCGGAGCTCCTGGCTGGCGGCCCGGCCGAAGGTGATGAGCAGCATCTGGTCCAGCGTCGCCGCCCCATCGGCGACATACCGGGTCACCAGCGAAGCCAACGCGAAAGTCTTGCCGGTTCCCGCGCTGGCCTCCAGCACGGTGGTGGAGCGCTCGGCCGGCAGCGGACCCAATAGGTCGAAGCGATCCATCAGACCGGCTTCCGTTCGGCGCGCAGCAGCGGCAGCCAGACACGGGCCGCGTAGGCGCCGAGCCGGTTGTCTTCGCCGTCGCACTCCTCGCCGGGCCGCAGGGGCTGCATCAGCTCGTCGAGCGGGGCGCCCTTTCCCCACGCCCGCACGTGGGCCGGGGCCTGGTCCTCACCCGGGTAGCGGTCGGTGGATTTCCATCGATATCGCGCCTCGGTCACCGGATCCTCACCGCCGTGCCGGGCGGACGCCCAGGCGTAGGACGTCCTGATGGGCAACGGAAGTGGTTCACGCCGCCCGGCGTCGTAGATCGCCACCAGCTCGCGCAGTATCTCGGTCGCGTCCTCACCCTCGCACGGCGGCCCCAGGCCCTCGACCCGGGTGGTAGTGCCCCTGCGCATCCGGCCGATGCACACCGCCGAAAAATCCCGGCCGGGATCATGAGCAACCAACGCCAGCAACGGGATCCACGATTCGAGCAGATGTTTGCCGTCCAGCCGCGAATACGTCACCGACACCAAGCGGTCGCCGTACACCGGTGACACCGTGCCGGTGAGGCGCCGCCCGCCGCCGAGATCGACGTCGACGTCGTAGGCGTCGGCCGGGCGGTGGCTTTCCCTGTGGCGCAGCGCCTCGCGGGCCAACAGGGCGGCCTGGTCGCGAATCTCGGTGACCTTGCGCCAGCCCAGCTGGCCAGGGGGCAGCGTGCCGCGGCGCCACTCGGCTTGCTGAGCATCGTCGGGTGTCATGCCGCGCAGGATGTCGCCCAGCATCCGGTCGCCGACCGTCCACTCCTCGAGTCCGTCGATGTCGACCGGCATCGCGTCCTGCACGCCGTCGACGTCGTAGGGCAGCGTGAATTCCAGCGCGCGAAAGAAGCCCTTGACCGGATCCCTGAAGAAGCCGACCAGGTCGGCGAGGATGACGTCGCCGGCCGGCGGTGCGGGCAGCGGCGCCGAGATGAATTTCGGTCGTGCGCTGTGGTCGTCGGTGGTCGCGCGCGCCGCGCGCAACACCGCGGGGTCGAAACTGAACGCCACGTTCGGCACCAGCCGGCCCGGGATCACATTGCGAATATCGAAGGGCTGCAACGGATGTTCGACGACGATGCGGTCGCGCACCTTCGTCGACGTGGTCACGTCGAGGGTGTCCAGCAGCTCGGCCAGCGGCACCGCCGGGGGGCGCGGCTGCCCGGAATACTCGTTGGCGCCGGTGTAGGTGATGACCAGTTTCTCGGTGGCCGCGCCGATCGCGTCGAGCAGCAATTGCCGGTCCTCGGAACGGATGTCGCGTTCGCCGGTCATCGGGCAGCGAGCCAGCGCGTCGTCACCGTCGACGATGCCCAGGCGCGGAAACAGCCCGTCGTCCAGGCCCACCAGGCACACCACCCGGTGTGGCACCGAGCGCATCGGCACCATGGTGCACACCGTCAGGGTGCCGGTGCGGAAGTTGGCCCGCGTCGGGCGACCGGAGAGGCGCCGGGTCAGTAGCGCGCGAACGTCGGCCAGCCGCAGCACGGTGTTGCCCCGGGATCCCGCGTGCGTCGCGGTCTGGGCGAACTCGCGTTGCATCTGACCGGTCTGCCAGGCGTCCGCGTCGCGGACCAGGGTCAGCATCGTGACCCCGTCGGCAAGCGTGGCCAGCCATTCGGTCAGCGGCCGGGCGCCGGCGAGCGCGTCCAAGACGTGCTGCAGCCGCGCAACGAATTCGGCCAACTGGCCGGCCAATTGGACGCGATTGCTGCTGACGTCGTCGAGTGGCAGGGTCGCGTCGATCCAGGCGTTCGAATCGTCGGACATCGCGACGCCGGCCAGTATCCGGTCGATGCCGAAACGCCATGTGTTGTGGACGAAGTCGACGTGATAGGGCCGGCGATGTTCCTGATCCAATCCCCAACGGATGTTCGCCTGCCGGACCCAGCGGGTGATGGCCTCCAGATCGTCGTCGCTGAACCCGAACCGGGCGCGCACGGCCGGGGCTTGGGCCAGGTTGAGCACCTCGCTGGCCGTCACCCGGCCGGCCGCCAGCGCCAACAGCTGCGCGGCCACCCCCAGCAGCGGATTCGTCTGAATCGGCGAGCGGTCCGCCAGGCGCACGCGCAGCTGGTGGGCGGGATGCGCGCCGTGCACCACGTCGCCCAGGCCGAAATCGGCCACGATGAGCGGCGCGTAGGTCTCGATGTCCGGGCACATCACCAGGATGTCGCGCGGCTCGAGCGTCGGGTCGTCGGCCAACAGGCCCAGCAGCACCTCGCGCAGCACGTCGACCTGGCGGGCCGGGCCGTGGCAGTTGTGGATCTGCACCGATCGGTCGTCGGCCGCCAGCGCGCGGCCAAGTGGGCGAACGGCATTGGCGGCGATATCGGACTGCAGCCAGCCGAGCAGCGTGTCCGGGCGGGCGTCCCCGGCCAGATATTCGTCGGTGCGAACCTGCGCAGGCAGGCTGCGTTGCAGCTCACGCAGGTCACGTCCCAGCGTGGCGAGCAGCGGGTGGAACACCGCGCGATGGCTGACGTCGTCGCGCCGCGCAATCACGCCGTGCGCGCCGGCCAGCGCGCGCCACAGCTCGTCACTGGGGTGCGGTAGCCACAGATGCAGCTCGTGGTGGGTGGCCACCGCCTCCAACAGCTCGACGTCGGTGCGGGTCAATCGGGTGTGCCCGAACAGCGACAGCCGCGGCGCCAGCTCGCTGGGCGCCGCTCGCAGCCGCGCGATGGTTTTGGCGTGGCGGATGTGCGGCGGGTCGGCGGCGACCCGCGCGAGCAGCGCCCGCCACAGCTCGGGCTGCCAGCGCAGGTCCTCGTCGAGATCACCGAGCTCCCCGTTGCCCCAGTCGACCAGCAGTTGCGGGCGTTGCCGGGCGTAGGAGTCGAACAGCCCGGCCAGCCGGCGGGCGACCTCGTACCGCCTGCCCTGGCGCAGCTCGGCCTCCGCGCCGGTGTGGAAGTGACCGAGATGGGATGCCAGCGTGCGGCACCACGGTTCGTCCAGCGAGTGATCGATGGCCTCCAGCAGGGGCCAGACCATGGCGTCCGGCGACCACGGATCGGTGTCGGCCGTGCCGGTGATCTCGACGATCAACGAGCCCGGGCTGCGGAACGCGACCCCGGCGCACACCCCGTCGCCGCCGCGCGCCCCGAGCACATGGGACAGTCGCTGGCTGAGCCAGCGCTCCACGCCGCGCGCCGGCACCACCACCAGTTCGGTGGCGAACGGGTCGGGCAGCGGGTTGGCCAGCAGAGCGCCGAGACCGTCGGCCAACAGATCGGTGCGCTCGGCACGGTGCAGATGTAACGGCATTGCGGTGTCACGATAAACCCCGACACCGACGCGGCGGCCTACTTCGCCAGCGTGAACTGGTTGACGTCGATGTATCCGGCCCGGAATGCGTTGGCGCAGCCCGTCAGATACCGCATGTAGCGCTGGCAGACCTCTTCGGACTGGATCTCGACGGCCTCGCGGTGGTGGGCCTGCAAAGCCTCGGCCCAGTGGTCGAGTGTGCGCGCGTAGTGCAGCCGCAGCGACTGTCGGCGTTTGAGGTTGAAGCCCATCTTCGAGGCGTGAAACTCCACGATCTCGATCGCCGGCAACTGGCCGCCCGGAAAGATCTCGGTGGCGATGAACTCGTTGAAGCTCGTCTGCTCCTCGGTCATCGGCAGCTCACGCTCGACGATCTGCTGCGGGGTCAGCATGGTGATGGTGTGCAACAGCATCACCCCGTCCTCGGGCAGGGTGCGGTGGGCCATCGCGAAGAAGTCGTCGTAGCGGTCGTACCCGAAATGCTCGAACGCGCCGATGGAGACGATCCGGTCCGCGTGCTCGTCGAACTCTTCCCAGCCGTGCAGCAGCACTCGCTTGCTGCGTTGGGTGTTCAACCCGTCCAAGAGTTTCTGCACGTACCCGGCCTGATGCTCCGACAGGGTCAGACCGATGACGTTGACGTCGTAGTTTTCCAGCGCGCGGCGCATCGTGGCGCCCCAGCCACACCCGATGTCCAGCAGCGTCATGCCCGGCCGCAAACCCAGCTTGCCCAGCGAGAGGTCCATCTTGCGCAGTTGCGCCTCTTCCAGCGATATGTCCCGGTTGCGATCCCAGTACGCGCAGCTGTAAGTCATGGTGGGGTCGAGGAACAACCGGAAGAAGTCGTCGGACAGGTCGTAATGGGCCTGCACCTCTTCGAAGTGCGGCGTCAGGTGCTCTGCCACGGCGGCTACCCGCCTCTCTGACTTGGGGCCATTCGGTTGTTCACGACTGGGCCGCTGATTTGGTTCACCCCGGCTTCCCGAAAACGCGGTGGACCAATCCGACCGGCCGGCCACCAGCGCTATGGCCGTCGCGCGAAAACGTGTTGAGTTGTGGCCCAGAGTGTTTGGCTGCGTTGGCGCCCGTGCACGCACATGTGCCGGAGCTAGACTACGGGCGAACGCGCAATCGCTGCCTGGGAATTCACCAGATCCTACGCCGGTTAATGCGGGAAAACAGTTACTGGAGGGAACCAGATGGAAGCTTGGGACGCGATCTGCGCACGCCGCAATGTCCGGGAGTACCAGCGCAAGCCGATACCGGCCGAGGATCTTCACCGCATCGCCGAAGCCGGCTGGCGCGCGCCCTCGGCGAAGAACCGCCAGCCGTGGGACTTCGTCATCATCACCGACCGCGACCAGTTGCGGGAGCTGTCCACGGTCTGGCGGGGCGCCGGTCACATCGCCGGGGCGGCGGCCGCGGTCGCCATCGTGGTGCCGGTGCCGCCCGACGAGCGCCGGGTGGTCACCGACAACTACGACGTCGGCCAGGCCACCATGGCGATGATGATCGCCGCTACCGACCTGGGGCTCGGGACCGGTCATTCCTCGGTGGGCGACCAGGACAGGGCACGCGCGATTTTGGGCGTGCCCGACGAGTACCTGGTGGCTTTCCTGCTCGGGGTGGGCTACCCCGCCGATCGTCCGCTCGCGCCGATCCGCAAGCCCAACCGGCGCCCGTTCGCCGAGGTGGTGCACCACGGCAACTGGTGAGCAGCAGGGCGAAAAACCTTCGGCTCCTTGGGAGACCCGCCAGCACGCCGGCCGGCTGCGCGACTCGGCTGGCGCATGTGGTACGGCGGCCCCTGGTTCGCCACCCGCGTGGTCACCGCCACCAAGCCGGAATGAGCCCGGGCGGGCATGCTTGACGGCTATGAACAGAACCGAGACCACCGAACAGGTCGTGGTAGCCCGGCTGCGGGAGGGGTTGACGTGGCAAGAGCTGGCCGACGCGATCGACCGGCCGCTGCTGTGGACCACGGCCGCGTTGCTCGGCCAGCACCCGATTCCGGTTGAGCAGGCCAAGGTGCTGGCCGCAAAGCTGAAGCTCGACGAGTCCGCGGTACCTGTGCTGGCGGCGTCGCCCATGCGAGGGGGACTGCCCACCGCGGTCCCAACGGATCCGACCGTCTACCGCTTCTACGAGGCTTTGCAGGTCTACGGGGGCGCCCTCAAGGAGGTGATCGCCGAACAATTCGGCGACGGCATCATGAGCGCGATCAACTTCAGCGTCGACGTGCATAAGAAGCCGCATCCGTCCGGCGATCGGGTCGTGGTGACCTTCGACGGGAAATTCCTTCCCTATCAATGGGTTGCGGCCGACGATTGACCCGGTCCGGCCGCGGTGAAGTGACGGGGCGCCCCGCACGTGTCAGACTGGCGTCGAGGAGGCGAGCAGAAGCGGTGGCGGCCACGGGCGGTCACCGCGTTCGCCTTTCTAGTTCATCAAGACTTGCGGGGACAGCTCTTTGAGCATCGCGTTGGCCCAGCGCATCTGGCGTAACGTCTCGGGATGGCACCGCGACGTCAAATCCAGCAGCTCGGAGTCCTTGGCGGCCTGTGCGCCCTGGGCCAGCAGCTCCCAATCCAGGGACACCCCCGCCGCCAGCCGGTGAATCCGGCGCAGGTCGGCCAGCAGCGCGAGGGCCGGCTCGGGCCGGTGGCGCAGTAGGTCACTGAGCCGCGCCTGCAGAGACCCGGTCATGGCGCCGGTACGGGGGTAGGCCGACAGGCGCAGGCCATAGTGGCGGCCATGGCGCGCCAGTTCGCCGATGTGCTGCTGCGACCAGCCGGCCATGTCACCCGCCAGGTGGCAGATGTCCTGATCGCTGTGGTGGCGCGCGGCCACCACGTTGAGTCGATGGGCCAGCTTGCGCTCGGAGCGGTGCAGCTCGCGGATCGCCATTTTCAGTTTCATGGTCAGCTCCCCGTCGCCACGACTTCGGTGACGCCGGCCAGCGCGCCACCCTCGGTCTCGGGCACCGAGCCGTTGACCGGGGCGGATGCGGCCGTGGTCGGGGCGTACCCGGCGCCGTTTCGTTCGGGGCGCCCCGCCCGGACCCTTCGCAGCCGGGCGGCGGCCGTCTTGTAGATCGGCTGCTTGGACACCGGATCCCAGTCGGTGAGCGTCATCTCGTTGCCGGCCCGATGATGAGCCTCGCCGCCGGTATCCCAGTAGCCGTAGTGGAAGGGCACGAACAACACGCCGTCGCGGATGCCGCAGATACGCGCGGCGGCCACGACGCAGCCGCGCGGCGTGCTCACCTCGACGAGATCGCCCTCAGCGATGCCCAGGCGGCGCGCGTCACGATCCGACACCTCGACCCACACGTCGGGGGCGGCCCGCTGAAGTTGCTGCGCCCGAGCGGTTTTGGTGCGGGTATGGAAGTGATAGACGGTGCGGCCGCTGATCAACGCGAACGGGAACTCGGCGCTGGTCCGCTCGTGCGGGGGCACATATTCGGCCGCCTTGATGATCGCCTTGCCGAAGGGGTTCATCGAGCGGTACTCGTCGGGCTGCAACGGGGCGCCGGTGATCAGGTCTTTGCCGTAGGCCTCGCAGTAGTCCGGTGCCGCCCAGAACTTTCCGTCGGCATACAGCCGTTCGGTGCCGTCGGGATGCTCTGCGTTACAAGGCCATTGAATGCCGCTGCCGCCGCGCAGCTTGTCATAGGTCAGGCCCGTGTAGTCGCACGGCCGGCCCGCGGTGCAATCCTTCCACGCCTCGAACGCCGACTCCGGATCCGTCCAGGGCGGAAACGGCTGGCCGTCGGAGTCCCGGAAGTCCATCCGCCGCGCGTAGTCCAGGAAGATGTCGAGATCCGAACGCGCGCAACCCGGTGGCTCCACGGCCTTTTCGGACAGGTGCACGGTCCGGTCGGCGTTGGTGAAGGTGCCGGTCTTTTCCGCCCACGCCGCGGCGGGCAACACCACGTCGGCCAGCGCGACGGTCTCGGTCATGAAGATGTCCTGCACGATGAGGAACAGCCGTTCCTGCGACAGGATGTCGCGGATCCGCGGCAGCTCGGGCAGCGACACCGCCGGGTTGGTGGCGGTCACCCACAGCATCCGCATCGTCCCCTCCTCGGCGTAGCGGAACATCTGCATGGCGTGCGTGGGCGGGCCGTAGTGCGGAATCTGCAGCGGTTCGAGGTTCCACAGCTTCGCCAACTCTTCGACGTGCGAGTCGTTGGACCAGTTACGGAAGCCGGCCAGATCCCCGTCGGCGCCGCACTCGCGCGTGTTCTCCGCGGTCGGCTGCCCGTTCATCTGCAAAACACCGCACCCTGGCTTGCCCAGCATGCCGCGCACCAGGTGAATGTTGTTGACCTGCACGGCCGCCGCGGTGGCCTGGTGGGACTGGTAAAAGCCTTGCAGCACAGTGGACATCAACCGCTCGGCCGTGCCGAGCAGGCGCGCCGCATCCCGGATGTCATCGGCCGCCACCCCGCAGATCTCGGCCGCCCGCTCTGGCGGGAACTCCTCGACCCGGCCGCGCAGTTCGTCGAAACCGACTGTGTGCGAGTCGATGTAGTCCTGATCGATCCAGCCGTGGCCGATGATCTCGTGCAGCAGGCCGTTCATCAACGCCACATTGGTACCCGGTAGCGGCGCCAGGTGGACCGTGGCGTGCCGGGCCACCGGCGTGAGCCGCGGGTCGACGCAGATGATCGCCGGCGGCGAGTTGCCGGCTAGCCGGTCCAGCATCCGGGCCCACAGCACCGTTTGCGTCTCGGCGACGTTGTGCCCGAACAACGCGATGACGTCGGCGTGGTCGACGTCGGTGTAAGACCCCGGCTGCCCGTCGCAGCCGAAGGATTCCTTGAGCGCCTCGGCCGCCGTTGCGGTGCACAGCCGGGTGTTGCCGTCGACGTGGTTGGTGCCGATCGCCCCGTGCGCGATGGCCCCCTGGGTGTAGTACGCCTCGGCGAACAACTGCCCGGACGTGTAGAAGCCGATCGAGCTGGGGCCGTAGCTGTCGAGCAGGTGCTTGGTGCGGTCCACGATCCGCTGCATGGCGGTGTCCCAGTCGCACGGCTTGAGCTCGCCGCGGACCCTGACCATCGGTGTGGTGAGCCGGTCGATCGAGGCGTTGGCCTGCCAGCCGAACAGATCCTTCGGATCGAGCCGCCCGTGGTTGACCCGGTCGACGGCGCGGCCGCGCACCCCCACGATCCGCCCGTTCTTGACGGCGATGTCCAATCCGTCGCCGTTGGAATGCAACACCGCGGCCGATTGCACCCAGCGGTCCACCGAGTCGGCGATGACCCCGTCGGCCAGGTAGGTGTCGACACGTTCCGGCCACCGTGTGCCGGGATCGTAGGGAGTCCGCGTTCCCCAGGGGTTCGCGATGCGATCAATGGCCATTCCGGTGACTTCCCCGGCAGCGGCCCGCGAAACCGATTCGGGCGGACGCCCTTAGCGGTTCACACGCCGAATTCGGCTTCGATTCCGTCGATGCCGGCGCGAATGGCTGCCAGGGCGTCGGCGCGGGTGCGCAGCTTGGTGGCGACGTGCGCGTGCTGATGCAGGCCGGCGAACTCCCGTGCTGCCTCTTCGGCGCGGTCGACCACCACCTCGGGCAACACGATTTCATCGATAAAGCCTGCGGCGAGGGCGGTTTCACCGAAGAAGGTTTTGGCCAGCCCGCTGGCTTGCTGGTAGGCCGACGGCGTCAACCGCAGCTTCATGATCTCTAACGCGGCATAGGGGATGACCATGCCGATCGCGACCTCGTTGGCCTGAATGTTGTAAGCGTGCGCGGCGATCCGGTGATCGCCCGCCGCCAACAGAAACGCTCCCATCGCGATCGCGTGGCCGGTGCAGGCCATCACCACCGGCTTGGGATAGGACAACAGGCGATGCGCCAGCTCGAATCCGCCGCGCAGCATGTCGATCGCGGGCTGCACCTCGCCGGAGGTCAGGATTTTCAGGTCGAAGCCACCGCTGAAAACCCGCTCGTTACCGGTGATCACCAGCGCCCCGGCGTCGTCCGCCTCGGCCCGGTCGATCGCCTCGCCCAGGGCCTGCTGCATGGTCGGGCCCAGCGCATTGACCTTGCCGTCGTCCATCTTGATGACGGCGATGGAGTCTTTGGTGCTGTAGTGGACCGGTGCGGTCATTGGTGGCTCCTTGCCGTCAGGCGGGCTCGCTGCGGTGTTTGCCCAAGTCGTCTTCGGCGTTACTCCAGCGCAGGCTGACATCGGTGGGTTCGTCGAGTTGGCGGGTGCGCCATCTGTCCTGGGTCTCCCGGACCGCGGCGTTGATCCGCTCGATCTCGCTGCGGAACACCTCGGGACGGGTTTCCTTGCTCGCGTAGTGGAAGTAGGTCAGCAGGCCGCGCAACAGCTCCAGCTTCTCCTTCTCCCGCTTCGCCAGGTCATGGGTGGTCATCAACTCGATGCGCTGCACGGGCGGCAGGGCGTCCCAGTCCAGCACCACCGCGGTCTGCAGCGGCGAACGCTCACGCTGCCAGAACCGCCGGCCGCGCGGCGTATCGGGCCGGTCGTAGTAGGTCACGGTGCCGGTGAAGCGGGATTCGATGCCGCTGCCGATCTCGGCGCGGTCGAGCGCGGAATCCCACACCATGCGCCATTCCTGGCCGGGGGCCAGCATCGGCAGCTCCCGGGGGAGTCGCAGTTCGATGACGTCTGCATAGCCGTCGGTGGCGTTCTCGTATTCGGCGACCGTGGGGGGATTGTCAAAGGAGAAGCTGATGTCGTAGGCCGCGGTCCGGCCGAAATTGCGGACCACCAGCTCGATCACGTGCCAGTCGGCGGAATGCGGTTCCATGAACACGGCGACGTGCGGGCGGGTCTGTTCGGCCGCCGCGCGGCGATTGCGGTTGATCTGGCTGTTGGTGAAGACCAGCGTGACGACGGCCAGGACGATTGCCGCCCATGCTGCCCACGCAACCCAGGTGCCGGACCCGACGTGCGTGACATCATGCCAGCTGTCCTGGATCCAACCCAGGGAATCCACCCTCCGCTTATATCACAGAAGGCGGTCGCCGGATGGCCGCGACGAAGCGATCCCCGCGGCGCTCAGCCGCCCATCAGCATCCGCCATTGGTCGAGGTCCGCGGCCCGATACACATAGTTGGAGCGCTTGACGTCCGAGAGCGAGGCGCTGGGCTCCGCCGAATACCAATGGCCCGGAAACACGGTCGGGTCACCGGGCAGGGTCGCGAGCCGCTGCAGGCTGCGGTACATCTCGTCGGAGTCGCCGCCGGGAAAGTCGGTGCGCCCGCAGCCCTCCAAGAACAACGTGTCACCGGCCACCAGGCGGCCATCGAGCAGGAAGCACTGGCTGCCCGGCGTGTGGCCGGGGGTGTGCAGCAACTCGATCTCGATGTCGCCGATGCTGACCTTGTCATGGTTCTCGTGGGAGGTCAGGTCGCTAAGGCTTATCCCGGTGACGCGCGAAACCCACAGTGCCTCATGGGTATTGACGTGCACCGGCGCCGGTGCCCGCTCCAGCAGTTCGGCCAGGCCCGCCAGCGCGAAGCCCATCATGGATCCCCCGACGTGATCGGGGTGGTGATGGGTTACCAGCACGCCGGACAGGTGCATGCCGTCGGCCTCGAGCGCGTCGAGCAGATCGCCGGCGGCGTACGCCGGGTCGACGACGACGCAGTCGCCCGTTTGCCGGTCGCCGATCAAATAGGCGAAGTTGCGCATCTGCGCCGCCATCATGTCGCCGGCGGCGAAGTCGCGGCCGGAGAGCAGTTGACGAAAGTACAGCCGGTCAGATGCCACGTGTCCAGATTAGGACCTCGGCTGACACGGCCGGTTGCGACCCGGTTGGGCCGGGGTCGGCTGGGTATTGTTGGCGCATGAGGAAGAAGGTCGAAATCGAGGTCGACGTCGATCTGGTCGATGAGGCGATCCGCCGCTTCCATCTCCTCGACGCGCGCGAGGCCATCAATCTCGCATTACGGACCCTGCTCAGCGACGGCGATGCCGTCGAACAGGACGATGAGTACGACGAGTTCAGCGATCTCAGCGCCTGGCAGCCCCGGCCCAGCGGCGGCGCCGCCCCGTAACGCCCGTGGTTTGGTGCCGCTGCAAGCCAGGCTGTACCCTCTTTTAGGCCCGCGCGGACTGAGATCGCTTCGGGTGAACGGCCCCCTTAGCTCAGTCGGTAGAGCGTTTCCATGGTAAGGAAAAGGTCAACGGTTCGATTCCGTTAGGGGGCTCGGCGGACGCCGAGCAGGCGTGGCGGCCCCGACCCCACCAAGGGGTGGCCCGAGGCGATGTAGCTCAGTCGGTTAGAGCGAACGACTCATAATCGTTAGGTCGCCGGTTCGAGTCCGGCCATCGCTACAACACAACAGCACTGCCTTATTTCAGGAATCGAGAGAACCGTCATGGCTTCCAGTACCGATGTACGGCCGAAGATCACTTTGGCCTGCGAGGTGTGCAAGCACCGCAACTACATCACCAAGAAAAACCGTCGGAACGACCCGGACCGACTGGAGCTGAAGAAGTTCTGCCCCAACTGCGGTAAGCACCAGGCGCATCGGGAGACACGCTAGCGGCCACCCGCGGGCGTTTACTCCGATTGACTAGGTAGTTTAAGAACCGTGCCGTTAACTCCAAGCATCGTCGGGATGCACTATCGCTACCCCGATCATTACGAGGTGGAGCGGGAGAAGATCCGCGAATACGCGACGGCGGTGCAAAACGACGACGCCTGGTATTTCGAGGAGAAGGCGGCCGCCGAACTCGGCTACAAGGGCCTGATCGCGCCGTTGACATTCGTCTGCGTGTTCGGCTACCAGGCGCAGACGGCCTTCTTCAAGCACGCCAACGTCGCCGTCCACGACGCACAGATCGTGCAGGTCGACCAGGTGCTGAAGTACTTCGCCCCGCTCGTCGCCGGGGACAGGCTCTACTGCGACGTCTATGTGGACTCGGTGCGTGTGTCGCACGGCACCCAGATCATCGTCACCAAGAACGTCATCACCAACGAGGCCGGTGACGTCGTGCAAGAGACCTACACGACCCTGGCGGGCCGTGCCGGCGAGGATGGAGAAGAGGGATTTTCTGATGCCACTGCGTGAGTTCAGCTCGGTGAAGGTGGGTGACCAACTTCCGGAGAAGGTCTACCCGCTGACCCGCCAGGATCTGGTGAATTACGCGGGCGTCTCTGGTGACCTGAACCCGATCCACTGGGACGACGAAATGGCCAAGGTCGTCGGCCTGGACACCGCGATCGCGCACGGCATGCTCACGATGGGCATCGGCGGCGGCTACGTGACCGCGTGGATCGGTGACCCCGGCGCGGTGACCGAGTACAACGTGCGGTTCACCGCCGTGGTGCCGGTGCCCAACGACGGGAAGGGCGCCGAGCTGGTGTTCAACGGCCGGGTCAAGTCCGCCGACCCGGAGACCAAGTCCGTCACCATCGCGCTCACGGCCACCACCGGCGGCAAGAAGATCTTCGGCAGGGCCATCGCGTCCGCGACACTCGCCTAGGGCCATGGCGCTCAAAACAGACATCAGGGGGATGATCTGGCGCTACCCCGACTACTTCGTTGTGGGACGGGAACAACTGCGCCAGTTCGCGCTCGCCATCAAAAACCGCCACCCGGCCCACTTCGAGGAGGACGCCGCCGCCGAACTCGGCCACGACGCGATCATCGCGCCGCTGACGTTCGGGACGATCTTCGCCAAGCTGGTCCAGCTGGATTTCTTCCGGCACGTCGACATCGGCATGGAGACGCTGGTGATCGTCCAGGTCGACCAGCGGTTCGTGTTCTCCAAGCCGATCAAGGCCGGCGACAAGCTGTGGGCCCGCATGGACATCCTGTCGGTGGACGAACGTTTCGGCGCCGACATCGTCGTCACCAAGAACATCTGCACCAACGACAAGGGTGAGGTGGTCCTGGAGGCGTACACCACGCTGATGGGCCAGTACGCCGACAACTCCGCGAACCTGCGCTGGGACTCGGAGTCCGGCCAGGTCGTCAGAACGGCGTAATTAGTATCTGACTCTCGCGTCGATGTACACTCGGTCCTCGGGGTTTTCCCAGCATTAGCGCGCTTTCCGTGAGTCGAGCAATCGGAAGGCGCGCGTGTCATGTAAGCCCCGGTAGGTAAGCGCAGGTTGGCCTGCCAACCGCGAAGGGGCGTAGCTCAACTGGCAGAGCAGCGGTCTCCAAAACCGCAGGTTGCAGGTTCAAGTCCTGTCGCCCCTGCTGATGGCGTACGTCCTGGCATGGTGGACACTGGAAGAACGTTCCCACCACCGGCGGGATGATTCGCGAAGTAACAAACAAAGGAGCATGCGGTGAGCGACGAAGGCGACGTTGCCAACGACGCCGCAAGCGACGGCACTGACAAAGAGGACGGCCGCGCGAGCGGCGGTCGGACGGCGGTGGTGACGCGGCCCCAGCGCCCCACGGGCAAGCGGTCCCGGCAACGAGCTGCCGAGGCGGGCGAAGACGCCGAATCGCCGGACGCCGTCGGTGCCGCGACGCCGGAGAAGGCCAAAAGGGGCGCCAAGGCCAAGAAGGCCGCCAAATCCAAGAAAGCGGGCGACCACCCGGTCAACCCCTTCGTGTTCGTCTACAACTACCTCAAGCAGGTCGTTGCGGAGATGCGGAAGGTCATTTGGCCCAACCGCAAGCAGATGCTCACGTACACCTCCGTTGTGCTGGCTTTTTTGGCCTTCATGGTGGCGCTGGTCGGCCTGGCGGATTTCGGCCTGACCAAGCTGGTGCTGTTGGTGTTCGGCTGAGCGAGCGACGCCGCTTTTGAATGTGACAGAGAGGACTTACAACCGTGACTACCTTCGACGGTGACCCGTCCGCGGGTGAAGCGGTCGACCTGAAGGACACCAACGAGGCCGCCGAAGCGCAGGCCTCGGACGAGGCTGTCGACGAGACGGCCGACGCGCCCGAGGAGGTCGACCCGGCCGCCGCGCTCAAGGCGGAGCTGCGCAGCAAGCCCGGCGACTGGTATGTCATCCACTCCTACGCGGGCTACGAGAACAAGGTCAAAGCCAACCTCGAAACCCGTGTGCAGAACCTCGACGTCGGTGACTACATCTTCCAGGTGGAGGTGCCCACCGAAGAGGTCACCGAGATCAAGAACGGCCAGCGCAAGCAGGTCAACCGCAAGGTGCTGCCCGGCTACATCCTGGTGCGCATGGATCTGACCGACGACTCGTGGGCCGCGGTGCGCAACACCCCCGGCGTCACCGGGTTCGTCGGGGCGACCTCGCGTCCGTCGGCGCTGACGCTCGACGACGTGGTGAAGTTCCTGCTGCCGCGCGGCGCGACGAAGAAGGCCGCCAAGGGCGCGGCCACCGCGGCGGCCGCCGCCGAGGTCGGCGGGCTGGAACGCCCGGCCATCGAGGTCGACTACGAGGTGGGCGAATCGGTGACGGTCATGGACGGCCCGTTCGCGACCCTGCCCGCCACCATCAGCGAGGTCAACGGCGAACAGCAGAAGCTCAAGGTGCTGGTGTCGATCTTCGGCCGCGAAACCCCGGTCGAATTGACCTTCAGCCAAGTCTCCAAGCTCTAGTGGTGGTGATCGCAAGCGCGGCGAAGCCGGGCGCGGCGGGTCACCACCATCAAACCCAGTCAGGAAGGAACAGCACACTCTCATGGCTCCGAAGAAGAAAGTCGTCGGGCTGATCAAGCTCCAGATCCAGGCGGGGCAGGCCAACCCGGCGCCGCCGGTCGGGCCCGCGCTCGGTCAGCACGGCGTCAACATCATGGAGTTCTGCAAGGCGTACAACGCCGCCACGGAGAACCAGCGCGGCCAGGTCATCCCGGTGGAGATCACGGTCTACGAGGACCGCAGCTTCACCTTCGCGCTCAAGACGCCGCCCGCCGCCAAGCTGCTGCTCAAGGCGGCGGGTGTGGGCAAGGGCTCGGCCGAGCCGCACAAGAACAAGGTCGCCAAGGTCAGCTGGGATCAGCTCAAGGAGATCGCAGAGACGAAGAAGGCCGATCTGAACGCCAACGACATCGACGCGGCCGCCAAGATCATCGCCGGCACCGCCCGGTCGATGGGCATCACCGTCGAGTAATACCCGCACCACCACCGTGGGAGGGCCAGCTTCGGCCCGCTTAACAACCACGACCCAACACAGATTGGATGAGCAAGTGAGCAAGAACAGCAAGGCATACCGCGCCGCCGCCGAGAAGGTGGACCGCGACAACCTCTACACCCCGCTGGAGGCGGCCAAGCTCGCCAAGGAGACGTCGTCGAGCAAGCAGGACTCGACCGTCGAGGTGGCGATCCGGCTCGGCGTCGACCCTCGCAAGGCCGACCAGATGGTCCGCGGCACGGTCAACCTGCCGCACGGCACCGGCAAGACCGCGCGCGTCGCGGTGTTCGCCGTCGGCGACAAGGCCGAGCAGGCCCAGGCCGCCGGCGCCGACATCGTCGGTAGCGACGACCTGATCGAGAAGATCCAGGGCGGCTGGCTGGAATTCGACGCCGCGATCGCCACCCCGGACCAGATGGCGAAGGTGGGTCGCATCGCCCGGGTGCTCGGCCCCCGCGGCCTGATGCCCAACCCCAAGACCGGCACCGTGACCCCCGATGTCGCCAAGGCCGTGGCCGACATCAAGGGCGGAAAGATCAACTTCCGAGTGGACAAGCAGGCCAACCTGCACTTCGTCATCGGCAAGGCCTCGTTCGACGAGAAGGCCCTGGCCGAGAATTACGGCGCCGCGCTGGACGAGGTGCTGCGGCTCAAGCCGTCCGCGTCCAAGGGCCGCTACCTGAAGAAGATCGTGGTCTCGACGACGACCGGACCGGGCATTCCGGTGGACCCGGCGGTCACCCGCAACTTCGCCGAGGCCTGATTCCTTCCGCCGAACAGACGTAAAAGCCCCCGTTTCCGCGGCGTGTTGGGGCCTTTTGCGTCTGCTCGCGAGTCAAAGATAACCCCCGCACTCGGCGATGCGCCGCCGCAGGAACTCGCGGCCCGGGTCGGATCCGCCTGCCTCCAACGCGATTCGATACCAGGTGAGCGCGTCGGCGGGTCTGCCCGCGCGCCGCAGGAGGTCGGCGCGCACGGTCGCGCCCAGATTGGAGCGGGCCAGCCGCGGGTCGTTTGCCACCTTGTCCAGGGCGGCCAGGCCGGCGTCGGGGCCATCGCGAAATCCGACGGCCAGCGCCCGGTTGGCGGCCACCACCGGCGAGTCGGTCAGCGCGAGCAGCCGGTCGTAGGCGGCGCAGATGGTGACCCAGTCGGTCTGCTCCCAGGACGGTGCCGTCGCGTGCAGCGCCGCGATCACCGCCTGCGGCAGATAGGGGCCCGTCGAGCCCTGGGCGTGACGCAACCGCTCAAGACCGCGCGCCATGCGGCCCCGGTCCCAGCGGCGCCGGTCCTGGTCCTCGAGCGGCACCAACATCCCCGCGTCGTCCACCCGGGTCGTGCGCCGCGAATCGTGCAGCAGCATCAGGGCGGACAACGCGTGCGCCTCCGGCTCGTGGGGCAGCAGCGCGCACAACTCCCCGCCCAGCCGGATCCCTTCGTCGCACAAATCGTCGCGGACGGCCGACGGGCCCGCGGTCGACCAATAGCCCTCAGTGAAAACCGAATAGACGCAACCGAACACGTGCGGTGTGCGCTCCGGCAGCAACTCGGGAGGCGGGACCCGCAGCGGGATATTGGCGTGCCGAATCTTGTTCTTGGCGCGCGTGATCCGCTGACCGATCGCCGTCTCGGTCTGCAGTAGCGCACGGGCGATCTCGCCGACGGTCAGCCCCGACACCAGTCGCAGCGTGAGGGCCAATTGCGACTGCCGGTCCAGCGCCGGGTGGGCGCAGGTGAACATCATCCGCACCTCGTCGTCGCGAACCGGATGCGGTTCGGTGTGATCGGTGCGGGCCCGAATGGCCCGAATGTCGTCGATCACCGCCGCCAATTCCTTTCCGGGGCGCGCGGACTCGCGGCGCAACCGATCCCGGGCGCGGTTACGGCCGACGGTCACCAACCACCCACCGGGGTTGGCGGGCACCCCGTCGCGCGTCCAGGTGCGCAGCGCTTCGGCGCAGGCCTCCTGGACGGCGTCCTCGGCGACGGCGAGGTCACCCGACCACCGCGCGAGCGCGGCCACGGCCGGTCCCCATTCCCGGCGGAAGACGCCGTCCAGGTCGGCCATCGGCTACAGGCCGGAGACGCCTGCCAGCTGGCGCAGTTGCACGGTCGAGGCGGGGATCATCGAGGCGATCTTGACGGCCTCGTCGCGATCGGAGGCGCTCAGCAAATAGAATCCGGTGGCGATCTCGGCGCCCTCGACGTATGGCCCGTCGGTGATGAGGATCTCGCCGTCGCGCACCCGGACCGTCGTCGCCGTGGACCGGTCGTGCAGCGCCGCACCGCCGATCACCCGATCACCAACGGCGGCGTGCAGGTCCGCGTGCTTGGCCGCCACCGCCTCCCACTCCGGCGTGCCCGGGGTGTGGGCCGATTCGGCCGGCTCCAACAGCAGCGCGAGCCAGTCGTTGCCGGTCAGCTTGCGCGACTGCTCGATCGAGTGGACCACCGGCCACAGCTCGACCGCCCCGAACGTGGCGACCGGGATGTCGCGGGCCAGCGTGAGCGCTTCGTCCAGGTTCTCCGCTTCGAAGATGTAGTAGCCGCACGCGACCTCGGCGGCCTCCGCGAAGGGACCATCGGTGACCACCGGCGCATCCGGACCGCCGCTGATAACCACCGCGGCCGCGGCGGGCGCCAGCGCGTCACCGGCTTTGATCGCCGTGCCGGCCTTGGCGTGGAAGCTCTCCCATGCCGCCATCGCGGCGGCGGCATCCTCGGGCGCGCGGTCTTGCTCTGGACTGATCAACAGCGCGAAATACTGCATTTTCGTCACCTCCGGTATTGAGCGAAGCCGTGTGCTCCACTCTCTACCTACTCGACGAACCGCGCAGCGCCAATCCGACAGGCGCTGCAAAAACTCAGGCGGCCGCGCCCGGCTTGAGGTAGGTGACCAGGCTGACGTCGAGCATTTCCTCGGTGAAGTAGTGCTCGCAGCCGCGGAGGTACTTGATGTAGCGGTTGTAGACCTCTTCGGAGGTGACCTCGATGGCCTTGTCCCGGTTCGACTCCAGCGTGTCGCTCCAGATGTGCAGCGTCTTGATGTAGTGCGGCCGTAGTGAAAGCGGTTCGGGCACAACAAATCCCGCCTTCTCGCCGTGATCGACCATCATCTGGGTGGACGGCAGCCGCCCGCCCGGGAAGATCTCGGTGACGATGAACTTGATGAACCGCGCCGTCTCGAAGCTCAGCTTCTTGCCGCGGGCCGCCAGGTCATACGGGTGGTAGCTGACGCTGCTCTGGACGGTCATCCGGCCGTCGTCGGGCATGATGTCGTAGGTCCGCTTGAAGAAGTCGTCGTAGTTCTCGTGGCCGAAGTGCTCGAAGGCCTCGATCGACACGATGCGGTCCACGGGCTCGGTGAAGTCCTCCCAGTTCTGCAGGCGGACCTCCCGCGAGCGGTTGCTGTCGATGGAACCGAGCAACGCTTTGGCGCGGGCGTGCTGGTTCTTGGACAACGTCAGGCCGATGACGTTGACGTCGAACCGCTCGACGGCGCGCTTCATGGTGGAACCCCACCCGCAGCCGATGTCGAGCAGCGTCATGCCCGGTTTGAGGTCCAGCTTGTCCAGGTTCAGGTCGATCTTGGCGTACTGGGCCTCTTCCAGGCTCATGTCGTCCCGCTCGAAGTAGGCGCAGCTGTAGATCCGGGACGGGTCCTGGAACAGGCCGAAGAAGTCGTCGGAGACGTCGTAATGGGCCTGGATGTCTTCCGAACGCGTCCGCGTCTTCGTCGGGCTAGTCGGTTGCTCAGCCATTTTCGTCCTGTTCTCCTGGATGAGATTCACTTCCTACAACCCGCGCACGCATCGAGGGTCGAGGTTGACCAGCAACGATACCCAACGTCAAGGCGTGATTCGTAGACGGTGCAAGTGCGCGTCGCGGACCCGACCGCGGACCCGAAGTCTACTTTTCCAAGGCGACTGGTCGACGTCCACCCAGCCTTAACGGAACGCGCGCCGGCCGCTACTTGGTGAGGGTGTACTGGGCGACGTTGGAGATGCCCTTGCGGAACAGTTCCGCGCAGCCGGTCAGGTAGCGCATGAACCGGTCGTAGACCTCTTCGGACTGGACGGCGATGGCGCGTTCGCGATTGGCCGCAAGATTGGCCGCCCACATGTCCAGCGTGCGCGCGTAATGCGGCTGCAGGTATTCGGTGTGCTCGAGCGAGAATCCGCTGGCCCGGGATTTGTCGACGATATCGGGTTCGCCGCACATCTGCCCGCCGGGGAAAATTTCCTTGCCGAGGAACCGCAAAAAACGCAGATCCGACATCGTGATGGTGATCCCGTGCTCGTGCCAGTACGACTGCGGATGCGTGAAAATGCTGTGCATCAACATCCGGCTGCCCTCGGGGAGCGTCTTATAAGCCCAATCCCAGAACGCGGGCCAGCGTTCCTTTTTGAACGCGTCGAAGGCCTCGAAACTGATGATCCGGTCGACTCGCTCGTCGAACTCTTCCCATCCCTGCAGCCGGGCCTCGGCCCGCCGCGTCGTCGGGATCGCCGCCAGCCGCGCCTTGGTGCGCGCGTAGTGGTTGCGGCTCAGCGTGATGCCGATGACGTTGACGTCGTATTTCTCCAGCGCGCGGACCACGGCGCCGCCCCAGCCGCAGCCGACATCGAGCACCGTCATTCCCGGCTCGAGATTCATTTTGTCCAGGGCCAGATCGATCTTCGCGAGCTGCGCCTCTTCCAAAGTCATGTCATCGTTCTTGAAGTAGGCGCAGGTGTAAACCATGTTCGGGTCCAGGAACAGCGCGAAGAAGTCGTCCGAAATGTCGTAGGTTGCCTGCGACTCTTCGTAATACGGCTTCAGCTTGGCCATTTGAGACACCCACCCTTCTATGCCAACCGTACAGCCCCGCGACACGGACTGAGAATCGCGGGGATGCGTTTCTACCGAATGTTTTTGGCTAGCCGGCCTCGTCGAAGTTTTTCGTCAACACGCCGATCACCTGATCCCACAACTGCTGTGGAAGATCATGGCCCATCCCGTCGAATGTCACCAATCGGGCCCCATCGATCGCCCGCGCCACGGCGCGCCCACCGGCCGGCCGCATCAGCTTGTCCGCCCGGCCGTGGATCACCACGGTGGGCGCGGTGGTCTGGCGGTTGTAGCGACGGAGGCTGCCGCTGCCCAGCACCGCGCCGAAATGCCTCGCGACGCCCTGCGGATAGTAGTTGCGATCGTAGCCCTCGGCCGCCTCGGCGCGGGCCTGCTCTTCGGGCACGCGGTAGCGCGGGCTGCCGATGATGTTGCCGACCCGCACCGCGTTGTCGATGATCACCTCGCGCGGCGAGTCGGGCGGCGGGCCCTTCAGCAGCGCCAGCAACGCACGCGGGGCCGGCGGCGGCAGCAGCGCCGAGTTGTTGCTGGAGAAGATGATCGCCAGGGTCTTGGTCCGCTCCCGGAATCGCCCCGCGAAGATCTGCGCGATCATGCCGCCCATCGATGCGCCCACGATGTGGGCGCGCTCGATGCCCAGATGGTCCAGCACCGCGGCGGCGTCGTCGGCCATGTCCTCGAGCTTGTAGGCCGACTGGCTGGGCAGACCCAGCCAAGACCGCAACAACTTCGTCACCAGTGGCTGGCCCGAGCTGCGGTGTTGCGTCTTGCTGGACAGGCCCACGTCGCGGTTGTCATACCGGATGACGCGCAAGCCCTGGCCGACCAGCTTCTCGCAGAACGCGATCCGCCACAGCAGCAGCTGGGCGCCGAGCCCCATGATGAGCAGGACGGGCGGGTCGTCGATGTCGCCCATGTCCTCGTAGTACAGCTTCAGATCGCCTGACGTGGCGTTGCCGGTGCGGACCTCCATCAGACCTCGACGTCCGAGGAGTGCTCGCGGCTGACCTCGACCATGAAGTTGGCGAAATATCCCGTCAGTTGCGGATCCGACATCATCTGCCATTTCGGTGCCAGCAACTTCATGTACCGCTCGACGTAGAGGAATTGCTTGCCGATCAGCACCAGCTCGCGGGGGAGCTTGACGTCGTAGGCGTCGGCCAGCGCCGACAGCTGCCGCCCGATGTCGGCGTACGACATGTCGCCGAGGGTCGACATGGTCAACGGGGTGGCGAAGCGCTCCAGGTCCTTGGCGGCCTGGGCCTCCGGCTTCATGGTGCCGACGGCACCCATCAGCACCACGATCTTGCCCGCCGCGGCGTGGTCCTTCTTGACCAGCAGCGCGTACACCAGCTCGCGCAGCAGCCAGCGGGTGCGCGGATCGATGCGGCCCATGATCCCGAAGTCGAAGAAGACGATGCGGCCCGCCTCGTCGACGTAGAGGTTGCCGGCGTGCAGGTCGCCGTGGAACAGCCCGTGCCGCAGCCCGCCCTCGAACAACGAGAACAGCAGCGCCTTCACCAGTTCGATGCCGTCGAACCCGGCCTTGCGGATGGCGGCGACGTCGTCGATGCGGATGCCGTGCACCCGCTCCATCGTCAGCACCCGGTCGCTGGTGAAGTCCCAGAACACCTGCGGCACCCGGATGTTGCGGCCGAGCGGGGAGGCGTGCAGGTGGGACACCCACGCCTCCATCGACTGCGCCTCCAGCCGGAAGTTCAGCTCCTCGGCCAGGTTGTCGGAGAAGTCGGCGACCACGTCTTGCGCCGAAAGCCGGCGACCCAGCTTGGCCAGTTCGACGGCCTGGGCGAAACGCTTGAGGATCTGCAGGTCGGCCGCGACCCGGCGCCGGATACCCGGGCGCTGAATCTTGACGACGACCTCCTCGCCGGTGTGCAGGGTGGCGTAGTGCACCTGCGCGATGGACGCCGACGCGAACGGCGTCTCGTCCCATTTGGCGAACAACTCCGACGGGTCGCCGCCGAGATCCTCGACGAAAAGCTTGTGCACTTCCTCGGAGTCGGCGGGCGGCACCCGGTCGAGCAGGCCGCGGAATTCGCGGGACAACGATTCGCCGAACGCCCCGGGGCTGGACGCGATGATCTGTCCGAACTTGACGTACGTCGGCCCCAGGTCGGCGAAGGTCTGCGGGAGCTGCTTGATCACCTTCTGCTGCCACGGGCCGCGGCCCGGCAGCTTGGCGACGATGCGAGCGGCGGTGCGGGTGACCTGCCAACCTGTCGCGGCAACCCGGGCGGCTTCGACCGGCAACGGCACCCGGTCGAGCTTGGCCCCCTTATGTTTGGTAGAGCTCATCTGAGCAGTGTGCCAAATGGGCACGGATGAGTCCCAATCCTTCACCCCGGGTGCTCACCGCTTGCGCTGCGTGTCCAAGGCTGCACCCAGCCCTCGATCGCCCAGCCCTCCCGCGCGGCGATCAACTCGTACATGGTGGCGCCGTCGGTCGTCTCCCGGACGATGTCGGCGTGCCCGGCGTGCCGGGCCAGCTCGTTGATCACGTGCAGGATCACCCAGCGCACCGACCAGGCCTGCTGGTCCTTGGGAAACCACGGGATGTCGCGTGGGACGGGCACCGCGGCGTCCAAGTCGGCCGACTCGACCAGCCGCAGCGATGCCGCGTTCTGGGCCTCGAAGGCTCCCAGCAGCCCGGCCAGCGTCTCGTCGGGCCGCATCACGTGCTGGTCGGCGAACTCGGCGGCGATCTGATCGAACGGTCGGGGGTCCTTCGGCGGGGCGCCGGGGGCGGCGGCCACCCGCGCCATCCAGCTGCGCTGCATGCCGGTGGCGTGCTTGATCAGACCGCCGATCGACAGCGCGCTGGCCGAGGGCGTCGCACGCGCCTGGTCGTCGGTGAGGCCATGGCTGACCGCGAAATACGCGCTCTGGTGATAGGCCAGAAACTCGCGCAGGGCGCTGCGTTCGTCGGCCACCGGCGGGGCGAGGGCGGGCATTGGTCGATCCTAGGTCTTTCGCGCCGTAAGGTGCGGGGATGCAGGTGGTTTCGGCATGCGGATGACGACGGCCGAGTCGACCGAGCTCTTCGTCGGGCCGCCGGATGCGCCGCTGCAGCTGGTCCGCGTCGCCGTCGCCGGGTGTCGGGAGCCCACGCCGATCCGCATCGACGGCCGCGGCCTGCGCGGGCAGGCGGTCGCCCAACCCGGATGCGACTCCGTCGAGGTCGCCGTGACGGTCGACGACGCCGTTGCGGGGCAGCGCCGGCCCGCGCGGGCGCACGCTGACGGCCTGCGGCTGCCGTTCGAGTTCACCGTGGCCGAGCCCGGCTGGACCATGTTCATGGTCAGCCACTTCCACTACGACCCGGTGTGGTGGAACACCCAGGGCGCCTACACCAGCGAATGGACCGAAGACCCGCCGGGGCGGGCCCGCCAGCGGAACGGGTTCGACCTGGTGCGCGCGCACCTGGAGATGGCGCGCCGCGATCCCGAGTACAAATTCGTGCTGGCCGAGGTCGACTACCTCAAGCCGTACTGGGACACCCGGCCCGAAGACCGTGCCGACCTGCGCCGGTTCATCGACCAGGGCCGCATCGAGGTGATGGGCGGCACCTACAACGAACCCAACACGAACCTCACCAGCCCGGAAACGACCATTCGAAACCTGGTACACGGCATGGGTTTCCAGCGCCACGTGATGGGCGCGAACCCGGCCACCGCCTGGCAGCTGGACGTGTTCGGCCACGATCCGCAATTCCCCGGCATGGCCGCCGACGCCGGGCTGACGTCGAGTTCGTGGGCCAGGGGACCGCACCACCAGTGGGGTCCCGCCCTGGGCGGCGGCGATGTGGAGCGCATGCAGTTCGCCAGCGAGTTCGAGTGGATCTCGCCGTCGGGCCGCGGGCTGCTCACCCACTACATGCCCGCGCACTATTCGGCGGGCTGGTGGATGGACTCGGCGGCGTCGCTGGGTGAGGCTGAGGTCGCTGCGTGCGAGTTGTTCGACCAGCTCAAGAAGGTCGCGTTGACGCGCAACGTGCTGCTGCCGGTCGGCACGGACTACACCCCGCCCAACAAGTGGGTCACCGAAATACACCGTGACTGGGCCGCCCGCTACACCTGGCCGCGGTTCGTGTGCGCGCTGCCCCGTGAATTCTTCGCGGCGGTGCGGGCCGAACTGGCGCAGCGCGATTGCGTGCCGTCGCCGCAGACCCGGGACATGAACCCGATCTACACGGGCAAGGACGTGTCCTACATCGACACCAAGCAGGCCAACCGGGCCGCCGAGAACGCCGTCCTACAAGCCGAGCGCTTCGCGGTGTTCGCCGGGCTGCTGACCGGCGCCCCGTACCCGCAGGCGGCGCTGGCCAAGGCGTGGGTGCAACTGGCTTACGGCGCACACCACGACGCCATCACCGGGTCGGAATCCGACCAGGTGTACCTCGACCTGCTGACCGGATGGCGCGACGCCTGGGAGCTGGGCCGCGCGGCCCGTGACAACGCGCTGGCCCTGCTGTCCGGCGCCGTCGGTGGGGGCGAGGTGATCGTGTGGAATCCGCTGACCTGCCGGCGCACCGACGTCGTCACCGCGCGCCTCGACCGGCGGGCCGGCGCCCGGGTCCGGGTGCTCGACGCCGACGGCGCCGAGCTGGCGGCGCACGTCGAGCACGGCGGCCGGTCGGTCAGCTGGCTGGCCCGCGATGTGCCGTCGCTGGGCTGGCGGGCGTATCGGCTGGTGCCCGGGGCGGACGATCCGGCCAGTTGGGAAGCGGTGCCGGGCACGGTGATCTCCAACGAGCTCTACCGGATCGAGGTCGACCCGGCGCGCGGCGGAGGCGTCGCCTCGCTGGTCCAGGACGGACGCGAGCTGATCGCTGCCGGACGGGTGGGCAACGAGCTCGCCGTCTACGACGAATACCCCGCCCACCCGAGCCAGGGTGAGGGCCCGTGGCATCTGCTGCCCAAGGGGCCGGTGGTCTGCTCGTCCGAGGGCCCGGCGCACATACAGGTCCTTCATGGGCCGCTGGGGCAGCGGGTGGTGGTGCGGGGCCGGATCGGCGGCCTGCTGCGCTACACCCAAATCCTGACGTTATGGCGCGGGGTCGGGCGGGTGGACTGTCGCACCACCATCGACGAATTCGGCGGCGCCGACCACTTGGTGCGGCTGCGCTGGCCGTGCCCGGTGCCGGGCGCCATGCCGGTCAGCGAGGTGGGCAACGCCGTCATCGGCCGCGGTTTCGCCCTGCTGCACGACGGGTCGCGCGCGCTGGACACCGCAAAGCACCTGTGGACCCTGGACAACCCGGCCTACGGCTGGTTTGGCCTGTCCTCGGCCGCCCGGGTCCGGATCTCGGGCGCGCACGTGCGGGCGATGTCGGTCGCCGAGGTGGTGTCGCCGGCGGAGACGCTGTCCGGGCCGCTGGCCCGGGACCTGATGGTCGCGCTGGTCCGCGCCGGCGTCACGGCCACCTGCAGCGGCGCCGACAAGCCGCGCTACGGCAACCTCGAGGTCGATTCCAACCTGCCCGACGTGCGCATCGCGCTGGGTGGGCCCGGCCGCAACGCCTTCGCCGCGGCCGTGCTGGCCGACGCCCCCGCGCACGCCGAAGAGCTGGACCGCCAATTGGCGACGACGGGACGGGCCCGGGTCTGGGTGCCCGCCGAGGCGCCGCTGGACGCCGTGTGGGTGCCCGACGCCGACCTGCGACCGGCGCGGGCGTTGCCGGTGCTGGTCGTCGACGGCCGCGACGACGACCAGCTGCGGGCCGCGATCGCCGCGGTGGTCGACGACCTCGGCGACGCCGAGATCACCGTCGCCCAGCAGGCGCCCGCAGAGACGGGCGCTTTCGAGGACCGCACGGTCGCCCTGCTCAACCGCGGGGTGCCCAGCTTCGCCGTCGACACCGAGGGCACCCTGCACACCGCGCTGATGCGGTCCTGCACCGGCTGGCCGTCGGGCATCTGGATCGATGACCCGCGCCGCACCGCGCCGGACGGCTCCGGCTTCCAACTGCAGCATTGGACGCACCACTTCGACTACGCGTTGGTCAGCGCGGCGGGCGACTGGCGGCGGGCCCGGATCCCCACCCACAGCGCGCAGTTCTCCCAACCGCTGCTCGCCGTCGCGCCGGACGAGGGCGGGGGCGCGCTGCCGCCGGCCGGGTCACTGCTGCGCGTCGAGCCCGCCGATTCGGTGCAGCTCGCCGCCCTCAAGGTCGCCGGAAACCCGCTGACCGCGGGTAGCGCGGCGCCGCTGGACCCGAACGCGGTCGCCCTGCGGCTGGTGGAGACGACCGGCGCGGGCAGCCCCGTGGTCATCGACTCGGACGTCGCGACGCTGAGCGGCCTGCGCCGCACCAACCTGCTGGAGGCGCACCCCGAGCCCGTGTCGTCGGTCGGGCTGCACGGCCATGAGGTGGCGACCGTGCTGGCCCGGTTCGACGCCTCCCGCGCGGCGACCGGCGCCACCGCGCCGGCCCCGCACGCCGAGGCCGCGCAGCCGCTGTATGCGCGGTATTGGCTGCACAATCGTGGCCCCGCCCCCCTTGGCGGGCTGGCGGCCGTCGCCCACCTGCACCCGGTGCAGGCGACCGCCGAACCCGGCGGCGAGGTGACGTTGCGCGTCACCGCGGCCAGCGATAGCACCGACGCCACCCTCCCAGGTGCCGTCACCCTGAAGTGTCCGGATGGCTGGACGGCCACACCGTCGGAGCTACCGTTCACCCTGCGCGCCGGGGACCAGCTGCACACCGATGTGGTGGTGAGGGTCCCGGCTCGCGCCGGACCCGGGCTCTACCCGGTGCGCGCCGAACTGCGCATCGCCGGTGAAGGCGTACCGGCCTGCTGGCGTCAGCCCGTCGAGGACGTGTGCGTGGTGACCGTAGGCGAGCCCGGCGAGCTGATCTACCTGGCCGGCGCGCCGGCCGAGGTCACTCTCGCACCCGGCGAAGCGGGTGCGGTGACCGTCACGGTCGGCAGCCGCACCGGGGCCGACCTGGCGCTGGAGGCCCATCTGATCAGCCCTTGGGGCACCTGGGAGTGGATGGGTCCCGGCGCGCTCGGCGCGCTGCTACCGGCCCGGGGCACCGTCGACCTAGGCTTCCACCTGACCCCACCGGCCTGGCTGCAGCCCGGCCAGTGGTGGGCGCAGGCGCGGGTCGGCTGCGCCGGCCGGCTGGTCTACTCGCCGGCGGTGAAGGTGACGGTGACATGAGCACACATCGCATCGCGATCGTTGCCGGCGTCCCCGTATCGCCGGGCGTGCTCGACGCCGCCGAAGCGCGGTTGCGCGCCGCGCGGGCAGCGGCCGCCCTGCCGGTCAGCGGCACCAGCGAGGGCCGCCAATTGCGGCGGTGGCTGACCCAGCTGATCGTCACCGAGCGGGTGGTCGCCGTGGAGGCGGCCGCGCGCGGCCTGACCGCGAGCGGCGCCCCGTCCGAGGCCGAGCTGCTGCCCGACGCGACCGCCCGGCTGGAGATCGGCAGCGTCGCCGCGGCCGTGTTGGCCGATCCCCGGGCCCGGGCCCTGTTCGCCGATGTCACCGCCGCGGTGCGGGTGGCCGACACCGAGGTGACCGCCTACCATGCCCGCAACCCGCTGCGTTTCGCCGCGCCGCTGGCGGGTGAACACGGCTGGCGCACACCGGCGCTGGCCGGGCCGCCGCTGGACGAGGTGCGCCCGGCGATCGAAGAGCATCTGCGCGGCGCCGCGCGGCGACGCGCCTTCCGGCTTTGGCTGGACGAGCGCCGCGCCGCGCTGGTGGAGCTGGCACCGGGCTACGAGCATCCCGGGGACCCCCGTCAACCCGACAACACCCACCGGCACTGAGCGCCGTGCTCACCCTCGCGCTGGACATCGGTGGCACCAAAATCGCCGCCGCCCTGGTGGATTCGCAAGGAAAGCTGGTGTACACCGCGATCCGCCCGACACCGGTCACGTCCGCCCCGGACGACGTCTGGGCGGTCGTCGAGTCGGCGATCGCCGACGCGCTGGGCGCGGCCGACGCCGCCGTCACCGCCGTGGGGATCGCGTCGGCCGGGCCCATCGATCTGCGCAGCGGATCCGTCAGCCCGATCAACATCGGCAGCTGGGACCGGTTCCCGTTGCGCGACAGGGTCGCCGCGGCGGTGCCCGGGCTGCCGGTGGTACTGGCCGGCGACGGTGTTTGTATGGCGTTGGGCGAGTACTGGATTGGGGCGGGCAAAACCGCGGGACCCGACGCCCGTTTCCTGCTCGGCATGGTGGTATCCACCGGGGTGGGCGGCGGTCTGGTGCTCGACGGCGTCCCCTATTCGGGGCGCACCGGCAACGCCGGTCACGTCGGGCACGTGGTGGTCGAGCTGGACGGCCGGCGGTGCACCTGCGGAGGTCACGGCTGCGTCGAAACCGTCGCGTCCGGGCCGTGGATGGTGCGCTGGGCGCGGGAAAACGGGTGGTCCGCGCCGCCCGGCGCCGGCGCGAGCGACCTGGCCGCCGCCGCGGCATCAGACCCGTTGGCGCGGCGGGCGTTTCACCGCGGAGCCAGCGCGCTCGCCGCGATGATCGCCTCGGTCGGCGCGGTGTGCGATCTGGACCTGGTGGTGATCGGGGGAGGCGTCGCCAGATCGGGACCGCTGCTCTTCGACCCGCTGCGGGCGAAGCTCGCCGAATACGCCGGCCTGGACTTCTTGTCCGGGCTGCGGGTGGTGCCGGGCGAACTCGGCGGTGCGGCCGGTCTGATCGGCGCCGCCCGGCTCGCGGGCCTCGGCTGAGCCGTGGATGGTTTCATGCCAAGGTCATTGTCATGAACGGTCACCCTGCTGGTGCCCATCAATAACCGCATCGCGAAATGGCCCGGCACCGGTGAGCTCTCGCGCGAGCTCGCCGCCCGCTGGGATCGACGGCACCGCGCGCGGGTGGTTCTGCTGCTGGCGGTGTTCGCCCTGCCGGCCCTCGCAGTCGCCTGAGGCCGCCGTTTTGGCCGACCGCGTCACGTCGCGCTATTCTGTTGGCCGATCCACCGAAGACCGTCGGTCACCGAGCAATCGGTTGAAGGTCCGGGAGCATCCCGGCGGCCCACGCAGGAGGACGAGGCATCAGCGCCGGCTCGCGCCGGCGTCTTTTCACGCCCCGGCCGCTTCTGCGCCGGGGCGTTCGTCGCTCTTCCGGGGGATCGAGACGACACGTCGCATTGACTTTCACTTCAGGAGGTAGGCATGGCCAGGGCTGACAAGGCCACCGCCGTTGCAGACATCGCCGAGCAGTTCAAGGAATCGACCGCGACCCTGATCACGGAGTACCGCGGTCTGACCGTCGCCAACCTGGCCGAGCTGCGGCGCTCTCTGGGCGGGGCGGCCACCTATTCGGTGGCCAAGAACACGCTGGTCAAGCGGGCCGCTTCGCAGGCCGGGGTCGAGGGGCTCGACGAGCTTTTCGTCGGCCCGACGGCCATCGCCTTCGTCACCGGGGAAGCGGTCGACGCCGCCAAGGCCATCAAGACCTTCGCCAAGGAACACAAGGCGCTGGTCATCAAGGGCGGCTACATGGACGGCCGGGCGCTGACGGTCGCCGAAGTCGAGCGCATCGCCGACCTCGAGTCGCGCGAGGTGCTGCTGGCCAAGCTGGCCGGCGCGATGAAAGGCAACCTGGCCAAGGCGGCCGGCCTGTTCAACGCTCCGGCGTCGCAGGTAGCCCGCCTGGCGGCCGCCCTGCAAGAGAAGAAGGCCGCCGAAGCTCCCGCAGCTCCGGCAGGTCCCGCCGCCGCCGCGGAACCCGCCCCGGAACCCGCTTCGGAAGCACCCGCTGAGGCGCCGGAAGCCTCGGCCGAAGCCGAATAACAACCCACCCCGGAACCTGGGAAACACAAGGAAGGACCCACACCCATGGCAAAGCTGTCCACTGACGACCTGCTCGACGCTTTCAAGGAGATGACCCTGCTGGAGCTCTCCGACTTCGTGAAGAAGTTCGAGGAGACCTTCGAGGTCACCGCGGCCGCCCCGGTCGCCGTTGCCGCTGCCGGTGGTGGCGCTGCCGGTGGCGCGCCCGCCGAGGCCGCCGAGGAGCAGTCGGAGTTCGACGTCATCCTCGAGGCCGCCGGTGACAAGAAGATCGGCGTCATCAAGGTGGTCCGTGAGATCGTCTCCGGCCTGGGCCTCAAGGAGGCCAAGGACCTGGTCGACGGCGCACCCAAGCCGCTGCTGGAGAAGGTGGCCAAGGAGGCCGCCGACGAGGCCAAGGCCAAGCTCGAGGCCGCCGGCGCCACCGTCACCGTCAAGTAAGTCGCTGCGCGTAAACCCCCGGGGATCACCACCCCGGGGGTTTCGTGCGCTCAGCGTCCCTGCATCGCCGTGTGCATCGACCGCTCCACGCGTTCCGGTGAATCGCCAAGGGCCACAAGCAGGTTCGATGTCATCGCGCCCAGCACCGGGACGACGGCCGAGCCGTCAGTGCCGTAATAGCCGGCCAGCTCCAGCATGACGAACCCGTGAATCAACGCCCAGAACTGGGCCGCGGTCGCCACCACGGGCGCGTCGTCGACACCGCCTTTGGAAGCGCCCGCGGCTTCGATCCGGCCGCCCAGCATGCATCGGTGCACCCCGCGCACCACGTGCGCGAAGCTCGGGTAGTCCCGCTCGATCTCGGCCACCGTCAGCGTCAGCACATTGTGCGCGGGTGCGTTGATGCCGTGCGCGCTGGTGCTGCCGAACATCAGCCGGTACATGTGCGGGCGCCCGATGGCGTAGCGGCGATACGCCGCCCCGATCATGAACAGGTCGGCGACCGGGTCGGCGGTGCGCGGCACGCTCAGCGCGGCGTCGAACTGCCGCAGGCCTTCCTCGGCCACCTCGGCGATGAGCCCTCGCATCCCGCCGAAATGGGTGTAGACCGCCATCGTGGACGTTCCCGCGGCGCCGGCCACCTTGCGCGTCTGCAGGGCGTCGGGCCCGTCCTCGTCGAGCAGGGCGACCGCCGCGTGCAGCATCTCCTCGCGGACGCTGCGCTGAACATCTGAAGTCATCGTTGCCATCTTCTCATCGGCGGCGTACCGTGCCAATAACGCTGAAATAACAATGTTATAGGAGCTCAGTCATGGTGACCACGACAATTGCCAAGCCCGGCAATCCTTACCTCGAGGACTTTTTGGCGCCGGTGAGCGCGGAAGTCACCGCGCACGACCTGCGCGTCACCGGACACATTCCCGACCACCTCGACGGGCGTTACCTGCGCAACGGCCCCAACCCGGTCGCAGAGGTGAACCCGACGGTCTACCACTGGTTCAGCGGCGACGGCATGGTGCACGCGGTGGCGCTGCGCGGGGGCGAGGCGCGTTGGTACCGCAACCGGTGGGTGCGCACCGCGCACGTCTGCGCCGAACTCGGCGAGCCTGCGCCCAGCGGACTGAACCCGCGGGCCGGCATGCTCTCCGTCGGGCCTAACACCAATGTGCTGAGCCATGCCGGACAAACGCTCGCGCTTGTCGAGGGGGGCGGGGCGACCTACCGCCTGACGGACGAGCTGGACACCGAGGGGCCCTGCGATTTCGACGGCACGTTGGGCGGGGGATACACCGCGCACCCCCACGCCGACCCGCGGACCGGCGAATTGCACGCCGTCTCCTACTCGTTCACCCGCGGGCGCACCGTGCAGTACTCCGTCATCGACACCGCCGGCCGGGCCCGGCGCACGGTGGACATCGAGGTCGGCGGGTCGCCGATGATGCACGACTTCTCGCTGACCGACAAATACGTGGTGCTCTACGACCTGCCGGTGACCTTCGACGCCGTGCAGGTGATGCCGACGAACGTGCCGCGCCGGTTGAGTTTGCCGGCCCGGCTGGTGATGCAGTCGCTCATCGGACGCGTGCGGGTGCCCAGCCCGATGACGACGGCGATCAACCGCAATCGCGAGCCGATCTATCGGATGCCCTACCGCTGGAACCCGGACTATCAGGCGCGCATCGGGGTCATGCCGCGCGATGGCGGCAACTCCGACATCCGCTGGTTCGACATCGAGCCCTGCTACGTCTACCACCCGCTCAACGCCTACTCCGAGATGCGCGATGGGGCGGAGGTTCTGGTGCTCGACGTGGTGCGCTACTCGCGGATGTTCGACCGTGACCTGCGGGGTCCGGGCGACAGCCGGCCGACGCTGGACCGCTGGACCGTCAACCTGGCGACCGGGGCGGTCGCCACCGAACGCCGCGACGATCGCCCACAGGAATTCCCGCGCATCAACGAGAGTCTGCTCGGCGGGCGGCACCGGTACGGCTACACCATCGGCACCGAAGGCGGTTACCTGTCGGGCGGGGCGTCGCCGATGTCCACCGCCCTGTACAAACACGACTACGCCACCGGTTCCGGCGCGGCCGCCGACCTCGATGCCGGCCTTTTGCTCGGCGAGATGTCCTTCGTGCCCAACCCCACACCGCGCGCCGAAGATGACGGCCTCCTGATCGGCTTCGGCTATCACCGCGACCACGACGAGGGCCAACTGCTGTTGCTGGACGCGCAGACGCTCGAGCACGTCGCCACCGTGCACCTGCCGCAGCGGGTGCCGATGGGCTTCCACGGCAACTGGGCGCCCTACGGCCCATTGAGCTAACACGTGCGTCAAATAAGTTGAGCCGCGGGCCTTCCGGGTGCTCTCAGGACGGCCAATTTTTGCCCGCAGTGCTCGGCATCCCTGATGCCTTAAGGCAGGCGTGCGCTACAGTGACTCATGCCACATAAAAGGGCAGGTGGCGGGCACGAGAGTCGACGGAAGGATTTCCCATGGGCGTCGCTATCGAGGTGAACGGACTTACCAAGTCCTTCGGTTCCTCGAGGATTTGGGAAGACGTGACGCTGGAAATCCCCGCCGGGGAGGTCAGCGTCCTGCTGGGGCCTTCCGGTACCGGCAAATCCGTGTTCCTGAAGTCCTTGATCGGTTTGTTGCGGCCCGAGCGCGGCTCGGTGGTCATCGACGGCACCGACATCCTGCAGTGCACGGCCAAGGAGCTCTACGAGATCCGCACGCTGTTCGGGGTGATGTTCCAGGACGGCGCGCTGTTCGGTTCGATGAACCTGTTCGACAACGCGGCGTTCCCGCTGCGCGAGCACACCAAGAAGAAGGAAAGCGAGATCCGTGACATCGTCATGGAGAAGCTGACCCTGGTCGGTCTCGGTGGTGACGAGAAGAAGTTCCCCGGCGAGATCTCCGGTGGTATGCGCAAGCGCGCCAGCCTGGCCCGTGCCCTGGTGATGGATCCGCAGATCATCCTGTGCGACGAGCCGGACTCCGGTCTGGACCCGGTGCGTACCGCCTATCTGAGCCAGTTGATCCTCGACATCAACGCCCAGATCGACGCCACGGTGCTCATCGTTACCCACAACATCAACATCGCCCGCACCGTGCCGGACAACATGGGGATGCTGTTCCGTCGCAAGCTGGTCATGTTCGGCCCGCGTGAGGTGCTGTTGACCAGCGACGAGCCGGTGGTACGGCAGTTCCTCAACGGTCGCCGGATCGGGCCGATCGGCATGTCCGAGGAAAAGGACGAGGCGACCATGGCCGAAGAGCAGGCCGCACTCGACGCCGGCCAGCATGCCGGCGGTGTCGAGGAGATCGAGGGGGTGCCCCCGCAGATCGTCGCCTCACCGGGCATGCCGGAGCGCAAGGCCGTCGCCCGCCGCCAGGCCCGGGTGCGCGAGATCCTGCACACCCTGCCGCCGAAGGCGCAAGCCGCGATCATCGACGACATGGAAGGCACCCACAAGTATCGGGCGCACGAGGTCGGCGAGTAGGGCGCGGTGCCGGATGAGTTTCGCGATAACTCCGCGTAACACCTCCGGCCCGCCCTCTTGACGACGGGCCGTAAACCGACCAGTCTGTTGGGCAGCATGTATCCAGCGGAAAGTCGAGATGCCAGCCAGCGCCGATGTCCCTGGACCGCTACTGCTGGGATGTTGAGGAATGCGCCGTCCTGCGCTATTGTTGGACGTTGCGCTGGCTACCTCCTGCCCACCTCACCCGCCACCTGACACCGTGGTCTAAGCCTGAGCCCCCTTACGTGGCTTAGTTCTAGTTGCGCGTGAGATCCGGACAGTTCGTTCGCCAGCCGAACCGACACAATTCGCGGCGAGCTGGCCGGTGGTCCCGGTTTTCGTGAGTCGCACGAGGTGCTGGAAGGATGCATCTTGGCAGATTTCCGCCAGAGCAAGACGGATCGCCCACAAAGTTCCTCTAACGGAAGTTCCTCAAACGGCTCCGTGCCCGGAGCGCCCAACCGAGTCTCCTTCGCCAAGCTCCGCGAACCGCTCGAGGTTCCCGGCTTGCTTGACGTGCAGATCGACTCCTTCGAATGGCTGATCGGCGCGCCGCGGTGGCGCGAGAAGGCCGTCGAACGCGGTGAGCCCGAGCCCAAGGGTGGCCTGGAAGAGGTGCTCGACGAGCTGTCGCCGATCGAGGACTTCTCCGGCTCGATGTCGCTGTCGTTCTCCGATCCACGTTTCGATGAGGTCAAGGCGCCGGTCGACGAGTGCAAAGACAAGGACATGACGTACGCGGCCCCGCTGTTCGTCACGGCCGAGTTCATCAACAACAACACCGGCGAGATCAAGAGCCAGACGGTTTTCATGGGTGACTTCCCGATGATGACCGAGAAGGGCACCTTCATCATCAACGGCACCGAGCGCGTGGTGGTCAGCCAGCTGGTCCGCTCGCCCGGTGTGTACTTCGACGAGACCATCGACAAGTCCACCGAGAAGACCCTGCACTCCGTCAAGGTGATCCCCAGCCGGGGCGCCTGGCTGGAGTTCGACGTCGACAAGCGCGACACCGTCGGCGTGCGCATCGACCGCAAGCGCCGCCAGCCGGTCACCGTGCTGCTCAAGGCGCTGGGCTGGACCAACGAGCAGATCACCGAGCGGTTCGGTTTCTCCGAGATCATGATGTCGACGCTGGAGAAGGACAACACCGCCGGCACCGACGAGGCGCTGCTGGACATCTACCGCAAGCTGCGTCCGGGCGAACCGCCGACCAAGGAGTCCGCGCAGACCCTGCTGGAGAACCTGTTCTTCAAGGAGAAGCGCTACGACCTGGCCCGCGTCGGCCGCTACAAGGTCAACAAGAAGCTCGGCCTGCACGCCGGTGAGCCGATCACGAGCTCGACGCTGACCGAGGAAGACATCGTCGCCACCATCGAGTACCTGGTGCGCCTGCACGAGGGCCAGGCCACCATGACCGTCCCCGGCGGCACCGAGGTGCCGGTGGAAACCGACGACATCGACCACTTCGGCAACCGCCGGTTGCGCACGGTCGGCGAGCTGATCCAGAACCAGATCCGGGTCGGCATGTCGCGGATGGAGCGCGTCGTGCGCGAGCGCATGACCACGCAGGACGTCGAGGCCATCACGCCGCAGACCCTGATCAACATCCGGCCGGTCGTCGCCGCGATCAAGGAGTTCTTCGGCACCAGCCAGCTGTCGCAGTTCATGGACCAGAACAACCCGCTGTCCGGGCTGACCCACAAGCGTCGCCTGTCGGCGCTGGGCCCCGGTGGTCTGTCCCGTGAGCGCGCCGGCCTGGAGGTCCGTGACGTCCACCCGTCGCACTACGGCCGCATGTGCCCGATCGAGACCCCGGAGGGTCCGAACATCGGTCTGATCGGCTCGCTGTCGGTGTACGCCCGGGTCAACCCGTTCGGATTCATCGAGACGCCCTACCGCAAGGTGGTCGACGGTGTGGTTACCGATGAGATCCACTACCTGACCGCCGACGAGGAGGACCGCCACGTCGTGGCGCAGGCCAACTCGCCGATCGACGCCAAGGGCCGGTTCGAGGAGTCGCGCGTCCTGGTCCGCCGGAAGGCGGGCGAGGTCGAATACGTGCCGTCGTCCGAGGTGGACTACATGGACGTGTCGCCGCGCCAGATGGTGTCGGTGGCCACGGCCATGATCCCGTTCCTCGAGCACGACGACGCCAACCGTGCCCTGATGGGTGCCAACATGCAGCGCCAGGCGGTTCCGCTGGTGCGCAGCGAGGCGCCGCTGGTGGGCACGGGCATGGAGCTGCGCGCCGCGATCGACGCCGGCGATGTGGTGGTGGCCGACAAGGCCGGGGTGATCGAGGAGGTCTCCGCCGACTACGTCACCGTGATGGCCGACGACGGCACCCGGCACACCTACCGGATGCGCAAGTTCGAGCGGTCCAACCACGGCACCTGCGCCAACCAGTCGCCGATCGTCGACGCCGGTGAGCGGGTGGAGGCCGGTCAGGTCATCGCCGATGGTCCATGCACCGAGAACGGCGAGATGGCGCTGGGCAAGAACCTGCTCGTGGCGATCATGCCGTGGGAGGGGCACAACTACGAGGACGCGATCATCCTGTCCAACCGCCTGGTTGAGGAGGACGTGCTGACCTCGATCCACATCGAGGAGCACGAGATCGACGCCCGCGACACCAAGCTGGGCGCCGAGGAGATCACCCGGGACATCCCGAACGTCTCCGACGAGGTGCTGGCCGACCTGGACGAGCGCGGCATCGTGCGCATCGGTGCCGAGGTCCGCGACGGCGACATCCTGGTCGGCAAGGTCACCCCGAAGGGTGAGACCGAGCTGACCCCGGAGGAGCGGCTGCTGCGCGCGATCTTCGGCGAGAAGGCCCGCGAGGTCCGCGACACCTCACTGAAGGTGCCGCACGGCGAGTCCGGAAAGGTCATCGGCATCCGGGTGTTCTCCCGCGAGGACGATGACGAGCTGCCGGCCGGCGTCAACGAGCTGGTGCGCGTCTACGTCGCCCAGAAGCGCAAGATCTCCGACGGCGACAAGCTGGCCGGACGCCACGGGAACAAGGGCGTCATCGGCAAGATCCTGCCGCAGGAGGACATGCCGTTCCTGCCGGACGGCACGCCGGTGGACATCATCCTGAACACCCACGGTGTGCCGCGACGGATGAACATCGGCCAGATCTTGGAGACCCACCTCGGGTGGGTGGCCAAGTCCGGCTGGAACATCGAGGGCACGCCCGACTGGGCGGCGAACCTGCCGGAGGACTTGCGGCACGCGCAGCCGGACCAGATCGTCTCGACCCCGGTGTTCGACGGCGCCAAGGAGGAGGAGCTGGCCGGCATGCTGTCGTGCACGCTGCCCAACCGCGACGGCGAGGTCATGGTCGACGGCGACGGCAAGGCGGTGCTGTTCGACGGCCGCAGCGGCGAGCCGTTCCCGTACCCGGTGACGGTTGGCTACATGTACATCATGAAGCTGCACCACCTGGTGGACGACAAGATCCACGCCCGCTCCACCGGTCCGTACTCGATGATCACGCAGCAGCCGCTGGGTGGTAAGGCGCAGTTCGGTGGCCAGCGCTTCGGTGAGATGGAGTGCTGGGCCATGCAGGCCTACGGCGCGGCGTACACGCTGCAGGAGCTGTTGACCATCAAGTCCGACGATACCGTCGGCCGGGTCAAGGTGTACGAGGCGATCGTCAAGGGCGAGAACATCCCGGAGCCGGGTATCCCCGAGTCCTTCAAGGTCTTGCTCAAAGAGCTGCAGTCGCTCTGCCTCAACGTCGAGGTGCTCTCCTCCGACGGTGCGGCGATCGAGTTGCGCGAAGGCGAGGACGAGGACCTTGAACGGGCGGCGGCGAACCTGGGAATCAACTTGTCCCGCAACGAATCCGCGTCCGTTGAGGACCTGGCCTAACAACTTTTTTCGGCAACTAATCCCGCAAGGGGAAAGGGAGTTACGTGCTCGACGTCAACTTCTTCGATGAACTCCGTATCGGTCTGGCCACCGCGGAGGACATCAGGCAATGGTCTTACGGCGAGGTCAAGAAGCCGGAGACGATCAACTACCGCACGCTCAAGCCCGAGAAGGACGGCCTGTTCTGCGAGAAGATCTTCGGACCGACTCGCGACTGGGAGTGCTACTGCGGCAAGTACAAGCGCGTCCGCTTCAAGGGCATCATCTGCGAGCGCTGCGGCGTCGAGGTAACGCGCGCCAAGGTGCGCCGCGAGCGGATGGGCCACATCGAACTGGCCGCACCGGTCACGCACATCTGGTACTTCAAGGGAGTGCCGTCGCGGCTGGGCTACCTGCTCGACCTGGCGCCGAAGGATCTCGAGAAGATCATCTACTTCGCCGCCTACGTCATCACCTCGGTCGACGAGGAGATGCGCCACAACGAGCTCTCGACCCTCGAGGCCGAAATGATGGTGGAGCGCAAGGCCATTGAGGACCAGCGCGACGCCGACCTGGAAGCCCGCGCCCAGAAGCTCGAGGCCGACCTGGCCGAGCTGGAGGCCGAGGGCGCGAAAGCCGATGCGCGGCGCAAGGTTCGCGACGGCGGTGAGCGCGAGATGCGTCAGCTCCGCGACCGTGCCCAGCGCGAGCTGGACCGGCTGGACGACATCTGGACCACCTTCACCAAGCTGGCTCCCAAGCAGCTGATCGTCGACGAGAACCTCTACCGCGAGCTCGTCGACCGCTACGGCGAGTACTTCACCGGCGCCATGGGCGCGGAATCGATCCAGAAGCTGATCGAAAACTTCGACATCGACGCCGAGGCCGACATCCTGCGCGACGTCATCCGAAACGGCAAGGGGCAGAAGAAGCTTCGCGCCCTCAAGCGGCTCAAGGTGGTCGCCGCCTTCCAGCAGTCGGGCAACTCGCCGATGGGTATGGTGCTCGACGCCGTCCCGGTGATCCCGCCGGAGCTGCGGCCCATGGTGCAGCTCGACGGTGGCCGGTTCGCCACCAGCGACCTGAACGACCTGTACCGCCGGGTGATCAACCGCAACAACCGCCTCAAGAGGCTGATCGACCTCGGCGCGCCCGAGATCATCGTCAACAACGAGAAGCGGATGCTGCAGGAGTCCGTGGACGCGCTGTTCGACAACGGTCGTCGCGGCCGCCCGGTCACCGGGCCGGGTAACCGCCCGCTGAAGTCGCTGTCGGATCTGCTCAAGGGCAAGCAGGGCCGGTTCCGCCAGAACCTGCTCGGTAAGCGCGTCGACTACTCGGGCCGTTCGGTCATCGTTGTCGGCCCGCAGCTCAAGCTGCACCAGTGCGGTCTGCCCAAGCTGATGGCCCTGGAGCTGTTCAAGCCCTTCGTGATGAAGCGTCTGGTCGACCTCAACCACGCGCAGAACATCAAGAGCGCCAAGCGCATGGTGGAGCGCCAGCGTCCCCAGGTGTGGGATGTCCTCGAAGAGGTCATCGCCGAACACCCGGTGCTGCTGAACCGCGCGCCCACCCTGCACCGCCTGGGTATCCAGGCCTTCGAGCCAATGCTGGTGGAAGGCAAGGCGATCCAGCTGCACCCGCTGGTGTGTGAGGCGTTCAACGCGGACTTCGACGGTGACCAGATGGCGGTGCACCTGCCGCTGAGCGCCGAGGCGCAGGCCGAGGCCCGCATCCTGATGCTGTCCTCCAACAACATCCTGTCGCCCGCGTCGGGCCGCCCGCTGGCCATGCCGCGTCTGGACATGGTGACCGGTCTGTACTACCTGACCACCGAAGTCGAGGGTGACAAGGGCGAATTCAAGGCGGCCGCCAAGGATGAGCCCGAGGTCGGGGTGTACTCCTCGCCCGCCGAGGCGATCATGGCGTCCGACCGTGGCGTGCTGTCGGTGCGGGCCAAGATCAAGGTGCGGCTGACCCAGTTGCGTCCGCCGGCCGACATCGAGGCCGAGCTGTTCGGCGCCAACGGCTGGCAGCCCGGCGACGCCTGGATGGCCGAGACCACTTTGGGCCGCGTGCTTTTCAACGAGCTGCTGCCGGTGGGCTATCCGTTCGTGAACAAGCAGATGCACAAGAAGGTGCAGGCGTCGATCATCAACGATCTGGCCGAGCGCTACCCGATGATCGTGGTCGCGCAGACCGTGGACAAGCTCAAGGACGCCGGTTTCTACTGGGCGACCCGCAGCGGTGTCACGGTCTCGATGGCCGACGTGCTCGTCCCGCCGCGCAAGAAGGAGATCCTCGACCAGTACGAGGAGCGGGCCGAGAAGGTCGAAAAGCAGTTCCAGCGTGGTGCTTTGAACCACGACGAGCGCAACGAGGCGCTAGTGGAGATCTGGAAGGAAGCCACCGACGAGGTCGGTCAGGCGCTGCGCGAGCACTACCCAGCCGATAACCCGATCATCACGATCGTCGACTCGGGCGCCACGGGTAACTTCACCCAGACGCGAACGCTGGCCGGCATGAAGGGTCTGGTGACCAACCCGAAGGGTGAGTTCATCCCACGTCCGGTCAAGTCCTCGTTCCGTGAGGGCCTGACCGTGCTGGAGTACTTCATCAACACCCACGGCGCTCGAAAGGGCTTGGCGGACACCGCGTTGCGTACCGCCGACTCCGGGTACCTGACCCGTCGTCTGGTGGACGTGAGCCAGGACGTCATCGTCCGCGAGCACGACTGCGAGACCGAGCGGGGCATCCTCGTCGAGCTGGCCGAGCGTCAGCCCGACGGCACCCTGATCCGCGACCCGTACATCGAAACCTCGGCGTACGCACGGACTCTGGGCGCCGACGCGGTCGATGATGCCGGCAACGTCGTCGTCGCGCGTGGCGAGGACCTGGGGGATCCGGAGATCGAGGCGCTGCTGGCCGCGGGCATCACGTCGGTCAAGGTGCGCTCGGTGCTGACGTGTACCACCGGCACCGGCGTGTGCGCGACCTGCTACGGGCGCTCCATGGCCACCGGAAAGCTGGTCGACATCGGCGAGGCCGTCGGCATCGTCGCGGCGCAGTCCATCGGTGAGCCCGGTACCCAGCTGACCATGCGCACCTTCCACCAGGGTGGTGTCGGTGAGGACATCACCGGCGGTCTGCCCCGGGTGCAGGAGCTGTTCGAGGCCCGCATCCCGCGCGGCAAGGCGCCGATCGCCGACGTCACCGGGCGGGTGCAACTCGAGGACGGTGAGCGCTTCTACAAGATCACCATCGTTCCCGACGACGGCAGCGAAGAGGTCGTGTACGACAAGCTGTCCAAGCGGCAGCGGCTGCGGGTGTTCAAGCACGAGGACGGTTCCGAGCGGGTGCTGTCCGACGGCGACCACGTCGAGGTGGGCCAGCAGCTGATGGAGGGCTCGGCCGACCCGCACGAGGTGCTGCGCGTGCAGGGCCCCCGCGAGGTGCAGATCCACCTGGTCCGTGAGGTCCAGGAGGTCTACCGCGCTCAGGGTGTGTCCATCCACGACAAGCACATCGAGGTGATCGTTCGCCAGATGCTGCGCCGCGTCACCATCATCGACTCGGGCTCGACGGAGTTCCTGCCCGGTTCGCTGATCGATCGCGCGGAGTTCGAGGCGGAGAACCGCCGGGTGGTGGCCGAGGGCGGCGAGCCCGCCGCCGGCCGCCCGGTGCTGATGGGTATCACGAAGGCGAGCCTGGCCACCGACTCGTGGCTGAGTGCCGCGTCGTTCCAGGAGACCACGCGGGTGCTGACCGATGCGGCGATCAACTGCCGCAGCGACAAGCTCAACGGTCTGAAGGAGAACGTGATCATCGGAAAGCTGATCCCGGCCGGAACCGGTATCAACCGGTACCGCAACATCCAGGTGCAGCCGACCGAGGAGGCCCGGGCCGCCGCGTACACGATCCCGTCCTACGAGGATCAGTACTACAGCCCGGACTTCGGCCAGGCCACCGGCGCTGCGGTGCCGCTGGACGATTACGGCTACAGCGACTACCGGTAGTTCTAGCGCGAGCAGACGCAAAGGCCCCCGCACGCACAGCGTGTCGGGGGCTTTTGCGTCTGCTGGGCGTATCCACAGCGCTGACTTTCCGCCCCGCGGCACTGACGGCATCATTCGCCGCATGTTCGACGACGACATCTTCACCAGACGTCAGCTGCTCGACGTCATGAGCCGCAAGCGCCTCGCCGAACTGGTCACGATGGGCAAGCTCAATCGAGTGTGTCATGGCGTCTATACGTTCACCGAACCCGATGTGCTGCTGAAGCTGACGGCGCTGGATCTGTTGGCTGGTCAGCCTGTCGTCGCCTGCATGGGTACAGCCGCAGGGTTGTACGGCTTCGATACCGAGGGCACGTCACGCGTTCACGTGCTTGACCCGGGCGTACGGATGCGGCCGTCGCGAAACGTGATGGTGCATCAGCGAATTGGCGCGCCGCTGCGACGAGTCGAAGGGCGACTCGCAACAGCGCCCGCCTGGACGGTGGTTGAAGTCGCACGGACGTTGCGACGGGCGCGGGCGTTGGCGATCTTAGATGCAGCCCTGCACGTCGGCGCTTGCACCACAGGAGAAGTGCAGGCGGCGATCCGCGAGCAGAAAGGCCGTCGCGGCATCGTGAAGGTGCGGGAACTGATCGGCTACGCCGACGGCCTGGCGGAATCGCCGATGGAAAGCGAAGCGCGCCTGGTGTTCATCGACGGCGGATTGCCGACGCCGACATTGCAGCACGAAATCGTCGACCGATACGGCAGCCTGTGGCGGCTCGACTTCGCATGGCCCAATGCCTTGGTCGCGGCCGAATATGACAGCGTCGAATGGCACCTGGGTCGCGAGGCCTTGCTGCATGACCGGTTGAAGACCGCCCGGTTGCAGGAATGCGGGTGGACGACAATCCCGATGACGGTTGACGACATTCGACGCGATCCGATTGGGCTGGTGGCGCGAATCAACGCCCAGCTGCAAAGACCTCGCCTTGCCGGGTGAGCAGACGCAAACGCCCCGTCGAACGCGGCGTGTTGGGGACTTTTGCGTCTGCTCGCCAGTCGGGGTGGGGCACTACACTGGCCGACGTGCTCATCGGTTCACACGTCCGCAACGACGACCCGCTGGCCGCCGCGCAGGCCGACGGCGCCGACGTGGTGCAGTTCTTCCTCGGCAACCCGCAGAGCTGGAAGAAACCGAAACCCCGCGAGGACGCCGAGGCGCTCAAGGCGTCCACCGTGCCGCTCTACGTCCACGCGCCGTACCTGATCAACGTCGCATCGGCGAACAACCGCATCCGGATCCCGTCGCGCAAGATCTTGCAGGACACCTGCGATGCGGCCGCGCAGATCAACGCGACGGCGGTCATCGTGCACGGCGGTCACGCCGACGACGACGACATGGAAGCCGGCTTCGAGCGGTGGGTCAAAGCGCTGAACTATCTAAAATCAGACGTGCAGGTGTATCTGGAGAACACCGCCGGCGGCGACCACGCGATGGCCCGCCATTTCGATACCATCGGCCGGTTGTGGGATCACATCGGCGACAAGGGAATTGGCTTCTGCCTGGACACCTGCCACGCCTGGGCCGCCGGCGAGGCCCTGATCGATGCGGTCGACAGGATCAAGGCCCTGACCGGGCGCATCGACCTGGTGCACTGCAACGACTCGAGGGATGCGGCCGGGTCGGGCGCCGACCGGCACGCCAACTTCGGCACCGGCCAGATCGACCCGCAGCTGCTCGTCGCGGTGGTCGAGGCCGCCGGCGCGCCGGTGATCTGCGAAACCGCCGACGAGGGCCGCAAGGACGACATCGCCTTCCTGCGGGAGAACGTCACGGGCTGACCCGCCCGCTGTTACACCTCTTGTGCGACTGTCGAGAAAATGTAACATGGGTGGCATGTCGGATACGCACGTCGTCACCAACCAGGTCCCGCCCCTGGAAAATCACAACCCCGCCGGCTCCGCGGTGCTCATCGAGGCCCTGATCCGCGAGGGCGGCCAGTGGGGCCTGGACGAGGTGAACGAGGTCGGCGCGCTGTCGGCCACCCACCAGGCGCAGCGGTGGGGCGAACTCGCCGACCGCAACCGGCCCATCTTGCACACCCACGACCGCAACGGGCACCGCGTCGACGAGGTCGAGTACGACCCCGCCTACCACGAACTGTTGCGCGCGGCGGTCGCCCACGGCTTGGCCGCCGCGCCCTGGGCCGACGATCGCCCGGGCGCGCACGTCGTCCGGGCCGCCAAGACCTCGGTGTGGACGGTCGAGCCGGGTCACATCTGCCCGATCTCGATGACGTACGCCGTCGTTCCCGCGCTGCGCTTCAACCCCGAGCTGGCCAAGGTGTACGAGCCGCTGCTGACCAGCCGCGAATACGACCCCGAGCTCAGGCCGGCCACCACCAAGCCGGGCATCACCGCGGGCATGTCGATGACGGAGAAACAGGGCGGCTCCGACGTGCGCGCCGGCACCACCCAGGCGACCCCCAACGCCGACGGCTCCTACAGCTTGACCGGTCACAAGTGGTTCACCTCGGCGCCGATGTGCGACATCTTCCTGGTGCTGGCGCAGGCGCCCGGCGGGCTGTCCTGCTTCCTGCTGCCGCGGGTGCTGCCCGACGGCACCCGCAACCGGATGTTCTTGCAGCGGCTCAAGGACAAGCTCGGCAACCACGCCAACGCGTCGAGCGAGGTCGAATACGACGGCGCGATCGCGTGGCTGGTGGGGGAGGAAGGGCGCGGCGTGCCCACCATCATCGAGATGGTCAACCTCACCCGGCTGGACTGCACCCTGGGCAGCGCCACCAGCATGCGCACCGGGCTGACCCGCGCGGTCTATCACGCTCAGCACCGAAAGGCCTTCGGCGCATACCTGATTGACCAGCCGCTGATGCGTAACGTGCTGGCCGACCTCGCCGTCGAGGCGGAGGCGGCCACCATGGTCGCGATGCGGATGGCCGGGGCCACCGACAAGGCCGTGCGCGGCGACCAGCGCGAGGCGCTGCTGCGCCGCATCGGCCTGGCGGCCAGCAAGTACTGGGTGTGCAAGCGCAACACCCCGCACGCCGCCGAGGCGCTGGAATGCCTGGGCGGCAACGGCTATGTCGAGGACTCCGGCATGCCGCGGCTGTACCGCGAGGCGCCGCTGATGGGCATCTGGGAGGGTTCGGGCAACGTCAGCGCGCTGGATACGTTGCGCGCCATGGCCACTCGACCCGAATGCGTCGAGGTCCTGTTCGACGAGCTCGCCGACGGCGCGGACCAGGACCCGCGCCTGGCCAACCACGTCGCGCGGCTGCGCGATCAGCTGGCCGACCTACAGGCCATCGCCTACCGCGGCCGCAAGGTCGCCGAAGACATCTGCCTGGCGCTGCAGGGCTCGCTGCTGGTGCGCCACGGCCACCCCGCCGTCGCCGAGGCCTTCCTGGCCACGCGGCTCGACCGCCGGTGGGGTGGTGCGTTCGGCACCATGCCCGACGGGCTCGACCTGGCACCGATCCTGGAGCGCGCGTTGGTAAAGGGTTGAGCCGCAACATGACCCGCGCCGGCGACGATGCAGAGCGGAGCGATGAGGAGGAGCGGCGCCAATGACGCACGCGATCAGGCCGGTCGACTTCGACAACCTCAAAACGATGACCTACGAGGTCACCGACCGGGTTGCCCGGATCACGTTCAACCGGCCGGAAAAGGGCAACGCGATCGTCGCGGACACCCCGCTGGAGCTTTCGGCATTGGTGGAGCGCGCCGACCTTGACCCGAACGTGCACGTCATCCTGGTGTCGGGCCGCGGCGAGGGTTTCTGCGCGGGCTTCGACCTGAGCGCCTACGCCGATCGCACCGGCTCGGCCGGCGGCACCGGCGCGTACCAGGGCACCGTGCTGGACGGAAAGACCCAGGCGGTAAACCATTTGGCGGATCGGCCGTGGGACCCGATGATCGACTATCAGATGATGAGCCGCTTCGTGCGGGGCTTCTCCAGCCTGATGCACGCCGACAAGCCGACGGTGGTCAAGATCCACGGCTACTGCGTGGCCGGCGGCACCGATATCGCGCTGCACGCCGATCAGGTGATCGCCGCCGCCGACGCCAAGATCGGCTACCCGCCCACCCGGGTGTGGGGCGTCCCCGCGGCCGGCCTGTGGGCGCACCGGCTCGGCGACGCGCGCGCGAAAAGGTTGTTGTTCACCGGTGATTGCATCACCGGCGCGCAGGCCGCCGAGTGGGGATGGGCGGTCGAGGCGCCGGACCCGGCCGACCTCGACGAGCGCACCGAACGGCTGGTCGAGCGGATCGCCGCGGTGCCGGTCAACCAGCTGATCATGGTCAAGCTCGCGCTGAATTCCGCGCTGCTGCAACAGGGCGTGGCGACCAGCAGGATGGTCAGCACGGTGTTCGACGGTGTCGCGCGGCACACGCCCGAGGGCCACGCCTTCGTCGCCGACGCGGTCGAGCACGGATTCCGCGAGGCTGTCCGGCACCGCGACGAACCGTTCGGCGATTACGGCCGCCGCGCTTCCGGGGTGTAGCCATGCCGGACATGACGGCGCGGTCGGTGGTGCTCAGCGTGCTGCTCGGCGCGCATCCCGCCCACGCCCGTGCCAACGAATTGGTCAGGCTCACTTCAGATTTCGGCATCAAGGAGTCGACGCTGCGGGTGGCGCTGACCCGCATGGTCGGCGCCGGCGACCTGATCCGTTCCGCCGACGGCTATCGGCTCTCCGATCGCCTGTTGGCCCGTCAGCGGCGCCAGGACGATGCCATCGACCCGCGGGTGCATCCCTGGAGCGGAGAGTGGATCACGCTCATCGTGACCGGCGTGGGAAAGGACGCGCGGACCCGCGCTGCGCTGCGAAACACCCTGCACGGCAAGCGTTTCGGTGAGCTTCGCGAGGGGGTGTGGATGCGCCCCGACAACATCGACGCGGGGCCCGGCCCCGAGGTGGCGGCCCAGGCGCGGGTGCTGCGGGCGCGCGACGACGACCCCGCCGAGCTGGCCGGGCAGCTATGGGACCTGCCCGCCTGGGCTCAGGCCGGTCACCAGTTGCTCGACGAGATGGCCGCTGCGCCGGACGTTCCCGGCCGTTTCGTGGTGGCCGCCGCGACGGTGCGCCACCTGCTGACCGACCCGGTGCTGCCCGACGAGCTACTGCCGGCCGACTGGCCGGGCGCTCGGCTGCGGTCGGCCTACCACGACTTCGCCGCGGAGCTGCTCACGCGGCGCGAACCACTATTTGCGGAGGCGACATGACAGATCCGGTGCGGGTCGAGCGCAACGGCCCGGTGACCACGGTGATCATCGACCGGCCGAGCGCGCGCAACGCGGTCAATGGCCCGACGGCCGCCGGGCTGTACGCGGCCTTCGAGGAATTCGACCGTGACGACTCCGCGTCGGTCGCCGTGCTGTGTGGGGAGGGCGGAACCTTCTGCGCCGGAGCCGATTTGAAGGCCTTCGGCACACCGGATGCCAACGCCGTGCACCGCACCGGCCCCGGTCCCATGGGTCCGACGCGGATGGTGCTGTCCAAACCCGTCATCGCCGCGGTGAGCGGCTACGCCGTCGCCGGTGGCCTGGAACTGGCCATCTGGTGTGACCTGCGGGTGGTCGAGGAGGACGCCGTGTTCGGGGTGTTCTGCCGCCGCTGGGGGGTCCCGCTCATCGACGGCGGCACCGTGCGGCTGCCCCGCCTGATCGGCCACAGCCGCGCGATGGACATGATCCTCACCGGTCGCGCCGTGGCGGCCGCTGAAGCCCAAGCCATCGGCTTGGCGAATCGCGTCGTCCCCAAAGGCCAGTCGCGCCAGGCCGCCGAGGAGCTGGCCGCCCAACTGGCGGCGCTGCCGCAGCAGTGCCTGCGCTCCGACCGGCTTTCGGCGCTACATCAGTGGGGGACAACGGAATCCGATGCGCTCGACTTCGAATTCGCCAGCATCTCCCGGGTGGCCGCGGAGGCGAACGAAGGGGCCGGGCGCTTCGCGGCGGGCGCCGGCCGGCACGGGGCGCCGGCTACCTAGTGTCCTGAGTCGTTAATTCGTCGGCAGTAGTTGGCGATGCTGTCCAGGATTTGGTCGGCGGTCTTGGTCCACA
>NZ_MVHG01000060.1 GCF_002086125.1 Mycobacterium arosiense ATCC BAA-1401 = DSM 45069
CGCTCGAAAAAGACATCCGGGACTGGATCACCGCCTGGAACGACAACCCGCGCCCCTTCAACTGGACCAAGACTGCAGATGAGATCTTCGAACGCCTCGCTTCATATCTTCAACGAATTCCTGGCGCACGACACTAGTCCGACCGTGAACGTCGCACGCGGGCCTCTACGAGTGCACCCACCGCGTAATCTCCGGAGTAACCGGATCGGTGATGTCGTCGAATTCGGGATGCTTCTTAAGCACAGTGGCGATCATCGAGCACACCGGAACAATGCGCTTGCCCTCGTCGCGCGCCTCGTTGAGCGCCTCCTCGACCAGGATGGTGGCCAGCCCACGTCCGCCGTACGCCGGATCGATTTCGGTGTGGTAGAAGACGCGCTGATCGCCGCGGTCGGCAAAATCGGCCAGCCCCACCGCCTTACCTTCGACGGCGATCGTGTACTTCCCGTCCAGAAGGCTGACCGTGGCTTCGGCGCCGGTCTTATCGGTTGTCATCTATGTTTCCCTTTCTTTGCGGTACTGGCCGTGGCCGCAGCCGAACGGTCGGCAGCGGTGGCGCGGGCAGCCGGGTGACGCTTCCCCGGTAGCCCCGGACGGCGCCGAATCGATCGTCGGCGTCCTCCCACAATCGTCGATATCGGCGATGTCCTCGTGGCTTCGTCCGACGAAGTTTCACCACATCACCAGCTCTTCGGCGAACGGCGCTCCGCCGAGCAGCAGCACCCGCGCGGGCGCCTCCCCTGAGTTGTGCACTTGCAGCTGCGCCTGCCCGGGACCTCGGTACGCCAATTTGGCGCTCGTCAGGACCGCCCCCGTCCACCGTTACGATCCCTACGTCGCAAAGCACCCCGTGCTCGAAGGCCGGGTCAACGTCGATGTCCAGCGTGCGGCCGGCCTCGATGTCAATCTGGGTGCCCAATAAAGGCGTGAAGGTCCGCACCGGCGACCGGCTTCCGGCCAGCTCACCGAGAAAGACCCGCGCTTGCGCGCCCGGCAATGCCATGGCCACGGGCGTGTAATGGGCGAAGTCCCGCCCGGTGTCGCGGGCGGATGCGGGCAGCGCGACCCAGCGCTGGACACCGTGCAATGGAGCGCGGGAGTCCACTGAAACTTCCGAGTGGCAGATGCCTGCCCCGGCGGTCATCAGATTCAGCTCGCCGGGCCGGACGGCCGCGCGCACGCCGGCGCTGTCGCGGTGCTCCACTTCCCCGCTTAACAACCAGCTGACGGTTTGTAGTCCCGTGTGCGGTGCGGCGGTACGCCCATCCGCGCGGCCACCGGGCCGTAGTGGTCGGTGAAAACACCACGCGCCGACGAGGGAGCGCTGCCGTTGTGGCATTGTGCGTTGCACCCGGATCGCCCTCGGTCCGCCCAACGGCACTTCCCGCGGATGCAGCACTTGCACCACGGGTGGGGCGTCCGGATGTTGCGAACCGGCACAGGCGAGTTCGGCCGGCGCGACCTCTAGGTTGCTCATCGTCTATCCTCCGTCGCGGGGCCCTCATGTGACGCCGTCATCCGCGACCGTACCCGGCGTCCCTATTTGCGCGGGGGCCGCAACACCTTCATGGCCAGCCGCATGACGGGCTCGGGCACCCGATCCTTCATCGCCAGCGCGCTATCGGCGGCCCGGGACCGCAACGGGGTGCCGCGCCCGAAGACTCGGTTCAGCGCTCCTCCGGAGGGCTCGAGCACCACATGCAGCGGCGGGGTCCCCACGGCGGCGCCCAGCGCGTTGGAGATGACCATCCGCTGGATCTCGCTGGTTCCTTCAAAGATGGTGTATAACTTGGCATCCCGATACCATTTCTCGACCGGATGGTCGGTGATGTAGCCCCAGCCGCCCATGGTCTGGATGGCGCGCTCGGTGGCCCTGACCGCGACTTCGCTGGCGGCCATCTTCGACATCGAGCCCTCGCCCCGCTCGAAGGGGACGTTGTTGGCCACCATCCACGACGCGCGCCAGGTGAGCAGCCGGGCGGCGTCGATCTGGGTGGCCAGCTCCGCCAGCGGGAAGGCGATGCCCTGGTTGTCGATGATCGGCCCGCCAAAGGCCTCGCGTTCGGTGGCGTACGCGGTGGCGTATTCGAGTGCCGCGCGGGCGATGCCGATGGCCTGGGCGGCGACCATGGGACGGGTCTGCTCGAAGGTGCCCAACGTCGCGGAACCGGACCGCTTTCCGCCCGCCACCACTTCCCTGGCTTTGGCGAGCTTGTGCTCGAGCTTCTCCTGTCCGCCAAGCAGATTCGCTGCCGGAACGCGCACACCTTCGAACAGCAATTCGGCGGTATGAGACGCCCGACAACCCAGCTTGTCCAGCTTCCGCACCAGTTTCAGGCCGGGTGTGCCCCCCGGCACCACGAACAAGGCCTGACCGCGGTGGCCGAGCTCCTCGTCGACCACGGCGTTGACCACGTGCACGTTGGCGATGCCGCCGTTGCCGATCCACATCTTGTGGCCGTCGATGATCCAGTCGTCACCGTCGCGGCGCGCATGGGTGCGCAGGTTGCGCACATCGCTGCCGCCCTCCGGCTCGGAGATGGCCAGGGCTGCGAGTTTGAGATCGCCTGGTGTGCCGAAACATTCGGGCGCCCACTCCAGCATCTGTTCGGGGGAAGCGGCCTGGCCGATCGCAGACAGCGCCAGCGCGGGCATGACGATCGCGAGCCCGATCCCGGCGCAACCCCAAAACAGCTCCTCCATGAACATCGGTAGGGAGATGCCGGTCGGATCACCGATCAGATCGCGGTAGAACAGCGGGCTGTAGAAACCGCGCTGCGCGGCCTCCTCGAGCACGGGCCAGGGAAATTCCTGTCGCTGGTCGTAGTCCAGCGCGACCGGGCGAATTACGGATTCGGCGAACTCATGTGTGCGCCTGGCAAGGTCGTGTTGTGCTGCCGTCGGGGTCAGGTCGAACGTCATGGGTGCGCCTCTGGGTCGACAGACTGGTCTTGCCGACCCCGACTACCCCGTTGACCGGCGCAGCAAACTGCCGCTGCGGGTGTCGGCGAAATGTCAGGCGGCCGAACGTGGTTTGACTTGCGCCAGCGGCAGGTGCAGCACGACCGCGGGCTCCGCGACGGCCTCGTGCTCGTGGCGTGCGAGCAGCGCCGCGTTCTCGGGCAGCTGTCGTGCATTAATTTCGCCGGAAGCGATGCGCCGCAGGACCTCGTGGGCGTGGGCGAGCTGTTCACGCTTGCGGTATTGGCCGCCCGGCAGCTTCACGCCGGCCCACACGCCGTACTCCTCGCGGTGCGCGATGGCATGTGCGGCGCACCGGCGCTGTTGGGCCAGCGGGCAGCGGCGCAGGCATTGGAGTCGCGCCTCGGTGGCCGACCGCTCGTATGCGCGCGCCTTCGCGGCGCCGTCACCACCGTCGTCGTCGGGGTAGCCGAACCAAAGTTCCGGGTTGGCTGCGCAGGGGTGTGCCATGGCGGTCTCCTTGCCGAGCGTGAAACGTTGACGGAATCGTATACACGTGCAGCGCCTCGCGCAAGCGAAACGTGACAAAAGCGTATATATCGATAGCGAGGCCCCGCGTGTGTAATATCCGGCCTATGGCCGGAGCGTGCGGTGACCCGTGAATCGGCTGGTGCAGCTATCCGCGCGTTGCGTGAATCGCGCGATTGGTCACTAGCCGATCTCGCCGCCGCGACCGGGGTCAGCATCATGGGGCTGAGTTTTTTGGAACGTGGTGCCCGCAAGCCGCACAAAAGCACAGTTCAAAAGATCGAAAACGGGCTTGGTCTGCCGCCGGGAACCTACTCGCGGCTCTTGGTGGCCGCCGATCCGGACGCCGAGCTGGCGCGTTTGATGGCCGCCCAACCGCCGGCTCCGATGCCCGCGCGGCGCAGCGGGCCGGTGGTGGTCGATCGTCACAGCGACACGGAAGTGCTGGAAGGCTACGCCGAGGCGCAGCTCGATGCGCTCAAATCGGTCATCGATCGGTTGCCCGCGACAACATCAAACGAATATGAGACGTATATTCTGTCTGTGATCGCGCAGTGCGTGAAGGCCGAGATGCTGGCTGCCAGCTCGTGGCGGGTGGCGGTGAACGCCGGCGCCGACTCGACCGGCCGGCTGATGGAGCATTTGCGGGCCTTGGAGGCGACCCGCGCAGCGCTGTTGAAGCGCATGCCCAACAGCCTGAGCGCCCGTTTCGACCGGGCGTGCGCCCAGTCGTCGTTGCCGGAGACCATCATCGCCGCCTTGGTCGGCGTGGATGTCGACGAAATGTGGCACATCCGCAATCGGGGAGTGATCTCGCCGGGCGCTCTGCCGCGTGTGCGCGCATTCACCGATGCCGTCGAGTCGGAAGAAGACCGCGCAAGCCAGGACGACGACGGGGGGTCATGATGAGTCACACCGACGTCGAGGCGTTGAGCCGGGCCCATCAGCTATTCGCCGGCCGCACGCAGCCGTCACCCCTGGACACGGCCACCGGGCATTATCGCGATGTGTTGCAGCGAGCCGCACGGCTGGGCAACGCGATGGCGCACGGCGGTTATCAACTCGCGGTCGACCACAGCCGGCAACGCCTCGCGGCGACAGCGGGCACCGACGCCGCGGCCACCGACATCATCGCCGGCGCGCACCGGGACCGGGCGCAGGCCCATGATCTGACCCGGGCCGTCCTGGACGCGGCGCGCGCGGATGCCGCCGCGACACCGGCGACGCCATTGGCTCAGCGAGAGGCGATGCGGCGGCGCGCGACTCGGCTCCGAGCGCAGCGGGCCCACGTCCTGTCGGCTCGCTTGCGCGCGCGACGACGGCACGCGGAACTGCTGGCCTTGCGCTATCGGCTGCGGCGGCTCGCGATCTCCGGGTCGCGGGGTGTACCGGGCGACCGCGCCGCGTTGGCGGTGCGTGCGGCATTGTCCCGACTGGGCCGACCGTACGTCTGGGGCGCGACCGGACCCGACCGGTTCGACTGTTCAGGCCTGGTTCAGTGGAGTTACGCGCAGGCCGGTATTCACCTGGACCGCACCACCTATCAGCAGATCAACGACGGCGTCCCGGTGGCTCGTTCTCAGGTGCGGCCCGGCGATCTGGTGTTTCCGCACCCCGGCCACGTGCAGCTGGCCATCGGGAACAACCTCGTCGTGGAGGCGCCCTATGCGGGTGCCTCGGTGCGAATAAGCCGACTGGGCAGCAACGTTGCGATCCGCCGACCGATATGACCAACCAAGACCGCCCGGCGACGCGGGCACGACGAAAAGGGTGAGCCGATGCCGGAACAACCCGGACCTTCGTTAGAGGCCGTCGAGGCGCGGCGCTCGGCACTGGCGAGTCAGCACGGCGCCGCTGCCGACGCCGACCGTTTGTTGAACGAGGTACTGACCAGCGTTCACCACGCGGCGCGCGAGAGCGTCAGGCGACTGGATTCCATCGCCGAACAGATCGATGACGCGACCGTGCACCAGGCGGACCTCGCCCTCGATACACCCCTGGGGGCGCGCGAATTTCAGAAGTTCCTGCTGGCCAAGCAACGTGAGATCGCGTCGGTCGTGGCCGAGGCGCGCGAATTCGGGCAAGCCAAAAAGGCTGTGCTGCAGAGCCTTCGGTCCCAGTACGCCGCCGAAAGCGGCTAGTCAGAACCAGTCCACACCGCCTGGCACACTGAATTGTCACCGACAATGCCCCTGAGTACCGTCGCCCGACATGAAGGGGCCGCGTCTTTTCCAGCAGCAACGTTCGAGCGGGCTGCGCCGCCACCTGCCGCGCTGATGTCCACGTATGACGACCTGCTCGCCGCGGTCAAAGACGTGCGCGACCGCACCGGTGATCCGAACGCCTGGCAGACGGGATTGGCGCCGGACGAAGTGACCGCCGCAATCACCCCGACGACCCGGCCCGAACAGGTCGAGGCGATCTTGCGCAAGATCCGCCAGCAACACCCGGGTCTCTTCGGCGCCGGAACAACGTCCAATCAGCCCGTGGGGCGGCCGTCCGCGGAAACCGGGCCACCGCCGGATGGCGAATCGGGCGCGGCGGCCGATGCCATCGCTCGCGCCGAAGCCACTCTGGCACAACAGAACTCGGCTAGCTCGCAGTTGGACATGCAGGTGGTCTCGGCCATCCTGAACGCGCACCTGCGTGCGGTGGACGGCAGAGACGCGCTCACCAAGTTGCAACACGAGACCGAAGCGGCGGTGCGGACCAGGTCAGACCTGGACACTCCGGCGGGAGCGCGCGACTTCCAGCGGTTCCTCATCGGCAAGCTCCGAGACATCCGCGAGGTCGTCCTGACCGCCAGCCTGGATGACACATCGAAGTCAGCGCTGATGGCCGCCTGGACGTCGCTGTATGACGCCTCCAAGGGTGACCCGAAGGCTTCGGGCGAACAACCGCGGCCGGCGGTGGCCGTTGATGACGCGCCGGCGGCCGGACCGCCCGGCGATCCCGACACCGAGTGGGATCCACTGCTGGACTCCTTGTTCGGTGACGATGACGGACTGCTGTCCGGCGATATTGCGGGTCCGGATCCTGCCGCCGGCACCGCGATGCCGCCCGCCCCCACACAGCCGATCGCCCCGGCGGTGCCTACTTTCGGCGGCGGATCCCTGCCGGGGCTGGGCTCTGTGCCCGCATCCATGGCTGGTTGGGAAGGGCCCGATGGTCTCTCCGGGTTGCACGACGGCGATGGGACCGACCCGGCCCTGGAAGAACTGGCCGACGACGAGCAGCTGCCGGACGTCCAAGACCAGGATCGCGGCGCGCAGGATGCCTCTAAGGAGGGCGGAGAGGGAACCGACGACCAGCCGGGCTCGCCGCCGGATGAGCCGGCGGCCGGCCCCACATCGGTGACGTTGCCCGACGGTGAAACGGTCACCGCTGCCAGCCCCCAGCTGGCAGCGGCGATCAAGGCCGCCGTCGGCGGCACCCCGATAGCGGAGGCCTTCCAACAACAGGGAATGACCATCCCCCCACCGGGAACCGCGGTCTCCAGCCCCATCGATTCCCTGCAGGTGACCCCTGGCGATATCGGAATGTTCACCGATCGTCACGCGCTGGCGCTCAATCCCGGCAAGGCGCTTCTCGATGGTCAAATTCAACACATCGCCACCGTGAGCGGGCCGAGCTTCCTAGGCTGGGAGCATCCGCCGGCGGCGACCGCGGCACCGACGACGCCGGCCAAGCCTGACCCACCGACACCGACCCGGCCGGCGACCTCGTCGACCACCTGACAAAAATGAATTCGCCGGTAGCGCCGGCGGTCGTCAACAGGAGACAGCGGATGGCAGATTCGATTCATGTAGTGCCTGCGCACCTACGTCAGGCTGCTGCGCACCACCAGGACACCTCGGAGTACTTGCGTACCGTGCCGTCGTCGCACGCCGCGATCCAGGAGAGCCTCGATTCGCTGGGGCCGATCTTCAGCGAATTGCGCGACGCCGGCCGTGAGCTACTGGAGCTCCGACGCCAGTGTTATGAGCAGCAAGCCGCCGACCACGCCGATTTGGCCGACAAATTGACCGATTCGGCGGCGATGTGGGAACAGCACGAGCAAGAGGCGGCAGGGAAGTTCGGCGACATCGTCGACCGCGGTCGATGACCGACGCGAATCCCGCTTTCGACACTGTTCACCCGAGTGGACACATCCTGGTCCGCTCCTGCCGCGGCGGCTATATGCACAGCGTGGCGCTCAGCGAAGAGGCGATGGAAACCGATGCGGAGACGTTGGCGCAGGGCATTCTGCTCACCGCCGACGTTTCTTGCCTCAAAGCGTTGCTGGAAATTCGCGACGAAATCGTGGCTGCCGGGCACACACCCTCCGCAGAGGTTCCGACCCCGCGCGACCTCGATGCGGCCATCGAGAAGTTGCTGACGCACAAACTGCGTCGCCGCAACGGCGCCGTCTAGGGGCCTTCAGGCGAGCTGCCGGCCTAGCGTAGCCACGGCTTGGCGACGTTGGGATCGGGCGCGATACCGGTCGGCGGCTCTACCGGATTGGGGCCGAACAACTCTCGTGCGCGAGCCAGCAAGGTGCGGACCTCGTCGAGTTGCTGCTGCAGTGCAGAATCAGCCATGTCCTCACGCTACCCAGGGCCTTGCGACCGCACAATTCACTGACCGCAGAAGTTGTCGCCTATGTCCCGGTACGCTTAGCCGGTGGCGGTCTTCGGTCGGATGTCGGCGCGCCAGCGCCTCCGGAGAGCTACCCGGGAATCACTGGCGACGCCGGCTTTCAGCGCTCCTATCGACTGCACCCCGTGGGTGACAGGCGGGTTATGGCCTGCCGAATTGTCGACGGTGACGGCCGAAACGGCAACTCTCGCTGAACATCTCAAGGCCGACTTGCAACGAATTGCGCAGGCGGCCAACGACGAACTGATGTTTCTCAAGCGGGCGGGCATGACGGAACCGTCGCGCCAGGCGGCGGAGGCAAGGGTGATCGAACAGGCCCGGGCCCGCGCCGTGCGCCGAGTCGAATCGACGATCCGTTACCTGCATGCGGTGCAGAGCGGGGCCCAGCCCCCCGCGCCTCGCCCATCGCGGCCTGAGCCGTCTGACACGGACCTGGACAAAACGCAGGTGTTGCCCGCGCTCCGCGAGGTCAAGGCAGTCTTCGAAGCGCCCGCCTCAGGTCGACCGGAGCCGACTCCACCTGGCGGGGGGCGCCGTAGTCGAGAGTCCGCGCTCGAGCCGCCGGCCGGACGTGATTCGCCGCGGGCGGCTCGGCGGGAATCCGCCGACATGTCCCGTCTCGACGAGACCCAAGTGATCCCGGTGATCAGGGCCGAGCCGGTTATGCCTACATCGCCGGAGCTTGCGCCCGAGTCGCCTTCGGACCAGGCCGACTCCGGTCGCCACCACGCCCTCGAGGAGACGCAGGTCATTCCGGAGATCACCCAAGCGGAGCCGGTGCTCGAGGCGCCGGCGCAGCGGGCACCCGAGCCCTCTACGGAGGAGGCCGACTCCGGTCGCCACCACGCGATCGTTGACGGGCCGGCCACCGCCGGGGCGGAACCGGACGTGTCCCGGCAAAAAGCCGCCTTTGCCGCCGCCCGGCAACAAGACGAAAAGCCTTCACCAGCAAAGGGATTCGATGACCAGCGGCTGAACCGGCTACTCGAATTCGTGGTGCGGCAGGAGCCGCGCCTGAATTGGGCGATCGGAGATCGGGCCGACGGCACGACGGTATTGGTCACCGATCTCGCTCACGGATGGATACCGTCAGGCATCAGCCTTCCCGCGGGCGTTTGGTTGCTGGAACCCGAGCGGCGTAGCGGCAGGGTTGCCGCGCTGATCGGTCAAACGGTTCGCGTCGTCACTTACACGCCCGGTGATTCGTTGCGCCGCTCGGTCGATTTCGCCGCCACCCGATCGTCGGTCGAGCCGCGCGCGCTGCCCGCCATCGATGATCTGGCGACCGTGCTGAGTGCGGCCACGCGCGGGCGTGACGACCTGCCCAAGATCGTGCGCCGGTTGGCGGAAGCCGCTGCCGCGGAAACCGTCGTGGTCGACCAGGAGGTGGACGTGCTGCGGGTCCACCTCGACACCGCGCGCTACCAACTCCTCGTTCAGTATCCGAATGTCAATCCGGCGCTCCTGCTCAAGTGTCTGTTGATGGCCGCCACCGAAGGCATCGCCAGCGGCGACTCGGTGTCGGCGAACTACCACCTCGCGTGGTACCAAAAGCTCATCGCGTGACCGCCCGGCCGGTTGGCCGCGTACCTGTCCGCGTCTGAATTGACGCTGGTCGGAGGGCTCGACGATACTGTCACGGTGGCGGATTCGGGCAGTCGCGCGAATCTCAGCGAGAAGGATCTCGTGGAATCGGTTCTTCGGGAACTGAGCGAGGCGGCCGAGAAGTGGGAAGCCCTTGTGGCGCAGGCCGAAGCCGTCACCTACAGCGTTGACCTGGGTGACGTGTACGCCGTCGCGAATTCCGACGGCCGGTTGCTCAAGCTGACTTTGCATCCCGGAGTGATGACCGGTTACGGCCACGGAGAGCTGGCCGAAAGGCTGAATCTGGCGATCACCGCACTGCGTGAGGAGGCCGAGGCGGAGAACCGGGCGAATTACGGCGGTCCCCTGCACTGACCCGTTTCACGCGCTCATCGACCGGCGCTTGGGTTGGTGGGCCCCGGCTCTCTTCGCGCGTTTCACGCGCTCATCGACCGGCGCTTGGGTTGGTGGGCCCCGGCTCTCTTCGCGCGTTTCACGCGCTCATCGACCGGCGCTTGGGTTGGTGGGCCCCGGCTCTCTTCGCGCGTTTCACGCGCTCATCGACCGGCGCCCGGAGGACCCGCGAAGGCCTGAGCGATCTGTAACCAGCGCTGGGCGTCGTCGCCCTGGGCGGTGATGTCCAGCGCGCTCAGCGGACGTCGTTGGGTGACCAGGTAACAGAAATCCTCGGCGGACCCGCTGACCCGCTGCTCGGCCTCGGCCGGCCCCCACGACCAAATGTCGCCGCCGGGTCCGCGCAGCTCGACCAAGAACGGCTCGACCGGTGGGGCCAAATTGTTAACGGTAAAGGCGAAATCGCGGGTGCGGACCCCCAGGTGAGCGATCGATCGCAGGCGTTCGGTCGCCGGCCGCGTCACGCCCAGGGCGTCGGCGACATCCAGGCCGTGCGCCCAGGTCTCCATCAGTCGCGCAGTGGCCATGGATGCCGCACTCATCGGTGGGCCGAACCACGGAAGTTTGCGGCCCGCAGCAACCGTGAGCAGCGCATCGTGCAGCCGTCCCCGAGTGACCCGCCAGTCGGCGAGTAGTTCGGCGGGCGCCACGGCCGCCAGCTCTTCGGCGGCTTTGTCGACGAAACCCGTCGGGTCCGCGGCCGCGCCCGCCAAAACCTTGGCGAATCCCGGCTCGTCGGTGACCGCGATCAGGGCGACCCGATCCGTCCACAGCAGGTGGCCGACCTGATGCGCGATGGTCCAGCCGGGCGCCGGGGTCGCATCGGCCCAGCGTTCGGGCGGCAACGGTGCCACCAGCTCGTCGAGCGCGTCGCTTTCGGCACGCAGGTCGTCGACCATGGGCGCGGGACCGGTCATCGGGGCCTTCGACCGTCGGGGGCGGCCATCGGACAAAGCACGTCTGTACCTTAGCGATCGTTCGCCTGCTCGCCGCGGCGCCCGATGACGCCGTGCACGGCGAGGCCGATCAGGTAGAGCACCGAGCCGAGCAGCGCGAATGCGGGCGCGTGCCCATCGTCGGGAATCAGGATGCCGGCGACCGTGATCGAAACGATGAACGCGACCCAGAACAGCGCGTCCTGCACGGCGAACACGTGCCCGCGAAGGGCGTCGTCGACGTCTATCTGGATCGCGGTGTCGGCGCAGAGCTTGACCATCTGCCCGGTGACGCCGAGCAAGAAGCCGCACGCGACCATGACCGGGAGCAGCAGTTCGGCGCCGGCGACCTCGATGATCGCCGAGGCTGCCAGCGCGCCGTTGGCCGTCGCGTAGCGCCCCCACCGGCGTATCGCGGGCGGTGTCAGGACGTTGGCCAAAAAGGCGCCCAGTCCTGCGGCGCCGAAGAACAGTAAGGCGGTGCCGAATCCCCCGCCCTCCAGGTTGGGCATGTGATGGATCAGCAACAAAACCAGCAGCGAGTTGATGCCGACGACCATCCGGTGGGCTGCCAAGCCGGACAGGGTGGCGGCGACCGTGGGACGCTGCGCCACCGTGCGCGCACCGTGCAGCCATCCGGTGATCACCGCGTAGATGACGGGTCCGTGGATCGCCTGCCGGGTGTCGTCGGGGCCCAGCACCCGGGCACCGAACCGCAACGACAACAGCAGGGCGATCGACACCGGAACCGTGGTGATGAACACGATTGCCGAGGCGCCCTTGTCGCTGGGGCCGAAGATGAATCGCGGCACCAGCATGAAGTTTGCGCCGAAAAACGCCGCGATGGCCCCGGACGCGGTGGCGACCGAGTTCATCGTCACCACCTGCTCACGCGGCACCACATGCGGCAGCGAGGCCGACAGCCCCGATCCGACGAACCGGGCCAAGCCGTTCGCGAACAGGGCACCCAGCAGCAAGGGAAGGTCACCGGCGCGCACGGCCAGGATGGTGCCGATCGCGGCGATGAGGACCAGCCGGCCCACGTTCGCGCCCACCAGCACCAGCCGCCGGTCCCAGCGGTCCATCAGCGCCCCGGCGAACGGGCCCAGCAGGGAGTACGGCAGAAACAGAACCGTGAAGGCGCGCGCAATGGAAAGGGGATCTGCGGCCCGATCCGGGTTGAACAGCAGCGCCCCGGCCAGCGCCGCCTGAAACAAGCCGTCGCCGAACTGGCTCGCCAGGCGCACCTGCAGCAGCCGCCAGAAATCGGGCAAACCGCGCACCGACCGCCAAATCTCGACGGGTGCGCTGGACTGCATCCGGGTTGGGATCACCGAAACCGACTTCCAGGATTGGGGTTGGCAACGCTCGCGCGATCAGAGCGGTCCCAACAACAGTACAAATCTTCGGGGCCTACCCCGGAGATTGCCCTGGGCCACGACGCGCCGGATGCGATGATGGTGTGGTGCCCCCGCAGGAAGATCCAGAGGACTACATAGCACCCGCCGCGCAACGGGTGCGCGCGGGCACTTTGCTGCTCGCCAACACCGATCTTCTCGAACCGACGTTTCGGCGCAGCGTGATCTACATCGTCGAGCACAACGACGGAGGCACGCTGGGTGTCGTGCTGAACCGCTCCAGCGAAACCGCGGTCTACAACGTGTTGCCGCAATGGACCAAGCTGTCGGCCAAGCCGAAGACGATGTTCATCGGAGGACCGGTGAAGCGTGATGCCGCGCTGTGTCTGGCGACGTTGCGCGTCGGTGCCGATCCCCAGAACGCGCCGGGCTTGCGGCACGTGGACGGCCGGGTGGTCATGGTTGATCTAGACGCCGACCCCGACCAAATCGCGCCGCTGGTCGAAGGGGTGCGGATCTTCGCGGGCTACTCGGGCTGGACTATCGGTCAACTCGAAGGCGAGATCGAACGCGACGACTGGATTGTGTTGTCCGCCTTGCCGTCCGACGTGCTGGTCGGACCGAGGTCCGACCTGTGGGGCCGGGTGCTGCGTCGCCAGCCGCTGCCGCTGTCGCTGCTCGCCACCCATCCGATCGACGTCAGCCGCAACTAGGGCCTCTCCCCCCGGGGTTTCAGTTCAGGGGCACGACTGCGTGCAGCCCGCGCAGCTGCCGGCGCAGGCAGGTGCCGCCGCTTCCTGACGCAGCGCGAAGCGCGCGCTCTGCCACGAGCCCGCGGCCAGCGTCCCCAGCGCTCCCACCACGCAGACGATGAGCACCACCAGCGCGGTGTTCGGGACGGCGGCCATGGCGACCGCGCCGCCGGCGGCCAGCATCACCGCGGCCGCCAACTGCGTCGGCGCCATCGCGCGCAGCGCCAACGCAGTGGTACCAACGTTTTGGTTGTGCGCCAGCGACCAGGTGCCGAACCCCGCCGAGGCCACCGCCGCACACATGCACAGCACGCCCGCAATCAGCATGGGGTCACAATACGAGGCGGGTGACCGGCCCACGAATCCGCCTCTGCGAGCCGTCCTCAGTGCTGCAGGAACGAGAAGTTCGGCAGCGGGGGCAGGCCCGGCACCATGGCCAGCAGGCTGGGCGCGTGCTGCTGCGTCAGCGTGGGGGCCTGCGCGGGCAGCCCGAGCGGAGCCACCGGGGCCACCGGAGCGGCAACCGGTGCCGGGGCGGCCGGAGCGGCAACCGGTGCCGGGGCGACCGGAGCGGCGGCGGGCGGCTGAGCCGGCAATCCCACCGGCGAGGCAGCGGGCGCCTGGGCCGGAGCCGGCGTGGTCGCGCCGGGCGCGCTCACGCGGAATCCGTTGATGATGGCGTCGGTGGCAGGTGCGTCGGCGACACTCACCGCACGATCGGTGGTCACCGACAGCGACACGAGGTACTTGTCGTGCCCCGACGTGGCGATGACGTGGCGCCGCGACGTGTTGAGCGTCAAGTCACCGTCGCGGTAGGTGCCCTCGATGATCGACGATGGGAAGCCGCCGAAATCGGTCATCGCGGCGTTGGTGGGCTGCCACGCCGGAAGCTTCTGGCTGTCGACGTAGCCGTGGGTGATGGCCTCCTTCGGATCGAAGGTGCCGACCAGCTTGTACACCACGACCTGCGCGTTTGATGAATAGATACTGCTGCCCTGCCGGTCGGCGATCACCGCGAACGCGTCGGGCACGTTGGGATCGGGCACCTGGGTCCAGCGCGCCGGCACCGGCAGGGTGATGTCGAGCGCCTTGAAGCCCTGCGCCTTCTGCGGCTCGAGCTTCACGCCCTTGGATTGCAGGAATTCGCGGATCGTTCCGGACGTCGCGGGCGCCGGAGCCGGCGCAGGCGGCGTGACCGCGGCCGGGGCCGTCGTCCTGGGGGTCGCGGCGGAGGCCGGCGGGGCGATCTGGTTGCCGGCCGGCGGGGCCGCGAGGTACCTGCTCGGCGGCACCAGCTCGGGACCAAGGTTCTGCGGTGCCGGCGCGGGAACCGCGGGGACGGGCGCCGGCGCTGGAGGCGACGGATCTGCCGATGCCGTGCCGCCCGCAACAACCGCCAGGCCCATCCAGCCAGCGACCATGCCGCCGAGGAGCGCTCGGTGCAGGGGGACGATCTGAATCATCTGCGTCGGTCCTTCCAATGGCTGCCTACCAGAAGCCGTCGATAGGGGCTGACTGTAACTAGAGGTCAAAGGCGGTGAACAGGCCCGAAACACACCTGGGATGAACCTCTGATCGGCGCGCAACGGAACCGAGACCAACCTGTGGCCGGCGAACTCGCCGTGTCGGCCCTTATACCCTGTTCAGGTGACCGACTCCCCGACCACCTCGCCGGCAGGCAGCTCCGGCGCCGCCACGCCCGACTTTGAGGCGCCGCCGTATCGCTACACGGCTGCGCTGGCGGGTCGCATCGAGGGCGCGTGGCAGGAGAACTGGGCGAAGCTCGGCACCTTCAACGTGCCCAACCCGGTCGGTTCGCTGGCGCCGGAAGACGGATCCCCAGTGCCGGACGACAAGTTGTTCGTGCAGGACATGTTTCCCTACCCGTCGGGGGAGGGTTTGCACGTCGGGCATCCGCTCGGTTACATCGCGACGGACGTGTACGCCCGCTATTTTCGGATGACGGGCCGTAATGTGTTGCATGCGTTGGGGTTTGACGCATTCGGGCTGCCGGCCGAGCAGTACGCGGTGCAGACCGGGACCCATCCGCGCATCCGGACCGAGGCCAACGTGGTGAATTTCCGGCGCCAGCTGGGACGACTGGGCCTCGCTCACGACAGCCGGCGCAGCTTCGCCACCACCGATGTCGAGTTCTACAAGTGGACCCAGTGGATCTTCCTGCAGATCTACAACGCCTGGTTCGACACCGATGCCAACAAGGCCCGCCCCATCGCGGAGCTGATCGCCGAATTCGATTCCGGGGCGCGCAGCCTCGAGGACGGGCGGGACTGGGCCAAGCTGTCGGCGGGGGAGCGGGCCGACGTGATCGACGGTCACCGGCTCGTCTACCGGGCCGACGCGATGGTGAACTGGTGTCCCGGTCTGGGCACCGTACTGGCCAACGAAGAGGTCACCGCCGACGGCCGCAGCGACCGCGGCAACTTTCCGGTGTTCCGGAAGCGGTTGCGGCAGTGGATGATGCGCATCACCGCGTACTCCGACCGGCTACTGGACGACCTCGACGTGCTGGATTGGCCCGAGCCGGTCAAGACCATGCAGCGCAACTGGATCGGCCGTTCCACCGGCGCTGAAGCGCTGTTCGCGGCGACCAAGGCCGATGGCGAGACGGTCGACATCGAGGTGTTCACCACCCGGCCCGACACGCTGTTCGGCGCCACCTACTTGGTGCTGGCCCCCGAACACGACCTGGTCGACGAGCTGGTCGCCACCGACTGGCCGGACGGCACCGACCCGCGCTGGACGTATGACGCCGCCACACCCGGCGCGGCCGTCGCCGCCTACCGGCGGGCGATCGGGTCTAAGTCAGATCTCGAGCGCCAGGAGAGCAAGGCGAAGACCGGTGTCTTCTTGGGCAGTTACGCCGCCAATCCCACCAACGGCAAACCGGTGCCGATCTTCATCGCCGACTACGTGCTGGCCGGGTACGGAACCGGGGCCATCATGGCGGTCCCCGGCCACGATCAGCGCGACTGGGACTTCGCTCACGAGTTCGGCCTGCCCATCGTGGAAGTCATTGCCGGCGGCGACATTTCAGAGGCCGCCTACGCCGGCGACGGGGTGCTGGTCAACTCCGGCTACCTCGACGGTCTGAATGTGGCCGCGGCCAAGGAAAAGATCACCGCCCGCCTGGAGGCCGAAGGCCGCGGCCGGGCGCGCGTCGAATTCAAGTTGCGCGACTGGCTTTTCGCCCGCCAGCGGTACTGGGGCGAACCGTTCCCCATCGTCTACGACGCCGACGGGCGTGCGCATGCACTCGACGAGGCCGCGCTGCCCGTCGAACTGCCCGACGTGCCGGATTACTCGCCCGTGCTGTTCGATCCCGATGACGGCGACAGCGAGCCCTCGCCGCCGCTGGCCAAGGCCACCGAATGGGTGCACGTCGAGCTGGACCTGGGCGACGGCCTGAAGCCCTACACCCGGGACACCAACGTGATGCCCCAGTGGGCCGGCAGCTCCTGGTACGAGCTGCGCTACACCGATCCACACAACTCGGAACGGTTTGCCGCCTTGGAGAATGAAGCTTACTGGATGGGTCCGCGGCCGGCTGAGCATGGGCCGGGAGATCCGGGCGGGGTCGACCTGTACGTCGGCGGCGCCGAACACGCGGTGCTGCACCTGCTCTATGCGCGGTTCTGGCACAAGGTCCTGTACGACCTGGGCCACGTGAGCTCTCGGGAACCCTATCGGCGGCTGGTCAACCAGGGTTACATCCAGGCCTTCGCCTACACCGACGCGCGGGGCTCGTACGTGCCGGCCGAAGAGGTGGTCGAGCGGGACGGCCGTTTCATCTATCCGGGACCCGAAGGAGAGGTCGAAGTCTTTCAGGAGTTCAGCAAAATCGGTAAGAGCCTGAAGAATTCGATCTCACCAGACGAGATCTGCGACGATTATGGCGCCGACACCCTGCGGGTCTACGAGATGACGATGGGCCCGCTGGAGGCGTCCCGGCCCTGGGCCACCAAAGACGTCGTCGGAGCCCACCGTTTCCTGCAGCGCGTGTGGCGTTTGGTGGTCGACGAGCAGACCGGTGACACCCGTGTGGTCGATGAGCCCACCCAGGAGTTGACGACCGACACGCTGCGAGCGCTGCATCGCACCATCGCCGGGGTCGCGGAAGACTATGCGGCGCTGCGGAATAACACCGCTGCGGCCAAGCTGATCGAGTACACCAATTACCTCACCAAGGAGCACCGTGACGCGGTGCCCCGCGCCGCGGTCGAGCCGCTGGTGTTGATGTTGGCGCCGCTGGCGCCGCATATCGCCGAGGAATTGTGGCTGCGCCTTGGCCACGAGACCCCGCTGGCGCACGGTCCTTTCCCGGTTGCCGATCCCGCTTATCTGGTCGACGACACGGTGGAGTACCCGGTGCAGGTGAACGGCAAGGTCCGCGGGCGGGTGGTGGTGGCCGCCGATGCCGATCAGGACACGCTGAAGGCCGCCGCGCTGTCCGATGAAAAGGTGCAGGCGTTCTTGGCGGGTGCCACTCCGCGCAAGGTGATCGTGGTCCCGGGCCGGTTGGTCAACCTGGTCGTCTAGGCCAAGCGCCCGGTGGGTCGCAGCATCAGCTCGTGGACGTGGCCGTCGGGCGGGGTGTTCACCGCATGGGCGACGGCGGCCGCGACCGTTTCGGGTTTCAAGAAGTTGGCGGGGTCGTAGGTGCCGCCCTCGAACTCGACGAGTTCGCGCTGCATGTCGCTGTCGGTGCGGCCCGGATAGATCGTCGTCACCCGCAACTCCGATTCGTCGCTGCGGAGCGAATCCGCGAAGGCGCGCAGCGCGAACTTGCTGGCCGAATAAGAAGCCATGCCGCGCGAAGCGTTGCGCCCCGCTCCGGAGTTGATGAACACCACCTGGCCGCGCGCCCGTCGCAGCGCCGGCAGCAGCGCCAGCGTAAGTTCCACCGGCCCAAAGACGTTCACGGCGAAGGTGGCACGCCACTCGTCGACGTTAGAATCGGCGACAGTGCCGGGTATCGCCAACCCCGCGTTGTGCACCAGCACGTCGAGTTCGTCGACGATTTCGCAGGCGGCTTCGATGTCGCCGGGGTCCGTGAGGTCCAGCGGAAACGTGGTGGCGCCGAGCCGCTTCGCGACCGCGTCGAGCCGATCGGAAGGCCGGCCGGCCAGCAGCAGGGTGTGGGTGGGCGCCAGCGCCGCGGCGATGGCCGAACCGATACCGCCGCCGGCGCCGGTGATGAGTGCATTGGGCATGTCGGGCAGTTTACCGACAGCGCCGATCGCGGGCGAAAACCATTGAGGAGACTGGGCTTTCAGGCTTCCTGGCGCGCGGGCGGCATGCCGGCGGGCCCGGACGTCGGATCGCCGGAGGCCAGCCGTTCCAGCGGCGCCAGCGCCTGCATCAGGGTGTTGAGGTCCGACGCCGGGAGCTGGCTCAGCATCGCGGCCAGGGAAGCGCGCCGATTGGCCAGCGACTCACCGTGAACGGCCCGCCCCCGCGGCGTGATGTCCACGAGCACCGCTCGCAGATCGGACGGGTCGCGGGAACGCTTGACCAGCCCGACCTTCTCCAGGCGCCGGATCGCCACCGTCGTGGTGGGGGTGCGCACCCGTTCGTGCGCGGCGAGATCGGTCATTCGAATCGGGCCCTGGTCGAGCAGGGTCACCAGGATCGACAATTGCGCCAGGGTCAGGTCCCCGGCGGCCGCGCCGCTGGGGTCGCCACGGCGGAGAATCGCAAACAATTTGGACAGCGCTCGATGCAAACCTTCGGCGAGCTCGGCTACGTCGGCCGGGTTCGTTTCGCTGTCCGCCATAAATCGGGAGTCTATCCCGATATGAGGTGCTTACAAGGGAGCTATTGCCCTCCGGTTAGTCCAGATCAAAGCACTTGGGACAAAAACCGCTGCAGTCGTTGGGTCTCTGCCGCTTCGAATATCCGCTCGGGCGGCCCCGATTCCACAACCTTGCCGTGATCCATGAACACGACGGCATCCGACGCCGACCGTGCGAAGCCCATTTCGTGGGTTACCACAACCATTGTCATGCCATCGGCGCCAAGGTCGGCGATGAGTTGCAGTATTCCCTTGACCATTTCGGGATCCAGCGCAGAGGTCGCCTCGTCGAAAAACATCACCTGGGGAGCCATCGCCAACGCGCGTGCGATCGCCACCCGCTGCTGTTGGCCACCCGACAGCATGCCGGGGCGCGCGGCGGCCTTGTGCTTCAGGCCAACTCGGTCCAGCTGTGCCACCGCCAGGTCCCGGGCCTCCTCGGACGACAGACGCCGCAACTTGCGCGGCGCCATCACCACGTTGTCCAGCACGCTGAGGTGCGGGAACAGATTGAAATGCTGGAACACCATTCCGATCCGCTGGCGGAGCTCGTTGGGATCGTCGCGCAGCACCGATCTGCCATCCAGCAGAATGTCGCCGCTGTCGGGCTCATAGAGGCGGTTCAGGGTGCGCAGCAGTGTCGACTTGCCCGAGCCGGACGGCCCGATAACCGCGACGGTGCTGCCGGCGGGGGCCTCGACATCGACGCCGCGCAGCACCTTGGTCCCGCCCAGCGTCTGGTGAATGTCGTTGGCCGCCAGCGAGACTGACTCACGTCCGTATGTGCCGGAGGTCACGTGATTTCCTGGCCGAACGTCGTCGCGAGCATGTCGGCGTCATCTTCTGGCGCGGCGGCCCGGCGTCCGCGGCGAAGCCGGTTGTCGATGTAGTTGACCAAATGCGTTAGTGGAATGGTCAATAGCAGGTAAAAGAGGCCGGCGGCCACCAACGGTGACAGGCTCCCGGTTTGAGCGTTGAGGTCCCGTCCCACCTGGAACAGTTCTCGCTGATCGGCGATCAGGCCGAGGAAGTACACCAGGGCCGAGGCTTTCAGCAGCCCGATGGCCTGGTTGACCAGGGCGGGCAGGACGCGCCGGATTCCCTGCGGTACCACCACCAGCCGCATCGCGGTGACATAGCTGAAGCCGAGCGCCCGGGACGCTTCGAGTTGTCCGGGGTCGACGCTTTGAATTCCGGAGCGCAGGATCTCGCCGATGTAGGCGGCGGCCATCAATCCCAGCGCGGCGATGCCGAGCGGGTACGGGTTCTTATTGGTCAGCCCGCTGACCAATGGGCCGACGCCCATCCCGATGAGCAGAATGATCACCACTTCGGGCAGGCCGCGGAAGATGTCGGTGTACACCCGCGCCGGCCAGCGCAGCCAGCGTCGGTGCGAAATTCCCGCCATCGCGAGCACCATCCCGAACGCCAGGCCGATCACGAGGGCGCTGTTGGTCAGGATCAAGGTGTTGGGCAACCCGGTGGTGAACAACATCGGGATGGCTTGCCGGTACATGTCCCAGTCGAAGAAGGAGTCACCGAGCTGGGCCAGTGGTGATTTCGGGGCGGGGGGCCCCGCCGGTGAGCGGTGCTGTTTCGCGATCGCGGCAAAGTCCGGCAACCGGGGGATGGGCGCGGCCTTGGAGCCGGGTTTCCAGCCGGGCGGCAGCGACCGCGGTACCCACTGGCTGTACAGGTGCGCCCAGGTGCCGTCGGTGATGACGGCGTCCAGCCCGGAATTGAGCGCGTCGATCAACGGCTTGTTGCCGTGGGCGACCGCGTATGCCACGAAATTGCCTGGGCTGTAGGTGTTTGCGGTGACCAGCGCAGGATCACCCGGGCGAATGACGGTCGCCGCGAGGGTACCCGGCGCCACCCACGCATCGATCTGACGGCTCTTGAGGCTGGCGTACAAGGTGGCAAAGCCGGGATACTTCACCGGTTGCAGGTGCAAGACGTCGACGACGTAGGACTCCTCGACCGTGCCCTGCACGACGCCGATGCGCTGGCCGGCCGCGAGGTCGCCGAATTTATGGATGACGGACCCGGGCGGCACCACCAGCGAATAGAAGCCGAAGTCGTAGCCGTTGGTGAACGACACCATGCGCCGCCGGGCGTCGGTCGCTTTCACCGCTGCCGATCCGACGTCGAACCGCCGCGACGCCACCTGGGCCAGCAGCGCCGAAAAGTCGGTGCTGACAAAGCGGACTTGCAGGCCCAGTTTGTCGGCGATGGCGCGCAGCAGTTGGTTGTCGAAGCCGCTGAATTCGCCGGTGGGGTTGATGCAGATGTTGGGCGGGGCGTCCGACAGCGTGCCGACGGTCAGCACGCCCGGCACCCCGAGGCCCAAGGCGCCGACGTCGACTGCGCCGAGCGGCTCGACCGATGCCGTGGTGTCGCGGTCCTTTTCACCAGTGGTCGGGCTGTCGGTCACATCCTTGGGCAGAGCGCGCGCGCTGTTCACCCCGGCCGGCGCGCATTGATTCCAGTCCGCGGCCGCGGGCGCCATCGGTCCGCCCAGCGCGAGGCCGCCGACCATGAGCATTGCCGCGGCCAGGGCGAAGGCCCTTCCGCGGCGCTTGCTGTGCCGGCCCACGCGCAAACTCATCAGTGTCACCGTAACGACTAAACGGCGACACGGCCCGGTCAGCGTCGGGTCAAAGCGCGAGCGATGCTTCGCCGCGGATCGGGTTGGCGTCGGCGATTACCCGCAGCGGGCCGGGAACGACCCGGCTGCCGTCGTCGGGTGGGGTGAAGACCCGCCGGCGGAACAATTCGGCAAGCATGACCTGTGCCATCAGACGGGAGCGGTCGACGCACGCCGCCCGCGCGGCTTCGGGGTCGCGTCGGTGTATTGCCGAGGTCTCGTCTTCGTAGAACGGCAGCATCTCGTCGCGCCCGCCCTGATAGGTCGCCCAGAACAGGCGGGGGATGAGATTTTGCGACGCGCGGATGGTGGCGTGCAGACGCGGTCCGGCGTACTCGTCGTTGACGGTGCGCCGGTAGTCGGCCGCGATGTCGGTGACGGCGCGCGAGTCCTTGGCGGCACGCAGCGAGCGCATGAGCGAATCGAGCTGTCCGAGGATCCGCGGTGTGGGATTGGTGGCCGCGCGTGCGGATGCGATCCCATTGAGCAGTCCGTCGAGCTCGTGATGCTCGAGGACGGTGGCTTCATCGAACCGTTCGACGAAGGCGCCCCGGTGGTAACGCGTGGACACAATGCCGTCGTGTTCGAGTTGTACCAGCGCCTCTTGAATGGGCACCCGGCTGACTCCCAAGCCCACTGCAATTTCGTTGCGATCGACGCGGTCCCCGCTGCGCAGCTTTCCGGTCAACAACAGGTGCAGGATGTGCGAAACAACCAGGTCTTTTTCTTTGACCCCGTATTTTTTCGGCATCGTATTGTTGAGTCTCTTTCGCACCGGGTTTGACCATCTGGCGGTGAGAGTTTCTCATAATTGACGCGCGCGTTCTGGGGTTTGGCTGAATCTGACGCGAATGCGGGCAGGCCGGATCAACGGCTATTGCGCCACTTGCACAGCGCCTCGGCGGCGGTCAGGTCGTAGTCGGGACCATTGACGCCCACGGTCAGCAGTGTGACGCCCAGTGCGGTGAGGCCTTCGGCGTTGGCCATCAACCCGTCGAGGCCCTCCCCGCGGCGAACACCGCTGTTGTTCCCGACACCGGCCGACCTCTCGATGGTGGACGGGTCGCGTCCCACGGCGGCGCAGTGTTCTTCCAGCACGGCGGCCGCGGCCGGATAGGTGTCGACGGTGGTGAAGCCGTGCCAGATGTCGCCGTGTTCGGCGACCATTCGCAGGGTCTTTCGTGGGCCCTTGCCGCCGATGAGGATCGGGATGTGGCGGGTGGGAGCCGGGTTCAGTTTGGTGAGTCGACTTTGGATCCGGGGCAGTGCCGTGGCCAGGTCATCCAGGCGGCTGCCCGCGGTGCCGAATTCGTAGCCGTACTCGTCGTAGTCCTTTTGTTTCCAACCCGCACCGATACCCAGGACGAGGCGGCCGTCCGAAATGTGGTCGACGGTGCGGGCCATATCGGCCAGCAGTTCCGGATTCCGATAGGAGTTGCAGGTCACCAGGGCACCGATCTGAATGCGCGATGTCTGTTCGGCCCAGGCGCCGAGCATCGTCCAGCATTCGAAGTGTGCGCCATCGGGGTCGCCGTAGAGCGGGAAGAAGTGGTCCCAGTTGAAGGCGATGTCGACGCCGATGTCCTCGCAGCGGCGCACCGCGTCGCGGATCTGGCCGTACTGCGGTGCGTGTTGCGGCTGTAGCTGGACACCGATGCGGATCGGGCGGTCGGAAGTCATAGGACCACCGTAGGCTCAGCGCGCATCGAGCACCCCGCGCAGGATGTCGATCAGCGCGCGGGGCTGGTCACTTTGCACGGAGTGTCCCGAATTCTCCACGACGTGCGCCGAGCGGAAATGCCTTGCGCGACGACTCAGCTCGGCCGCGTCCTCGTCGTTGACGAATCCCGATGAGCCACCGCGCACCAGGGTCACGGGCGCGGTTAGGGCGTCAACGTCGTCCCACAGGCCGGCGAAGTCGGGGAAGGTGCGGATGGCGTCGTAGCGCCACGTCCAGTTGCCGTTGTCCAGCCTGCGCGAGTTGTGAAACACGCCGCGGCGCAGCGCCTTCACCTCACGGTGCGGCGCGGCGGCGACCGTGAGGTCGAGCATGGCCTGGAAGCTGGGGAACTCGCGTTCCCCGTGCATCAGCGCCACGGTGCCCTGTTGCTCCTTGGTCATCTCCGAATGCCGTTGCAGCGCGGACGGGGTGACGTCGATCAGCACAAGCTCATCGACCAGGTCAGGTGCCACCGCGCCCACCCGGATCGCGGTCAACCCGCCCAGCGACATGCCAACGACGAGGTCGGCGGACGCGGCGTGCTCGCGCAGGATCGGCAGCAAGGCGTCGGCGTTGCGCTGCGGCGAATAGTCGCCGTCCTCCCGCCAGGCGGAGTGGCCGTGGCCGGGAAGGTCGACCGCCAGCGCGGCCTCGCCGAGGCCGACGATGATGGTGTCCCAGGTGTGCGCGTTCTGCCCGCCGCCGTGCAGGAACACGATCCGCGGGGCGGTGCTGCCCCAGCGCAGCGCGCTGATCTTGGCTTCGCCCGTGCCCGACTCGACCCGCTCGGCGGCGGGCAGCGGGCCGGAGACGCCGGCCTGCTCGGCGTTTTCGGCCAGCAGCGAGAATTCGGAAAGCCCGGCCAGTTCGTCTTCGGAGATCTCGGTCACGATCTTCGACCCTAGACACGGCGTCTAGCCGGCGGATCGCCACCATCGGGCTAGAGGACATAACGTCGGCGAATGCCGTGGAAACGCTCCCACATCGCGGCCGCGCGCTCCGATGCGCTCACCATGGCGGTGCCTGTGGGCAGGGCGCCGAGCAGATCGTCGTGGGCGACCACCCGGGTGTCCAGCACGGCGGGTGTGCCCTCGAGCATGTGCCGGTAGGTCAGGTTGCCGCGCTCGAAGCCCTGGGTGTCCAGCCAGTTGTGCACGCCGGGATCGCGGTGAGCCATCACCAGACGGATCCGGCCGTCGTGGTCGACCTTGGTGCGGCTCGGCGTATAGTTCACCGGGCGGTAGAGGTAGTCCATGCTGTTGAAGAAGACGCCCATGTTGGTGAGCATCCACAGCCCGTCGTGGGCGTCGAATTCGACGACCAGCGCCTCGTCGGGCGCCAGCTCCCAATACATGTTGGCGGCGGCGCGCCCGCGCTTGCTGTCGGCGTCGGTCGCTCCGACGCGTGGGAACGTGTTCGGGTGCTCCGCGTCGCCGCCGCCGTAGGTGAACGGGAATTCGGGCCAATCGGTCATCAGGCCGGTGACGAACTCACCGGCCCAGCCCATCGCCTCGATGATGTCGGCGGGGGTGGGCAACGGCTTGGGGGAGTCCATGTCGATGCGTTCGATGCGCAGCTGCGCAGGTGCCTCGTCCCAGCGGTCAAAACCCTGGCGGATGAACAGTTTTCGCGACTCCGGCGTGGTGGGCAGCCAGTTCGGCGCGCGCTCGGGGCCGCCGATGTAGAGCTCGAATTGCCCGTCGCCGCCGATGTCGAGCTGATGGCCGAGCAGATTGGCCTGCGGGGTGTCGCCGAACGGCTCGTGCAAGACGCCCGGCCCCGGTGTGCGCCGCCCCTGGACGGTGACGTTGAAAAAGCGCGAGGTGCCGCGGGTGCCGGTGAGGCGGTAGGTCGACTGCCCGTCGATCCAGGCTTGTTGATAGGTGAAGTCGGCGCAGTCCCCGCCCAGCTTGCGGGTCGGGCCGCAGAAGGTATGCAGCGCCGGGTATCTGGTGTCGCGGGTTTCGAGGCCCAGATCGAAGGCCTGGCCGAGGTTTTGCGTGAGGAACCGGTAGGCGTCGACGCGCTGGCGCCCGGTGGCGGGGTTGGCGTCTTTGAAGACCCGTTCGCCCGCGCGTTGCAGCCGGGCGCAGAAATCGATCCACGCCGACTGCAGTGCCGCATCGTCGGGTCCGTCGCCGAAACCCATTGTCACGCGCCCAATCTGTGCAGCATCGCCCCGATGACGTCGCAGGCTCGTCGCGCGGCCTGCAAACGGCCCTCCGCTTCGATGCGGGGACCGATCAGTTCCAGGTCGAATCCGTGTGCGTAGCCGCCGGCCAGGGCCTGGGCGATGAACGCCTCGAGCGGAATCGTGCCGTCGCCGGGCACCGCGCGACCCGGGAGCGCGCGGTCGCCCAGCACATAGTCGCTGAGCTGGATCAGCTCGGTTCGTGGCAATGCCCGCTGCACCATCGCTTCGAAATCGCCCTCCGCCCAGCAGTGGAACAGTTCGATGCAGATGCCGAGCCCGCTCATCTCGGCCAGTGTGATGGTATCGCGCAGGGTGTGGGCGAGATGAATGTCGGCGTAGAGGCTCGAGGCGTTCTCGATCGCCAGGGCCACGCCCGCCCGGTTCGCGTGCTCCACGCAGGGCGCGATCATGGTGCAGAAGCGATCGGTGGCCTGCGGCCAGGTCAGGGCGCCGCGACCGCCGGTCAACATGTAGACCACGCGCGCACCCACCGCGGCCGCGCCGTCGATCACCGCCAGCAGCGCGCCGCGCGCCGCCTCCGCCCCGGATTCCAGCCGGCCGTCACCGAAGATGTGACATACCGCCTCAACCGTATAGTCGTTGCGCTGAAGAACTTTTGCGAAGTCCGGATCGAGTAGCTGGCTGTCCAGGACGCTCAGCCGGGCGACGCCCAGCGCCGCCCAGTGGGCCTCCAGCGCGGTCAGCGGCTCGCCGTAGAAGGTGACATTGTGCACCGACAGCCGTTCGTGCGCAGCCGCCATGTCAGCCGCGGCTCTCGATGTCGACTCCGAATCGTTCACGGAAGGGCCGGAATTCGGCGTGCAGCGAATCGAGGTCTTCGCCGATGTCGGTCAACAGTTGGGTGGAGTAGCGGAATTTGCCGTATCGGTCGCCGCGGTTGTTGGCAAGGTAATCGCGCATTGCGGATTCGGCTTCGGGGGTGACCCGACGGCCGGCGAAGGCGTAGTAGCGTTGCACCGTCGCAACCTGGTCGGCAACGAAATCGGTGTAGCGAACGTGCAGGATGCGCTGGTCGTCGACCAGGGGGTTGCTCATCGTGTTGGCGACGCTGGCGCGCGTCAGTTCCAGATGCATCTTCGCCAAGGCGTGCAGGTCGACGGACCCGACCATGCCCTCGGCGATGTCGGCCATCATCATGGTGCGCGACGCGGCGACCTGAACCGGGTCGCGGTGCAGCCAGACCAGGGTGGCGTCGGGATAGGCGTCAAACATCTCGCGGAGCCGGAAACCGTGGAAACCCTTCAGCACCCAGTATTTTCGCGGGCGACCGTATTGCAGCTGTTGGAGCATGGCCTTATGCAACCGGTATTGTGCGGCCGGGTCGGTGGCCAGACCGCCGACCAGCGACTGCATGGGCACCCGCCACCACGCGGTGGGGGTCATCACCCGAAAGTCGAACGCCCAGGTTCGTTCGTCCTCGGGGAGCCCGTCGCCCAGCATGTCGTTGTAAGGGTGGCTGTGCAACCATTTCGGCATCTTGGCGTTGATCTCACGCCAGTCGGCATCGGCCCGCGCCCGGCGGTCGTCATCGGGGCCGGCCAGCCCCGGCGGCGGCGACGGGTACATCACCTCCCAGAACCGCAACGCGCGGGCGTGCGGATCGACCGACATCAGCGCGTGCATAAGCGTTGTCCCCGAACGCGGTTCGCCGGTGACGAACATCGGCGACTCGATCACTTCGGCGCCGATCGGGTAGCGGTTGCGGTCCCCGATGAACTCCAACCGCGACGTCAGCAGCCACCGGCACACCTGTGCGGCTTCGAAACGGCCGTCGGCATCCATGCCCAGACCGTTGAGGTGGTCGACGGCGGCGGCGAACCGTTCCGGCAGGGTGGGATCGCCATAGTCGCGCAGCCCGGTCTCGGCCTCTGCGGCGGCGAGCATCTCCGCGGCGTCCAAACGTGCTGTCACGCCGGGCGTCCGCAGAGCCGCACCAATTCATCTTCGGCCGCACGGACGTTCGCGGCCGAGGCCTGCGCGTGTGCCAATCCGGCCATGGCGCCGTAGTCGAGTATTTTCGGTACGCGCAAGCCCGCGTCCACATAGGTCTTGACTACCTTGGCGACCTGTTTCGGTGTGCCGTGGGGCACGAGAGCCAGCACCATCTCGGGGCGCACGTTGTCCAGGAATTCGAGGATCCGCTCTCGGGTGAGTACGGCGGGGTCGATGTCCTGGAATCCCCGCCAGTCCTCGCCCATGGGGTGTTCAAAGCCGAAGTCGTGCAACGTCTTTGCAGAGACCTGCAGCAGAAACGCCTTGACCAGGGGTGCGTCCAGAATCTCGGCGAGGGCCTCGTCGTCCGCGCCGATCAGGCAGACCTGGATGAAGCACGGGGTGATCGCCAGCGGGTCCCGGCCGGCGCGTTCGGCGGAGCTTCGGACCGCGGCGAGCATCTGGGCGTAGTGCTCGGGAGTCCAGGCACCCGCCGGCCACCATCCGTCGGCATACCGGCCCGCGATGTCGAGCATCCGCGGGCCGCTGGCGCCGATCCAGATCGGCGGTACCCGGTCCTCATAGGGTTCGGTGTCCAGTCGGGCATGGTGCAGCTTGTAGAACTGGCCGTCGAAGTCGACTGGGCCGTCGTTGCGCCACAGCAACTGGATCACCGCCAACGCTTCCTCGAACCGGCTGACCGAACGCGAGAAGTCGAACCCGTAGGGCAGCGTGTTCTCGCTCTCGCCACTGCCCAACCCGAGGATGAAACGCCCCTTAGCCAAATGATCGATGGTCAGCGCAGTTTGGGCGAGGAGCGCGGGATGGCGGCGCACGGTATCGACCACGGCGCTTACCAGGGGAACCCGCTCGGTCAGCACGGCCGCCGCGGCCGCCACCGCCAGCCCGTCCAGGTGGCGGTGCGGCGAGGGGGAAGCCGTGGCCAGGTCGGTGAACTCGGGCGTCCAGAGCGCGTCGGGCCAGAAGCTGACCATGTGATCGGGCAGCCAGATGGAGTGGTACCGGCCGCTGTCGAGTTCGGCGAGCCGGGACAGGTCAAGGGGAAGCGTCGTGCGGAGGAACGCCGCGGGCCGAACGGTCATCGAGACATGATGCTAAGCACTTGCACAGCATCGTGTCGATAGGTTCGGCGCTGATGCGTCGAGTGTGCGCCCTGGGTAGGGCACAGTCCGGCGACTTCATCCCCAAGGCCCATACTCGACGGTAGGAGCGGGCGAACGTCGGGGCTTAGCCCGAGATGATGAACTCTTCGAGCTGTGCGCGTGCGATGTCGTCGGGCAGCTGCTGCGGCGGGCTCTTCATCAGGTACGCCGACGCCGGGATCACCGGGCCGCCGATACCGCGGTCCTTGGCGATCTTGGCGGCGCGCACCGCATCGATGATGACGCCCGCCGAGTTCGGTGAGTCCCAGACCTCGAGCTTGTACTCCAAGTTCAGCGGCACGTCACCGAAGGCGCGGCCCTCCAGCCGCACGTAGGCCCACTTGCGGTCATCGAGCCAGCTGACGTGATCGGACGGGCCGATGTGGACGTCCTTGGTCTTGAACTCCCGCTGCACATTCGACGTGACGGCCTGCGTCTTGGAGATCTTCTTGGACTCCAGCCGCTCACGCTCGAGCATGTTGAGGAAGTCCATGTTGCCGCCGACGTTGAGCTGCATGGTGCGGTCCAGCTGCACGCCGCGGTCCTCGAACAGCTTGGCCATCACGCGGTGGGTGATGGTCGCGCCGACCTGGCTCTTGATGTCGTCGCCCACGATGGGCACGCCGGCGTCGGCGAACTTTTGGGCCCACACCGGGTCCGAGGCGATGAACACCGGCAGGGCGTTGACGAACGCCACGCCCGCGTCGATGGCGCACTGGGCATAGAACTTGTCGGCCTCTTCGGAGCCCACCGGCAGGTAGGACACCAGCACGTCGACGTTGGCCTCGCGCAGCGCCGCGACCACATCGACGGGCTCGACGTCGGAGACCTCGATGGTGTCGGCGTAGTACTTACCGATGCCGTCCAGCGTCGGTCCGCGCTGCACCGTCACGTTGGTGGGCGGCACGTCGGCGATCTTGATCGTGTTGTTCTCCGAGGCGAAGATCGCCTCGGACAGGTCGAAACCGACCTTCTTGGCGTCCACGTCGAACGCCGCGACGAACTTCACGTCGCGGACGTGGTACTGGCCGAACTTCACGTGCATCAGGCCGGGCACGGTGCTGTTCGGGTCGGCGTCGTAGTAGTACTGCACGCCCTGAACCAGCGAAGACGCGCAGTTACCGACGCCGACAATGGCGACTCGTACCTCCGTCGACGCCTGCGGCGCGTTCTTCTCACTCATAAGGGCGTTCTCCTAACCTCTGACCTCTGACTGGGATGCTGGATTCGTGCAGTGGTTTACGTTTGCTCGGAGAGGCCGGGCATAGCCCGCTCCGCAGCAATGAGCTCGTTGAGCCACTTGACTTCGCGCTCACTGGATTCGAGCCCCAATTGATGAAGCTGACGGGTGTAGCGGTCGAACGAGCTACTGGCCCGCGCAACGGCTTCACGCAGACCTTCCCGCCGTTCCTCGACCTGACGGCGGCGGCCTTCCAGAATGCGCATGCGCGCCTCTGCCGGAGTCCGGTTGAAGAACGCCAGGTGTACCCCAAAGCCGTCGTCGGTGTAATTGTGGGGACCGGTGTCGGCCACCAGCTCACCGAAGCGCCTGCGGCCTTCGTCGGTCAGCTGGTAGACCCGCCGGGCCCGCCGGACCGGCGTCCCGGCCGGGGCGGCGTCCTCGGCAATCAACCCGTCGGCCTGCATACGCCGCAGGGCCGGGTAGAGCGAACCGTACGAAAACGCCCGGAACGCGCCGAGTAAACCGGTCAGCCGTTTGCGTAACTCGTAGCCGTGCATGGGCGATTCGATCAGGAGACCCAGGATGGCGAGCTCCAGCAATCGAATCACCTCCCTAAAAACTTTGCGTGGCTGGTTACGACGGTTCGACGCCTCGCGCAATCGTATCGTCTCGATATATTAGCCACAACACTTTCGGCCGTTGGTCTGCAGTTCGTCACAGTGCAGCGGCGTGAAACGCACCGGGGGACCGGTTCTTACGCCGGCAGGCTCATCTGCTTGACGGTGCCGTCACCCGTGAAGGAGATGTATCCGCCGCCGTAATCGCTGGAGACGTACAGCGACAGCGAGAGCGCACCCGGTGTGGTCGGGTCGGTCGCCGGCTCGACGATCAGGTACGTGGTTTTCACATCGGAGGGCTTCATGCGCAGCGTCTGCGGGGCCCCGCGCATAATGCCGACGGTCTTCGTGACGTCGAACCTGCTCACGTCGACCGCAACCGGACCATCCGAAGAACTCTTGGCCGAGCTGGTCGGATCGCCCCATCCGCCGCGATAGGTATAGGCCAGCACTCGGCGGTCGTCCGACGGGTCCGGCCGGTCCAACGACGCGTAGGTCGGGTAGATCACCAGCCGGTAGCCGATGGTGTCCCCGAAGCGTTTGCGCATCTGTTCGAGAAGCCCGGTGAGCCCGCCCACCGAATGCAGCTGGGTGGGCGGCGTCAACACCACGGCGTTGACTCCGTCGGGCTTGGCTCCCGGATCGGTCGTGAAGTCCAGCGGCGAGCGCGTGTTGCCGTACAGGCCCCACCCGATCCCGACGCCCAGCAGCACCGACACGACGAATGCAGCGGCCAGCACCCCCCACCCGCTCACCCGCGGCGCCGTGGGCCGCGAGTCAAGGGCCGCCAGCTGCGGCCCGGCGTTGGTTTGCAGGTCGCTCACCAGGGCATGCAAGTCGCCCAGCGTCACCGCCTTGGTGGCCGCGCCGACCCTCTCTCGGTGCTCCTCGGCGGAGAGCTCGCCGTCGGCCAGTGCATCGTCGAGGACCGTGCAGGTGTCTTGGCGATCGGTGTCCTTGGCACGGGTAGTCGTGGTCGCCCCGCCGGCCGGCGGCGCCCCGAGCCATTTCGCCACGCGGATGATCGTAGAAGTCCGCTGTCGTTTTGGCGCGGAAATCGCCGTCGATCACCCGGCACGGACCGCCACGGTTCGGTTGCGATATCGCTGCTCGGGATGGCGACGTACTCTGGTGGGCGTGCGACTGCAGCGACAAGTGGTGGACTACGCGCTCCGGCGGCGCTCACTGCTGGCCGAGGTGTATTCGGGCCGCACCGGTGTCTCCGAGGTCTGCGACGCGAACCCTTATCTGCTGCGCGCCGCCAAGTTTCACGGGAAACCGAGCCAGGTCATGTGCCCGATCTGCCGCAAGGAACAGCTGACGCTGGTGTCGTGGGTGTTCGGCGAACACCTGGGTGCGGTGTCGGGCTCGGCGCGCACGGCCGAAGAATTGGTGATGCTGGCATCTCGGTTTGAGGAGTTCGCCGTCCACGTGGTGGAGGTCTGCCGGACCTGCAGCTGGAACCATCTCGTCAAGTCCTACGTGCTCGGCGCGGCACGCACGGCACCTCCGCCCCGGGGTACCGGACGCACCCGGACGGCGCGCAACAACGCTCGCACGGCCATTGAATAACGAACGACGCCACGGCGAATCGTCCGGTGACCAACGTGGGCCCGCGACTGAGCATGTGGGCGATCAGAACTCAAACGAGCGTCCGGACGCTGACCGTTTGGACGTCGGTTCTCAAGATGGTGAACGCCGGGGTGCGCCGTCCGGCCCCAACCGTCGCCGTCAGGCACCACCCGACGATCGACTGACCACGATCCTGCCGCCCGTGCAAGACGACCGGGCGCCCCGACGCTCCGATCCCATCGAAGAGGTCAGAGCGGCGCTCGCGGGCCCGCCGTCCACCCCCTTGCGGGGCGACGCGCTCGACGAGGTCAAGGCCGCGCTGGACAGCCGGGGGACGACGTCCGGCCGGCAACAGCGGGCAAGCCTCGGCGGTGGTCCGCCCGCTGGACCGCCCCCACCGCCCC
>NZ_MVHG01000061.1 GCF_002086125.1 Mycobacterium arosiense ATCC BAA-1401 = DSM 45069
GCCCCCGGATGCCGGTCCCCCGCCGGCGCCCCCGGCCGCCGCACCCTCGCAAGGCGCACCGGCGCCCAAGCCGAACCCGGGGGGACCCGGTCCGGCGAACTGACCCGACGGGTCGCCGCCGAACCCCCTCGTCTCCGACGCATACACTCGGCGGTGATGTCCCGCCATGACCCTTCTGATTCAGCAGCCGACCTGACCGCCGCTATCCGCACCGCCCTGGGCAAGGTGATCGACCCCGAACTGCGGCGTCCGATCACCGAACTAGGGATGGTCAAGAGCATCGACACCGAGCCCGACGGCGCGGTGCATGTCGCGATCTACCTGACCACCGCCAGCTGCCCGAAGAAGACCGAGATCAGCGACCGCGTCAGCCAGGCGGTCTCCGACGTCCCGGGCACCGGCGCGGTCAAGGTCACCTTGGACGTGATGAACGACGAGCAGCGCACCGAGCTGCGCAAGCAGTTGCGCGGTGACGCCCGCGAGCCCGTTATCCCGTTCGCACAACCGAATTCGCTGACCCGGGTCTACGCCGTCGCGTCCGGTAAGGGTGGTGTCGGCAAGTCCACGGTCACGGTCAACCTGGCGGCGGCGATGGCGGCCCGCGGCCTGTCGGTCGGTGTGCTGGACGCCGACATCCACGGCCATTCGATCCCCCGGATGATGGGCACCACCGAACGGCCCACCCAGGTCGAGTCGATGATCCTGCCGCCCATCGCGCACGAGGTGCGGGTCATCTCCATCGCCCAATTCACCCAGGGCAACACCCCGGTGGTGTGGCGCGGGCCGATGCTGCACCGGGCCCTGCAGCAGTTCCTGGCCGATGTCTATTGGGGCGATCTCGACGTGCTGCTGCTCGACCTGCCGCCGGGCACCGGCGACATCGCCATCTCGGTGGCGCAGCTGATCCCCAACGCCGAGATCCTGGTGGTGACGACGCCGCAGCTGGCGGCGGCCGAGGTCGCCGAGCGGGCCGGCAGCATCGCGCTGCAGACGCGTCAGCGCGTCGTCGGCGTCGTGGAGAACATGTCCGGGCTCACCCTGCCCGACGGCTCCACGCTGCAGGTGTTCGGCGAGGGCGGCGGCCAGCAGGTGGCGGAGCGGCTGAGCCGCGCGGTGGGCGCCGACGTGCCACTGCTGGGTCAGATCCCGCTGGATCCCGAGCTGGTGGCCGCGGGCGACTCCGGCACGCCGCTGGTGTTGACCGCACCCGATACGCCGGTCGGCAAGGCGCTGCGCGCGGTGGCCGACAGCTTGTCGTCGCGCAAGCGCGGGCTTGCCGGCGTATCGCTCGGGCTCGATCCGACCCGGCGCTGACGCGTCTAGGTCGCGTCGGCGTCGAACGGCGTCTGCCCAGGGACGTGAGGCTCGGGAGGTGTCGCGATCGACGACTCCGGCGGCTTGGCCGCGCTCCCATTCGCCGGTCTGTCGAAGGCTCCGGTCAGGAAGGAGTCGTCGCCGTCCAGCAGATGCTTGGTCAGCGCCGCACGCGGTGTCATGCCCCGCAGCTTCTGCAGTTCGCTCAGCGGAACGCGCAGATCGTCGAACTCGGGTCCGAGGTCCTCGCGCAGCTGACTGCTCACCCCGCTGAGGTAGTCACGCGCCTGACGCAAGGCATTCGACGTCCACCGGATGGCACCCGGCAGCCGCTCCGGCCCGAGGACCACCAGCCCGACCACGACGAGGACGAGCATGTGCTCCCAGCTCAGGCTGCCGAACATCAGCTGTCGGGGTCTGGTTTGACGGTCAATGTGACGTGCCGGCCGTCGCGGACGACTTCGATCGGTGAGTCCTGGCCGATGGTCAGCTGCCGCACGGCGACGACGAATTCGTCGGCGTCGGCGACCGTGCGGTTACCGACCTTGACGACGACGTCGTTCTCCAGGACGCCGCCCTTCTGCGCGGGGCTGCCGGCCTTGACGTTGGCCACCTGAGCTCCGGAGGCGATCGCGTTGCTCACTGACCGGGTGCTGACCCCCAGCGTCGGGTGCACGATCTTGCCGTCTTTGATCAGCGTCTGGGCGACCTCTTTGGCCTCGTTGATCGGAATGGCGAAGCCCAGCCCACTTGCGCTGTCGGACAGCGACTTACCGGCGGTGTCGATGCCGATCACCTTAGAATCCATGTCGATCAGCGGGCCGCCGGAGTTCCCGTGGTTGATCGACGCGTCGGTCTGCAGCGCGTCGATCACCGTGTCGGTGTCCGAGCCCTCGCCCGAGAGCGGCACCGGCCGGTGCAGCGCGCTGATGATGCCGTGCGTCACGGTGCTGCGCAGCCCCAGCGGCGCGCCCGCGGCCAGGACCTCGTCGCCCACCCGCACCTTGTCGGAGTCACCGAGGCGCGCGACCGACAGGTTGTCGACGTTGTCGACCTTCAGCACGGCCAGATCGGTCTTGGGGTCGCGGCCCACCAGGTTCGCCGGCACCTCTTTTCCGTCGTTGAACACCACGGTCGTCTTGAACTGGCTGGGGTTGTTGGCCGCCTCGGAGATGACGTGGTTGTTCGTGACGATGTAGCCGCGGCCGTCGATGACGACGCCGGAGCCCTGCATGCCTTCCTGGTCGCTCTTGGACTCGATGGTCACCACGGCGCCCTCCGTCGCGGCGGCCACTTTGGCGAACCGGCCGGCCGGGCCTTCGCCGTTGCCGCTGGTGGACAGCGTCACCTTGGACGTGGTGAACGCCTCGGCCACTTCGGCCGTTTTGCGACCGATCACACCGCCGAGCACACCGATGACCAACGCGATCAACAGCAGGACCAGCAACGCGAGGTAGGACACCTTGCCGCCGAACAACACGTCGCGCACGCCGAGTTTGCCGCCGTAGCCCGGCGGCGTGCCGGATCGCGACGGCGGCACCGCCGGGGTGCCCAACGCCGCCGCGGCACCCGGGTCTCGCCACGGATCGTCGAGCTCGTCCGGCCCGACACCGTCTTTCTCGGCGGCCAGCGCATTGGCGTCCACCGGGTGGCGCTGCAACGAGTCGGGGCTGCCATCCGGGCGGTGGAACGCCTCTTGCAGGACAGGATCGGCCGGTCGGTCGCTGGGCCGGAATTCGGCCTGATCGCGGTACTTCTGCGGACGGACCCGTTCGGCCACGAACGACCCGCGCAGGCCCTCGGGACGACCGAACTCCCGGCGCGATGCGGGGTCGACCGGCGGACGCGAGATGGGGCGCGGCGCTAAGCGGTTGCCGCTGTCTTTTGCTTGGTCGGAGGTCACGTTGTCCCTTTTGGATCCTCTGCTTGAGCGCTCGAGACGGGCCTTTGCCGGGCAAAACACGCGGCACGGGCGTTGTCCGTGTCCACCCTAGTATCCATGGCGCGCCGGCAGTCGGCATGAACCGGACGGCCCTCAGGCGCGGGCGCCGATCGGCTACCGGCGCTTGCGCCGGTCGCGGCCGTCACGATCGGCAAACCGGTCCGAGGCCAGCGAGGAGTGCTCGGGCGACTCGTAGGGAATGTCGGCCAGCATGCCGAGCAGGGTGCTCGGGATGCGGATGGGGCGCGAATCGCGCAGCGCCGCGCGTGCCCGGCTCTGATCGTCCACCTCGGCCGCGCATTGGGGGCACAACGACAGATGATGCGCGGCGCGCAGGTGCGCGTTCATCCGCAGCTCCCCATCGACGAACGCCGCGATGGCTTCGACGGACAGGTGCTCGGTGGAACCGAACTGGCGCGGGGCGCCGACGGGCGCGTCACTCTGGGAGGCGAACTGAGCGGGGAGCCAGGAAAACGCGCGGCGGAACACATGTCCACGATCGGGCATCACCAACTCCTCGCCACTCATTCTTATTGCCGCCTCATATCGAATGTAGCGCGACGGGGTGCGCGATACCGAGGGTAGAGCCGCAAAGCCGCTGAATAGCTGCTCGAACGTTAGGCGGGCGATTGGTGGTCAGGCCGACTTGGCGCGCGCTGCGTCGTGATCGGGGTGCGCGGCCAGGTAGTCCCGCAACGCCTGGCGACCGCGGTGAATGCGGCTGCGCACGGTGCCCAGTTTGACGCCCAACGTCGCGCCGATCTCCTCGTAGGACAGGCCCTCGATGTCACACAACACGACGGCGGCGCGGAATTCCGGCGGCAGCGAATCGAGCGCCGCCTGCAGGTCCGGGCCCAGCCGCGAGTCGTGGTAGATCTGCTCGGGGTTGGGTTCGTCGGCCGGCACCCGCTCGTAATCCTCGGGCAGCGCCTCCATCCGGATGCGCGAGCGCCGGCGCACCATGTCCAGGAAGAGGTTGGTGGTGATGCGGTGCAGCCAGCCCTCGAACGTCCCCGGCTGGTAGTTCTGCACCGACCGGAACACCCGGATGAAGGTCTCCTGGGTGAGGTCCTCGGCGTCGTGCCGGTTGCCCGAAAGCCGGTAGGCCAGCCGGTACACCCGGTCGGCGTGCTGGCGCACCAACTCGTCCCACGACGGCATGGCCGCCTTGTCTCCGGTCGCGTCGAACACCGCGGTGCCTTGCGGCGCGCCGGAGGGCTCCACCCACTCGTCGGCGGGGTGCCCCTGCGCGTGAGACATGCTGGACGGGCTGAGAAGCGTGGTGATGATCGAATCCTCCGAATCGGGTGTGCCAAGCAGTGACACTTCGTCATTGGCGGCAACAGGTAGATCCCAGTCGGTATTCCCGGTCCAACGCCCTCCGCGATCCATAGGGCTACCGTCGCGTACCGGAGTATGTGCGGTATATGAACTGTCTGAGCTGAACCTGAGAAACCGTATCGTTACCTGCGCTGTGCAGGAGATATCCACCGCGCAGTGACCTTAAACGCATTGGAAGAGTTGGGCGTGTCACCCCGATCGGATTCAGGCGCGCCTGCCGGACCGCGCGGCGAAGTGGAATACGCTGCGGGCATGGACGGCACCGACGCAGAAGCCCCCGGCCAGACAGCGCCCAGTCGGGCCGAATCGCTCTTCGCGCACGCCGAGACTTCGATATCGGAAGACGCGCTGTTGGCGGCCGCCCGCGAGCGGGCCGTGGACATCGGTGCGGGCGCGGTGACACCGGCAGTAGGTGCGCTGCTGAGCCTGCTGACCAAGCTCAGCGGCGGCAAGGCCGTCGCCGAAGTGGGCACCGGCGCGGGCGTCAGCGGCCTGTGGTTGCTGTCCGGCATGAGCGAGGACGGCGTGCTGACAACCATCGACATCGAGCCCGAATATCTGCGGCTGGCCAAGCAGGCGTTCGCCGAAGCCGGCATCGGTCCGTCGCGCACCCGGCTGATCGGCGGCCGCGCCCAAGAGGTACTCACCCGGCTCGCCGACGCGTCCTATGACCTGGTGTTCATCGACGCCGACCCGATCGATCAGCCGGACTACGTCGTCGAGGGCGTGCGGCTGCTGCGAGAGGGCGGCGTCATTGTGGTGCACCGCGCCGCGCTGGGGGGACGCGCCGGCGATCCGGCCGCCCGCGACGCCGAGGTGATCGCGGTGCGCGAGGCGGCGCGTCTGATCGCCGAGGACGAGCGACTCACCCCGGCGCTGGTCCCCCTGGGGGACGGCATCCTGGCGGCCGTTCGCGACTGAAGTCGCCACCGTAATCGCCATTTCGCCCGGCGCCGCCGGCGCCTTTGAGCACGGCTTTTCGGGGCCGTCCGCATCTTTATGAATTCTTGACGCGCGTCTCCCTTGACCGTGGGCTGAACGTATGTTTAGTGTACTGAACATGCGTTCAGCCGACCTGACGGCCGCCGCCCGGATCAGAGATGCGGCCATCGAGCAATTCGGCGAGCACGGGTTCGGCGTAGGCCTTCGCGCCATCGCCGAAGCGGCCGGCGTCAGTGCCGCGCTGGTCATCCACCACTTCGGCTCCAAGGAGGGCCTGCGCAAGGCCTGCGAAAACTACATCGCCGAGACGATCCGCGGCACCAAGTCGGAGGCGTTGCAATCCAACGACCCCGCCACGTGGTTCGCCCAGCTGGCCGAGATCGAGGAGTACGCGCCGCTGATGGCGTATCTGGTGCGCAGCTTGCAGACCGGCGGTGAACTGGCAAACATGTTGTGGCGCAGGATGATTGACAACGCCGAGGAATACATGGAAGAGGGCGTGCGCGCCGGGACGATCAAACCCAGCCGAGATCCCAAGGCGCGGGCCAAGTATTTGGCCATCACCGGCGGCGGCGGCTTCCTCCTCTACATCCAGATGCATGAAACACCGACGGATCTGCGTGCGGTGCTGCGCGACTACTCGCGGGACATGATTTTGCCTTCGCTCGAGGTCTACACCGAGGGACTGCTGACCGACCGGACCATGTACGACGCATTCCTGGCCGCCGAAGATCATGGAGGATCTGATGCCAACTGAAAACGCCGACGGATTCGCACCCATCGAGATCCGGGGCCTGAAGAAGAATTTCGGTGCGGTGCGGGCGCTGGACGGCCTGGACCTCACGGTGCGGGAGGGAGAAGTCCACGGGTTTCTCGGGCCCAACGGCGCCGGGAAGTCGACGACCATCCGTATCCTGCTGGGCCTGGTGAAAGCCGACGGCGGCAGCGCGCGGCTGCTCGGGGGCGACCCATGGACCCAGGCCGTCACCTTGCATCGCCAAGTCGCCTACGTGCCAGGGGACGTGACGTTGTGGCCGTCGCTGACCGGCGGCGAGACCATCGATTTGCTGGCCCGCATGCGGGGCGGCATCGACAAGAAGCGCCGCGCCGAGTTGATCGAGCGCTTCGACCTGGATCCGCACAAGAAGGCGCGCACCTACTCCAAGGGCAACCGCCAGAAGGTCTCGCTGATTTCGGCCTTTGCGTCACATGCCAGGCTGCTGCTGCTCGATGAGCCGAGCAGCGGCCTGGACCCGTTGATGGAGAACGTGTTTCAGCAGTGCGTGGCGCAGGCCCGCGACCGGGGCACGACGGTGTTGTTGTCCAGCCACATCCTGGCCGAAACGGAAGCGTTGTGCGAGCGGGTGACCATCATCCGGGCCGGCAAAACCATCGAAAGCGGTTCGTTGACTTCGATGCGGCACCTGAGCCGCACGTCGATCAAGGCCGAAATGACCGGCGACCCGGGTGATCTCAGGCGGATCAAGGGTGTCGAGGACGTCAGCCTCGAGGGCAATACGCTGCGGGCCCAGGTCGACAGCGAAAGCCTCGGTGAGCTCATCCGTGTGCTGGGCGACGCCGGGGTGCGCAGTCTCGTCAGCCAGCCGCCGACGCTCGAGGAGCTCTTCTTGCGCCATTACGACACGGGCGGCGACGGTCGGCACCAACGCGATGCGGCGAAGGCTTCACTGTCATGAGTACGTCAACGCTGGATCGACCGTTCGCATCGGCATCGCCTGCGCCGCTTGCGGGTTCGCACTTCTCCGGAACGCTTTCGATGCTGCGCCTCTACCTGCGCCGCGACCGGGTCTCGATGCCGCTGTGGGTGTTGCTGCTGTCGGTGCCGTTGGCCACCGTGTATGTCGGCAGCATCGAGAAGGTCTACCCCACCGCGTCCGCCCGCGCCGGGTTCGCGGCCTCCATCATGGCCAGCCCGGCCCAGCGCGCCCTGTACGGCCAGGTGTACAACGACAGCCTTGGCGCCGTGGGAATTTGGAAGGCCGGAATGTTCCACGTGCTGATCGCGGTGGCCGTCATCCTCACGGTGATCAGGCACACCCGCGCCGACGAGGAGAACGGCCGGACCGAGTTGGTGGACTCGACCGCGATCGGCCGCTACGCCAGTCTGAGCGCGGCGCTGCTGCTGTCGTCCGGAGCATCGATCGCCACCGGCGCGATCGGTGCGGCCGGGCTGTTGAGCACCGATGTCCCCGCCGCCGGGTCGCTGGCCTTCGGGGCGGCGCTGGCCTGCTCCGGCCTGGTGTTCACCGCCGTCGCGGCGGTGGCCGCGCAGTTGTCGCCGAGCGCCCGGTTCGCCCGCGGCGCCGCGTTTGCCGTGCTGGGTACCGCGTTCACCCTGCGTGCCGTCGGCGACGCCGGTGACGGCACGCTGTCGTGGCTGTCTTTCCTTGGATGGTCGCTGCTGGTCAAGCCGTATGCGGGCGATCGGTGGTGGGTGCTGGCGCTGCATCTGCTGACCACGGCCGCGCTGACCCTGCTGGCGTATCGGCTGTTGGCCGGCCGCGATGTCGGCGCCGGGCTCATCGCGGAACGACCGGGCCCCGCGGAGGCCGGACCGGCGCTGGGCAACGCGCTCGGGCTCAGGTGGCGGCTGGACCGCGGCGCGCTGCTGTTGTGGACCGTGGGCCTGTGCCTGTATGGCCTGCTGATCGGCAGCGTGGTGCACGGCATCGGCGACGAGTTGGGGGGCAGCGGCGTCGCGCGCGACATCGTGGCACGAATGGGCGGCACCAGCGCGCTCGAGGAGGCGTTCATCGCCGTCGCGTTCGCCATGATGGGCATGGTGGCCGCCGCGTTCGCCGTTTCGCTCACGTTGCGGTTACACCAGGAAGAGTCTTCTCTGCGAGCCGAAACGGTGCTCGCCGGTGCCGTGTCGCGAACCCGTTGGCTGGCAAGCCATTTGGTGACGGCGATCGCCGGGTCCGCGGTGGCGATGCTGGCCAGCGGGCTCACCGCGGGTGTCGTCTACGGCGTCGCGGCCGGCGATGTCGGCGCCAAGCTGCCGATGGTCGTTGCAAGCGCGGCCGTCCAACTGCCCGCGGTGTGGCTGTTGTCGGCCGTGACGGTGTGCATGTTCGGCGTCGCGCCGCGCCTGACGCCCGCGGCGTGGGGTGTGCTGGTCGGCTTCGTCGCCCTGTACCTGATCGGGTCGTTGGCCGGGTTCCCGCAATGGTTGCTCGACGCCGAACCCTTTGCACACATCCCGCGGATCGGCACCGATTTCACCGTCGTACCACTGTTGTGGCTGATGGCCATCGACGTAGGGTTGGTGTTTCTCGGTGCCATGGCTTTTCGGCGCCGCGATCTACGCTGCTAGGGAGCGCGATGAAGACCGGAATCCGGGTAACGGTGACCTCCGTCTTGGGCATCCTCTCGTGGATCCTGATCCTCCTGCTGCCGGCGGGCACGCTGCACTATTGGCAGGCCTGGCTCTTCATCGCCGTGTTCACGGTGGCGAGCATCGTCCCCACCGTTTACCTGGGGCGCAACAATCCCGTGGCTTTGCAGCGCCGCATGCGTGCGGGCCCGCGGGCGGAACCCCGCAGGGCACAAAAGTTCATCATCACGGGCTCGTTCGTGGTGCTGTTCGCGACCATGGTGTTCAGCGCGTTCGATCACCGATTCGGCTGGTCGTCTGTGCCGCCCTGGCTGTCGGTGCTCGGCGACGTCCTGGTGGCGACGGGGCTCGGCATCGCCATGCTGGTGATCGTCCAGAACAGCTATGCCGCCGCCACGGTCACCGTGGAAAGCGGCCAGACGGTCGTGTCCGACGGGCTCTACAGATTCGTACGCCACCCGATGTACGTCGGAAATGTGATCATGATGATCGGTATTCCGCTGGCGCTCGGCTCTTACTGGGGACTGCTTTTCGTCATCTTTGGCACCGCGGCACTTACGCTGCGCATCCTCGACGAAGAAAAGCTGCTGAACCGCGAACTGCCCGGATACCGCGAATACGGCCAACGCGTGCGCTACCGGCTGGTGCCGTACCTCTGGTAGGCCCCGGGCCGGGCGCTTAGGGTAATGGCGTGCTGCGCAGCCGGTCGCACGCCCGGGGACCGCCCATGGCCGCGCCCCGGCGCGTTGCGCTACGCGTGGATCAGGATTCGCGGCATCGCCCGGCCGCCCGTCACCGTCACCAACCCACCCGCCATCTGCATGTCGAGCGCGACGTGGCCGTCGCGAGCCGTGACGGAACGCTGCTGCGGATCAACGTATTTCGGGCGGCCGGCGACGAAGCCCGGCCGGTTATCCTGAGCATCCACCCCTAAGGCAAGGACCACCTGCCCACCCGGCACTGCAACAAGAGCACGTTCTCGGTGCAGTACCGCATGCTCGGCCAGCCGCAGCCGGTGAGGTTCTTTACCCTAACCGGTTGGGAGGCACCGGATCCGGCATGGTCGCCGAATGGTCGGCGATCGGTGAAACACAACTCGATAGGGTCCAGCCAAAAGATGTACTGGGCGCCCGCCGTCGTGGGTGTGGCCGCCGGCGCCGACACAGTGTGCTCGCGGCGAACGCTGTGAGCCGACAGGTCGTCGCAGAGTTGCCGGCGGATGAGTTCGGCGCGGGCGTGGGTGTGGGCGCTCATCAGTGCGCGCAGGATGGCAGGAAGGTGACCGCGCCATCCACAGACCTTGACAATGTCTCGTCTCAATCGGCGAACACTCTGATTACTACAAGTGGAGGATCGGAATTCATTGCTACTATCATCCCGCAAGGGGAATGTACGCACGATTCTTCGGGGACGGAAGAGCTGGCGCCGTGAGTGTGTTCGGAAGCCGCACTAGCGATAATATATTTAGTCCCAATTGGAACGACTATTAAAGCAAGGTTGAAAAGCGCAGCGTCGCCGACAACAAGTGGCCAGTATTCCGCACTACATTGATATACGTAGCGGTAAGGGGGCCGTCATTACATCGACGAGGTACGTCCACTGGGGCCAAAGACACGAACCGGCTCGCATCTTAGAAGAACTCATGACCATAGGATTTACTAAATCGCTTTGGCCAGAGCGTTCGAATGCGCCTGAAGGTGAGATCCCGAAGGAAATACGAATTGCGTTCGCAAACCTTCGTGAGGACCCCTACGCTCCTGGTTCGGGGCGATACCGGAGTTATTCTCGCATGGTGTATCTACCTTGGCGAGATTCGCTTGAGTGGGTGCCAGAGATCGAGCGTGATGGTAACGCTTATGCTCCTTATGACCAAGGAAGATTCAATGGGGAATTCCAGAATGTCAGGTATTTTCCCGGGGTCGCGCAGATGATTCGGTCGTCAACGTTTCTGGAAGGACTAATCAAACGAGACCTGCAGGTGCTGTCCGGCGCGGAGGCGTTTAAGTACTGGCCCGTTTATGTCGGAGTGCATCTCATTCGACTCCTAGTTCAATCTGGGAATAGGAAAGCAGGGACGACCCCTGATTATTTGCACCAAGATGGTGGAACTGGCATGTTTACATTCGTTCACATGATGGGATTATCGAACACAGCAGGCGGTGAGACTATGGTCGCCACCCCTGGATGCGTCGGCATGTCGCCGCTGGAAGTATCGGATGACGAGCAGCTGGCATACTTCAAGTTAGCTAGCCCGCTCGATTGGTACGCCGTGAACGATCAAGCTGTCAGTCACCACGCGGCCCCAATTCGCGCCGATGACGTGGCGAGGCCCGCGTCAAGAGACATCGTATTGCTTGGCATTTCGCCGTACAAGCCAATTTTCGGTTAATGCGGGAGGGGGCAACAATCATTCGGTGCCCGAAAGTCTTGAAGCAGCTCACTACTCGGTAGCGCGTCAACAACTTTTGGTGCCCACGATGCGAACCCGCGTGAACGTGAACGTCCCCTCATCGTCTTGGTGTCGGTGCGCAACAAACCAGGCTCATCAGAACCGCGCTGCGTCACACCGATTTCGTGCTCTCAACGGTCACCGAAAACAGCACACTTGGGCCCGCAGGTGTGATCGGCCCGGCGAACACGGATTCGCGCTTGGTGAGTCTGGCGATCAAAGGGTTTGAGCCAAAAGATGTACTGGGCGCCCGCCATCGTGGGTGTGGCCGCCGGCGCCGACACGATCTGCTCGCGGTGAACGCTGTGAGCCGGCGGCGTCACCCACCGTGCATCAATTGCTGGGACTACCGGAGACTCCGGCAGAGCTACGACCTCGCACGGATGCAGCAGGAGCACCCGGTGCGCGACGAATTCTGGCGCTCCCTGGCACCGGACCTGTCGGCGATCAAGGTCCCCATGCTCGTCTGCGGCAGCTTCTCGGACAACAACCTGCACAGTCGCGGTTCGATGCGGGCTTTCGTACACGGCGGCTGCGACCACGCCCGGCTCTACACCCACCGCGGCGGCAAGTGGGCGACCATCTACTCCGAAGCGGCGCTGACCGAGCAGCTGAAGTTCTTCCGCGATGTGCTGGATGGCGCCCCGAGCGCCCGCACTGTGCGCCTAGAAGTTCGCGAGGACCGCGACACCGTCACCGCGGTGCGCGAGGAGGCCGAATGGCCGCTGGCCCGCACGCGTTGGCGCGCAATGTATCTGGGACTTTGGCACGCTGACGCCCGAACGGTCATCGGGTCCCGGCCGGGTGGACTTCCAAACACGTTCCGGTGCAACATTTTTCACTTGGACAATTCCGGAGGACATCGAGCTGACCGGTCCGATGGTGGCCCGGTTGGGGGTCGAACTCAGCGGCTGTGACGACGCGAACCTTTTCGTCGGCGTGGAAAAGTGGCGCCGCGGCCGGTTCAGGAGAAGGTCCGTCGGCTTCGAGAGGTCCTACGGCTACAGCCGCGATCGGGTGGCCACCGGGTGGCAACGAATCACCCTGCGCGCCTCGGATTCCGGGCGTTCCCTACCGGGCGAACCCGTCACCATCGGCACCGATCCGCGCCCGCTCGCGGCCGGCGAGTTGGCCGAGGTCGAGGTTGAGTTGGGTTCGTCGGCGACGCTGTTTTGCCCCGGCGAACAGTTGCGGTTGGTGGTCGCCGGGCGCTGGTTGTCTGCGAGAAACCCACTCATGGCCAGTTCCCGCGTGGCACCAGGGCTCGCCGCGCGGTCGCACCACTTTGCACTGGCGTGCGCGGCGCGACGCCCATCTGCTGATCCCGGAGATACCGCGCTAGATACGTCGTCGCGCTAGATCCAGACGCCCTTGCCCACCGCGACCACGCCGCCGGCGCTGATCGCGAAGCGCTCGCGATCCTTTTCCAGGTCCACGCCCACCATTTCGCCCGGCCCGACGACGACGTTCTTGTCCAGGATCGCGTGGCGCACTACCGCGCCGCGGCCGACCCGGGCGCCGGGCATGATCACGCTGCCCTCCACGATCGCGCCGTCGTCGACCACCACGTTGGACGACAGCACCGAGTTGCGCACCGAGGCCGCCGAGATGATGCTGCCCGCACCCACCACCGACTCCTGCGCGGAACCGCCGTTGACGAACTTGGCCGGCGCCAGGTTCTCCGATTCGCCGCGGATCGGCCAGCGTTTGTTGTACAGGTTGAACACCGGGTGCACCGACACCAGATCCATGTGCGCGTCATAGAAGGCGTCCAGCGTTCCCACGTCGCGCCAGTAGGCGCGGTCGCGATCGGTGGCCCCGGGCACCTCGTTGTCGTTGAAGTCGTAGACGGCGGCCATCCCGTCGTCGACCAGGCGCGGGATGATGTCACCGCCCATGTCGTGATCGGAGTGATCGTCGTCGGCGTCGGCGCGGATCGCGTCGATGAGCACCTTGGTGGTGAAGATGTAGTTGCCCATCGACACGAACGTCTGCTCGGGGTCGTCCGGGGTGCCCGGCGGATCCAGTGGCTTCTCCACGAACTTGCGGATGCAGCCCGAGTCGTCGGAGTCGATGCAGCCGAACGCGGTGGCTTCGCCGCGCGGCACCCTTATGCCGGCGACCGTCGCGCCGGCGCCGCTGTCGATGTGGAACCGGACCATCTGCTCGGGGTCCATCCGGTACACGTGATCGGCGCCGAAAACCACTATGTAGTCGGGGTCTTCGTCATAGATCAGATTGAGTGACTGGTAAATCGCGTCGGCCGAGCCGGTGTACCAGCGCGGCCCCAGGCGCTGCTGCGCGGGCACCGGCGTGATGTACTCACCGGCCAGGCCGGACAACCGCCAGTTCTGCGAAATGTGACGGTCCAGTGAATGTGACTTGTACTGGGTGAGAACGCAGATGCGCAGATACCGGGCGTTGACGAGGTTGGACAAAACGAAGTCGATCAGCCGATAGGCGCCACCGAAGGGAACGGCGGGCTTGGCGCGGTCCGCGGTCAGCGGATACAGCCTCTTGCCCTCACCGCCGGCCAGGACGATGCCCAGCACGTGTGGCGCTTCCCTCATGTGTCAAACCTATCGGCCGTGGCCAAGGGCTGCCAGGGGGAACGGTCGATTAGCGAAGTTCTGTGCGGCTGTCCGTCAAGGTATTTGGCCGCGCACGCCGCCGAGAGCGCCCAGACTTTGTGGCCGACCCGACTCGCGGCGGCCCTCGCTCGCGAACTACCGTGCGGGTATGCGCGTGGCGATGATGACGCGGGAGTACCCCCCGGAGGTCTACGGGGGCGCGGGGGTACACGTCACCGAACTCGTCGCCCAGCTGCGCCGGCTGTGCACGGTCGACGTGCACTGCATGGGCGCACCGCGCCCCGGCGCGTACGTACACCAGCCCGACCCGCGGCTGCAGGGCGCCAACGCGGCGATGTCGATCCTGTCCTCGGATTTGATGATGGCCAACGCGGCATCGGAAGCCAGCGTGGTGCATTCGCACACCTGGTACACCGGCATGGCCGGGCATCTTGCCGCGCTGCTGTACGGGGTCCCGCACGTCTTGACCGCGCATTCGCTCGAGCCGCTGCGCCCGTGGAAGGCCGAGCAACTCGGTGGCGGCTACCGGATCTCGAGCTGGGTCGAGCAGACCGCCGTGCTCGCCGCGAATGCCGTCATCGCGGTCAGTTCCGCGATGCGCGAGGACGTCCTGCGCGTCTATCCCGCACTCGATCCCAGCACCGTGCACGTCATCCGCAACGGCGTCGACACCGTCGTCTGGCACCCGGCCGGGCCGGTGCGCACCGGGTCGATGCTCGCCGAACTGGGCGTCGATCCGGCCCGGCCCATTGTCGTGTTCGTGGGTCGGATCACGCGGCAGAAGGGACTGGCGCACCTGGTGGCGGCCGCCCACCGGTTCAGCCCGGAGGCGCAGGTGGTGTTATGCGCCGGCGCCCCAGACACCCCGGAGATCGCCGACGAGATTCGTGACGCCGTGACCGGTTTGGCGCGCGGTCGCACCGGGGTGTTCTGGATTCGCGAAATGCTGCCCATCGGGGAGCTACGCGAAATTTTGTCGGCGGCATCGGTTTTCGTATGCCCGTCGGTGTACGAGCCGTTGGGCATCGTGAACCTGGAGGCGATGGCCTGCTCGACCGCGGTGGTGGCCTCCGATGTCGGCGGAATTCCGGAGGTGGTCGCCGACGGGATCACCGGGACGCTGGTGCATTACGACCCCGACGACGCTCGGGGCTATCAGGCCGGACTGGCCGAAGCGGTCAACGAGCTGATCGCCGACCGCGAAAAAGCGCAGCGCTACGGCAAGGCAGGACGCCAGCGCTGCGTCGAGGAGTTCTCCTGGGCTCACGCCGCCGAGCAGACCCTGGAGATCTATCGGAAGGTGTGTGCGTAGCACCGCCGACATCCGTTCGGCGGCAAGCCTTAGCTGGGACTCGTGACGCCCTTGAGCTCGTCACCGAGGGCAGCGGCTTCGTCCGGCGTCAGTTCGACGACCAGTCGACCGCCTCCCTCAAGTGGTACCCGCATCACGATGCCGCGCCCCTCCTTTGTTGCTTCCAGAGGACCGTCTCCGGTCCGGGGCTTCATCGCCGCCATCGAGTACTCCCTCCAGATTCGAGCTGGCCCGCCCATGCGGACCTGGTCGGCGCCGAGCAAGCCCCGCCAGCGAACTTCAAGCCATGCCCGGCATCGAACTGCCTTATCACCCCCCCATTGTTCCCTATCCAGGTCACCACTTGTACAAAGACCCACACCTGTGTGCTCAGCGGACCTCAAAGTGCGTGGGCGGGCACCCAGCAACCGCGGATATGGTCGTCGACCATCCCGGTCGCCTGCATCAGCGCATAGGCGGTCGTCGGGCCGACGAAGCGGAACCCGCGCCGCTTGAGTTCGCGCGCCATGGCCTTCGATTCGGCAGTGGCCGAAGGGATTTCGGACGGGTCGGCCGGGCGGGATCGCGGCGGCGGCGCAAAGGACCACAGCAGGTCCGCCAGGTCCGTCGCGGTTCCCAGTTCAGCGGCGGCGCGCGCGTTGGCGATGGTCGCCTCAATCTTGGCGCGGTTGCGGACGATTCCGGAGTCCACCAGCAGCCGTTGCACGTCGGCGTCGGTGTATTCGGCGACCTTGGAGATGTCGAACCGATCGAACGCGCGCCGGAAGTTCTCCCGCTTCCGCAGGATGATCAGCCACGACAAGCCACTTTGAAAGGCCTCCAGGCTCATCCGCTCGAACAACGCGGTGCCGTCACGCACCGGCTGACCCCATTCGCGGTCGTGGTAGTCGCGGTAGAGCTCGAAATCAGTCCCCGGCCGCACGGTCGCCCAACTGCAGCGAACCAGTTCGTCTTCGCTCACACTGAGTCCTGACGTTCCTCGCCGTCGTCGGGTTCCCCGGATGCGCCCTCGGCCTCTTGCCCGGCCGCCGGCGCGGCGTGCACCGCGGCCAGCTGGCCGCGCAGCGCCTCGAGCTCCCGCGCCAGCCGGTCCAGCACCCAGTCCACTTCGCTGGTCTTGTAGCCGCGCAGCACCTGGGTGAACTTGACCGCGTCGACGTCGGCGCCGGTCACCCCGAACGCAGGCAGGACGGTGGCCGTCGTCCCCCGCGGCAGGGGCGGCAGCTGCTCGCCGCGTCCGAACAACAGGCTGGCCGCGCCGAACAGGACGATCGCCACCAGCACCAGAACCACCAGGTACAGCAACACCAACGCCACGGGATCGATACTGCCCTATGCCACCGACGCGGCGGCCGCCACGTGACCCCGCGGACCTACCGGGGCCTGATCGCCCGCATCGGGGGCCGGTCCGCCAGCGACACCGGCGAGGTTCGCCGGGTGTAGCCCTGAGAGTCGGCGCCCCCGGGGCCGACGGCGACGTACTGGGTCAGCCCGACGCCGGAGTCCGGGATTCCGCAGCGCGAGAGCAGGGTGGCGATGATCTGGCGGCTCATCACGCCCAGCTCGGCCAGGGCCCGGTTGCGATGCGCGCGCACCCCCAGGTTCACCTGGGCGATCGCGTCTAGACCCAGCCGGTCGAAGGTGTCCACCAGCAGGCCGATCTCCACGCCGTAGCCCGGCGCGAACGGCACCGAAGTCAGCAGTTCCCGGGTGGCCGCGTACTCGCCGCCGAGCGGCTGCAAGATGGAACCCAGCTCGGGCCGCAGCGCCGACAGCAACGGCCGGGCGACCAGCTCGGTGACCCGCCCACCGCCGGTGGCGCTGACGTCGCCGCCGACGTCGCCGAGGTCGCTGAGCTCGCTGCCCCGCAGCGGCCGTCGGTAGAAGCTTTTGACCAGGTGAACGCCGTCCCCAGTGAGCAGCGGACCGACCAGCCACGGCACGAACATCGGGTGCGGGTTGATCAGGTCGGAGTCGACGAACACCACGATGTCGCCGCTGGTCACCGCCAGCGATCGCCACAGCGCCTCGCCCTTCCCCGGGCGTATCGGCACTTCGGGCAAGGCCTGCTCGCGGCTGACGACGCGGGCGCCCGCGGCGACCGCCCGGATCTCGGTGTCGTCCGTGGAGCCGGAGTCCAGCACGATCAGCTCGTCGACCAGCCCATCGACCAGCGGTGAGATGCTCTCGATTACCGACGCGATGGTTTCTTCCTCGTCGAGGGCCGGCAGCACCACCGAGATGGTCCGCCCGGCCTTCGCGGCCTCGAGCTCGGCGATGGTCCAGTTCGGACGGCTCCGCCTGTCGTTGGCCAGCCACACCTCCCCGGGCCGGGCGGCGAGCGCCCTGTCGTTGGCGAGATCGCCGACGACCAGGTCCGATGCCGTCATGCCAAGCCCCTCACCGTGCGCGTCGGCGGGCGCGTGCCCTGGATCGAGGCCACCATTTCCAGCACCCGGCGGGTGGCCGCCACCTCGTGGACGCGAAACATCCGCGCACCGGCGGCGGCCGCCAGCGCGGTCGCCGCCAACGTCCCCTCGAGCCGCTCGGTCAATTCCACCCCCAGAGTCTCCCCGACGAAGTCCTTGTTGCTCAAAGCCATGAGCACGGGCCACCCGGTATCGACAAGATCGCCTACGTGGCGCAACAGCAGCAGCCCGTGAAAGGTGTTCTTGCCGAAGTCGTGCGTGGGGTCGATCAACACCCGGTCGCGGGCCACTCCGCACGCCACCGCCCGCTCGGCGGCGGCGGTGACCTGCGCGATGACGTCGTCGACCACGCCGCGGGTGCTGGTTCCGTAATTCACCCGAAACGGGCGGGTGCGAGGCAGCGCGTTGCCGGTGTGCGAACACACCAGGCCGGCCCCGAACTCCGCGGCCACCTCCGGTAGCGCCGGGTCGATGCCTCCCCAAGTGTCGTTGATCAGGTCCGCGCCGGCCGCGCAGGCCACCTTGGCCACCTCGGCGCGCCAGGTGTCGGCGCTGATCAGCTGGTCCGGATAGGCGCCGCGCAGCCACTCGATGAACGGGACCAGCCGAGCGATCTCGGTGTCGGCGTCGACCTCTTGCCCGGGGCCGGCCTTGACGCCGCCGACGTCGATGACGTCGGCGCCCTCGGCGACGGCCTGGTGCACCGCCGCCCTGGCGGCCTCGTCGCTGAAGGTCGCGCCCCTGTCGTAGAACGAGTCCGGGGTGCGGTTGACGATGGCCATGATCAGCGCGCGATCACCGGCGACCGGGCGGCCACACAGCGTCGATCGGCCGGCTGACGCCGACGGTGTCGATTGCACACGTCCATGGTGCCCGGTCGCCGGCGGCGGCGCCGCTTGGGGACCGGTAGCCGGCGCGCGGGAAGCCTCGTGGGCTGCCCGACGCTCGAGTGTGCGGCCAGCCGCACAGTGGACGCCGAGTGTGCGGCCAGCCGCACCGTCGGCGTCATGCGGACGCCAGGGACCGCTTAGGGGCGTTCGCCCTCCGCCACTTCGCCCGGGTACTCGTCGTAGAACGGCACGTAGCCCTCGTCGCGCCCGGCCAGCACATACAGCGGGTCCTTCACGTCGGAGCCGTAGGCCTGCTCGCGCAGCTCCACCTTGCGGCTCTTGAAGGTGGTGGTCTGCTCGATCGAGTCCACCACCCGCACGAACAGCGGCAGCGCGTAGGCCGGCAGCTGGTCGTAGACGGCGCGGGCCAGCGACTTCCCGTCGAACTCGGCGCCGTCGCGCAGCTTGACCGCGGCCATCCCGGCGCGCCCGCCGGTGCGCGGCACCTCGACCCCGAAGACCGTGCAGTCCTCGACGGAGTCGTCGGACGCCAGCGCCGCCTCGACCTGGGTGGTGGCCACGTTCTCGCCCTTCCAGCGGAAGGTGTCGCCAAGCCGGTCGACGAACGCGGCATGCCCCAAACCCTGCGGGCTCATCACGTCGCCGGTGTTGAACCAGCAGTCGCCCTCACGAAAGGCATTGCGCACCAACTTCTTTTCGCTCGACTCGGGGTCGGTGTAGCCATCGAAGGGCTGCAGCCGGTTGACCCGGCTGAGCAACAACCCCGGCTCCCCGGCCGGCACGCGACGCACCCGCCCGTTGTCGTCGCGCAGCGGGGCGCCGGTGTCGGGGTCGTACTCGACATAGGCCAGCGGCATGGGGAAGATGCCGGTGGACCGGGGCACGTTGAAGACGTTGATGAACGCGGCGTTGCCTTCGCTGGAGGCGTAGAACTCGCACACCCGGGCGATGCCGAACCGCTGGGTGAACTCGTCCCAGATCTCCGGGCGCAGGCCATTCCCGGCGATCACCCGCACCTTGTGCGCGCGGTCGGTGGGCTTGGCAGGCTGGTTGAGCAGGTACCGGCACACCTCGCCGATGTAGATGAACGCCGTGGCCTCGTTGGCGATCACTTCATCCCAGAATTTCGACGCCGAGAACGACTTGCCCAGCGCCAGCGTCGCTCCCGAGTTGATGACCGACGACAGCGCCACCGTCAGCGCGTTGTTGTGGTACAGCGGCAGGCAGCAGTACAGGGTGTCGGAGCTCTTCAGCCGCAATCCGATGCCGCCGAACGCCGCGAGCGCCTTCAGCCACCGCAGGTGTGTCATGATGCTGGCCTTCGGGAAACCCGTTGTGCCCGAGGTGAAGATGTAGAACGCGGTGTCCCTGGCGTGCACGGCCGACGCGGAGGCCGGGTTGGTGGCCGGGGCGCTCACCGCGAACCGCTCCAGGTCCTCGACGGTCAACGTCTCGGTGCTGCCCGCGCCGCCGCACTCGGCAACCGCGCTGACCAGGTCGGCCTCGGCGATGAGCACCTTGGCGTCCAGCAGGCCGAGGCTGTGCGCGAGCACCTCGCCGCGCTGGTGGTAGTTGAGCATGCCGGCCACCGCCCCGCATTTGACGGCGCCCAGCATGGCCAGCACGGTGTTGGGCGAGTTGCGCAGCATGATGGCGACGACGTCGCCCTGGCCGACACCGCGCGCGGCAAGCACGGCGGCGTATCGGTTGGCGGCGGCGTTGGCGTCGCGGTAGGTCAGTTGCTGATCGCCGAACCGCAAGAAGATCCGGTCGCCGTAGCGGGCGGCCCGGTCGGCGAACACCGTGCCGATGGACTTCTTGGAGCCCGGCTGGGCCAGCAGCCCGGTCATCGCGCCACGCGCGATCACCGGCAGGTCGGCCAGCACGGCCGGCGCCCGTAACGCGACGTCGGTCAGTTTGACCGTCGTGCGCGCTCCCCCGTCACGATCGGACACGTGATCCCCTCGATTCGTCTTCTTCGAAGTCAAGCTCGGCGGACAGCCTAGTAGGGGTGGCAAACCGGCCGGTGGCTTCAGGCGGGCGCGCAGGCGTCCAGCGCCGCACCCACCTTGTCGACCAGCACCAACCGGTCCATCGCCACCTGTGAGACGTAACCGCTGTCCAGCAAGCCGCACAACCAGGTCCACAGGCCTTCGTAGTGGCCGAAGGGATCGAGCAGGACGATGGGTTTGCCGTGCAGGCCGAGGAAGCCCGTCGTCCATGCGTCGAGCAACTCGTCGAGGGTGCCGATGCCACCCGGCAGCACGACGAACGCGTCGGCCCGGTCTTCCATGAGCTGCTTGCGCTCGCGCATGGTGTCGCTGACGATCAGCTCGTCGGCGTCCGCGTCGGCGATCTCGCGGCGCATCAGGATCTTTGGGATGACGCCGACGGTTCGGCCGCCGCGGGCGCGCGCCGCCGTCGCGACCGCACCCATCGCCGACACCCGGCCGCCACCCCACACCAGCGTCCAGCCGCGCTCCGCGATCGCCTCGCCGAGTTCCGTAGCGACGCCGAGCAATTCGGGGTGCTGCGGGCCGGATGCGCAGTACACACACACCGACCACCCGCCTGATGAATCGAGTTCGCCGGGCATATCCGCCAAAGGTAGACCAACCGCCTGGCGCCCGTCATATCTGGGGCTTTCACCCTGCCGCGCGGGTCGCACACCATAAAATTCGGCGGTGCCGATTCGATGGAACGTCCCCCGACATGCGACGGCCTCAGAGCGGCTCGATGCGGCCTTGGCGGGCGGGGCCCGCGGAGCGGTGGTGTTGGGGCCCGACGGCGGCGGCAAATCCACGCTGGCCCGGGTGGCCGCCGAGCGTTTCGCCGAGCGGAATCCCGCCACGCTCATCCGCTGGGTCACCGGCACCCCGACCGAACGCGGGGTTCCGTTCGGGGCGTTCAGCCACCTGGTGGAGATCACCGACCTCGGCAAGCCGGCCGCGCTGCTGCGGGCCGCCCGGGCGTCACTGGGCGGTGACGACCTGCTGCTCGTCGTCGACGACGCCCACCACCTGGACGTGCTGTCGGCCACGCTGGTGTACCAGCTGGCGCGCGACGGCGCCGGACGGCTCATCGTCACCGCCCGCGCCGACTGCGCTCCCGAGGCGATCGCGGCGCTGTGGGGCGACGATCTGCTCACCCGGATTGACATCGAGCCGCCGGTCGGGGGGGCCGCCCCGGCGGAGATCAACACGTTCCTCGCCGAGCTGCCCGCCGCGGCGCGTTCGGTGCTGGAGTATCTGGCCGTCGCGGAGCCGCTGTCGGTCGCCGATCTGACCGCGCTGGCCGGTGACGGCGCGGTGACCGACGCGGTGACGTGGGGCGCGGCGGAGACTTGGGCCCGGGGCGGCTTTTCCGACGACCCCGTCGTCTACACCGCCCACCCGCTGTTCGCCGAGCGGACGCGCGCCGCGCTCGATCCCGACGACGCGCGTCGGCGACGCACCGACCTGGTCGAGCTGCTGTCCCGGCGGCCGTCGGACCATCTCAGCGACCGGCTGCGGCTAGTGTCGCTGGCGCTGGACAGTGACACTCCCCCGCGGGTCGCCGAGGTCTCCGCCGCGGCGCAGCAGGCGCTGCGGCTGGGCGACCTGGCGCTGGGCGAGCGGCTGGCCCGATGGGCGCTGCAGCGGTCCGGCGGGTTGGTGGCGCGGCTCGCGCTGGCGCACGCCCTGGCCTGGCAGGGCCGTGGCCGCGAGGCCGACTCGGTGCTGGCCGACGTCGACTCCAGCGCGTTGACCGAAACGGCGCTGATGGATTGGGCGCTGCTGCGGGCGGCGAACCAGTTCTGGATGCTGAGCGAACCGGAGCGCGCCACCGCGTTCCTGCGGACGGTGCGCAATCGGGTCACCGATGCCGGCCCGCGCACCACTCTGGACGCGCTGAGCGCGACGTTCGCGATGAACGCCGGCAATGTCGGTCACGCCGTCAAGGTCGCCGCCGGCGTCCTCGCATCGCCGTCGGCCGATGACCAGGCGGTGGCGTGGGCGGCCAGCGCGGCCGCATTGTGCTCGGCGCGCGAGGGCCGATTCGATGACGTCGAGCCCTTGGCGCAGCGCGCCCTGGGCGCCGAACACCCTGGGCTGCTGCGCTTCACGATCGGGCTGGGACAGACCACCGCGCTGCTGATGGCCGGCCGGCCCGACCAGGCCCGCCGGCTCGCCCAGCAGTTCACCGACTTCGCCGAGCTGCAACAGCCGGGCCGCGCGATCGGCGAGGTGCTGCTGGCGCATGTGCTGATCGCCGGTGGCGAGTTCGCTGCTGCGGCCGGGCTATTGGCTCCAGTGGCCGCCACCCTGGAGCGAACCGGTTATTCTTGGGGTCCGTTGTCGCTGACGCTGCTGGCCACCGCGCTGGCCCAACAGGGCGACACTGCCGCGGCGGCGAAAGCGTTGAGCAGGGCCGAATCCCGGCATGGCACCAAATCGGCGCTGTTCGCGCCCGAGCTGGGCGTGGCGCGGGCGTGGCGGTTGGCCCTGGTGCGGGACACGCACGGCGCGGTGGCCGCCGCGCGCGACGCCGCCCGGATGGCCGAGCGCGGCGGGCAGCGGGGTGTGGCGTTGCGGGTATGGCACGAGGCCGTGCGGCTGGGCGACGTCCGGGCCGCCGATCCCCTGGTCCGGCTCTGTGACGAAATCGACTGTGTCGCAGGCAGTCTCGCGTTGGCACACGCCCGCGCGCTGGCCGCCGGCGATGGCGCCGGGCTGCGAGCGGTGTCGGACGAGTTGACGTCGATCGGCATGCACGCGGCCGCCGCCGACGCCGCCGCGCAGGCGCAGCGGTGCGGGGGCGGGGCCGGTTAGCCGCTCAGGTAGCCGCGCAGCACGTCCACCGCGGCGGTGATGTCGGCGACCGCGACCCGCTCGTCGCGCTTGTGGGCCAGGTTGGGGTCGCCGGGCCCGAAGTTGACCGCCGGTATGCCCAGGGCGGCGAACCGGGCCACGTCCGTCCAGCCGTACTTGGCCCGGACGTTGCCGCCGGCCGCCTCGACCAGGGCCGTGGCCGCGGGTTGGGACAGCCCGGGCAGCGCGCCGGCCGCCGCGTCGGTCTGTTCGATGTGCACGTCCAGCCCGGCGAGCACGTCGTGCACGTGTTGCAGCGCGTCGGGCAGCGACCGGTCCGGGGCGAAGCGGAAATTGATGGTCACCGCGGCCGCGTCGGGGATGACGTTGCCCGCCACACCCCCGTCGATTCGCACGGCCGACAGGCCCTCGCGGTAGACGCAGCCGTCGATGTCGACGCTGCGCGCCTCGTATGCGGCCAGCCGTTCCAACACGGCGCCAAGCTTGTGAATCGCATTGTCTCCCAGCCAGGATCGCGCCGAATGGGCGCGTGTTCCGGTGGCGCTGACCAGCACGCGCAGGGTGCCCTGGCAACCGGCTTCGATGTAACCTCCGGTGGGCTCGCCCAAGATGGCCACATCGGCGGACAGCCAATCCGGCAGCTCGCGTTCGATGCGGCCCAATCCGTTTGCGGCGGCTTCGATTTCCTCGCAGTCGTACATCACCAAGGTGAGGTCGTGCACCGGGTCGGCCACGGTGGCGGCCAGATGCAGGAAGACCGCGTCGCCGGATTTCATGTCCGCCGTGCCGCAGCCGTAAAGGTCGCCGCCCTCACGGCGGCTGGGCAGGTTCGCGGCCACCGGCACGGTGTCCAGGTGCCCGGCCAGCAGCACCCGCGACGGCCGCTGGTGGTGCGTGCGCGCCAGCACGGCGTTGCCGTTGCGAACGATCTCGAAGCCGCGGGTTTGGGCCCGCAGCGCGGCCTCGACCTCGTCGGCCAGCCGCGCTTCGTCCCTCGATTCGCTGGGGATGTCGACCAGCGCGGCGGTCAGCGCGATCGGATCTGCGCGTAAGTCCAGCACGCTCTCACGATAGTGGCGATCGCAAGCGCGGCCTTGGCGATCGCAAGCGCGGCGGAGCCGGGCGCCGCGGGTCGCCACCATCAAAAGTGGCGATCGCAAGCGCGGCGGAGCCGGGCACCGCGGGTCGCCACCATCAAAACCCCGCGGCGATCGCAAGCGCGGGCGCTAGACGAGCAACCGCGTGGGCATCACCTTGGGCTTGACGCCGTACCGCGGCCCCATGCCATAACCGCCCCGCCCCGCCGACGCGACGGCCGGCATTCCGGACGCCCACGTCGTCTGGGTCTCTTCGGCCGGTGCGGTCCAGCCCGTGCCCGCGACGGTCTCGGCGGGAACGACCCGGGGCGTGGCCGCCGACCACGCGGCGGGCGTCGACAGGCCACCGACCGGGGAAGCCGCGCCCATGCTGGCCAACACCGGTGCGGCGCCCCCGCCCGCGGTGCTGACCGGGGCCGCCGCGCTCACCAGGGCACCACCGCCGACGGCGCCCTGCACGTCGCTGGCGACGCCGGCGGCCGCCGCCGTGTCGAGGGTGTGGTTGTAAAGGATGTTGGACACGATGGTGTTGAACACGTTCCAGGACACGACGTCGAAACCCGCGTTGCCGACGTTGGACACGACCGGGTCACTCAGCACGCTGTCCAGCGCGCTCAGGCCGGGCGGGTCCGGCAGCGCGGCCGGCGCGGCGAACGACTGCACGGCGTTGGGCACATTGGAGACAACCCCGCGCAACCCACTCGTCTGCGCGGTCGTGGCCGCGGTCTGCACGCCCAGCCCACCCGGGCTGTTGGTGGGCGCCGGTGACGTCAAAGGGCTCAGCCGGGCCGCGGCGGCCGACGACGCGGCGTAGCCATACATCGCGGCGGCGTCCTGGGCCCACATCTCGGCGTACTGCGCCTCGGTGGCGGCGATGGCCGGGGTGTTCTGGCCCAGCACGTTGGTCGCGACCAGGGCCGCCAGCTGCGCCCGGTTGGCCGCGACCAGTGGCGGCGGCACGGTCATCGCGAAGGCCGCCTCGTAGGCGGCCGCCGACGCCATGGCCTGCGCGGCGGCCTGCTGCAACTGGCCGGCGGTGGTGTGCATCCATTGCACATACGGCTGGGCGGCGGTGACCATCGCGACCGAGGACGGGCCCATCCACTCCTCGCCGGTGAGATTGGCTATCGCCGCCTGGCTGGCCGCGGCGGTCGTGCTCAGTTCATCGGCAAGGCTGCTGAACGCCGCCGCGGCGGCCATCATCGGGCCGGCGCCCGCGCCGGTGTACATGCGTAGCGAATTGACCTCTGGGGGCATTGCCCCGAAATCGAATGTCATTGCGGTACTCCTGTTCTTGGCTGCTGTCTGGGAGGTGCTAAATGGCTGGCTTCGGCATGACGGTCGGCTTGACCCCGTAGCGCGGAGCGCCGAGGCCGTACCCGCCGCGCCCGCTCGCGGCCATCGATGGCAGGCCACCCGGAACGGTGGTCATCGATGCGGTCTGGGGCGCGGCGCTCGTGAAGCCCGCGCCGGTCAGCGTCGTTGCGGTCGGATTCGCCACGGGGACACCGTTTGCCGCCCAACTGGGTGGCACCGACAAGGCGCCGATCGAGGGCCCTCGGCCCATGCTCGCCAGCACCGGCGCCGCACCGGCGGCCGCGGGGGCCGGCGCCGCGGGGGCACTCGCAGTCGCCGAGCTCAGACTCGGGGGCACGAAATTCGGGATCCCGGACGCGCCGGCGACGGGTGCGAATTGTCCCTCGCCCAGGGTGATGAAGTCGGACGCGGCGGCGCCGACGTTCTGCCCCCACTCGATGGTGGTGCCGAGCGAGGCGTCCCCGGGCGGTGGGTCGGCCGCCGCGGTCGGTGCGGCGCCCGGAGCGAATTGCTGCAGCGCCGTGGCGCTGGTGCTCACCCGGTTGGCGGCTTCCGTCGTTCCGTACGAGCCGGCGTTGTTGTTCAGGTTGTTCACCATCGATTGGTGAATCGCCCTCGCCTGGGCGCTGACCTGCTGGTACCAGGTGCCGTAGGCCGAGAATTGCGCGGCCTGCAGCGTGGACACCTCATCGGCGGCCGCGGGAGCGATGCTGGTGGTGGGCGCCGCGGCCGCGGCATCCTGGGCGGCCATCGACGAGCCGAGCCCCTCGAGGATGCTCGCCGCGGCCAGCAGGCCCTCGGGCCGTGTGGTGACAAAGGACATGTTTTTCTCCTCCCGCGATCAAGCGGCCGCCATGGGCCGCGACGACAGAGCCCGCGGCAACGCCAGCGGCGACCCGCGGGCCCCCGGAAGCTAGGTACCCCAAACGGCGAAATTCACGCGCTGACCTGCCCAGACCGGCGGGGCTGACCACCCGCGAACGCGCACGACGAGCCCGGCGGCGACCAATTGCCTTGCCCGCGTGGGCCTTTGAACACCAAAGGCCGTCTTGAGGGCGCGCCGCCCGCGGGGCGGGCGGATTGGGGCGCGGCCCACGAAGTAACCTGACCGCCGTGACAAGAGCAGCAGGTGCCGAAGGGATAGGCCTGGCGACGCTGGCCGCCGACGGATCGATCCTCGACACGTGGTTTCCCGCACCGGAACTGACCGAGTCGGGCACCAGCGCGACGTCGCGGCTGGCGCTGTCCGATATTCCCTCGGAACTGACCACCCTGATCGGACGGGACGACGACCGCGGCACCGAGACCGTTGCCGTGCGCACGGTCATCGGCTCGCTGGACGACGTGGCCGCCGACGCCTACGACGCCTACCTGCGATTGCATCTGCTCTCGCACCGGCTGGTGGCGCCGCACGGACTGAACGCCGGCGGCTTATTCGGGGTATTGACCAATGTGGTTTGGACTAATCGCGGGCCGTGCGCCATCGAGGGATTCGAGGCGGTGCGGGCCCGGCTGCGCCGCCACGGGCCGGTGACGGTCTACGGCGTCGACAAGTTCCCGCGGATGGTCGATTACGTGCTGCCGGCCGGGGTGCGCATCGCCGACGCCGACCGGGTGCGCCTCGGAGCCCACCTGGCCCCGGGCACCACGGTGATGCACGAGGGCTTCGTCAACTACAACGCCGGCACGCTCGGGGCGTCGATGGTGGAGGGGCGCATCTCCGCGGGCGTGGTGGTGGGCGACGGTTCCGACATCGGTGGCGGGGCCTCGATCATGGGCACGCTGTCCGGCGGTGGCACCGAGGTGATTTCGATCGGCAAGCGGTGCCTGCTGGGCGCCAACGCGGGCCTGGGCATCTCGTTGGGCGACGACTGCGTCGTCGAAGCCGGCCTGTATGTCACCGCGGGCACCAAAGTCATTACCCCCGAAGGCAAAACGATGAAGGCCCGGGAGCTCTCGGGCGGCAACAACCTGTTGTTCCGCCGCAATTCGGTGAGCGGGGCGGTCGAAGTGGTGGCCCGCGGCGGTCAGGGCATCGCCCTGAACGAGGACCTGCACGCCAACTAACCGACTCCCAGCGCTGTGCCGTTGGTTTCGGGCAGCAGATAGGTGCACACCAGGCTGACCGAGGTGAGGGCCGCCAGCATGAACCCGATGGCCCAGCTACCGTACGTCGCCTGCAGGGTCCCAGCGATCAGCGGCGGCGACGCGCTACCGACGATGCCGGCGAGGTTTTGCGCCAGCGCCGTTCCGCTGTAGCGGTAGCGGGTGGCGAACAACTCGGGGATGAACGCGGCCGTCGGGCCGGAGCCGATCGCCGCGGCCGTGCACATGCCGACGATCCCCACCGCATACCCCACGGGATGGCCGGTGTTCAGCAGCGGCATCACCAGAAACGACCACAGCAAACAACAGCTCCAGCCCACCAGCATGATGCGACGGCGCCCGAGCCGGTCGCACAGCGTGGCCGACGCCGCCATGAACGCCATGCTCGCGACCCCGCACAGCGCGCCGACGAACCAGATGAAGGTGCGCGAATACCCCAGATGGGAGTGCGCGTACATCGCCAGATAGGTGTGAGCCATGTAGACGAACCCCAGCGCGCCGAGGATGCTGCCCGCGGCCAACGCGATCTCACGAGGCTGCAGCCGCAGCAGTTCCGCGAGCGGGGTTTCGGGTATCAGCTCACGCGCCTTCTCCTCCGCGAACACCGGGGTCTCCTCGATGTTCAGGCGCACGTACAGCGCGAGCGCGACCAACACCCCGCTGAGCAGGAACGGCAGCCGCCATCCCCACTGCAGAAACGCCGGACTGCCCTCGCCGATGGTGAGGTTCACCCCGAGGAAGGTCGCACTGCTGAGCACGGCCGCGATGCCACCGCCCATCAACGTGAACACGCCGTACCGGCCGCGCCGGTCGTCCGGCGCGTACTCGGCGCTCAGCAACGCCGATCCCGCCCATTCGCCGCCGACGGCGAACCCTTGCAACAGCCGAAGCGCGACCAAAATCGGCGGCGCTGCCGCGCCGATCACCCCGGAGCTGGGAACCAGGCCCACGCACACCGTCGACAGGCCCATGATCAGCAGCGTGGCGACTAGGGTCTTCTTGCGCCCCAGCCGATCCCCGAAGTATCCGAACACGGCCGCACCGATGGGCCGGGACAGAAAAGCCGTCGCGAACGTCCCCATCGAGGCGATCGTGGCGCCGGAAGGGCTGAGGTGCGGGAAGAAAACCATGGGGAACACCAGTGCCGCCGCGGTCCCGTAGATCATGAAGTCGTAGAACTCGATCGCCGAACCCACGAGGCAGGCGACGGCGATCCGGCGCATGGGCGCTGGCCCGGTGACGACGGTCGCGGCGGGGGCGGGCGTTACGTTCCGTGCCATCACTCGTCCGACGGTAGGTGAAGGTTCGCGGTCACGCTTGCGGGACAGCCTGCGAAATTCCTGCGCGTTGCCCAGCGACCGTTCGCGAGCGTGCGTGTCTGTACGACGACACGCCGGGCGGCGCGTACCACTGTGCACGCTCGCGCGCAACGCGCTCAGCCGTCGGTGAGCAGCTGCTTCTTGAGTACCTTGCCCATGGCGTTGCGCGGCAGCGCGTCCACGATGCGGACCTCACGCGGGCGTTTGTGCACCGAAAGCTGCTGGGCGACAAAGTCGATCAGTTCGTCGCCGGCGGCCGATCCGACGACGAACGCGACGATGCGCTGACCGAGATCGTCGTCGGGCATCCCGACGACGGCGGCCTCGGCGACACCGGGGTGCCCGAGCAGCACCGTCTCGATCTCACCCGCGCCGATGCGGTAGCCGCCGGACTTGATCAGGTCGACCGATTCGCGCCCGACGATGCGGTGCATGCCCTCGGCGTCGATCACCGCGACGTCGCCGGTGCGGTACCAGCCCTCGTCGTCGAACGCCTCGGCCGTGGCGTCCGGCCGGTTCAGGTAGCCGTCGAACATCATCGGCCCGCGCACGTGCAGCTTGCCGACCGTCTGTCCGTCCTGCGGCACCAACCCGCCCTCGTCGTCGACCACCCGGGTCGCCACACCGGACAGCGGCAGCCCCACCCAGCCCGGGCGTCGCTCGCCGTCGGCGCGGGTGGACAACGTGATCAGCGATTCCGAGGCGCCGTAGCGTTCGATGGGCTGATGGCCGGTGAGCCCGGCCAGCCGGTCGAACACCGTAACCGGCAGGGGCGCGCTTCCGGAGACCAGTAGCCGCGCCGGGCGCAGCGCGCGGGCGGCCGCCTCGTCGGCCCCGACCCGCGACCACACGGTGGGCACCCCGAAAAACAGCGTCCCGCCGTGGTCGGTACCGGCCTGCGCGTAGCCCTGCGGTGTCGGCTTTCCGGTATGGACGAAGCGATTCCCGATCCGCAGCGACCCGAGCAGCCCTAGCACCAGCCCGTGCACGTGAAACAGCGGCAGGCCGTGCACCAGGACGTCGTCGGCGGTCCACTGCCAGGCCTGGGCGAGGGCATCGAGGTCGGCCGCGATCGCCCGCCGGCTCAGCACCACGCCTTTGGGCAGCCCCGTCGTGCCCGAGGTGTAGATGATCATCGCGGTCGCGTCGGGCGACGGTTCGGGGTAGCGGTGCCAGGAACGGGCGTGCAGGCGCACCGGGATGCGCGGCAGCCCTTCCGACTCGTCCGGCGCTTCCCCGAGCCAGGCCTGCGCTCCGGAGTCGGTGAGCATGTGCCGGCGCTCGGCGGCGCCGACGTCGGAGGGCACCGGGACGAAGGGCACCCCGGCGATCAGGCAGCCGGTCACCGCGAGCACCGTCGCGGCGGTCGGCGCGGCCAGGATGGCGACGCGGCCGGCGCCGCCGACCCGTTCGGCCACCGAGGTAGCGGCGCCGACCAGGTCGCTGCGGCTGAGCACGGTGCCGTCGATGCGCACCGCGTCCGGGACGTCTTTGGAGGTGAGGACCGAAGGATCAAGCGACGCCAGCAGCACGACAGCAGGCTACCCGGGCGGGTCAGCCTTTCTCGTCCCAGATCTTGGTCAGGGTCGACAGGATCTCCTCGCCGCGGCCCAGCCCGCCCAGATGACTTTCGCCGGGGAGCACGATCAGCTCGCAGTCGGGCAGTAAGGACACCACGTGCTGACCGTGCGCGAACGGCACGATGTGATCGCTGTCGCCGTGCCACCAGCGCACCGGGACCTTGACCTCGTCGAGCCGGAATCCCCAGTCCCGGGTGAACAGGATGATGTCGTTGAACGGGGCCGCCAGTTGCTTGCGGCTTCCGTTGAGCAGGTCGTCGAGGAACATGGCGCCGAACTCGGGCCGGGTGAGCAGGCGCCGGTCGGCCTCGGGCGATACCGCGGCATATAAATAGAGCGCGGGATTCGCCACCGGTCGGATCGCCCGGACCAGTAGGCTCGCGCCGATCCGCAGCGGATCACCGCCCAGCCGCAGCAGCGGCGCCACCCGCTTGCCCAGGTTCATCAGGCCGCTGGTGATGCCTTCGCCGCCGAGGAACGGCGCGACGCCGCCGAGCACGCCGCAGGCGACGACCCGATCGGACAGCACCGCGGCGGACGCGAGCGCGTACGGGCCGCCGCCGGACAGGCCGATGACGGCCATCTTGTCGATGCCGAGCGTGTCCGCGATGGTCCGCAGGTCGTCGGCGAACGCCCGGATGTTCTCGTACCGGTGCGGCGTCGACGACCCGATGCCGGGCCGGTCGAGGCCGATCAATCGGATGTGGTGCCGCTCGGCGTAGACGCGGGCCTCCACCGGGATCTGCCGGCGGGCGCCCGGGGTGCCGTGCAGCCAGAACATCGCCCGTCCCTGCGGGTCGCCGAACTCGGCGAAGCCGATCTGGCGGTCTTCGCCGACGGCGACGTTTCCTTCGAGCTTGGGGCGGGCGATCTCGATGACCATGTCGAGCAGCTTGGCACGAGACGCGCGGCTGACAAAGGGCGGCTAGTGTCGTGCGCCAGGAATTCGTTGAAGATATGAAGCGAGGCGTTCGAAGATCTCATCTGCAGTCTTGGTCCAGTTGAAGGGGCGCGGGTTGTCGTTCCAGGCGGTGATCCAGTCCCGGATGTCTTTTTCGAGCG
>NZ_MVHG01000062.1 GCF_002086125.1 Mycobacterium arosiense ATCC BAA-1401 = DSM 45069
GGGTGGGAACGCCGTTTTCGGCGATGACTTCGCCGGCCACGATCGTGGCGACATACCCCTCGGCGGTCTGGTCTAGGCGCCGCCCCCCGGCGGGCAGGTCGTAGCTGATCACCGGCTTGTGCAGCCGCAACGCGGCGTGGTCGATCACATTGAGATCGGCCTTGTAGCCCACCGCGATTCGGCCGCGATCACCCAGCCCGGCGACGCGGGCCGGCACCGAGGTGAGCTCGCGAACCGCCTCGGGCGCCGTGAACCGTCCGGTCTTGCGGTCCCGTGCCCAGTGCGTCAGGAAGTAGGTCGAGTAGCTTGCGTCGCAGATCATCCCGTAATGCGCGCCGCCGTCACCGAGACCGAGCACCACGTCGTCGCGGTGCAGCAGCTCGCCGACGGTGTCCAGCGAGTTGTTCTGCAGGTTGCTGGTCGCGACCAGCAGCATGGCCCGGCCTTCATCGTCGAGCAGCCGGTCGTACGCCTCTTCCATCGGGTCGACGCCGCGGGCGCGGGCGCGGGCGCCGATGCTGGTCGCTGGGTCGGGCTCGTAATCGGGGGTGTCGCCCAGCGGAAAGATCCAGTCCCACATCTGAGCGACGTACAGGATCGGGTGTCCCTGGCCGGGCTTGTCGGCCAGGATGCGGGCGCGGACCTCGGGCTTGCGCATCTCGGCGACCCGCTCGGCCAGCGGCAGGTGGGCGATCTCGCGGTAGCTGGGGTAGAGCACGAACGGGTTGGCCGTCAGCTGCAGGCCGATGATCAATCCGATCGGGCGGGGCAGCAGCTGCGCCGTGATGTCACCGCCGGCGGCGTTGGCCTTCTCGATCATCGTGATGGCGTCCGGCCAGGTGGGCTCGCCGGAGTTGGCGACGACGAGGGTGAAAGTGGCCGGCAGGCGTAAGTCTTCGGCGACGTCGAAAACCGTCTGCAGCACCGGCTGATAGCCGCCCGACGGGATGTCCGGGACGAACTGCAGCAGTCCGCCGCCGCCGTCGACGACCCCGCGCGCAATCTCTTCGATCTCCTCGCGGGCGGCGTCGTAACTCGGGATGGGCGAACCGCTTTCGGTCTTGTGGATGGTCAGCCGCGACGACGCGAAGCCCAGCGCGCCGGCCTCGATCGCCTCCTTCGCCAGCGCCCGCATCTTCGCGAGGTCGTCGGCGGTGGCCGGTTCGCGGTCGGCGCCGCGCTGGCCCATCACGTACACCCGCAGTGGCGAGTGCGGCAGATACGCCGCCACGTCGATGTCACGCTTGCCGGAGTCGAGCGCGTCCATGTATTCGGGGAACGTCTCCCAGGTCCACGGCAGGCCGTCGGTCATGACGACGCCGGGAATGTCTTCGACACCGGCCATCACGTCGACGAGCACGTCGTGGTCGGATTGACGGCACGGCGCGAAACCGACCCCGCAGTTGCCCATCACCACGGTCGTGACGCCGTGCGCGGAGGACGGCGTCAGGCGTTCCGACCAGATGGACTGGCCGTCGTAGTGGGTGTGCAGGTCGACGAAGCCGGGCGTGACCAGCAGGCCGGTGGCGTCGATCTCGCGCGCGGCGGCCTCGCCGTTAACGTTCCCGACCGCCGCGATGACGCCGTCTCGCACCGCCACGTCGCCAACGAACGGCTCAGCGCCCAACCCGTCGACGATGGTGCCGTTGCGGATGATGAGGTCGTAAGTCATCCAAACAATCTACGACCGTTGCGGTGGCTCGTGCCAGGATCTTCCCCGTGATCACTGCGCGGTGCTCCCGTAGTGTCACGGGCATGCCCAGCACCGACGATGCCGCCGTTTTGCAAGAGCTCCTGCGTGACGCGTTCACCCGGCTGATCGAACACGTCGACCAGATCACCGAGGGGCTGACCGACGAGGTGTCCGGCTACCGGCCGGCCCCGGACGCCAACAGCATCGCCTGGCTGCTGTGGCACAGCGCGCGGATCCAAGACCTCCAGCTCGCCGATGTCGCCGGCGTAGAGCAGGTGTGGTTCCGCGACGGCTGGGTGGACCGGTTCGGACTCGAACTGCCGCCCAACGACACCGGCTACGGGCACGGGCCCGACGACGTGGCCAAGGTGAAGGCGCCCGCAAACCTGCTCTCCGGGTATTACCACGCGGTGCATAAGCTCAGCCTCGAATACGTCGCGGGGGTGACCGCCGAGGAGCTGGCCCGCGTCGTGGACACCAACTGGGATCCCCCGGTGACGGCCAGCGCGCGATTGGTGAGCATCATCGACGACTGCGCCCAGCACCTCGGGCAGGCCGCGTACGTGCGGGGGATTGCGTAGATTCGCAGGCGTGCGATTCGCGGCGACCGTGCTGTTGTGGCTCATTGCCACGCTTGCGCTGGCGCTGGCGATTCCCGCGGCGTGGACGCAGCTACACGTCGTTGACGCCGACGGCTACGCCGCGATGGCGCAGCGCGCGGCGACCGATCCGGCCCTGCAGTCCGCCATGGCGGCCGAATTGACCTCTCGCGCAACGACCCTGGCCGCCGAGCGCGGCGGGGGCCGCTACCCGCTCGACAATTCCGAGGTACGCGAGGCGGCCGGCGCCTTCACCGCGGGCCCGGCCTTTCCGCCGCTGTTCGCCCGGGCGAACCGGGCGGCACACGGCTGGTTGTTCAGCGACCCGGCGGTCGCCGAGAACGGCAACCAGTGGGCGGTCGACGTGGCGCCGATGCTCAAGGATCCCTCGATTCAGCCGCTGCTCAGCGACCACAACGTGACAATCCCCGCGAAACTGACTGTCCCGCTGACGGTTTCGGTACCGCAATCGATGCGCCAGGGGCGGCTGAGCCCGCTGGCCACCTGGGGTCCGTGGGTGAGCGTCGGGGTGGCGGCGCTGTGCGGTGTCTGCGCGTTGCTCACACTGGCCGCCGCGCGCGGCCGCGGCAAGGCGCTGAGCAGCCTGGGCGTCTCGGCGCTGCTCGTCGGTGCGGCCGGGTGGGCGGGCATCGAGGTCGCCGCTCGTTACCTCAACGGCGCGCTCAACCACACCACCGGCAACGTCCGGGTGATCGCCGAGGTGATGGCCGGGCACGCCGAAGCCGGTCTGCGCCAATGGCTCAACGTCACGTTGCTTGCCGGTGCCGCCTTGGTCGCACTCGGCGTGATCGTTGCCATGGTCGGCAGCTTCACGTAGAGGTCGCAGCCGGCGGCTAGCCGAAGGTGAACGAAAACACCTGCAGTCCCTTGCTGACTCCCATGTCCAGCTGATCCCGATGGGCGGCGTCGTCAGCGACGATCCGGTGCAACGTGGGCGCTCCGCCGATCGGCGTCGTGGTGGTCTTGCCGTCCCGGGTCACCGTGAGGGTGCCGGTCCCGCCGACGACGGCGTAGACGTCTCTCGCGGTGTAGTTCAGCCGGATGGCGGACTCGTCGCCGTCGGCCGTGGCCCCCTGGTCGTCGAGCGTCCAGCGGCCGCGCAGGGCGAACTTGTCGTCGGCCAGGTTCGGCGGGTAGCTCAGCGTGGCGACGCCTTCCCGATAATCCCCGGTGCCGCCGTAATTTTTGGATTTACCGACACCCAGGTAGGTCTCGGGTGTGAGCCTGGTCTGCGGAGTCATGTCGGAGGAATTGGTCGGTGCGGGTAACCGGGCGCCGGGGTGGGCGTCGACGAGCAGCGCCCGGATCAGCTTCTCGGTGCCGTCGTAGTCGCCCTCGCCGAACTTGGTATGCCGCAGTTGCCCATTCGCGTCGATCAGGTACTCGGCGGGCCAGTACAGGTTCGAGAAGTTGTTCCACGTCGCGTAGTCGTTGTCCAGCGCGATGGGATAGGTGATGTGCAGGTCGGCGGCGCCGCTGGCCACATTGGCGGGTACCCGCTCGAAGGCGTACTCGGGGGTGTGCACCCCGATGACGAGGAGTCCGTCGTCGCGATAGCGGTTGTACCAATCGATTACGTGCGGGATGGCGCGCTGGCAATTGATGCACGAGTAGGCCCAGAAATCGATCAGGATCACCTTGCCGCGCACCGATTCGGAATCCAGCGGTTTGCCGTCGGGGGTGTTGAGCCACCCGGTGACGCCGGTGAGCGCGGGGGCCGGTCCGCACTGTTGCAGTTCGGCGGAGCCGCTGGAACAGTCGCTGGGCGCGCCGTCGGCGGCGGTGCCGGGCCGGCTCAGCTGCAGCCCGCCGCCCTGAGTCGACCGCTGTGCGGGGGCGGGACCCAGGCTGCGCTCGATGTCGTTGGCGCCCAACCTGTTCTGCATGGCCGTCGTGTAGTCGGGCACGGCGCGCTGCAGCATCGCCGGCAGGTTGAACACCAGCGCCACGGCCAGCACGATCATCGCTATCCCGCCGGCGGTCTGAATCGCGCGCTGCCGGCGGCGCAGCGCGGCCACCCGTTCGGCGACGCGCCGCCCGGCCAGCGCGAAGGCCAGTAGCGGCAGCGCGTTGCCGACGGCGAACGTGGCGGTCAGCACCAGCGCACCGGGACCGATCGACGAGGTGCCGCCGGCCACCACGATGGCGGCCAGCACCGGCCCCGCGCACGGCACATACAGGGCGCCCAGCGCCAGGCCCAGCCCGAAACCATTGGTGCCAGAACTTATTTGGCGCTGCGGGAAAGACGCGAACGGCCGCTCGAGCAGGTGCTGCACGGGCGGGAAGATCAAGCCCACGCCGATCAGCACCAGCACCACCAAGGCGGCCCACCGGATCGCGTCCTGCGGCAGATGCAGCGCCGTCAGCAGCGCGGAGCCGAGCAGTGTGGCCAGGCTGAAGCTGCACACCAGGCCCGCGATCACCAGGTAGGGTCGCGCGGCGGAACTCACGCCGCGGCGGCGCCCGCCGTCCATGCCGGACAAGAGCACGACCGGCAGTACCGGCAGGATGCACGGCGAGATACCGGTGATCAGGCCGCCGAGAAACCCGATCAGGGCGATGGTCTGCACGGTCTAGCCGGACGGGCGCGAAGGACGCCGGGCGATGAGCATGAATACACCTTTACCTGTTTTGCCGGCCGGCTGTGACCAGTCACAAGTCACGTAGCGTGCGTTATGCAAATCACACAACGTGCGTTACGCTCAATCGGTGGCGCAATTAACGTTCCAGCGCGCCCGCACCGAGGAAAAGAAGCGCCAACGTGCGGAGGCGCTTGTGGAAGCCGCACGCTCGCTGGCCATGGAAACGGGCGTCACGTCGGTCACCCTGACCGCGGTCGCCAGCCGCGCCGGAATTCACTATTCTGCGGTGCGCCGTTACTTCACCTCGCACAAGGAAGTCCTGCTGCATCTGTCCGCCGAGGGCTGGGTGCGATGGTCAAACACCGTGTCCGAGAAGCTGGCCGAGCCCGGCGCGAAGTCACCCTCGCGCATCGCCGAGACGCTGGCCGAAGCCCTGGCCGAGGACCCGCTGTTCTGTGACCTGCTGGCCAACCTGCACCTGCACCTCGAACACGAGGTGGACGCGGAACGCGTCATCGAGGTCAGGCGGATCAGCACCGCCGCCACCCTGTCGCTGGCGGATGCGATCGGCAACGCGCTGCCGGAACTCGGACGGTCGGGCTCGCTGGACATCCTGCTGGCCGCGTACTCGCTGGCGGCCACGCTGTGGCAGGTCGCGAACCCGCCGGAACAGCTGACCGACGTCTATGCCGAGGAGCCCGAAGTCGTTCCGCCCGAGTGGAATCTGGACTTCGCGTCAGCGCTCACCCGCCTGCTGACGGCCACGTGCATCGGGCTCATCTCGGCAGCCTCGTGAATACTCAGAAAGGGGGGCAAAGCGCTGTGGCTTGGCGAACTGCAACCGGTGGACGGGAAGGACTTGACGCGCCCATGACGACGACGGAGCCAAGGACGGAGCCGCTGAAAACGCAAGGCTCCGCCGGCGGCGAGGGCAACAACGTCGCCCCGCAGCGCGGCAAGAAAAAGGGGCTCTTTGGGCGTTTCTGGCTGGTGCTCACGATCGCAGCTGTTGTCGCGCTGTCGGGATTCGTCGTATACCGATTGCACGGCGTCTTCGGCGTTCACAAGGGTTCGTTCGGCGGTGGCACCTCGGGCGAGGTCCTCGACGAGTTCAACGCCAAGACGATCACGCTCCAGGTCTGGGGCCCACCGGGCAGCACGGCAACCATCAACTACCTCGACGAAAACTCCCACCCGCAGCAGGCCCTCAACGTGCCCTTGCCCTGGAGCAAAGTATTGAGTTCAACGAAGCCCGGCATCCCGGCAAACCTGGTGGCGCAGGGAGACGGCAGTTGGATCGCCTGCCAGTTCGTGGTGAACAAGCACGACGGGACCGGTGACGTCATCAAGGCTCCGAATCACTCGCCGTCCAACGAAATGGTCAATGCCATGGTCTACTGCCTGGACAAGTCCGCATGAGCGAGCCAGGCGAGGCTGCCCCGCGCGTCGATCAGCCCCTGATCCCGCCGTTCCTGCCGCGGATGATCCACCGGCTGGCGCTGCCGATCGTTCTGGTGTGGTTGGGCATCGTCTTCATCACCAACACCGTGGCCCCGCAGCTCGAGGTCGTCGCCAAAACCCACGCGGTGTCGATGAGTCCGACCGCCGCGCCATCCTTTCAGTCGATGATGCGGGTCGGATCGACGTTCAAAGAGTTCAACACCGACAACTCGGCCATGATCTTGCTGGAGGGCGACAAGCCACTCGGCGCCGAAGCGCACCACTACTACGACGAGATCGTCAGGCGCGTCGAGCAGGACAAGGACCACGTTCAGCACGTCCAGGATTTTTGGAGTGATCCGCTGACGGCGGCGGGTTCCCAGAGCCACGATCAAAAGGCCGCGTACGTCCAGGTTTATCTCGCCGGCAACATGGGCGGCGGGCTGGCGAACGAGTCCGCCGAGGCCGTCCGCAAGATCGTCAACTCGGTGCCCGCGCCGCCGGGAATCAAGGCTTACGTCACCGGCGCGGGTCCGCTGTTCGCCGATCAGTCCCACGCGGGCGAGAAGGGCGTGGCGAAGGTCACCATCGTCACTTTCGTGGTGATCGTGTTGATGCTGCTGTTCGTGTACCGGTCGGTGAGCACCGTTCTGATCATGCTGGCCATGGTGTTCATCGAGCTCGCGGCGGCCCGCGGTGTCGTCGCGACGCTCGGTAACTACGACGTCATGGGGTTGTCGACCTTCGCCAACAACATGCTGGTGCTGATGGCGATCGCCGCGGGCACGGATTACGCGATCTTCGTGGTGGGCCGCTATCAGGAGGCCCGCGGTCTGGGTGAGACCCGCGAACAAGCCTTCTACACGATGTTCCACAGCACCGCGCACGTCGTGCTGGGATCGGGCCTGACCATCGCCGGCGCGATGTACTGCCTGAGCTTCTGCCGGCTGCCGTACTTCCAGTCGCTGGGTGTGCCCTGCGCGGTCGGCATGCTGATCGCGGTGTTCGCGGCTTTGACGCTGGGTCCGGCGATGCTGACGGTGGCGTCATTCTTCAAGCTGATGGATCCGAAGCGCAAGCTGGCGACCCGGGGCTGGCGGCGCATGGGCACCGCGGTCGTCCGCTGGCCCGCACCGGTTCTCGCGGTGACGATCGGGGTGGCCCTCGTCGGTCTGCTCGCCCTGCCCGGTTATAAGACCGACTACGACAACCGCCACTTCCTGCCGGCCGACACCCCGGCCAACCTCGGATATGCCGCCGCGGACCGGCACTTCGACCAGGCTCGGCTCAACCCCGAGCTGTTGATGATCGAGACCGATCACGACCTGCGTAACCCGGCCGATTTCCTGGTCCTGGACAAGGTCGCCAAGGCGGTCTTCCACATCCCCGGTATCGGCCGGGTGCAGACCATCACCCGGCCGCTGGGCACGCCGCTCGATCACAGCACCCTCGGTTTTCAGATGGGCGCGCAAGCCGCAGGGCGGCTGCAGACCCAGCACTATCAGGAGGAGCAGGCGAGAAACCTGCTGAACCAGGCGGACGAGCTCAGGAAAACGATGGCAACGCTGCATGAGCAGATGCAGGTCACCCAGGATCTGAGCAACACCACACACGAAACCACCAGGCTCACCAAGGAAACCGTGCAGATCACCGAGAAACTGCGCGACGACATCGCGAACTTCGACGACTTCCTCCGGCCGATCCGCAGCTACTTCTACTGGGAGAAGCACTGTTACGACATCCCGGTCTGCTGGGCACTCCGGTCGGTCTTCAACGCGCTCGATGGCATCGACCAGGTGGCTGAGAACATCGTGAACCTCAGCGCGAACCTCGACAAGCTGGATCGGATCCAGCCGAAGCTGGTGGCGCTGATCCCGCCGCAGATCGAGAGCCAACAGCGCAACCTCGACACCATCATGTCGAACTATGCGATCACAAAGGGTCTCAACGACCAGGCGAAAGCGCAGGCCGACAACGCCACCGCCCAGGGCGATGCCTTCGACAAAGCGAAGAACGACGACACGTTCTACCTTCCGCCGGAGGCGTTCAAGAGCCCGGATTTCACGCGGGGTCTCAAGAATTTCATCTCGCCGAACGGGCACGCCGTCCGGCTGATCATCTCCCACGAAGGTGACCCGGCGACTCCTGAAGGCATCAACCACATCGAACCGATCAAGCAGGCCGTGCACGAGGCGATCAAGGGCACCCCCTGGGAGGGCGCCAAGGTCTACCTCGGCGGCACCGCCGCCACGTACAAGGACATGCACGACGGCTCCAACATCGACCTGTTGATCGCCGGAATCGCCGCAGCCACTTTGATTTTCATCATCATGCTGGTGATCACCCGAAGCGTCGTGGCGGCCTTCGTGATCGTCGGTACGGTGTTGCTGTCGCTGGGCGCCTCGTTCGGACTCTCCGTGCTCTTGTGGCAGTACATCCTGGGCCTGAAGTTGCACTGGATGGTGCTGGCGATGGCCGTCATCCTGCTGCTGGCGGTCGGCTCGGACTACAACCTGCTGCTTATATCGCGGTTCAAGGAGGAAATTTACGCCGGGCTCAAGACCGGGACGATCCGCGCGATGGCCGGTTCGGGCTCGGTGGTGACCTCCGCCGGTCTGGTGTTCGCCGCCACCATGGCCACGTTCGTCTTCAGCCCGCTGCTGGTGATGGCCCAGGTGGGCACGACGATCGCGCTGGGTCTGCTGTTCGACACCTTGATCGTGCGGTCGTTCATGACGCCGTCGCTGGCGACCTTGCTCGGGCGCTGGTTCTGGTGGCCGCAGCACGTGCGTCCCCGGCCGGCCAGCACCATGCTGCGACCGTACGGGGCGCGTCGCGCCGTGCGCGAGCTGATCCTCAAGGACGTCGAGGAGCACCCGCCGGGCGGCCTGGTACAGCCGCGCTGATCCTGCGCGGCGCAACGAATAAGGAGAGTCCCGCCGGCGCGGGAAGATGATGCCGGGACGACGCCGCGAATCGGTTCGGGGCGTCGTCAGCGCATTACTCCGCCCTACCCTTGACGGGCCCCGGCCACCCAGGAGGACCGGTTGGCTCAGCCCAGTCCCAGACCGCCATGTCGCCGGGTGGGTACTGGTTACAGATGTCGGTGGCCTTGGCCACCACGCCCTTGTTGTTCCAGAAGATCTTCATGTGGTTGGGCCAGGCCACCCACAGCGGATCGGACACGGGCGCGTAGAAGTTCTCGGAGTAGTTCCGGCGGTCCTGCGGCGACAGCGAGAAGAACCAGTGCGCCTTATCGATGGTGGCCTGCTGGACGTTGGGGTGGTTGTCGAAGTCGATCATGTAGCGCTGGTAGTACACCGGGCTGGTGTCCCGGGCGGCCGCCAGGATCTGCTCGGCGTCACACGTGGTGTTGATCATCCGGCGGGGGACGGGAAAGTCCTCCGTGGAGTCGGCTACCGCGGTCGACGGAAAGATCGCAGCGGTAACACCCAGAGCGAGGGACGCGGCGCCTGCACGCAGGCCAGTACTCAGCCGAGACATAGCAGTCACGGTAGCACTTTTTGGCCCTTCGGGGACAGTTCCCAGCTCACTGCCAGGACTTGGCTAGTGCACCTCAGTATCAGTCGTTATCAGCGACGATGACGTGGCTGGGATCGGGCCGCAGCTCGGGCGGGGCCTGACTGTAGTCGCCGAAGGGGCCGTCGCGGCGCTCGATCGCCGCCCGCACCCCGTCGGCCTCGGCGGTTTTGATGAAGGCCAGCGCGTCGGGGGTGTTGCGCATCAGGCCGTCGAGGATGCCGCCCAGTGTCTGGGTGGATGCCAGCCCCATGTTTTCGTACGCCTGGTTGACGACCAATTTCTGGGCCTGCAGCTGCGACAACGGGATCTGTGCCAGTTCGGCGGCGATTTCGGCGACCCGCGCCTCCAGCCGCTCGAAGGGCACCGCCTCGTTGATCAACTCGATCTCGGCGGCCTGCACGCCGGTCAGCGGCCGGCCGGTCAGCGAATGCCATTTCGCTTTGGCCAGGCTCAGCCGGTAGAGCCACATCCCGGTCAGATACGCCCCCCACATCCTGCTGTAGGGCGTGCCGATCACGGCGTCCTCGCTGGCGATGACGAGGTCGGCGCACAGCGCGTAGTCGCTGGCCCCGCCCATGCACCAGCCGTGCACCTGCGCGATCACCGGCTTGGATGCCCGCCAGATGGCCATGAATTTCTGGGTCGGCCCGGTCTCGCGGGCGGTGACCATCGCGAAATCCTTGCCCGGATCCCACCGCCCGTCGGTCATCATGGACTCGCCCCAGTGCTGGAATCCGCCGCCGAAGTCGTAGCCGCCGGAGAAAGCCCGCCCCGCACCGCGCAGCACGATGACCTTGATCGCCGGGTCGCGCTCGGCCAGGCCGATGGCGGCCTCGATCTCGTCGGGCATCGGCGGCACGATGGTGTTGAGCTGCTCCGGGCGGTTCAGCGTGATGGTGGCAACCGGGCCGGCCGTGTTGTACAGCAACGTCTCGAAGTCGCGGGTTCCCATGGCGTCCTATGGGTCGGGCTGACGGTTTTCCGGCGAGGACGCATAGATGCGCCCGCCGATCTTCAGATACGGCGTGGTGAGGTAGGCCGAGAAGGCGACGATCGCGGAGAACACCGCCGCCGCGAGCACACCGTTCGGCCAGAGTTGCCCGGTCCCGACCGCGAAGCAGACGATGCCGATGGCCGCGGTCGCCCAATAGAACCGCCGGCCGGCGCGGCGGTGCTTGACGAAGCGATAGCGCGCCTGCGCCGCGGAGGCCAGGATGAAGATCAGTCCGGTGGCCAGCAGCGTGAGTTCGATGCGTTGGATCGCTGACACGTCGACGATCCTATGGCCGGGCGAGCATTTGCCATAGGAAGGAGTAGGTCAGCGCGGACTTGAACGCCATCTGCTCGTTGTCCGCCGCGCCCGCGTGCCCGCCCTCGATGTTCTCGTAATAGAAGACTTGGTGACCGGCGGCCTGTAGCGCGGCCGTCATCTTGCGGGCGTGGCCCGGGTGCACCCGGTCATCGCGGGTGGAGGTGGTGATCAGCACCGGCGGGTAGCGACGCGTCGCCGAAATGTTCTGATACGGAGAATATTCGGAGATGAATGCCCAGTCATCGGGGTTATCGGGGTCGCCGTATTCGGCGACCCAGGAAGCGCCGGCCAGCAGCAGGTGGTAGCGCTTCATGTCCAGCAGGGGCACGCTGCACACCAGCGCGCCGAACCGCTCCGGGTACTGCGTCAGCATGATCCCCATCAGCAGGCCCCCGTTGCTGCCGCCCTGCGCCCCGAGCTGCTCCACGCCTGCGATGCCCCGATCCACCAAATCGGTTGCGACGGCGGCGAAATCCTCGGCCACCTTATGCCGGCCCTCCCGCATCGCCTGGGTGTGCCAGCCGGGGCCGTATTCGCCCCCGCCGCGAATGTTGGCCAGGACGTACGTGCCGCCGCGGGCCAGCCACAACCGGCCCAGCACGCCGCTGTAGCCCGGTGTGTTCGACGATTCGAAGCCGCCGTAGCCGTAGAGCAGGGTGGGCGCCGGCCCGTCGGAGACTCGGGGGCCGCCGGGCCGCACCACGAAGTAGGGGATCGACGTGCCGTCCTGCGACGTGGCGAAGTTCTGTGTCACCGAGATGTTTTCGGCATCGAAGAAGGCCGGCGCCGATTTGGTCTGCTCGAGCCGCCCATCGTCGGTTCCCCGCATCAGCCGCGATGGCGAGTCGAATCCGCTGGAGTCCAGGAAGAATTCGTTACCGGTGTCGTCGGCGGAGACGACGACGGTGTTGGTCGCGGCGGGAATGCCGGCCACCGGCTCGCGCCGCCAGTCACCGGGCCTGACGATCTCCACGCGGCTGGCCACGTCGGCCAGCGAGACGATCAGCAGCCGGTCCTGGGTCCACGCGTAGTGGTTGAGCGCGGTGTGCTCGTCGGGTTCGAACACCACCTGCAATTGCGCTGTGCCGACCAGGAATTCGTCGTAATTCGCGGCCAGCAGCGACCCGGCGGTGTAGGTGGCCCCGCCGCAGGACCAATTGCTGCGCAGCTCGATCAACAGCCACTCGCGGTGCAGGCTCACGCTGGCGTCGGTGGGCGCGTCGATGCGGATGAGTTCCGACCCGCGTAGCTCGTAGACCTCTTCGTTCCAGAAGTCCAGGGCCCGGGCGATCAGCGTGCGCTCGAACCCGGGGATCCGGCTGGCGCTCGCCACCACGTTGACGTCCGACCGAGACCCCTCGAAGACGGTCTCGGCCTCGGCGAGGGGGGTGCCGCGGCGCCACCGCTTGACCACCCGCGGATAGCCGGAATCGGTCAGCGAATCGCCGCCGAAGTCGGTACCGACCAGCACGGTGTCCGGATCGGCCCAGCTGACCTGCGACTTGGCCTCCGGCAGCTCGAACCCGCCGTCGACGAATTGCCTTGTCGTCATGTCGAATTCGCGCACGATGGAGGCGTCGGAGCCGCCCCGGGAAAGGCTGATCAACGCCCGGGTGTATTCCGGATAGATGACGCCGGCGCCGGCCCACACCCATTTCTGGCCGTCGGCCCGGCCCAGCTCGTCGACGTCGATCAGCACGTCCCAGTCCGGGGAGTCGCTGCGGTAGCTGTCCAGTGTGGTGCGCCGCCAGAGCCCGCGGGGGTTGGCCGCATCGCGCCAGAAGTTGTAAAGGTACTCGCCGCGGCGGACCACGTAGGGGATGCGGGCGTCGGTGTCGAGCACCTCGAGCGCCTCGATGCGCATCCGCTCGAAATTCTCGTCGCGAAAGCGCGCCAGCGTCGGCTCGTTACGCGCCCGCACCCAGTCCAGCGCGTCGGCACCGGTGACGTCCTCGAGCCACAGGTAAGGGTCATCGGCGTTCTCCGCGGGTTCACAGGTCATGAGTGCCATTGTGGCCCGGGCGGTAGTGTGAGTTGTGTTACACAAGGTCGACGAGGAGGCGGGGCAGATGACTGTTTTCGCACGTCCGGGTGCTGCCGGGGCGTTGATGTCGTACGAATCCAGGTACGAGAACTTCATCGGGGGCCAATGGGTGCCGCCGGTCAAGGGTCGCTATTTCGAAAACCCGACCCCGATCACCGGCCAGACGTTCTGCGAGGTAGCGCGCTCCGATGAGGCCGACATCGACCAGGCGCTCGATGCCGCGCACGCCGCCGCCCCGGGGTGGGGCAAGACGGCACCGGCGGAACGGGCGGCCATCCTGAACAAGATCGCGGACCGCATCGAGGAGCACACCGCCGCGCTGTCGGTGGCCGAGGTCTGGGACAACGGCAAGCCGATCCGTGAGGCGCTGGCCGCCGACATTCCGTTGGCCGCCGACCACTTCCGCTACTTCGCCGGGGCGCTGCGCGCGCAGGAGGGCTCGCTGAGCCAGATCGACGACGACACCGTGGCCTACCACTTCCACGAGCCGCTCGGTGTGGTCGGGCAGATCATCCCGTGGAACTTCCCCATCCTGATGGGTGCGTGGAAACTGGCGCCCGCGCTGGCGGCCGGCAACGCGGTGGTGCTCAAACCCGCTGAGCAAACACCGGTTTCGGTGCTGTACCTGATGTCGCTGATCGGCGACCTGCTACCGCCCGGAGTGGTCAACGTCGTCAACGGGTTCGGCGCCGAGGCCGGCAAGCCGCTGGCGTCGAGCAACCGCATCGCCAAGATCGCGTTCACCGGCGAGACCACCACCGGGCGGCTGATCATGCAGTACGCCTCGCAAAATCTCATCCCGGTCACCCTGGAACTCGGGGGCAAGAGCCCCAACATCTTCTTCTCCGACGTGATGGCCAAGGCCGACGACTACCAGGACAAGGCGTTGGAGGGCTTCACCATGTTCGCCCTCAACCAGGGCGAGGTGTGCACCTGCCCGTCGCGCAGCCTCGTTCAGGCCGACATCTACGACGAGTTCCTCGAGCTGGCCGCGATCCGCACCAAGGCGGTCCGCCAGGGTGATCCGCTGGACAGCGAGACCATGCTGGGCTCGCAGGCGTCCAACGACCAGTTAGAAAAGGTGTTGTCCTACATCGAGATCGGCAAGGACGAGGGCGCCAAGGTGATCACCGGCGGCGAACGCGCCGAGCTCGGCGGTGACCTGTCCGGCGGCTACTACATGCAGCCCACCATCTTCAGCGGCAACAACAAGATGCGGGTCTTCCAGGAGGAGATCTTCGGGCCGGTGGTCACGGTGACGTCGTTCGCCGATTACGACGACGCCATCTCGATCGCCAACGACACCCTGTACGGGCTGGGGGCCGGGGTGTGGAGCCGCGACGGCAACACCGCGTACCGGGCCGGGCGCGACATCCAGGCCGGCCGGGTGTGGGTGAACTGCTACCACGTCTATCCGGCCCACGCGGCGTTCGGTGGCTACAAGCAGTCCGGCATCGGCCGGGAGAACCACAAGATGATGCTCGACCACTACCAGCAGACCAAGAACCTGCTGGTGTCCTACTCGCAGCAGGCGCAGGGTTTCTTCTGATGGTTGCGCCCGCTCGGGTGGTCATCACCGCCGCGGCCGCCGAGGTGCTGGCGCGGCTGCAGGCCACGCACGGTCCGGTGATGTTTCACCAGTCCGGTGGTTGCTGCGACGGGTCATCGCCGATGTGTTATCCGCTCGGCGATTTCCTGGTCGGCGATCGCGACGTCTTGCTCGGCGTCCTCGATGTCGGGGAAGAAGGTGTGCCGGTGTGGATTTCGGGTCCGCAGTACACGGCCCACTATCGCGACAAGCACACCCAACTGGTCATCGACGTGGTGCCGGGCCGCGGGGGCGGGTTCAGCCTGGAGGCACCCGACGGCGTGCGGTTCCTGTCCCGCGGCCGCGCCTTCACCGACGACGAACGGGCTTCGTTGGCCGTCGCGGCGGTGATCACCGGCGCGGATTACCAACGCGGTGAACGCCCCGCGGCGCGCGGTGCGGTGGTGGCCGACGCGGCGTCGGGAAGCCGCCCCGCGCACCGGTAGCCGCAGTACAGTCGAGAAAGTGATTCCCCTCCCGCGTCCCTGGTTATTGGCCAGCGCCATGCTGATCGGCAGTGCGGTCGGAGGATTGGCGGGTGTGGCGTGCACCGTGGCGATTCACGCCGGCGTCCGCCCTGCCGGCGTCATCGCGTTGGTGGTCGCCATCCCCAGCGTCGCCGGGCTGGCCGCGATCCTGTTCTCCGGGCGCCGATGGGTCACGATGCTCGGGGCGTTCCTGCTGTCGGTGGCGCCCGGCTGGTTCGGTGTGCTCGTCGCGCTGCGGGTGACCGCCGGTGGTTGAGGACCAGGACGCTTCGAGCCCCGGCACCGAGGCGTTCGTGCCGGACTTCTCGGACGACGAAGGCGAAGCCGAGCACACCGGTACCCAATCCTGGGTCCCCGATTTCGATGACGACACCGGCGAGCACCCCGCGGTGTCCGAGCCGGAGCCTGACACCGCACCGGGGGCGGACGCGACGCCCGCGCCGGAGGCCGGTGAGCGGGAGTCGACCGAGCCGGTCGCGCCGGTACAACCGATCAACGTGCCGGGCCGGTATCTCTACCTCAAGTGGTGGAAGCTGGCCCTGGTGCTGCTGGGCGTGTGGTCCGCGGCGGCCGTCATCGGGGTGGGGCTGTTTTCTTGGTGGTACCACTCGGCCGACAAGACCGCGGCGTCGTTCGTGGTGCTGGTCTACGTGGTGGCGTGCACCGTCGGCGGGGTGATGTTGGCGATGACCGAAGGCCGGCCGCTGATCTCGGCGCTCTCGGTGGCGCTGATGTCCGCGCCGTTCGCCGCGCTGGTCGCCGCGGCGCCGGTGTACGGCTATTACCACTGCGAACGTGTGGGGCACTGTCTGGTCGGTGTGATTCCGTACTGACGGCTCGCCCGGGCGGTCGTCAGGGGGCGCGGCCAACTAGGGTGGGCTCGTGACTTCTCACTATGACGTCGTCGTCCTCGGGGCCGGCCCCGGCGGATATGTCGCAGCCGTTCGTGCCGCACAGCTGGGCCTGACCACCGCCGTGGTCGAACCGAAGTACTGGGGTGGCGTCTGCCTCAACGTCGGGTGCATCCCGTCCAAGGCGTTGCTGCGCAACGCCGAACTCGTCCATATCTTCACCAAAGAGGCCAAGACGTTCGGCATCAGTGGCGAGGCGACCTTCGACTACGGTGCCGCGTTTGACCGCAGCCGCAAGGTGGCCGAGGGTCGCGTCGCCGGCGTGCACTTCCTGATGAAGAAGAACAAGATCACCGAAATCCATGGCTACGGACGGTTTACCGATGCCAACACGATCTCGGTCGAGCTCAACGAGGGCGGCACGGAGAACGTCACCTTCGACAACGCCATCATCGCCACCGGCAGTAGCACGCGCCTGGTCCCCGGCACGTCGTTGTCGGCCAACGTGGTCACCTACGAGGAATTGATCCTGTCCCGCGAGCTGCCGGATTCGATCATCATCGCCGGGTGCGGCGCGATCGGCATGGAGTTCGGCTATGTCTTGAAGAACTACGGCGTCGACGTCACCGTCGTCGAGTTCCTGCCGCGCGCCCTGCCGAACGAGGACGCCGAGGTGTCCAAGGAGGTCGAGAGGCAGTTCAAGAAGCTGGGCATCAAAATTTTGACCAGCACCAAGGTCGAGTCGATCTCCGACAACGGTTCCGAAGTGACCGTGGTGGTCAGCAAGGACGGTAACGCGCAAGAACTCAAGGCCGCAAAGGTGTTGCAGGCCATTGGTTTTGCGCCCAATGTCGAGGGCTACGGTCTGGAGGCGGCCGGTGTGGCGCTCACCGACCGCAAAGCCATCGGAATCACCGACTACATGCGCACCAACATCGAGCACATCTACGCCATCGGCGACGTCACCGGAAAGCTGCAGCTGGCCCACGTCGCCGAGGCCCAGGGCGGGGTGGCCGCCGAAACCATCGCCGGCGCAGAGACTTTGGCGCTCGGTGACTACCGGATGATGCCGCGCGCGACGTTCTGCCAGCCCAACGTCGCCAGCTTCGGGCTCACCGAGGAACAGGCCCGCGACGAAGGCCACGACGTCGTGGTGGCCAAGTTCCCGTTCACCGCGAACGCCAAGGCCCACGGCGTGGGCGACCCGAGCGGGTTCGTCAAGCTGGTCGCCGACGCCAAATACGGTGAGCTGCTGGGCGGGCACCTGGTCGGCCACGACGTCTCCGAACTGCTGCCGGAGCTGACGCTGGCCCAGAAATGGGACCTGACCGCCACCGAGCTGGCCCGCAACGTGCACACCCACCCGACCATGTCCGAGGCGCTGCAGGAATGCTTCCACGGCCTGACCGGGCACATGATCAATTTCTGAGCCACGAGATGATGCGCACCGTCACCCCCCAGGCGCTCGCGGGAGCCGTCGGTGGCCTGGCGACCGGTTATGTGCTGTGGCTGCTGGTCATTTCGAACGGCGACAACGCGACCGCCGGCCAATGGGGACCGCTGGTGCTGCTGGCCTCGGTGATGCTGGGGATCGGCGCCGCGCTATGGGGCTTGCGGCAGCGCCGGCGTGGCAAGCGGCCGTGGGCGGCGTTCGCCTTCGCGCTGCCTGTGCTGCCCGTGATACTGACGCTGGCCATCCTCGCCGACGTCTACCTGTAGCTAATTCGGCAGGTCCAGCGGGATCTCGAGCGCGGACATGGTCGCGGCGAGGCCATCGTATTGGCTTGCCAGCAAACAGAATTCGATCAGCTGACGCCGATCCAGGTGCGTGGCCAGCGCCCGCCAGGTCTCAGCGGTGACCGTCCGGTCCTTGACGAACTCATCCGTCGCCGCCAGCAGCGCCTGCTGACGCACGGTGAGGCGGGCATCGTCCAGCTGCTGCGGCCACGCGAAGATCGCGGCCTGCAGCTCGGCGTCCAGCCCGGCCGTACGCGCCATCCGGCGATGGTGCTGCAACTCGTATTCGCACGCGCGCAGGTGCGCGACCCGCAGGATCACCAGCTCGGTGTCGATGGCCGGAAGCTTGCCGCGCAGCAGCCGGCCGCCGTAGGCCAGCCAGGTCCAGAACAGCAACCGGCGCTGACCGAGGGTGGTGAACAGGTGCATCTCCGGGGCCCGCACGGTGCGCGCGCCCAGCTTGGCGATGACCCAGTTGATCGGTCCCAGTTCGCGGAACCGCCCCGGCGGGATGCGGCCGTCCGGCGCCGTGTTCATGGCTGGGTGACCAGGTAGGGCGACACCGTGCTGCGGTGCTCGTCGAGATCGAGTGCGCGGCCGAGTGCGGGGAACGCGCGCTGCGGGCAATTGTCGCGTTCGCAGACCCGGCAGCCCGCGCCGATCGGTGTGGCCACTGTTCCTGGTTCCCCCGAGACGTCGAGTCCCTCCGAGTAGACCAGCCGGTGGGCGTGGCGAAGTTCGCAGCCGAGGCCGATCGCGAAAGTCTTACCCGGCTGACCATACCGGGCCGCGCGCCGCTCCACGGTGCGGGCCACCCACATGTAGTTGCGGCCGTCGGGCATTTGGGCGATCTGCACCAGGATCTTGCCCGGATTGGCGAACGTCTCGTAAACATTCCACAGCGGGCAGGTGCCCCCGCTAGAGGAGAAGTGAAAACCGGTGGCGGACTGCCGTTTCGACATGTTCCCGGCCCGGTCGACCCGGACGAACGAGAACGGCACACCGCGCAGCGACGGCCGCTGCAACGTCGAAAGCCGGTGCGCGATGGTTTCATAACTGATCGAGTAGAACGACGACAGCCGCTCGACGTCGTAGCGGAAATTCTCCGCGACGTCGTGGAACTGGCGGTAGGGCAGCACGGTCGCCGCGGCGAAATAGTTGGCCAGCCCCAGCCGGGCCAGAGTGTGCGACTCGTCGCTGGTGAACTTGCCTTCCTCGACCAGAGTGTCGATCAGGTCGCGGAACTCGAGGTAGGCCAATTCGGCGGCCATCTTGAAAACCTGCTGCCCCAACGACAGGTGGTTGCTGATTTCGAGCGTCTTGGTCTTGGGATCGAAGCGGTGCAGCACGGTGTCGCCGAGATCGATCCGCCGGTTGATGTGCACCCCGTGCACCTCGGTGAGCCGGCGGGTCAGCTCGCGGGCCAAATCGCCGTGGTGAAGGCGCATCTTGATGGTCAGGTCCTCGGCGGCGGTGTCCAGCTCGTGCAGGTAGTTCTGCCGTTGGTAGAAGTAGTCGCGCACCTCCTCGTGTGGCATGGTGATCGACCCGGTGCCGCTGCCGTCGGAGTACCGCTCCTCGGTGGCGGCCGCGAGCTGCGCGGTGGTGATCCGGTAGCGCCGGTGCAGGTTGACCACCGCGCGGGCCAACGCGGGATGGGCGCTGACCATCTCGGCGACCTCGGTGGGGTCGACGTCGATGTCCAGGTCCCGGTCCATGGTGACCTCCCGCAGCTCGGCGACCAGTCGGGTGTCGTCCTGGGAGGCAAAAAACGTCGCATCCACCCCGAACACTTCGGTGATGCGCAGCAGCACAGCCACTGTCAGCGGGCGAACGTCGTGCTCGATCTGGTTGAGGTAGCTCGGTGAGATCTCCAGCATCTGGGCCAGCGCGGCCTGGGAGAACCCGCGTTCGTTGCGGAGCTGGCGAACGCGTGACCCGACGAACGTTTTGGACACCCCACCGAGGTTACCGGTCTTGCGAAGATCGAAGTTCGCAGAGTTGGCAATGGCTGCGCCCGGTCGAAATTGGTCTCCGACGCACCTCGTTGGCATGATTCGACCGGGGCCACAGGCCTTAGCCTGGGGTTACCACAGGAGGAAGAGGACACGGGGAGCGACGCGGTGAGTCTGGATAAACAACTGATGCCGGTGCCCGACGGTCACCCTGACGTTTTCGACCGCCAGTGGCCGTTGCGGGTCGGCGACATCGACCGCACGGGCCGGCTGCGCCTGGACGCGGCCGCCCGCCACATCCAGGACATCGGCCAGGACCAGCTGCGCGAGATGGGCTTCGAGGAGACCCATCCGCTGTGGATTGTCCGGCGCACCATGCTCGACCTGGTCCGCCCGATCGAGTTCAACGACATGCTGCGCCTGCGCCGGTGGTGTTCGGGCACCTCTAACCGGTGGTGCGAGATGCGGGTTCGCATCGATGGCCGCAAGGGTGGGCTCATCGAGTCCGAGGCCTTCTGGATCAACATCAACCGCGAAACCCAGATGCCCTCGCGCATCGCCGACGACTTCCTGGCCGGCCTGCACAAGACCACCTCAATCGACCGGCTGCGGTGGAAGTCGTATCTGAAGCCGGGCAGCCGCGACGACGCGGCCGAGATTCACGAGTTTCCGGTCCGGGTCACCGACATCGACCTGTTCGACCACATGAACAACTCCGTGTACTGGAGCGTGATCGAGGACTACCTGGCGTCACATTTGGAGCTGATGCAGACGCCGTTGCGCGTCACCATCGAGCACGAGGCGCCGGTGGCGCTGGGCGACAAGCTGGACATCATTTCGCACGTGTACCCGCCCGGATCGACCGAGCAATTCGGCCCGGAGCTGGCCGATCGCACTGTTACAACGCTCACATATGCCGTCGGTGACGAGGCGAAGGCCGTCGCTGCGATCTTTGCTCGCTAACAGGACAAGCGTCCCGGTTAAATTGCTGGGTGACCTGCGGGTTTAGGGTTACTCGCGGGTAGCTTCTGAAACGGTTAAGTTTGTTCGCGACTTAACAACCTTCGCAAAATCGGCCGGTCCCGTTGCTTTAATTGGCAACTAAAACGGGTGGACCGGCCCGTATGCGCTGTGCCATCTTCGAGTTAGCACACCAGCGAAGTTGAGCCGCTAGCTACCGCCGGTGAGGCGTCCGCAACTCAAGCAGTGAAGACCGTGAAGGAGCATGCCGAATGTCTGTCGTTGGCACCCCCAAGAGCGCCGAACAGATCCAGAAGGACTGGGACATCAACCCGCGTTGGAAGGGTGTCACCCGGACCTACACGGCCGAGGACGTCGTCGCCCTGCAAGGCAGCGTAGTCGAGGAGGCCACCCTGGCCCGTCGCGGCGCCGAGGTGCTGTGGGAGCAGTTGCACGACCTGGAGTACATCAACGCGCTGGGCGCCCTCACCGGCAACATGGCCGTGCAGCAGGTGCGCGCCGGCCTCAAGGCCATCTACCTGTCGGGTTGGCAGGTCGCCGGTGACGCGAACCTGTCCGGCCACACCTACCCCGACCAGAGCCTGTACCCGGCCAACTCGGTGCCGCAGGTGGTGCGCCGGATCAACAACGCGCTGCTGCGCGCCGACGAGATCGCCAAGGTCGAGGGCGACACCTCGGTGGAGAACTGGCTGGCGCCGATCGTCGCCGACGGTGAGGCCGGTTTCGGCGGCGCGCTCAACGTCTACGAGCTGCAGAAGGCCATGATCGCCGCCGGCGTGGCGGGATCGCACTGGGAGGACCAGCTGGCATCGGAGAAGAAGTGCGGTCACCTGGGTGGCAAGGTGCTGATCCCGACCCAACAGCACATCCGGACCCTGACCTCGGCCCGCCTGGCCGCCGACGTGTGCGACGTCCCGACCGTGGTCATCGCCCGCACCGACGCCGAGGCCGCCACGCTGATCACCTCCGACGTCGACGAGCGCGACCAGCCGTTCATCACCGGCGAGCGCACCAAGGAGGGCTTCTACCGGGTCCGCAACGGCCTCGAGCCGTGCATCGCCCGGGCCAAGGCCTACGCGCCGTTCTCCGACCTGATCTGGATGGAGACCGGTACTCCGGACCTCGAGCTGGCCGCCAAGTTCGCCGAGGGCGTCAAGGCCGAGTTCCCCGACCAGATGCTGGCGTACAACTGCTCGCCGTCGTTCAACTGGCGCAAGCACCTGGACGACTCCACCATCGCGAAGTTCCAAAAAGAGCTTGCCGCAATGGGCTTCAAGTTCCAGTTCATCACGCTGGCCGGCTTCCACGCCTTGAACTACTCGATGTTCGATCTGGCCTACGGCTACGCCCGCAACCAGATGAGCGCGTACGTCGAGCTGCAGGAGCGCGAGTTCGCCGCCGAGGAGCGTGGCTACACCGCCACCAAGCACCAGCGCGAGGTCGGTGCGGGTTACTTCGACCGCATCGCCACCACGGTGGACCCGAGCTCGTCGACCACCGCGCTGACCGGCTCCACCGAAGAGGGTCAGTTTCACTGAGAATGAGATGAAGTAGCGTAGGCCCCCCCCAGCTGATCCTGGGCGGGGCCTATTGCGGTGCAGAACGATACGGGTTACCGGAGAGAACCGGAGAAAATCAAGTGAGTGACGCAACGATTCAGAGCGTAGGGGTGGTCGGGGCCGGCCAGATGGGGTCCGGCATCGCGGAGGTCTCGGTCCGCGCCGGTGTCGACGTGACGGTGTTCGAGACCACCGAGGCCCTCGTTACGGCCGGCCGCAACCGCATCGTGAAATCGCTGGAACGCGGCGTCAGCGCCGGCAAGGTGACCGAGCGCGAACGCGACCGGGCGCTGAGCAAGCTCACCTTCACCACGGACTTGAAGGACCTCGCGGACCGCCAACTGGTCATCGAGGCGATCATCGAAGACGACGCCGTCAAGGCGCAGGTGTTCGCCGAGCTCGATCAAGTCATCACCGATCCCGACGCGGTGCTGGCCTCCAACACCTCCAGCATCCCGATCATGAAGATCGCGGCGGCCACCAAGAACCCGCAACGCGTGCTGGGGCTGCACTTCTTCAACCCCGTGCCGGTGCTGCCGCTGGTCGAATTGGTGAGCACGCTGGTCACCGACGAAGCCGCCGCCGCGCGCACCGAGGAATTCGCGAGCGCGGTCCTGGGCAAGCAGGTGGTGCGCTGCTCCGACCGGTCCGGCTTCGTGGTGAACGCGCTGCTGGTGCCGTACCTGTTGTCGGCAATCCGCATGGTGGAAGCCGGTTTTGCCACCGTCGAAGACGTCGATAAGGCCGTGGTGGCCGGGTTGTCGCACCCCATGGGCCCGCTGCGACTGTCCGACCTGGTGGGCCTCGACACCTTGAAGCTGATCGCGGACAAGATGTTCGAGGAGTTCAAGGAACCGCAGTACGCTCCGCCACCGCTGTTGCTGCGCATGGTGGAGGCGGGCCGGCTCGGCAAGAAGACGGGTCAGGGCTTTCACTCCTACTGAGCAACCTGACGACTCGAAAGGCTTGCAGCGAGCATGACGGAATTGGAACCGTTTTACGAGGAATCGCAATCCATCTATGACGTTTCGAATGAATTTTTCGCGCTGTTCCTAGATGCGACGATGGGCTACACGTGCGCCTACTTCGAGCGCGATGACATGACCCTCGAAGAGGCTCAAATCGCGAAGTTCGACCTAGCGCTGGGAAGACTGAACCTCGAGCCAGGGATGACGCTGCTGGACGTCGGTTGCGGCTGGGGCGGCGCGCTGAAGCGGGCCGTCGAGCAGTATGACGTCAATGTCATCGGGATCACGCTGAGCCGCAATCAATTCGACTACAGCAAGCACAAGCTGGCCGGATTGCCGACCAGCCGCAACATCGAGGTGCGCCTGCAGGGCTGGGAAGAGTTCGAAGACAAGGTCGACCGGATAGTCACGATCGGCGCCTTCGAAGCTTTCAAGATGGAGCGCTACTCCGCATTTTTCGATCGCGCCTACGAGATCCTTCCCGACCACGGCCGGATGCTCTTGCACACGATCTTGACCTACACGCAGAAACAGCAGCACGAGCGCGGTGTTCCCATCACCATGAGCGATATCCGATTTGCGCGATTCATCGGCCAGGAGATCTTCCCGGGTGGACAGCTGCCGGCGCAGGAGGACATTTTCAAATTCGGCGCGGCGGCGGGCTTCACGATCGAGCGGGTACAGTTGCTGCAGCAGCATTACGCGCGGACCCTCAACATTTGGGCGGCCAACCTCGAAGCCAACAAGGAGAAGGCGATCGCCCTGCAATCCGAAGAGGTCTACGACAAGTACATGCACTACCTGACTGGGTGCGAGAACTTCTTCCGCAAGGGTGTCACGAATGTGGGGCAATTCACGTTGGTCAAGTAAGGCAGGCGGCCCCCTGCTACTTCTCCAGCGTGAACTGATTGACGTCGGTGTAGCCCTCGCGGAACAGCTTCGCGCAGCCGGTCAGGTACTTCATGTATCGGTCGTAGACCTCTTGGGACTGTAGGGCAATCGCCTGCTCGCGATTCGCCTCGAGAGCCTCGGCCCACAGGTCCAAGGTCCTGGCGTAGTGCAGCCGCAGCGACTGGACCCGGGTCAAGTCGAAGCCCACCGTCACCCCGTACTCGCCGACGGTGTGAGGCGTCGGCAGCCAGCCGCCGGGGAAGATCTCGGCCAAAATGAACCGCGAGAACTGGACAATTTCGTGGGTCAGTTTCAGGCCCTGGGCCCGGGCATCCTTGAACGGCGGCCGAACGATGGTGTGCAGCAACATCACTCCGCCGGGCGGCAGCCCTTGGTAGGCCATCTTGAAGAAACGGCCGTAGCGTTGCCGGCCGAAGTGTTCGAACGCGCCGATCGACACGATGCGATCCACCGGCTCGTGGAACTTCTCCCAGCCCTCCAGCAGCACCCGACGGGTGCGGGGGGTGTCCATCTGATCGAAGGACCTCTGCACGTGCTCGGCCTGGTTCTCCGACAGCGTGAGGCCGACGACGTTGACGTCGTATTTCTCGATGGCTCGCCGCAGGGTGGCCCCCCAGCCGCAACCGATGTCCAGCAGCGTCATCCCGGGCTCGAGCTTCAGCTTGCCGAGCGCCAGATCGATCTTTGCGATCTGCGCCTCTTCGAGCGTCATGTCATCGCGCTCGAAGTAGGCGCAGCTGTAGGTCTGCGTGGGATCCAGGAACAGCCGAAAGAAGTCGTCCGACAGGTCGTAGTGGGCTTGCACGTTACCAAAATGCGGCGTGAGCTGCACGGACATGTCGATACGAGCCTTTCTGAAACGCGGGGGACAGGGGTAGACAGCCAAACGACGGCCCGGTTGATCCCCCGATACTCCCCAGCATGCTAATACCCGCGGCTGTTCAAGTCGCCCTGCCACGGCGCGTCTTAGCCTCACGGAACGGGTTTGATTCACAAAACTCGCGCCGCTTCAGCGGCCGGGCACGCCTTCGAGCCCGCGGGGCGGCACGATCGGCGACGGGTGGGGCTCCTCGCGAAATTTCTCCAGCGATCCACCGACCTCGACGATTCCCTTGAGGGCATTCCAGCTCAGCATGGTCAGGTAGTCGATCAACTCGTCGCGGCTCATCCGCGGGTTGGACATCCAGGAGTGGGTGGCCAGCTGCACCCCGCCGACGATCAGGTACGCCCATGGTTCCGCGCCGCCGGTGTCCATCCCGGCCTGTTGCATCCGGCGGCGCATCATCACCGCCAGCATGCGGGCGATGATCCGCTCGGAGTCGGCAAGGACCTTGCTCTTGCTGGCCGAGCTGTTGGCCATCACGAATCGGTACGGCTCGGGTTCGTTCGCGACGGTTTCGACGTACACGCGGATGATCTCGCGCGCCAAGTCGAAGCCGTCGAGGTTGGACGTCAGCGCGGCGGCCATATTGGGAATCAGGGTGGTTTGGGTGAACCGCATCATCACGGCCGTCGTCAGGTCGTTCTTATCGACGAAATAGCGGTACAGCACCGTTTTGGAAACCCCGATCTCTGCGGCGATCTCATCCATGCTCAGCGCGCCACCCAATCGGCGAATCGCGTCGATCGTGCCGTCGACCAGTTCGTTACGACGCTCCACTTTGTGTTGATGCCAGCGCCGCTTGCGCCCATCCATTTTGACGCTCACAGCCGTCATTTGCTCTGCCACCGTCGCCTAAATCCCATCCCCTAGACGCCCCTGATCTTACGGCGTGAGGGGGCCGGTTTCGCGTCGTGGCCGGGGGGTGGGTGCACGTCGCGAACGGTGTCGCCACACCAATCCGCGGGAAAGATAGATGATGGAGTGATGGCACATCGAGCCTCGGTGCGAGGCGAAGCGTCCGGCCCGCCGATGGCGAGGCCGGTTTCGGCGACGCCCGTGACCGCCGCGAACGCGGTTCGCGCATCGTTGGCCGAGTCCTTTGCCGGCGCCGATCCCGAGGCCGACGCGCAGCGCCGGGTGGCGCTGCGCCGGATGAAGATGGTGGCACTGAGTTTTCTGATCGGTGCCACCGGCGTGTTCCTCGCCTGCCGGTGGGCCCAGGCGCACGCCAGCCTGGGGGCCTGGGTGGGATACGTCGGCGCCGCCGCCGAGGCCGGGATGGTGGGCGCCCTGGCGGACTGGTTCGCGGTGACCGCGCTGTTCCGGCACCCGCTGGGCATTCCCATCCCGCACACCGCGATCATCAAGCGCAAGAAGGACCAACTGGGCGAGGGCCTGGGCACGTTCGTGCGGGAGAACTTCCTGTCGCCGGAGGTAGTGGAAGCCAAGCTGCGCGACGCCCAGGTGTCCGGCAGGCTCGGTAAGTGGCTCTCGGAGGCCGCCCACGCCGAACGGGTGGCCAGCGAGACGGCCACGGTGCTGCGGGTGCTGGTGGAACTGCTGCGCGACGAGGACGTCCAGCAGGTGATCGACCGGATGATCGTGCGCCGCATCGCAGAACCGCAGTGGGGCCCACCGGTCGGTCGCGTGCTCGCGACGCTGCTGGCCGAGCACCGGCAGGAGGCGTTGATCCAGTTGCTGGCCGACCGGGCCTTCCAGTGGTCGCTGAAGGCCGGCGAGGTCATCCAGCGGGTGGTCGAGCGTGACTCACCGGCCTGGTCGCCGCGCTTCGTCGACCATCTCGTCGGCGACCGCATCCACCGCGAGCTGATGGACTTCACCGACAAGGTGCGCCGCAACCCCGACCACGAGCTGCGCCGCTCGGCCACCCGCTTTTTGTTCGACTTCGCCGACGATCTGCAGCACGACCCGGACACAATCGCGCGCGCCGACGCGATCAAGGAGCAGCTGATGGCGCGCGACGAGATCGCCAACGCCGCAGCCACCGCGTGGAAGACGCTGAAACGGCTGGTGCTCGAGGGTGTGGACGACCCGTCCAGCACGCTGCGCACCCGGATCGCCGACACCGTGGTGCGCATCGGGGAATCGCTGCGCGACGATGCGGAACTGCGCGACAAGGTCGATAACTGGCTGGTGCGGGCGGCCCAGCATCTGGTCTCGCAGTATGGGGTGGAGATCACAGCGATCATCACCGACACGATCGAGCGCTGGGACGCCGAGGAGGCCAGTCGGCGCATCGAACTGCACGTGGGCCGTGACCTGCAATTTATCCGGATCAACGGCACCGTCGTCGGGTCGTTGGCGGGTTTGGCGATCTATGCCGTCGCCCAACTACTGATCTAGCGGATTTCTAGCAGTGCTAACAAGTGCTTGCAATAGCAAGCACTTGTAGTAACCTGATTCGCGTCAAGATCCATCCGACCAGGAGCACGCCATGACGCCCGAGGAGAAGCTCTCCGCCAAGGTGTCCAATGCTGCCTCCGAAGTAGCCTCCGACATCGGCAGTTTCATCCGCAGCCAGCGGGAACTCGCGCAGGTGTCGGTGCGCCAACTCGCCGAAAAGTCCGGGGTCAGCAATCCATATTTGAGCCAGGTGGAGCGTGGATTGCGCAAGCCCTCCGCCGATGTCCTGAACCAGATCGCGAAGGCCCTCCGGGTTTCCGCCGAGGTTCTCTATGTGCGCGCCGGGATTCTCGAGCCCAGCGACAAAAGTCAGGTACGGGACGCGATCGTCACCGACACTGCGATCACCGAGCGCCAAAAGCAAATTCTGCTCGACATCTATTCGACGTTCACCCAGCAAAACGAATCGATCCCAGAGGAGTGTCCGACCGAATCCGACAGCGAGTGATCAACCCGTTCGATCCGGCACCGTCACCATCTGTGCTGGGGTTTGCACCAGGAAGCGGGCTTTGCACATCGCGGTAGCGGGTTGGTGATGTATAGACGACCGGCCGTCGCGGTTACCCAACGGGAAGCACCTACGGGTTCCCCAGCCGAGTTGCTGGACGAATCGCCCCGGCACTGGCGGCCCCAGTTGCGAAGGAGACGTTTACACCTAACTTCTCGACCAGACAGCTAAGAACACCGAACAACGCCGATGGCGAACACAGCATGAAAGGAAAGACCATGGCGGAAAACACGAACATCGAAGACTTGCGGGCCCCGCTGCTCGCAGCCCTGGGCGCGGCCGATCTGGCCCTGGCCACCGTCAACGACCTCATCGCCGGCCTGCGGGAGCGCGCCGAGGAGACCCGCGCCGAGACCCGCACCCGGGTCGAAGAGCGCCGGGCTCGGCTGACCAAGCTGCAGGAGGACCTGCCCGAGCAGTTCACCGAGCTGCGCGACAAGTTCACCACCGAGGAGCTGCGCAGAGCCGCCGAGGGCTACCTCGAGGCGGCGACCAACCGGTACAACGAACTGGTCGAGCGCGGCGAGGCGGCCCTGCAGCGGCTGCGTAACCAGACCGCGTTCGACGACGCCTCCGCCCGCGCCGAGGGCTACGTCGACCAGGCCGTCGAGCTGACGCAGGAAGCCCTGGGCACCGTCGCTTCGCAGACCCGCGCGGTCGGCGAGCGCGCCGCTAAGCTGGTCGGCATCGAGCTGCCCGGCAAGACCGAAGCGGTCACCAAGAAGGCCCAGAAGGCCGTGAACGCGCCGGCCAAGAAGGCCCCGGCCAAGAAGGCTCCGGCCAAGAAGGCCCCGGCCAAGAAGGCGACCGCCAAGAAGGTTACCCAGAAATAATCACGACACTTCGACGTTCGGCTCCGAGTCGCCTTCGGGTGACTCGGAGTCGACGTTTTGGCGGGTGCCCGCATACGCTTAGGGCGTGCCTCCCGTCGTATATACCGTCTTGTGGGTTTTGGTAGTCGCCGTTTTGATCACGGCGGTGTATGCGTTCGTGCACGCCGCGCTGCAGCGGTCCGACGCCTATACCGCCGCCGAGAAACTGACCAAGCCGGTGTGGCTGCTGATCCTCGGAGGGGCCATCGCGCTATGCACGGTTTTGTACCCGGTCTTCAATGTGCTCGGTATGGCGATCGCGGCCTGTGCCGCCGGTGTGTACCTCGTCGACGTGCGGCCCAAATTGCTTGAGATTCAAGGTAAGTCGCGCTAGCGGAATGAAGCCCGTGCTGACGGCGCCGGTCGCGGTGCTTGTCGCCGTGTGTTGTGCGGTGCCGCCCGCCGTTGGCGCGCCCGACCCCGGCAGCGGCGCGGCGGAACCCACCGCGCCGGCCCCGCCGTATATCGACCGCGCCCAGTGGGCGCAGTGGCAGGGCCGAAGCAGCCTGCGGGTCTTCCCGTCGGCGGCCGGCCGGGCCGCCTCGAGAATCCCCGCGACCACGGCCCTCGGCGAGGAGGCCTGGGCCGAGGTGCTCGCCGCCTCCCCGAACGCTGACACCGTCGGCATGCGCGCGCAGTTCCTCTGCCATTGGCAATTCGCCGAATTCACCCAGCCCGGCAAGGTCAGTTGGAATCTGGAGCCGTGGCGACCGGTCGTCGACGACGCCGAGATGGTCGCCTCCGGCTGCAATCCCGGCGGTCCGGAAGAATCCTTCTGATGGCAACCCGACCCAGCCGAGCGCAGTTGGCGGCGTTCGTCGACCACACGCTGCTCAAACCCGAAGCAACCGACGCCGAGGTGGCCGCCCTGGTCGCCGAAGCGGTCGAACTGGGCGTCTACGCGGTATGCGTCTCGCCGTCGATGGTTCCCGTCGCGGTGCGGGCCGGCACCGGCGTGCGGGTGGCCAGCGTGGCGGGTTTCCCCTCGGGCAAGCACCTGGCGGCGGTGAAGGCGCATGAGGCGGCCCTGGCCGTCGCCTCCGGTGCCACCGAGATCGACATGGTCATCGACGTGGGGGCGGCGCTGTCCGGTGAGATCGACGCGGTGCGCTCGGATGTCCTTGCCGTGCGCGGCGCGATCGGCGGCGCCGTGCTCAAGGTGATCGTGGAGTCGGCGGCGCTGTTGACCCTGGCCGGCGAGGCCACCCTGGTGCGGGTGTGCCGCGCCGCCGAAGAGGCCGGAGCCGACTTCGTCAAGACGTCGACTGGGTTCCATCCGGCCGGCGGCGCATCCGTGCGCGCGGTCGCCCTGATGGCCGAGACGGTCGGGGGACGCCTCGGGGTGAAGGCCAGCGGTGGCATCCGCTCCGCCGCGGACGCGCTCGTGATGCTGGATGCCGGCGCCACCCGGCTGGGGCTGTCGGGAACCCGGGCAGTGCTCGACGGCCTGGGCTGAGCCGTCCGGCTACGCGCTCGCCGTCACAGGTTGGCGAAGCAGGGGTCGTTGTCGTTGCCGGCGGGGATGGTGGCGTTGCGCGTCGAGAAGTGGCTTGTCACACCGTCATCCGTGACCTGCACGCTGTCGGCGTGGATGCCCAGCGGGTAGTTCTTGGTCAGGTTCGAGGTGAAGTCGTCCAGCGTCGACTGGACGGACTCCCTGGGCATGGTGAAGCCGAGCGCGTTGAAACTGACGATCTGCAGCTGCAACCCGGTGCCCGACACCACCGGCTTGGCCGTGATGTTGTCCAGCATGCCCTTCAACTCGACCGTTCCGTCGGCGGGGTGCGTTGTCACCGTGTTGGTGACGAACGGGCCCAGCACCGGGATGGCGTTCTGTACCGATTGCTTGATGCCGTCACTGGTCCAGCTGATGGTGGCGTCCAGTGCGCCGATGGTGCCCTTCGAGTTGCCCGTGTCCTTGAGGCGGACGTCGTTGATGTTGATCGAGAGTTTCATGCCCTTGGCGTCGCGGATGTTGTTGCCGGCCGTCTGCACCGAGATGTTGGTGTAGTGCTTGGTCGCCTGTTGCCATAGCATCAAGGGCGTCACGCCGAAGGACGCGGTGGCCTGATCCTTGACCTCACAGGCCACCGCTTGGGCGACCTTGGAGTCCGCGACGTGGCGCACGTACAGTTCGGCCCCGATGAGCGCGGCGATGATCAACGCGAACACGATGATGAAGATGAGCAGGACGGAGACCGGGTCGCGGCCGAAGCGGCGCTTCCTCTTCCCGGCCGTCGCGTCGTCGCCGGGCTGGGCGGCCAGCCGCTCGGTAGGACCGGCGGGCGGGGTCGGCGGGGGCGGGTACCCCGGTT
>NZ_MVHG01000063.1 GCF_002086125.1 Mycobacterium arosiense ATCC BAA-1401 = DSM 45069
GGCCGGGGCGCGACGGAGGGCGCGGGTGGGGCCTGGCGGTTCTCGATCCCGGTCAGGGTGTAGGCGACCCCACCGATCGCGGTCATCGCGACCACGGCCGACATGCCGATGACCAACTGGGAGAACCGAAGCCGCAGCCAGCGCCGGCGTTCCCCCGGCGGCTCGATGACGTTGAGCCGCATCGACCAGCCGGCCGGACCGTCTTCGTCGTAGGTTTCCCCACCGAACCGCATCCGCAGGTCGCCGGGGTATTCGGTTTGCGACCAAGCCAATTCGCGATCGGTCAGCGCCTCGTCGTCGATCACCAGCACGTCGCCGGCACCCAAGTCGACGACGTCACCGGCGGCGTCTGCCGACGCGAGCAGCCCGATCGACGTCCGGGTGCGCAGGTCCAACTCGCCGCCGCGGGACGCCAGGATCAGCGCCCCGCTGGCCGCGGCCAGGGCCGGTTGCGCCGGCGTCAGGATCGGCGTGCGGCCGTGCATCGAAAGGCGTTCGGTGACAAGGGGAATGCGTGCGCCTCCCCCGACGGTGACCACCGCGGCCAGGTCCGACCAGCCCCTGCGGTAGCGCACCAGCATGTCGTCGAAGGCATAGATGAAGCCGGTGAGCCGATCCTGGATCAGCTCTTCGAGGTCGTCTTGCGTCAGCGTCAGGCTGCAACTGCGCCCGCCGAGCGCCGCGACGATGTCGGTGGCCATGTCGGTCGAGAGCCGCTCCTTGGCGGCGCGGCATTGTTCCCTGAGTTCACCGAGCTGGCCGACACCGGCGGTGCTGGCCGGGTCCAGGCCGCTGCCATGGCCCAGCTCCTCGAACGCGCGCAGCTGCAACTCCTGGTCGATCTCGTCGCCGGACAGCGCGGTGTAACGCATTGTCGCGCTGACGAGTTCGAAATCGCCCGCGACATCGACCAAGGTGGCCGACGTCCCGCTACCGCCGAAGTCGAGCACCCCCACCATGCCTTCGTCGGGCAGTCCGAGCTCGGACTTGACCGAGGTCAGCGACGCGATGGCGTCGCTGACCAGCCGCGGCGCCATCCCGCTTCGCACGAAGCCCAGATGGGTTCGCAGGGCGTCCCGCAACGCCTGCACCGTTGCCGGCTTCCAGTGCGCGGGCACGGCGATGGAGATCTCCGAGCACGCCGCGTCCGCACCGGCCGCGTGCACCATCGCGTCCAGCGCCTCCACCGTCAGCAGTTCCGGGTCATGCGTGGAACCGTCTGGTGACAACAGCGCCACGGAATCACCGATGCGCTCGATGAAGCCCTTCATCGGTATGCCGGGCTCGGCTAGGTACGGGTTCTCTTCGGGCGCACCGATTTTCGGAGCACAGTGCGGATAAAGGGTAACCACAGACCGGCGGGTTACCGGTGGGCTTCCGTTACGCGCAGCGACCAGGTTCGTGGTCCCGATCGACAACCCGAGTGGGTCGTACATAGAGCGAAAACCTTCGTCTATAGGGGTCGGTGGCCAGCGTTAACGATAGCCGCGGACACGCGGAAAGCCGATGCTTCGCAATGTCATTGGTATCCGCTCGATGCGCTTGCGTCACCGAAGTGGTACCGAAAACCCCTTGACAAAAAGCGTTGTGTTACAACACCGTCAGCGGCAGCGAACGCCTGGGCTCGAACTGAAATGTCGATCCGCCACTGACCCGGACCACCGAAACCTCTGGCAGTTCCTCGGCGGGCGTGTCGGTTTCGACCAGTTCCGCCGTCCAGTCGGTGGCCGTCCCGCTAACTCGGACCTCGATGTGCGGTTCCACCGCCGTGGCGATGGCCTGAAGCGGTTGGACGGATCCCGGCGAGCACAACGAGATCCAGGCGCCGTCGTCGTGGGCCGGCGACCGGCGGACGTGCAGCCTGTTCGACTCGGTCTCGGCGACAACGTAATCCACGGGGTTCAGCAGGGGGTGCAGCTCGAGGACCCGCAGCGCCCCTTCGATCCCGCCCGGAAGCTTCAGCGCGCGGTGGATGCGTTCGGCGGCCACGCCCGCGATGCCGATCAGGCCGCGGGTGCATACGCCGACGGCCTCCTCGTCGTCGGCCGCGCGGGCGGCCACCGCGATCGCGAACGACAGGTACAGCAGGTGCATCTGCAGGCACACCTCGTCGGCCATCCGGACCAGCGCCGAATGGGAGAAGGCGGCGAAGTCGAAATCGGACAGCAGGGGCCCCGAATAGTCGGCCTGTCCCTCGTTGGAGGGATCGATGGCACCGAGTTCCCATGTCGCGGCGCGGGTTCGGCCGACGAGGTCCAGCGCCGGGATGCTGCGCGCCTCGGGGTAGGACTCGTCGATGATCACGGTCCACGCGCAGTGCGGGTGCCGGTCGGCCGGCGTGCGGGGCGGCCGGTGGATCGGGCGCACCTGGGCACGCGGGTTGGTCGCGACCGCGGTGGCGTCGAACGTCGGATCCTCGATGGTGTGGCACATTCCGAACACGTACTGTTCGCCCATCGGCTCCACGTCGAGCAGGGCACCGCAGTGGTCGAGGTGGAATTCGCCGTGCCAGCGGTCGTGCACGGTATACCGGAAATCCATGAATTGCGGTGGCGCACCGATGTCGAGCTGCAGCCCCTTGAAAATGGTGATGACGTCGTCGCCCTCGTAGTTCAGCGCCTTCTGCATCCGCCGGGTGTAGATCGGGCTGGCGCCCGCCCACTCCTCGATGGCGATCTGGACCATCTCGTCGCGGCCGAACGAGGAGATGCACCACGCCATCCCGGAGCGGTCGATCAGCTGCCCGATCAGCAGCAGCTCGGGAACCAGGACGACGAGCTCGTCACGAGACAATCGCGCATATCGCGAGGGGCTGCTCACGCCCCAAAAATAGACTTGACTATGTTATAAAGTCAACAATGTCCATCGTCGCCGGCCAGCCGCCCGGTCGCCCCGTCGGCCCCACCAGGCGAACCACCGCGCCCCGTAAGCGCGGCGATGACACTCGGGCGAAGATCATCGACGAGACCGTCCGCTGCATTGTGGAGGAGGGCTTCTCCGCGGCCACCGCCAAGCACGTTGCCGAACGTGCGGGCGTCACCTGGGGGGTCATCCAGTACCACTTCGGCGATCGCAACGGCCTGCTGATGGCCGTGGTGGACGACGGGGTGGCCCGGCTGGTGGACAGCCTGTCGTCGGCCGATGTCAGCGAGCTGCCGCTGCGGGAACGCATCGAGGTCGTCGTCGACACCGCCTGGAGCTGCTACAGCAGCCCGACGTCGATGGCCGCCTTCGAGATCCTGCGGGAAACCCGCGGCGGCGGCGACCCGTCGTCGCGGCGCCACCTGCGCGACATGAACGCGGCGGTCGGCCAGCTGGGGCGATTGATCACCACCGATCCGGCGCACGCCGGTGTGGCCGAGGTCATCTGGGCAACGCTGCGTGGTGTGGTGCTGGCGCAGATGGTCACTGGCACCGCCATCGATTGGAGCCTGGAGCGACGTGCCCTCGTCGACATGGTCACCCGTGTGCTGCAATGACGGGCCCGGGCTCCGCACTTCCCCGACTCCCCCGCGACACTTAAACCATGCACACGACACGCCGCGCGAGCTCGCAATGGTTTAAGTCTCGGCGCCGCCGGTCCGAAAGAGGGCGCCGGTCACCCGTGTGCTGCAATGACCAGATGACCCTCGACGATCTCGCCGATATCGAAGCGATCAAGCAAGTCAAATACCGGTATCTGCGCGCGCTGGACACCAAGCATTGGGACGACTTCACCGGCACCCTGGCCGAGGACGTCAAGGCCGACTACGGGCCGTCGATCGGCAACGAGTTGCACTTCACCAACCGCGCCGATCTGGTGGAGTACATGCGGACATCGCTGCCGGCGAACGTCATCACCGAGCACCGGGTGACGCATCCGGACATCACCGTCGACGGCGACACCGCAACGGGCAGTTGGTATCTGCAGGACCGGGTGATGGTGGCCGATCTCAACTTCATGTTGATCGGGGCGGCCTTCTACCGCGACACCTACCGCCGCACCGAGGCCGGCTGGAAGATCTGCGGCACCGGCTACGACCGAACCTACGACGCCACAATGTCTTTGGAGGGCTTGAACTTCACGCTCAAACCAGGACGGGCCATCGCCGCCGACTGAGAGGCTACTTGGTGATGGCGATGACCGCGCCGGGCCGTAGCCACTTCATGATCGACACCAGCTGAGCGTCGTCGACCGCCACGCAGCCCTCGGTGGGTTTCCCGTCGGTGGTGTGGAAGAAGAACGCGGCGCCCCCACCCGGGGTCTTGTTCTTGTTGACACCCATCACGACCGCGTGCTTGTACTGCGGTATCTGCAGATTCTCACTCTCGCCGGTGTTGAACGGGCACTGCGCCTTCTGGCACACCTGCATCGAGTTGAACGTGGGGCTGTGGTCGTCGCCGCTCCACCAGTAGTTGGGCCCGGACACCTGAGTGTAGGGCAGGCCGGTACCCGGGTTCGGCGCCGTGCCGAACGCGGAGTCGAGGCTGTACACGCCCATCGGGGTGGCCGGAACGCCGCTCTTGGCCTGCGGCGCCATCCCCGCCGAACCGACGTGGGTGGGGATGCCGGACCGCAGCGACTGCCAGCCGGTGCCGGTGCGCTGGAAGATCTCCATGGTCGCGTTGGAACCGCCGGTGCTGACCACCGAAACCACCTGCGTCGCATTGCCTACCGCGTTCGCAAACCAGGGAGCGCCGGCCGCGGCGCCCAGCGGGGCGAGCACCACCGAGGCGAAGAGTACGCATGCCGCGGCGCACAGCGAAGCGAGCAGTCGGTGCATGCACTCCATCGTCAAACGAGCGCATCTTTGCGGTCAAGTAAAGCTTTAGCCCCGGTTAGGTCACCGCGCCGTGACCAGACGCCCGCCGCGACACCGTCGTTAGCGCACCGCGGCGGTTTCGATCGCGCGCCCCGGACCGGCCGATCGGCCGGACGAGGGCCGAAAAACCAAGACGCACAACAGGAAATACAGGTAGCCCAGCGACCAGCCGGCCAGCACGTCGGACGGGTAATGCACGTTCAGCGCCACCCGGGAGACGCCGACGGTGAGCAGTGATACCGCTACCACCGCGACCGCGATGCGGCGGATCGAGCGGGTGATCATCGGAAAGAGGAAGCACAGCACGGCGAGCAGGGCGGCCATCGCCTCCAGCGCGTGCCCGGACGGAAACGAGCTGGACGGCGCGGCGATCAGCATGGTCGCCGGACGCGGACGGTGGACCAGGGCCTTGGCCGCCGCGGTGGCGAACTCGTTGAGCGGCCCGCACGAAAGCACCAGCACCAGCGCGGCCCGCAGATTGCGCATCACCAGGGCCCACACCGTCGTCGCGATGCCCAGTACGGACATCGGCACCGGACCCAAGGCGGAGGACACGTCTTGCCAAAACCGCGGCCACATCGGGTGTTTGACCGCGATGTCACGGGCCGCGTTCAGCACCGACCAATCCATCCGATGCAGCCAAGCCCAGTGCCCGCAGTAGCCCACCCACAGCAGCGCGTACACCGCCGCGGCCACAGCTGCGATCAACGCGGCCATCGGCATCCTCGGGCGAGTCATAACCAACCGATACCAGCAGGGCCGGCGCGGTCATACTGTGGATATGGCCGTCTTTGTCCGCAGGTGGTTCGGCATCGGCAAGCTTCCGGACGAGCTGCACGCCCAGCTCGAGTCGGAAGGCCTCACCTACCTCGCCGATTACGTCGCGGTGACGAGGCGATTCAGCGGCACCATTCCCGGTGTGCGGTTGCCGCACAGCGTCGCCAGCTACACGGGCTCGCTGGCCTTCACCTCGGAGCGGGTGCTGACGACGCTGTCCATGCTGCCCCGGCTGGCCGGCCCGACCGTCAACGTGCGGTGGAACGCGCCGCAAACCGGCGCGGCGCAGGTGGAGATCTCATCGACCGGCTTGCAGGTCGATGTCGATGTCGCCCGGGTCGACAAGAAGTTCAGCGGCGAATTGTCGCTGCACTACAAGGTCGCCATTCCCGGCGATGTGCTCGACGGCCTGCCCCTGCGCTCACTGGCGTTCGACATGCCGCCGGAGTACGTGTTCCGCGCGGTCGGCGTTACCTATAGTCCCTGATCGTGATGCGCGGCCACGGCGGCTGGCGCAGCACCGCCAGGCTGCCGATCACCGCGGCCAGCAGGCCGGTGACCACCCCGATCAGTGCGATCCGCCCCCCGTCCACCGCCGGCGTCCAGGAGGCCCGCCCGTTGCGGATGGCGAACACGCCCAGCGGTTTGGTGACCACGATGACGGTGGTGCCGTCCGGGGTCTGATAAGGCTCGCCGTAACGGCGGCCGCCGGCGGCGGCGTCGGCGGCCAGCTGATCGAGCACGTCGGAAGGCTTCACGTCAACACTCCCTTCCTGGGATCCCCGGGTCGGTGGGGTCGGGGCACGATCCACGCTAACCCGGATTTCCTACGATGGCTTTCGTGACCGGTGAGGCATTCAGCCCGCAAGAGCGACGAGCCGTCTATCGCGTCATCGCCGAGCGCCGTGACATGCGCCGCTTCGTTCCCGGCGCGATAGTCGACGAGGCCGTGCTGGCACGGCTGTTGCAGGCCGCGCACGCGGCGCCCAGCGTCGGCCTGATGCAGCCCTGGCGTTTCATCCGGATCACCGACGCCTCCCTGCGGCGGCGCATTCATGCCCTGGTCGACGAGGAGCGCCCGCGCACCGCCGCCGCCCTGGGCGAACGCGCCGACGAATTTCTGGCGCTGAAGGTGGAGGGCATCCTCGAGTGCGCGGAACTGTTCGTGGTGGCCCTGGGCGACGACCGCGACTCGCACGTGTTCGGCCGGCGCACCCTACCGCAGATGGACCTGGCGTCGGTGTCGTGCGCGATCCAGAACCTGTGGCTGGCCGCGCGGTCCGAAGGCCTGGGCATGGGTTGGGTGTCGCTGTTCGATCCGCACCGGCTGGGGTCGCTGCTGGACCTGCCGCCCGGCGCCGAACCGGTGGCGATCCTGTGCCTGGGGCCGGTGCCGGAGTTCCCCGATCGCCCTTCGTTGGAATTGGACGGCTGGGTTGTCGGGCGCCCGTTGTCGGAGTTCGTCTGCGAAAACCGCTGGGGTCAACTGCCCACGCCCTGACGCGTCGGCACTCAGCAATCCCGCAGCAAGGTTGCGGTAACGTCGCCGGTCGCGAGGCAATGTGAGAGGTGACGCAATTGACGCCGGGCGACAACGCGGGCCAAAAACAGAACACGGGCTTTCGGGACAACGTGCTGATCGTGCACTGGCACGACTTGGGGCGCTACCTCGGCGCCTACGGCCATGCCGACGTGTCGAGCCCGCGACTGGACCGCCTTGCCGCCGAGGGCATCCTGTTCACCCGGGCGCACGCCACCGCGCCGCTGTGTTCGCCGTCGCGCGGATCGCTGTTCACCGGCCGCTACCCGCAGAACAACGGGCTCATCGGGCTGGCCCACCACGGCTGGGAATACCGCGACGGTATCCGGACCCTGCCCCAGATGCTTTCCGAATCCGGTTGGTATACCACGCTTTTCGGCATGCAGCACGAGACCTCCTACCCCGAGAGGTTGGGTTTCGACGAGTTCGACGTATCGAACTCCTACTGCGACTACGTGGCCGACCGGGCCGACGAGTGGCTGCGACAAAGCGCCGAAGGCCTTGTCGGACAACCGTTTCTGTTGACCGTGGGCTTCTTCGAGACGCACCGGCCATATCCGCGGGACCGCTACACGCCGGCGGACAGCGCCACGGTGGATCCGCCCGATTACCTGCCCGACACCCCCGAGGTGCGTGGCGATCTCGCCGACTTTTACGGGGCCATCAGCACGGCCGACGCCGCCGTCGGGCGACTGCTGGACGCGCTGACCGACACCGGCCTGGACGCCACCACCTGGGTGGTGTTTTTCACCGATCACGGCCCGGCGTTTCCTCGGGCGAAATCCACGCTGTATGACGCCGGGACCGGCATCGGCATGATCGTGCGGCCACCCAGCAACCGGAACGTCCCGCCACGCGTCTACGACGAGCTGTTCAGCGCGGTCGACTTGGTCCCGACACTGTTGGGGCTGTTGGGAATTCACGCTCCGGTCGACGTCGACGGTATCTCACACGCGCCCGGCCTGCTGGACCCGGATCCGCAGACCGCGCCGGTGCGCGACCACGTCTACACCACGAAGACCTACCACGACTCGTTCGATCCGATTCGCGCGATCCGCACCAAGGAGTACAGCTACATCGAGAACTACGTGCCCCGGCCGCTGCTGGATCTGCCGCTGGACATCCAGGAGAGCCCGTCCGGGCTGGCCGTCGCGCCGTTGGTCACCGCGCCGCGGCCCGAGCGCGAACTCTACGATCTGCGCACCGACCCCACCGAAACCACCAACCTGCTGGCCGGGAACGACACCGATGCGGAGGAAATCGCAGCCAACCTTGCTGTGTTGCTCCATGATTGGCGTCAGCGCACCGGCGACGTCATCCCCTCGGAGTTCGCCGGCACCCGCATCTCCGCGCGCTACACCGAGACATATCTGAAGATCCACCACGCGAAGCCGACCCCCCGCTCGGGGATCGCCGCCGACCGGGGCATCGAAGAAGGCAAGCCCGCCCAGCGCTAATCGCGGTTCGAGCCACGCACCTCGGCGACGACGAACACCCGCCGGAACGGGAAGATGGTCGTCCCGTCGGATCGGGGCGGGTAGGCGTCGGACAGCAGCGGGATCAGCTCCTCACGGAACTGCTCCCACGTCTCTTCGTCGAGCCGCTCGCGCACCGGAACCAGCGCCGTGCCGGTGATCCATTCGAGCACCGGATGCTCGCCGGTCAGCTGGTGCAGATAGGTGGTCTCCCAGACATCGACCTTGCAGCCGGCGTCCAGCAGCAGATTGGCGTAGTGCGCCGGCGGCTGGACCACCGCACCCACCCGAAATGGAATGTCGCGCAGCAGCTTTGCGTACGGCTCCCGGCGGGCCAGCGCCCGCACCGCCGCATAGGACGGCGACTCGAAGTTGCCCGGCATCTGGACACCGATCCACGATCCGGACGCCAGCTCCCCGGCCCACCGCAGCAGCAGGTCGGCATGCTCGGGTACCCAGTGCAGGGCCGCGTTGCTCACCACCACGTCGGTGTCGGGTTTGGGCTTCCAGTCGCGCAGGTCGCCGGCGACGGCGTCGATCCCGCGCTCGTTGGCCGCGGCCACCATCTCCGGCGAGCTGTCCATCGCCTCGATCACCGCTTCGGGCCAGCGCCGGGCCAGATACTTCGTCAGGTGACCGGGTCCGCAACCCAGATCGACGACGCGCCGCGCCCGCTCGGCCCCCACCCGCGACAGCAGATCGTAAAAGGGGCGACCGCGATGGTCGGCGAAGGCCAGGTAGACGTCCGGATCCCACATGTCGATCCTCCCGATCCTCGCCCCGCCGCCCACCGGGCGATGGCAACCGTATAACTCTATGGTGCGCCGACGTGGCCCGAACGGTCCCGGGTGACACCGCTACGCCCAAACCGGCCGAAACGCCCAGGCACTGCACCCCCTTCGGGCTACCATCGGCGTTCGTGGCGCCCAATTCAGATTCGATCGACCCGCCCGTATCCGTTCCCGACGTTCCCGGCGCCGATCTACCGGCCGGCGCCACCGGATTACCCCCCACCTCGGCATTGTCGCCCCGCCAGCGAATGGTAGTCGAGGCGTCGGCCTTCGGTGATCTGGCCCTGCGCACCTGGGTGGCCTCGCTGCTCACCACCACGGTGGCGCCGGTCGTGTTGGCCACCACCCTGCGGCAATCCGACGACGCCACCGAGCGGGACGACCTTGACTTCTACGCCGAGCTGGCAGCGGCGGGCGATCCGTCGCTGTCCTTTCCCGCCCCCGCCGAGGTGCCCCGGGTGTCGTCGCGACGGGCCGGCCCGCTCGCGCAGTGGGTCGCGCGCGGCACCGTCGACAACATCGCGTTCCGCAGCAGTTTCACCGCCATCAACCCCGCCATGCGTACGCGGTGGGGCGCTTGGCGGTCCAACAACACGGTGCGCGCCCAGCATTGGCGCCACGACGACGGGCCACGCCCGACCCTGTGCGTCATCCACGGATTCATGGGTTCGTCTTATCTGGCCAACGGTCGGATCTTTTCGCTGCCCTGGTATTACCGGTCTGGCTACGACGTGCTGATGTACACGTTGCCCTTTCACGGCAAGCGAGCCGAAAGGTTCTCACCCTTCAGCGGTTTCGGCTATTTCGCCGGCGGGCTCAGCGGTTTCGCCGAGGCCATGGCCCAGGCCGTGCACGACTTCCGTTCCATCATCGACTATTTGCGCCACACCGGGGTCGACCGCATCGCACTCACCGGCATCTCGCTGGGCGGTTATACCTCGGCGCTGGTGGCGTCGGTCGACGATCGGCTCGAGGCGGTCATCCCCAACTGTCCGGTCGTCACGCCCTCGACGTTGTTCGACGAATGGTTTCCGGCCAACAAGCTGGTTCGCTTGGGGCTGCGCGTGTCCGAGATCAGCCACGACGATTTGGCGGCCGCCCTGGCCTACCACTGTCCGCTCAATTATCGGCCGCTGGTACCCCGCGACCGCCGGATGATCATCACCGGGCTCGGCGACCGGATGGCGCCGCCCGACCACGCCGTCAAGCTATGGCACCACTGGGATCAGTGTGCGCTGCACTGGTTTCCGGGCAGTCACGTGTTGCACGTGAGCCAGCTGGACTACCTGCGCCGGATGACCGCGTTCCTGCAACAGGTCATGTTCTGACCACCCCGACGGTGTCGGCGTTGTCGCCGGTTTCACCCGGCGAGGCCCGGTGGGCTCCGCCAGCGAGGGTGGGCCAGTGCACCCGCGAAAGCAGGTCCGCCGGCGCGGCGGTGTGTCCGTCGAGCCGCCGGGTGGACAGCAAATCCAGTGCGGCCAAGGCGGGCAGGTGAGTTCCGCGCTGCGGGGTCAGCCCATCCACCGGAGCCTTGCCGTCCGGACCGGTCTCGGTTTGGAACGCACACGCGACCGCCACGGTGGGCCGGTTCTTGTCGCCGGCGACCTCCAGCGCGGTGCAGGTTTCCCGCACGGAATGCGCCCGGATCGCCGCCAAGGTCTCCGGCAGCGCGTCGCCCACCTCGATCCGGTATGCGGCAAGGTAATCCGAGGCGCCGCGCTGGACCCCCCGCCACCGCTCGCGCGGGTTGTTGGTCAGCAGCCGGGGAATGCCGTCGGACGCGACGGGGGTTGCCTCCCAACCGATCTCGCGAAGATGGTCGGCCAGCCGGCGGGCGGCGACCTGAGCGGTCTCGCGCAACGGGATTCGCGGTGAGCGTGCCTGCAACGCGGCCAGATTGTCGGGCGCCGATACGGTGAGCCCGATCCACGTCTCGCGTCGCGATGCGTCGGCGGCGTTGTCGCGGCTGGTGATTCGGATCTTGTCCGCCCGAATGCCGTAACGGTCCAGGTAGCTCGCGATCAGCGGCAGCGGCAGTACATCGGAGTCGGCCTCGGGCGCGCCGAGGCGAATCAGGGCGGTCGTCGCCGTGTCGGAAGTGCTCGACGGGACGGCGTTGCCGCGGGCGATCATCGCCAGGCGGCGGCCCAGGATGGTGGTGAAATGCAAACCGCCCCACCAGCCGAACAACACGATGACGACGGCGGCGGCGATGCCCAGCAGCCAGTAGTCGCGGGGCGTGCGCCACGGGCAGGCCATGACCGCGGGCACGATGGCCAGCACCGCCAACGTGATTCGACCGCTGCCGGGAGTCGGTATCCGATGCTTCACGGGGTGGGGTCCTTTCGTCGGCGTGCGGCGAGTGCGGTGGCGGCGCCGGCCAGTGCGACCAGCACGGCCAGCGCGGCGGTGCCGGCCACCGCGACGGTCCGCGGTCTGGTGTCCGTGGGCGCCGGGGCCGGCGGCACGGCCACCGGCCTCACCGCCGCCGCGCCGGGCTGGTCACCGGCGGGCAGCTGCCAGGTCAGAGCCGCCACGGGATCCACGCTGCCGGTGCCCACCACGTTGGAGGGATCGCGGGCGCCGTTGTGCGCGGTTGCGGTGATGCGGCGCAGCACCGCGGTGGCGTTGAGGTCGGGGTATTTGCTGCGAACCAGCGCCGCGACGCCGGCCACGTAGCCGGCCGCGTAACCGGTGCCGCTGAGGGCGGCGAGTCGCTGGTGTTCGTCGGGCAGGCCGTTGGCCAGGCCGCCGCCGTCGGCGTTGCCGATCGACACGATGCGTTCGCCGGGCGCGGCGACGCCCACCCACGGCCCCGCCACGGTGAATTTCGACGGCTGACCGTCCGGCGTCAGCGAAGCCACCGACAACACGTAGGGCTGCCACCACGACGGGATCGACACCGACGTGACACCGGCCCAATTTCGCGGATCGTTCGGGCGGCTCAGGTCGGTAAGCGGATTGGATTCACACGAGGTCCCGCCGCCCGCGGCCCCGGTGGGTCCACTGTCGCCCGCGCCGGCGACGATCACCGCGTCCTTGTCCCGCGCCGCGTAGCGGACGGCGGCACCGAGCGCGGCCTGGTCGACGGGCCGGTCGACGGGCATGCAGGTGGCCGAGCCGATGTCGATCACCCGGGCCCCGAGGTCGGCCGCGTGCACGATCGCCCGGGCGAGGGTGGACACCTCGGCCGAGACCCGGGCCATCATCGGGTCGCCGCCCGGCGTGCGCGGCGAGAACTTGGCCGACGTCGTCCGCAGCGACACCACCCGCGCCGCGGGCGCCACGCCGGAGAAGCCGTCGTCGGCGGAGGGCTGGCCGGCGATGATCCCGGCCACCAGCGTGCCGTGGCCGTCGCAGTCGGTCAGGCCGTCGGTCGTCTCGACGAAATCACCGCCCGCGTCGACGTTGGGCAGGCGCGGACCCGGCCGCACCCCGGTGTCGAGTACGGCCACCAGCTGACCCTCGCCCCGCGAAAATTTCCATGCCGCAGGAAGATTCAGCATCGACTGGCTGGGTGTGATGGCACCCGGATCGCTGCCGGGAACCACTCCGGATGTGCTGCAGGGTCCGCGCTGCTCCATCGGCTGGCCGGGCCCCGGCGCCCCGCTGGGCGGCGGGACGGCGGGATCGACCGTCGGCGGGCTGATGGCGAATGCCGGCGGACTGGCCCACGTCGCGGCGGCGGGCAATACGGCCAACGCCGCCGCGAAGCAGGCTGATGCCGGCCGAATCATCGATTGAGCACCCAGCCGAACAGGCCGACCACGAACGCCATGACGGGGATCAGCGACGCGTCGAGTCCGGTCGCGGCGAATCCCACCAGCCGGCGCACCGGCAGCGAATAGCTTTCCGGCGCAGCGATGCCCGGGTTCAGCGCCACCACGATCCACACCACCACCAGTGCCAGCAGCACCAGCACCGCGCCCAGCGCGGCCGGGTAGCGCCCGGTCGAGGCGTAGAGCACCAGCAGCACGCCGGCGGTCAGGAAGGGCTGGGCGAGCAGCCACGCCTTGCACGCGGCCGAGTCCCACACCCTGGCGCGCAGCACCGACGTCGCCGCCGTCGCGCCCACCACGTACCAGCCCGCACCGCTGAGCGCCTCGGGCCGCAGCGCGATCGCCACCGAGCCCAGGACGCTGAGCAGCACTGCGGCGGCGATGAATCCGCTCTGATGCGCGTCGCTGATCCGCACGCGGCGGGGCAGGTCCTCGAGGACTTGCAGCGAGGGCGCCGACGGGGTGGGGTCCCCGGGCGCCGGGATGACCGGCAGCGGGAACCGCGCCCACAGCGCGGACAGTTGGGCCGCCTCGATGGTGACCAGCAGCGCCGCCACGATCAGCCCGCAGCCGATGGCGATAGGCGTGAGGTGCCACAACATTTCGGCACCGGCGGCCAGCAGCACTCCGGCACCCACCACCGCGGTCGCGGTGAAGAACCCGGCGAGCCGCTCACGCTCGGCGCTGGGCGCCATCAGGGCGATCAGGGACCACGCGGTAACACCGGCCGCGGCCAAGGTCAGTTGGGCGGGGCCGAACCTGCCCGGCACCGCCAGCGCGAGTGCGGCGGCGATGGGGACCAATGCGGCGATCGACAGTGCCATCCCGGTGCGTGCCGAGCGCGCGGTGACCAGCAGGCCGACGATCGCGGTCACGGCCGCGACCGCGCTGACCGCGACCAGGCCGGACAGCGCACCGGTGGCCACCCGGTAGGTCACCGACAGCCCGCTTGCCAGGAATGCCACCGCGATCGCCGCGGCCAGCGCGCCACGCTGGATGTGCGTTGTGCCCCAAGGCCGCAGCCGCGAGGTCGAGAAGATCATGGCCGCGTCGGCGATGTCCTCGACGATGCCGGGCGCGGCCGGACCGACCGGCACCGGTTGCAGCGCCAGCAGGTCGCCGTCGACGACACCGACCGTGTCCAGGCTGGCGTCCAGGCTGAACGGCGCGCCACCGATGGGGGCCAGGCTCAGTTGGGTCGCCGCGTCGACCTCGGCGGCGCCGCGCGCGTCCTCGGAGTCACCGTTAACCGCGGCGGGAACCACCAAACGCTGGACGGCGGGCAGGATTTCGCGCAGCGGCAGCTCCGCAGGCAAGGCCATTTCCGTCAACCTGCTGTCCGCGAGGATTGCCACGCGGACGATGGGCATGACGGTTCCGGACGTCACCGGACCCTCGAAACGTGTTGGGGCCGTTGCTCGAACATCGTGCTCTCTTCTCTAGTTCTTTCAGTGTTTGACGGACAGTGTGGACGGGGAGAAGTCTCGGGTCAGCCGGTGTTCGGAGAACCATCCGGCGTCTGGCAGCAAAGCGGTCAGTTGTTCGATCGCGACGGCGATCGCGAATGGGGTTCCGGGGGCGAAGGTCGAAACCCACTCGCCGTCGAATGCGCGGGACGGGCTGACCAGCACCCGTCCCTCGGCTGCGTCGACGATACTCATCCCCACCTCGCTGGTGGAGTGCCGGCCATCGCGGTGGCAGCCGGCGACGATCTCGACATAGCTGCGCGGCCCGTTGAACACCGATTCCACCACCTTTCGCGCCGATTGCGGAATGCCCAGGTAATCGAGGACTTCGGCAAGCGGGGCACCCGAACGCAGCCGCTCGTCGGCTCTCGCCCCGACCCGCATCGGCATGCTGAAGTCATCGAACCGCGCCGGCGGCCGTTGCGCGAGACCGACAGTGAGCACCGGCACCAGCGCGCGTGGATCGTCGATGTTCATCGAGGTGAAGGTGATCAGCTGTGCGCTGCGCAACGCGACCACGGTGATCGACGGCCTGCCGGCCACACCGTTGCGCTGCGCGACGATGCCGCGCAGCAACTCGGCGCCGCCGGGTTCACCGGTGTCCTTGGCGGGGCCGACGTAACGCAGGTCCAGCCACCGCTGCGGAAAACACACCACCTTGATCCACTCGGCGACCGCGGGGTTGACGAGTCCGTCTCCCGAGATCAGGCCCAGCTCGGTTAGCTCGGCCTTTTGACGGTCGAAAAACGCGTTGCGCTCCGCGGCATCACGATAGGGCGAGGTGATCGCCAGCACCCAGGGAAAGCTCCCCGCCCCAACCGTTTCCGCGATGAACCACGCGTGATCGACCGTCAGCTCGACGGCGTTGGGCGCTTGCTGCATCAGGCTCGTTCAGCCACGAACTAGCCGCCCCATTTGGCGGCTTCGGCCTGGTCGCGGGCAAGCATGGACATGGTGTTCGCCTCGTGGGTGCTGGCCATCGACTGGTAGGCGCGCACCAGGCTTTCCATCGCCTGATTCCACTGGGCCTGCCACACCTGGTAGGTCATACCGGTGTCACCCTGCCAGGCGTTGGACAGCGTGGCCTGCTCGCTGGCGATGTCGGAACCGAGCCCCTGCAGGGTGCCGGCGTATCCGGACATGTCGGCGGCGTGGCTCAACATCGCCGGGTAGTTGTACATGATCTGCGACATGACAAGTCCTTTCGAAGTTGCTAGCGGTGGGCTCAGAACGCGGTGTAGCCGGAGGCGGCGGCGGCGTCGGCGGCCACGTAGGTCCCGGCGGCGTCACCGAGGTTGGCCTGTGCGATGTCGAGCAGGGTGTTGACCCGCGCGGCGACCTCGACGAACCGCGCGTGCGCGGCCTGGAAGGCGGCCGAGGACTCACCCTGGTGGAACGCCTGCGCCGACATGGCTTCCTGCTCGGCCTGGCTGATCGTGCTGCGCATCAACGCCGCCTTGGCGCTGAAGGCCGACTGTGCGGCTACCAACTGCGGAATGTGAGCGTCCAACATACTCATGTTGATTCCTTTCTGTTGCGTCCGTTGGAGATTCGATATTTCATCTGTGACTGGCTGACTGCCTTACCCCCCTTTCCCCGGGTCGGTGGGGCCCGTTCCGTTGCCGGCTTCGTGCTCCCACGTGCCAGGCACCATCGGCATGCGTGGGCCGCCGCCGAAGTCGTCGTCGGCCAGCTTGGTCAATCCGGCCGCCTGAAAAGCCTTCTGCCGCTGCGTTGTTCCGGCGAAACCCAGCGGCCCGGCGCCCCGCGCGGATGCGACGGCCGCGGCCAGCGCCTCCTCGTCACCGAAATCCGGCGGCACGCCGAAATCGGATTCCATGTCCGCGAACTCGTCGGCGTGGTCGTGCAGCGCGGCCCGCCGACGGCGCCTCGCCCGCGACTCGGCGCGGCTGGCCGCCGCGGCACCGGCCGCGGGGACGGTGGCCGCCGGAGCCTTGGCACCGCCGCTGCCACCGAGCGTGGGTCCGACCCCGGCGTCCGGGTCGCCGCCGACCGCAACCAGGTAGGCGAAGTTGCTGGCCGCGGCCGCCGGCGCCGGCGCCGCGGGCGCCGGCGAACCCGCGGCGACCGTGGTGGCCGGGGCCCCGGCCGGGGCCGCCGCCGTCGGAGCCAGCGCGACCGCCGGCGACATCGGCGGCTTGTTCGACGCCAGCACCGGAGCCACCGCGGCGGGGGCGGCCTCGGGCGCGGCCGCCTCGACGGGTGTGGTGAGCAAGGAACTGAGGCCGATGCCCAGCAGCAGCGGAATCAGGAACGGCGCGGTCAGGATCGCGCCCCAGGTCGGCCAGCCGACCGCGTTGAAGAACACCTGGTAGGCAACGAAGAACAGCAGCGGGCCGTTGGCCGCCAGGAAGGCCGGCAGATTCGAGGAGAAGCTCTGCAACATCTGCTGGATGTTCTGGAAGAAGTCCTGGAAGAACTTGGACAACTGCTGGACGAAGTTCTGCCACCAGTCCGCGGGGCTGTTCTGTGAGGCGTTGGTCACCACACTGTTGATCTGGCCGCCGGGATTGACGATGGATGGCGCCGCCGTGGTGCGCGGTGCCGCGGCCAGGGCCGAACTCGCCACCGCCTGGTAGGTGCTCATGACGGTGGCCGCCTGGACCCACATCCGCGCATAGTCGGCCTCGTTGACCGCGATCGGAATGGTGTTGATGCCAAAGAAATTCGTGCCCACCAGGATCGCGTGCACGGTGTGATTGGTGGCCAGTTCCGCCAGCGTCGGCATGGCCGCCGACGCGGCCGCATACGCCGTCGCCGCGACCTCTTGCTGCGCGGCGGCGGCCGCGCTGTCCGCGCTGGCCTGCTGCAGCCATGCCAGGTAGGGCAGGTGGGCCGCGACGTATTGCTCGGCGCTCGGCCCCTCCCACGCGCCGGCCTGGGCCTCCCCCAACAGCCCACTGAGTTCGGCTGCCGCCGAGGCGTATTGGGCGCTCAACGCGGCCCACGCGCCGGCGGCCGCCAACAGCGGCCCCGGCCCTGGACCGGCGCTCAGCAACGCCGAATGCACCTCGGGTGGCGAAGCCATCCAGATGGGCGCGAGGGGGGCGATCATACTCAGGCGCCCGCGATCCCGAACGTCGCCGCGGCCGCGGTGTCCCCCGCGAGATAGCTTGCGCCGGCTTCACCGACGCCCACGCCGGCGCGGCCCAACTCTTCGACGCCCTGGGCCGCCATGGCGGAGTGCTCCTGGCCCGCGGCGCTGAATCCTACGGCGGTTTGCAGCGATACCGGATCGACCGCCGGCGGCACCACCGCGGTGATGGCCGGGGCCGCCGCCGCATGCGCGGCCGCCAGCCGGGCCGTCAGGGCCTCCACCGCAGCACTGGTGGCGGCCAGACCTTCGGGAACCACTCGCAACGTCATCTCTACTCCTCCCGTTGCGCTTCACTTGCCATTACGGACTCCCCGATCAAGGGGTTGACCAACTGCACATACGTCGGACCATCGCCGTCGCCCAACAGGATCGCCCGTCCGGCGGGCAACCGGCCGAATCGCTGACCGCGGATCTTGCCGCTGTCCTGCGGATTGCCCGCCAGCATCAGCGTGGTCGCCTGCAGATCGTTGAAGCGGCGCAGCAGCGGGTTCGTCATCAACGCGTGCCCCGAGCCCGTGGCGCGTGCGGTGACGATCACCCGGATCCCCAAATCGGCTGCCTGCGAGAGCAACCCGATCAGCGGGGTCCACGGGCGCTGCCCGACGTAGGGCCCGCTCATCGCCGGCGCATCCGGTATCTGGTCCACGTCGTCGATGACCAGGTAGTGGGTCTGGCCCGCGAACGTCCAGCGGGACAGCTCGGCGGGTGACAGGCCGGCCGGCGGGCGCCGCGATTCGATGAGGTTGGCCAGGCCCAGCATCGCCGGGATGATGCGGTCGACGTTGGCCGTGTACTCGTTGTCGGCGAACAACGGTTCGTCGACGAGGTGCAGCCGCCGATCCAGCACCGTGAAGGCCACCTGATCGGGCGTCGAGTGCTCGCGGACCGTGCGAATGAGGTGACGCAGCAGCGTGGTCTTCCCGGACTTGCTGTCGCCGAACACCATCAACAACGGGTTCTCGGCGAAATTGACCACCACCGGCGCGAGATCCTCCTCGCGCTGGCCGATGACGACCTGCTCCGGCCCGCGATACAGCGACCCGACGGACTCCGGGGCGAGGTTGGTCGGCAGCAGCCGCACGGGCGGCGCGGCCAGGCCCGGGTAACGGTCGTTGATAGCTGCCACCTGGTCGAGCTCCGGGGCGGCGAACAGGAAATGCTCTGCGGCCATGGTCAATCCGCGCCCGGGCTGGTCGTGCGGCACCGCCTCGGCGGGCCGGCGCAGCGCGCCGACCACCCGCACATTGCTGTCGCGCGGATCGTGCAGCTTGAGTTCGAGTCGCAAGCCGAGCCCGTCGCGCATCGCCAGCGGCACCTCCAGCCAGCTGGGGGTGGTGATGACGACGTGGATGCCGTAGGCCAAACCGATGTTGACCAACTCACTGACCTTGGCCAGCAACGGGTTTCGGGTGTTGAACTGGTCGGTGTTGTCGCGGCCGAACGCGTAGAGGTTGTCGATGACCAGGAACACCTCGCCGAAGCCGTCGTCGGGGGCCGCACCGCGGGAGTCCCGGAACGCCTGTCGCCGCTGCCGCGACAGCAGCAGCTGTTCGAGTTCCCCGAAGGTACGCCGGATGCGTTCGGGCTCGAGCGCGGACGCCACGCTGCCGACGTGCGCCAGGCCGTCGAGCGCCCGTAGCTTGCCGCCGCCGTAGTCCAGGCAGTAGAAGGTGACCTCGCGCGGCGAGTGCAGGTTGGCCGCGGACAGGATGAACGTCTGCAGCGCGGTCGATTTGCCCGACTTGGGGCCGCCGTGGATGACCATGTTCCCGGCCGACGAGGCGGCGTCGAAGACCAGCGGGTCGCGCCGCATCTCGAACGGCTTGTCGATCTCGCCGAGCGGCCACTGCCATTGCCGCGGCGGCACGCCGGCGCGCGCCAGCATGGCCGTCAGCGGGATCGGCTCGTCCAGCGGCGGCAGCCACAGTTGCGGCGCCCGCGGACCGTAGCGGGCCAGCTGCTCGCCGATGGTGGCGATCAGCTTGCGAGGAGGCCCGGTGAAGTCGTCTTCCTCGGGGGCGGTGATCACGGTGTCCTGATCCGGTTCGACCCGTCCGGCCGTGAACAGTTTGGGCTCCGGAATTGAAGGCACCACATAGGATTTGACCTTCTGGGGCGGGTCGTAGATGCCGTCGACATAGGTGCTGCGGAACTTGATCGGCGTCGCACCCGGGGCGGGCACCAGGAAGCCCACGCCCTTGTGCTCCTTGCCGGATTCGATGTGGTAGGCATCCTCGACACCGATGATCTGGCGGGAAACGCTGGGGCTGGCCACCTTCAAACCGATGCGGTAGGAGGTGTTCTTGTCGATGTCCTTGATCTTGCCGACGTCCAGGGTCTGCGACGCGAACAGGATGTGGATGCGGAACGAGCGGCCCTTACGCGCAACGTAATCGAACAACTCCGCGTATTCGGGGTGGTCGGCCAGCATCAGCGTGAACTCGTCGGCGACCACGAACAGCGTCGGGATCGGCGGCAGGTCCGTGGTTCCGGCCGCCCCGGATCGGCAAGCGGCCTCGTACTCCACCACCGAGTTGAACGCGCTGCCCTGGACCCGGCGGCCCGCTTCACGCAGCAGCGTCTCGCGGCGGGCCACCTCGCCGCGCAGCGTGTCGGCGAACCGGTCGGCCAGCGACTTCTTCTCGGCCATGTTGGAGATGACGGCGACCACCTGCGGGAAGTTACGGAAGCTGTCGGCCCCGGCCTCACCCTTGAAGTCGGCGTAGATGACGATCAACCGGTCGGCCGGGTGAGTCGTCAACAGCGACAACAGGATTGACATCAGGGTCTGGGACTTGCCCGAACCCGTCATACCGATCATCAGCCCGTGCGGACCCATGCCGCCCTCGGCTTCGTCCTTGAGGTCGAACATCAGCGGCTCACCGGTCGCGGTGACCCCGATCGGAACACGCAACTCGTCCTCGCGGCGGCGCGGCGCCCACAGCGTTGGGACGTCCAGTTGGGAGGCGTCCGAGATGCCCAGCATCGTGGTGAACGTGGCACCGCTGGTGGCCGCCGAGCGCAAGCCGGTGTGGGTCGGGTTGGAGTCCCAGCGCGACAGCTGGCGCGCCAGGTGCGCCGCCTCGTCCGCGCCCAACCGGTCGGCGTTGTCGATATAGGGCTGCCACCCGCCGGTCTGCCAGCGTTCGATGGCGCCGTTCGCGACCCGCAGGATCGGCCTTTCGGGGTCCGAATACTGCTCACGGTTCGGCGCCGTGGCACTGCGGTGCACGACGGTGACGCCCGCCCGGCCCAGCGCCAGGGTCGAGGCGTTCAGGTCGTAGTCGGGGTCGTCGATGACGATCAGCAGATGACGGAGCGCATCGGCGGGCTCGCCGGTGAACGCCGGACGGTCGACGAGCGCCGAGCCCAGGCTCGCGACCAAGTCGTCGGCGTTGGTTGACATGAAGCGGGCCGGGCCGACCCCGTCGAGCTCACCGGGAATGTCGATGTGCGGCAACCACTTCAGCCAGGACCAGTCCGGGCTCTCTAAGTCCGGAGTCGCCACTGCGATCCCGAGCACGGTCGGGTCATGCCAGGTCACCGCCTGAGCGATCCAGGCGCGCAGCGCCGCCCGCGCGTCGTCTTCGGCGCCCAGCACCGTGATCCGGGAGACCTTGGTCAAATCGATTCCGGTCGGCACGTCGCGCACGGTGCGATGGGTGTCGAGCAGGCTGCGTAATGCGCTGTGCGACACCGGTTCCAGGTCGATTTCGTCGGCGGTGTCGTTGACCCGCAGGGCGGTGGCCAGCGGCACGTGGTGGCGGCCGGCCCGCAGTACCAGGAAGTCGGGATCGTGCGGGTCACGCTCCCACTGCCGACGGGATCCCGGCACGCTCGCCAGCGCACTCGGCTCCGGGTGCGACCAGTGCGCGGCGGCGCGCTGCGCGGTTGCCTGGGTGCGGATGTTGTCCCGGACCACCGACAGGTAGCGCAGGTAGTCTGCGCGTTCGGCGTCGACCTCCTCGGTGCGCGTCTTGTTGTCGTTACCGCGGTACATCGCGGTCGCGGCCAGCAACAGCACGAACGGAAAGAACAGCGTCTGAGGCGAGATCAGCCGCATCCCGGTGGCGAACAGGGCGACGATCATGCCGACGATCAGGATCACCAGCACATAGGGCATCGCCCGGCGCAGGAACGACGGCGGAATCACCCGGGGCAGCTCGGGCGGGGCTTCGATGGCGATGGTGCCCTTGCGGGTGACCGGCGGCGCCAACCGGCGGCGCGCTTCGAAAATCAGTCGGCTCATCGGGGGGCTCCCTCGGCAGCTGCCACACGGCCGGGCTTCTGGTCGGGCGTGAGCCCGTCATGTGCCAGCAGCGCGTCGGCGCGCGATAACGTCGGACCATTGGCGAACAGCGACAGCACCGACCACGGAATGGGGACCGGCGACCCGCTAAGACCAAGGGCCTCAACGGTTTTGCCGTGTCCGGCGGCCGAGTGCTCGGCCTCGTTGTCGATCCCGTAGCGGACGCCGGTGTCGGAGACCCAGAACAACGATCCGGTGCCCGGCGAGTCCGGGCCGCCACCGACGGTCTGGGTGAAGTAACCGGTGCCGGGCGCCAGGGCGACGCGGGTGGCCACGGCACCATTCGTCGTGGCACCGCCGCCAACCAGATCGACGCTGTGGATCGATTCGGCGATCGGCAGTGCCGAGCCGGACAACAGGTTCAGCGAGCTGGTCGCGGCCCCGGCCGGCTTGGTCCAGTAGGCGCACGTGACGGGGGACGTGCCAGTGTCCACCACGCTGACCTGTCGATCCGGATACCGCGCGGTGTCCAGCATCCGCGACACCGGCAGCTTGGCGACCGCGTCGGCGCCCAGCCGCGGTGGTTGGTCCAGCCCATAGGAATTCGTGTTGCGCAGGATGGCGGCGAGCACCGGGGAGATCTGCTGCAGGCCATCGGGCAGCACCGCGTAGTAGCGCGGCGCGCCCGAGGAGCTCTGATCCAGGGCGTAGGAGACCACTACCGCGCCGATCGGTGCGGACACGCCGAACGGCGCCGGGGCGCCGGCGTTCGGGATGCCCGGCGCCGCCAACGGCGGTCCCTCGGGAATCGCGTTGAACAAGCCCAGCGCGATGGGACGGGGCGCGGGTATCTCGGAGTTGTTCTGCCCCAGGCCGAGTGCGTTCGTGATGGCGTGGTCGGTCAGGTTGATCTGCGATCGCCTGCCGTCCCACAACAGCCAGGTGCTGCCATCCCTGTCAACCAGGATCGCCTGCCCTGACGCGAGTGCGGCAGCGCGCGCACCGCTGCTGTCCGGCCGGCCCGCGATAACCGTCACGCCGGTGCTGTGCGCGGCGTGGCCGCCCTGGGCAGGCTCGCTGACGGCGTCGCAGACCGTCCAGTTCGCGTCGTGCGAAGGGTTTTGCACCATGCGCTCCGGTGCACCCGGGATGCCGATCAGGTTGCCCCGCGGAAAGCGGTCCAGCTCACTGCTTTTCACCATGGTGGGGTCGACAGCGTGGCCGGTGATCAGCCGGGCGGACGCCAGGTTGAGCACCGGATGCAAGGCGTCACCGACGCGGACATACAGTGCGGCGGTCGAGCGATCGGCCAGCACCGCGTTGGTACCCACCGTGCCGTTCGGCCGGATCAGGGAGAACACAAAGCAACCGGCCAGTCCGGTGATGAGCAGGACCGCGCCCATCGCCACCGCGCGGGACTGGGTGCGCAGCGGATCGACGAGCATTCTGGTGTCGTGCAAGGCGATACCGGAGGCGATCCGCCGCATCACGAACCGCCACCCGGTGACCTGGTGGCGGGTGACGAAACCGCGGCGATACTCCACCTGGTCGGGATTGTCGTTTACCGGCGTGCGCGACGCGAACGAACGGCGGTCGTCGGGCTCGTGATCGGAGCTCATGCCGGCACCGACAGGCCAAGACCGCGCAGCAGCGGCTCTACCGACCGTGCGACGTCGTCGTCGGTGATCGTCATCAGCTCCTCGTCACTGAATTCGTCGGTTCCGGCGTGTTCGGAATGGTCGAGCCGGAACTCCCGTTCTTCCTCGGAGCGTTCGACGATGTTTCGGACGAATCGACCGTTACCGGCGATGTCCAAGTTGCGTCGCGAGATTCCGTTGGCATCCGGGGTCGACTCGGTGGCCAACTTGGTGAACAACGCCTCCATGTGTTCGAGCGCGGCCGGTTCGAAGATGCTGTCGCGCTGCTCGGCCATCGTGTTCGCGATCTCGACCAACTCCGACGGTGCGTAAGAAGGGAAGTCGATGTTGCGGGTGAATCGGGAACGCAAGCCCTCGTTGGTGTCCAGGAACTTGTCCAGGTCGGCGCGGTATCCGGCGATGATGACCACCAGGCGGTCGCGGTCGTTCTCCATCCGCGCCAGCAGGGTGTCGATGGCCACCAGCCCGAAGTCGTTCTTGGCGCCCGTGGCGACCAGCGCGTAGGCCTCGTCGAGGAACAGCACGCCGTCCAGTGCGCTGTCGATGATGGCGTTGGTCTTGGCCTCGGTCTCGCCGATGTGCTGGCCGATGAGGTCGGCGCGGTGTACCTCTCGGATGTTCTCCCGCTTCAAAAGCCCCAGGCCGCAATAGATTTTGGCGACCACGCGGGCGATGGTGGTCTTACCGGTCCCTGGCGGGCCGGCGAACACCAGGTGGTGGGCGCGCTGTGCGACCGCGAGTCCGCGCTGCTTGCGTACCAGTTCCATGGCGACCGAGCTCTTCAGCCGCGAAACCTGGTTCTTGACCTCATCGAGTCCGATGAATTCGGCCAGCTGGCGTTCCGCCTCGTGCAGCAGCACGGCTTTGCGTTCGTGCGCGGCGGGGTCGATGAAATCCTCTGCGCTGGGCTCGGTTTCGGGATCCCAGGGATCGGTACGGGCTTCGATACGGGCCGCGGTGGTGGTCACGATGCCGAAACTCGGGTCGGTCAGGGCCTGTTCGACTTGCTCGTTCTCCGGATGCGCGGCGTACAGATCCTGCAACACCTCGCTCGCCGAGTCCTCGTCCACATGTGCGCGCAGCACCAGCGCCTTGGCCAGCGCGCCGTCGACGGCGGCCACCGCGACGGGACCGTCGGGCTCCTCCAGATACGACAGCGACGGGGCGAACATGCCCAGCCGAGCCAGCGCGGTACCCAGGGCGATCTTGGCGGCGTGCGAGAACGCCTCGTCGAGGTCCGGGTCGTTGACGATCGGGGTCAGCAGCTTGACGACGTCCGACCAGCGCTCGGCGCGGTAGTTGATGACGGTAAAGACCCAGCGGGCCTCCCGCCAGTTCGGGCGTCCGGCGGTCAGGCCGGCGACGATTTCGTCCGCCTCAGCAAATCGTCCGGCCGTTGCCAGCGCGGCGGCGTAGGCGAGGTGGAAGTCGTCGGGCGTCGCGGCCCGAAACTGCAAATACAGTCCGGTGTCGTAGCGGAAGCCCAGCGACCCGGGCGTCAGATCGACCTGGCGCTGCAGCGTGCCGGCGGTCGCGACGTTGCGCGACACCGCCTCGAGCACTCGCAGGGACACGTCGCCCGCGGCCGCAAGACCGGTCCACGCGTCGCACTGGTCGTGGGCGATACGGGTCAGCGCAGTGAAACCGGAGCGCGCGGCGGCCAGATCGGCGGGACGCTGGCGCTGGTAGACCACGATGCCGAGCGCCCGGCAGCACGTGGCGAACCGGCTGACGACGTCCTCGTCAACTCTGGCGTCCGCTCGCGAAACAACGGGTTGAGCTGTGAGCATGCCGGTGTCACCGAGTTCCACGGCCGGGTCTTCTCATGTACGTAGTCTCCCCTAACTTACCCCGCCTGAAGTTAGCATTGCATAAGCTAACTGTCGAGACGTTCGGGCCCGTCCGACTCACCACTTCACTGCCCCTCTTTTACCGCTGTTGAGGACTTTTCGGGTAGCGTTTATCCGCTTTTTCGGCAAACTCACAGCCACACGTCGGGCTGCCTCACAGCACGGCCCTACCTTAATGAACATCATTTTCATTATCAACTCGGTGCGGCTATCTTGCGACCGTCCGCCGCGACCGAGCGGATCAGGGACGGCACCGTCCGCACCGGCGCGGTCATAGCAGCGACTCCTTGACGATGTGGTGAGCTCGACGGTCGCCACCGCCGGATAGCCGGCACGACGATCACGCAGCCAGTAGTCGGGCGGCAGAGCAGAAAAGTTCCGCGCTGATCGCTTTGCCGGGCAACGTCGGCGGCGAAGGACCGTCGCCGAACTCCGGCCTTGATCAGTGATCGCGGCCGGTTCTGTGCCGATGCGTCAGGCCCGGACGGCGCTCACCAGGGTGTTGCGCGCGATCATCGGGCCGGCCTCGGTGTCGGGGCCGGGTACCGGACGCCCGACCTCGCGGAGGTAGTCGGCCAAGGGAGTGCCGACCGCGGTCCAGCCGTGCCGGCCGAACCATTCGGTGGCGGGCGCGTGCTGCTCGTTGTAGACGAGCTGGAAGAACACCCGGCCGTCCCCCTGCGCGGTCGCCGCCCGTTCTTCGGCCACGGCGGCCTCGAAATCCTCGGGCTGCATCGGGGCGCCATCTTCGACCGCGACGTGACTGCCGTGACCGGCCAGGGTGTCGATGCCGGTGAACAGCTGCTCCTGAGCAGTCGCCGGGAGATAGATCAACAGGCCCTCGGCGATCCAGCCGGACGGCTCGGCGGGGTCAAAACCGCTGTCGCGCAACGCTTGCGGCCAGTCTTCACGCAGATCGATGGCGATCTCACGGCGCTCGGCGCGCGGTTGGGCGCCGGCACTGGCGAGCACCTCGCGCTTGAAGTCGAGCACCTGCGGCTGGTCGAGCTCGAAGATGGTGGTCGCGGCCGGCCAGTCCAAGCGGTAGGCGCGCGAGTCCAGGCCCGCGGCCAGGACGACCACCTGTCGCACCCCCGCGTCCGCCGCGCGGCGGAAGTATTCGTCGAAAAACTTGGTGCGGGCCCCCTGGAAGTTGACGAAGTTCTCGCCGAAGTCGGCGGTCTTCAGCTGATGGTCGGGATCCTTGCCGTCCAGCACGTCCGCCCACGAACCGCCCACGGCGCGGCAGAAGACCTCCGCGTATGGATCGACGGCCAGCGGGTCGGGCTTTTGCGCCTCCAATGCCCGCGCTGTTGCCACGAACAACGCGGTGGAGCCCACGCTCGTGGTGATGTCCCAGGTATCGCCTTCGCTTCGCACCCGACCCACACTACGCCGCGCCACCGACACGCCTTTTCCGGTGGCGCGCAACACGAATGGCTCGCTTTGGACGGCCGGGGCGGTGTTTGCCATTCGACGGTGCGCGAACTGGATTGCTAGTCGGGAGGGACGCCGGATTTCATGACGGGCCGGTGTCGTGCCCGGTATGCCGGGCCGCGTTGTCGGCGACTTCCGCCCGGTCCCCGCACGGCTCCTGATGCCAGTCGCCGAAGGGGTCGTCATAACCGACCCAGTCACGCGGACGCCTCATCTCCTCGTCGGTGAGCAGCGCGCCGTGCAGGGCGTCGAGGATATCGGCCGGTTTTGCGCCGCACACCAAAATGGTCATCGCCGTGTGCCGGTCGCCGTGCCGCTCGTCCCAGGCCAGTTCGGCGAAAATCCTTCGCTCCGCGTCGACGCCGTCGAGCTCGGCGCCGCTCAGGGCGGCCAGCCACTTGCCGGCCGAGCTGACCCGCAGCCCGGCGCCGGCCGATTCCAACCACATCGCCCGATCGGGCTGTCCCGCCAGCCAGAGCCGCCCGCGGGTTCTGATCACGCCGTCGAGCAGCAGGTCCAGGCAGGCGTGCAGGCGCTGTGGATGGAAAGGCCGGCGGGAACTGAACTCCACCAAGCTGATCGGACCCCGTGATTCCAGCGGGGGCTGACCGGCCAGCAGCGGCCCGTGGGGGTCGTCGCTGCGGCCGCGTCGGGTGTCGCGATGCAGGTTGTTCAGCGCATTTTCGATGCCGTCGGCACCCACCTGCAGGCGAGCGCGCGGCGACAGCCGGCGCAGCACGGCGGCGACGAACGGATTGGGGCGGTTGAGCACCACCACATCGGCGAATTCGGCCTGCCCGATCACCACTTGAGCCTCGGTGCGTCCATCGTCCAATTCGTCCTCACCCAGCGCTTGGCTCAGCCACGCCGACGAGTCCACGCAGGTCACCACGGCGGCGATCGACACATCCAGGGCCGCCGGCCCGTCGATGTAGCCAGGCGCCACGCGAACCCGAACGTGCTTGATCGCCAGGCAGATTGGTTCCGGCTCCAGCCAAGGCCCTAGGTGCACGACGATCCGGTCGACGTCGTCGCGCCGGTGCAACTGGCGCAGCAACACCAGCAGGTCGTTGCGGATGGTGCACGAGATGCAGCCATGCGCGAGTTCCAGGCCGCTCTCGTCGGACGTCAAGACGCCGTCGGACAGCGACGCTGTGGTCCGTCGCACCACGTGACCGTCGAAGAGATGCTCGACCACCAGTGTTCCCGGGTTGCTCAGCAGTGCACCCACGACCGGGTCGGTGTCCCTCTGGCCGGTGACCAGGATGACGGGCGTCCGCATCGTCCTCCTTATTGATAATGATTTTCATCTAGCCGTCACATACGGTACCGTTCGGGTCGGGCCTTGTCGAAAACGATTTTCAATAAGCCACAATGGAGGTGCACGTGTCCGCCCACTGCCAGGTGACCGGCCGCCGACCGGGTTTCGGTAGGGCGGTCTCGCATTCCCATCGCCGGACCTCGCGGCGCTGGGATCCCAACATTGCGCTCAAGACCTACTACCTGCCCTCGGAGCGGCGCCGGATCCGGCTGCGGGTCAGCGCCAAGGGCATCAAGGTGATCGACCGCGACGGCATCGAGGCGGTAGTGGCCCGGTTGCGCCGCGAGGGGCAGCGAATCTGATGGCACGCAATGAGATTCGTCCGCTGGTCAAGCTTCGCTCCACGGCGGGCACCGGATACACCTACATCACCCGCAAGAACCGTCGCAACGACCCCGACCGGCTGGTGCTGCGCAAGTACGACCCGGTCATCCGCCGCCACGTCGAGTTTCGCGAGGAGCGCTGAACATGGCCAAGAAGTCCAAGATCGTCAAGAACGAGCGCCGCCGCGCGATCGTGGCCCGTTATGCCCAACGTCGCGCCGAACTCAAAGAGATCATCCGCGCACCGGCGAGCACCGCCGAACAGCGGGCGGCGGCGCGAGAATCGTTGGCCCGCCAGCCCCGCGACGCCAGCGCGGTGCGAGTCCGCAACCGTGACGCGGTCGACGGGCGCCCACGTGGCCACCTGCGCAAGTTCGGATTATCCCGGGTCCGTGTCCGCGCATTGGCGCACGCCGGGCAGCTGCCCGGGGTGCGGAAGGCGAGCTGGTGATGGCCAGGAGAGCCGCCCGCACCCGCACCCCCCGGCCCGCGCTGGCGACCGGCCGTTCGGCCAAAAAGAACGCGCTCCGCGCTCTGGGGTTGGACACGGTGGACTACAAGGACACCGCGACGCTGCGCACGTTCATCTCCGAACGCGGCAAGATCCGGTCCCGCCAGGTCACCGGCCTGTCCGTCCGGCAGCAACGACAGGTCGCGGCGGCCATCAAGAACGCCCGTGAAATGGCGCTGCTGCCCTACCCCGGACCGCACACACCGCGGTGACCTCGTCGCGCCGGGGCACCGATCGCCCCTTCACCGTGATCGTCTGCGCGGCTTGCGCGGTCGCCGATGAACTGTCGGTGATCGACGAACTGCGGCCGGCCATTCGGCGCTGTCCGCACGCCATGCTGGTCACTGCCTCCTGCATGCTCGGACCGCTCACCTGTGCGTCCCGCCCGGCCGGCGGCGGCGTCATGGCCGTGCTGCAGCCCTGCACGAACGACCGAGTGGCCTGCGGCCCGGCCCATTGGATCGGCCCCATCGCCGACAGCGACGCGGCCGCCGAACTGCGCGAGTGGCTGCAGCTCGGACAATGGGAAACCGCGCCCGTCCCAGGCCGCCTCGGGCGCCAGCAACGTTGGGTAGGCGGTCAGAGCAACTGAAGGGTCGGCGCGGGTAGGCGTAGGGTTCGGCGGGGCGTCGATGCGGGTGATGGCGGTGGCCTGCAGCGTCGGGATCCACCAGCACTTGCATCGACCCGGCCGCAACCTGCGCCCGTGCTTCAGCGTCTGTACCGCGTCATTATCTCGGCGCGCACCGGCCCCCTCGGGACGGATCGCCGGGGTCGCGACGGTTATCCAGTTGTCCCGTTGCTAGACGTCCCGGTCCTCGCTGCGCGGCGCCGCACCGTCGCGGTCCCAGGTGCCCGGCGTCATCGGCACCGTCGGGCCATCGCCGAACTCGTCGACGGCCAGTGTGGTCAACCCGGCCGCCGGGGCGACCGCGTCCCTGCGGGCGGTGCCGGCGAACCCGAGGGCCCCGGCGCCCCGCTCCGATGCGAGCGAGGCGTCCCAGTCGGGGTCGACGTCGACGTTCATGTCCATCGGCTCGTCACCGTGGCCACGCTGCGTCGCGCGCCGTCGCCGCCGTGCGCGTGCGCTGTTGCGCGCGGCCGCTGCCGCGGCGGCCGCCGCGCTATCCGGCTCGGGCGCTTTTCTTTTCGCGCTGGAGCTGGCGCCGGCGCTCATGCCCGAGCCGGTGCCCATCCCCGGGGGGCCGATGACGTAGGGAGGGAAGAACCCCGCCGCGGGGGCGGCCGGAGCCGGCGGAGCCGGTGGCGCGCTGGCCACCGTGCTCGTCGTCGTGGTGGGCGTGGGCGCCGGCGCCGTGGCCGGGGCCGCAGCCGGTGCGACGGGGCTGGGGGCGGTCGCGACGGCGGGCAAGGCGGACGGCGCCGGGGC
>NZ_MVHG01000064.1 GCF_002086125.1 Mycobacterium arosiense ATCC BAA-1401 = DSM 45069
ACCCGGCGGGGCGATCTCTTTTCTGTCGACCCGAGGGTCTGACTCCAACACGCCGCGAGACGGCTCGAGACGCCCCGCCCCACAAACCCCTAATTCAGCAAGCTCCTAGGCGTCGAGCACCTGCGCGATGCGTGCCTCGAGCGCACCCCGCTCGGCGATGCCCGCCACATCGATGCCGAACCGCTCACCGAGCACGTCGACCACCGCCGCCGCGTCGTCGAGGCGAATCTTCTCGCTGCCGTCGGCGCGGTGGATGCTCAGATTCCGGCCGGCCAGGTTGTAGCGGGCGTCGTCGGTGGCGAGCGCGACCATCAGGCCAGTCACGAATATCGACTGCGGGTGCGTGGAGACGTACCAGCTGCCCACCCTCAGGTCGACCTGCGGCACGGTGTGGGTGCCGAAAACGTACAGCGGTTGCCACTCGCCACGGACCAGGGCTTGCAAAACCAGGCCGTCGCCGCGGTCGTTCAGCCGGTATGGCTCGTGCGTGGTCGGCTGGGCGTTGCCGGTCTGCAACCGGATCGGAGACGTCAGCGTCTGGCCGCCGAACCCGACGTCGACCAGAAACGAACCGTGCGAGCCGGGGAAGGTCACCGCGAGCACCGTGTGCGTCTGGGCCCCCAGCGGCGTCCCGGGCGGCAGCATCCAGACCACCCGGCCGGCCAACCGCCGCACCCGGAAACCGATTTCGCCCAGCGCGTAGCCCATCAGGCCGTTCTGCTCGTAGCAGTACCCGCCGCGGCGCCGGCGGACCAGCTTGTCGGTGAGGGCCTGCGGGCTCAGGTCGTCGACCGGCACCCCCATCAGCGGATCGAGGTTCTCGAACGGGATGGAGCCGGTGTGGGCGGTCATCAGCGCCTGGAGCACCTCGAGGTTCGGCTCGGCCGGACCGTCGTAGTTGATGCGGTCGAAGTACGCGTTCAGGTCCAGCGTCATGACACCATTCTCCGGCCTTGGACTCGCGCGAGAGCACCGGGCGCCGCCCCCGATTGTTTGATTGCTGACAAATACGGCAACCCGCCGAGCGAGGCCTCAGCGCTTCGGTATATCGACAACGGAGTCCATCATGAACACCAACAACACCGTCTGGATCATCATCGCCGCAGTGGTGGCGGTCCTGCTGCTCGTCGCGCTCGCCATCGCAGCCCGCGCAGCCACCAGGCGCCGCCGCGCGCGCCAGGCCGAGGGGATTCGCGAACAAGCCAGGCTGGAGACCGCCAAGGTCGAGCGCCGCGAGGCGCTGGCGGCGGAGACGGCGGCGAAAGCCCGTGCCGCCCAAGCCGAAGCCGAGGCGAAGGCGGCAGAAGCCGCCCGGCTGCAGGATCGGGCGTCGACCCATCAGACCGAAGCGGCGTCCTCGCGCGAACAGCTGGACGAGCAGTTCAAGCGTGCTGACAGCCTGGACCCGAAGCCCAAGGCCGACAAGGACGCCGTTACCGGCGATGCCGCCTCCGGCCGCGACCCCGCGTGGAGCCAGGAGCAGCCGATAGCGGACAACTCCCCCACGGTGGACATGTCGGCGGACCGGCGCGACCGGTAGGGCGCCGCTAAATTCGACTGTCCGACTCCTCCTCGCGCCGCTTCACGGCGCGCATTGTCGCCGGACTAAAGCCAGGTGTCCTGGGTGGTGGTGGTCAGGAAGGCTTCCAGGTCGTCACGCCACTGCGCCGGTGTCGTCTTGTCCGGTTCGATACCGGTGTATTCACCGCGATAGAACAGCAGCGGCCGCGGCTTGATCTTGGGGGCCTCCGAAAGCGACTGCACCGCACCGAATACCACGAAGTGATCGCCCCCGTCGTGTGCGGAGGCCACCGTGCAGTCGATGTAGGCCAGCGAACCGTCGATGATCGGCGAACCGAGTTGGGAAGGGTGCCAGTCGATTCCGGCGAACTTGTCGGGTTCCTTGGAGCCGAAGCGGGCCGAGACGTGCTTCTGCCGCTCGGTCAGCATGTTGACGCAGAACCGGCCGCTGGCCTCGATTGCCTGCCACGACCGCGACACCTTGGTGGGACAGAACAGCACCAGCGGCGGGTCGAGCGACAGCGCCGCGAAGGACTGGCAGGCGAATCCGACCGGAACGTCGTCATGCACGGTGGTGATGATGGTGATCCCGGTGCAGAACTGGCCTAGCACGCTGCGGAACGTGCGCGGATCGATCGGCGCGGCAGTCATGGCCTGAAAAATTAACCTTTGAATCCGACGCTGAAGTCGTGGCCCCACAGGCTGATCGCGGTGCTCTCCCGGGCAATCCAATCGTCGTCTTCGACTTTCCTACCCTCGCAACCGAATTCAACGTCGAACCCGCTGGGAGTCTTCATGTAGAAGGACAGCATCAGGTCGTTGACGTGGCGGCCCAGCGTCGCCGACATGGGCACCTTGCGGCGCAGCGCCCGGTCCAGGCACAGCCCGACGTCGTCGGCGTTCTCGACCTCGACCATCAGGTGCACGATGCCGCTGGGGGTCTGTCCGGGCATGAAGGCCAGGCTGTGGTGCCGGGGGTTGCAGCCCAGAAACCGCAGCCAGGCCGGCGGCCCGTCGGCGGGGCGGCCGACCACCTGCGGCGGCAGTCGCATCGAGTCGCGCAGCTTGAAGCCGAGCACGTCGCGGTAGAAGTGCAGCGTCTCCTCGTCGTCGCGGGTGGTCAACACCACGTGGCCGAGGCCCTGCTCCTCGGTGACGAACTTGTGCCCGTACGGGCTGACCACGCGGCGGTGCTCCAGCGCGGCGCCGTGGAAGACCTCCAGGCGGTTGCCGGAAGGGTCGGAGAACCGGATCATCTCGTCGACCCGGCGATCGGCCAACTCGGCGGCGGTTGCCTCCTTATAAGGCGTGCCCTCGATGTCGAGCCGATTCCGAATCTCTTGTAGCCCTGCGGCATTCGCGCATTCCCAGCCGGCCTCGATGAGCCGGTCCTGTTCGCCGGGCACGATCACCAGCCGCGCGGGGAAGTCGTCCATCCGCAGATACAGCGCACCCTCGGTAGCACCCTTGCCCTCGACCATGCCGAGGACCTTGCAGCCGTAGTCACGCCAGGCCGCAATGTCGGTGGCCTCGATACGCAGATAGCCCAGAGAGCGGATGCTCATCGCGCACCTCCCAGGAAATCGATGGTGAGCTTGTTGAACTCGTCGAACTTCTCCACCTGTGCCCAGTGCCCACATTGCCCGAAAACGTGAAGCTGTGCACGCGGAATGGTTTTCAGTGCGACCAGCGCGCCGTCCAGCGGGTTGACCCGGTCCTCGCGGCCCCAGATCAGCAGCACCGGCTGGCGCAGCCGATGCACCTCGCGCCACATCATGCCCAGCTCGAAATCGGCTCCGGCGAAAGACATTCCCATCGCCCGCGTCGCCGTCAGCGATTCGGGCGTGCTGGCCAACTCGAAACGCTGGTCGATCAATTCGTCGGTGATCAGTTTCTGGTCGTAGACCATCACCCGCAGAAACGCCTCGAGGTTTTCCCGGGTGGGCTCGGCGGAGAACCTGCCCAGCCGCTTGACGCCCTCGGTCGGGTCGGGCGCGAACAGGTTCACGCTCACCCCGCCGGGGCCCATCAGCACCAGGCGCCCGGCCCGGTCCGGGTAGTCCAGCGCGAAGCGGACCGCGGTGCCGCCGCCCAGCGAATTCCCAATCAGCGGAACGCGTCCCAGGCCCAGCTGGTCGAAGAGCCCCTTGAGCGCTCGGGCCGCGTAGTGGTTGAACTGCCCGTGCTCGACACGCTTGTCGGAGTGGCCGTAGCCCGGCTGGTCGACGGCCAGCACGTGAAACCGCTCGGCCAGCACCGGGATGTTGCGGGAGAAGTTGGTCCAACTCGCCGCGCCCGGACCGCCACCGTGCAGCAGCACGATTGTCTGCTCATTGCCGACGCCGGCTTCGTGATAGTGCAGCTTCAGCGGCCCGTCGAGGTCGACCTCGGCGAATCGCGAGGTGGACTCGAACGTCAGCTCCTCGATAGCCGTCACGGCTTAGACCATGGTGTCGCCGGGCGGCAACCCGAACTCGTTGTTCCCGAAGATCTGGTAGGCGCGCTCCGGGTCGTTGGCCGCGTGCACCCGGCCCGCGTGCGCGTCACGCCAGAACCGTTGCACCGGTTGGTCGTTGCCCAAAGCGGTGGCGCCGGATGCCTCGAACAGCCGGTCGATGGAGGCGATCGCGCGGCCGGTGGCGCGCACCTGGTCGCGCCGCGCCCGGGCGCGCAGGCCGAACGGGATCTCCTTGCCGGCACTCAGCAGGGCATACTCGTCGGCGACGTTGCCGCTCAGTTGGCGCCAGGCCGCGTCGATGTCGCTGGCCGCCTCGGCGATGCGCACCTTGGCGAACGGGTCGTCCTTGGCCTTCTCGCCCGCGAATGCCGCGCGCACCCGCTTGCCCTGGTGCTCGACGTGCGCGTCGTACGCGCCGTAGGCCATCCCGACGATCGGCGCGGAAATGGTGGTGGGATGCATTGTGCCCCAAGGCATCTTGTAGACCGGAGCGGTGTTGGTCTGGTACCCGCCGGCGGTGCCGTCGTTCATGGCCTTGTAGGACAGGAACCGGTGCCGCGGCACGAAGACGTCCTTGACGACGACGGTGTTGCTGCCGGTGCCACGCAGGCCGACGACGTGCCACACGTCGTCGATGCGGTACTCGCTGCGCGGAATCAGGAAGCTGCCGAAGTCGACCGGACGGCCGTCCTTGATCACCGGGCCGCCGAGGAAGGCCCACGTGGCGTGGTCACAACCCGAGGACCAATTCCACGAACCGTTGACCAGATAGCCGCCGTCGGTCACCACGCCCGCGCCCATCGGGGCATACGACGACGAGACCCGCACGTTCGGGTCCTCGCCCCAAACCTCCTCCTGCGCCCGCTGGTCGAACAGCGCCAGGTGCCAGTTGTGCACGCCGATGATCGAGCTTACCCAGCCGGTGGAACCACACGCGCTGGCCAGTCGGCGGACCGCCTCGTAGAACAGCGCCGGATCGCACTGCAACCCGCCCCACTGCTCGGGCTGCAACAGGGTAAAAAAGCCCACGTCCTTAAGGTCCTGGACGGTCTCGTCGGGCAGCCGCCGCAGGTCCTCTGTCGCCTGAGCGCGTTCGCGAATCTGCGGGAGCAGATCATCGATGCCAGCCAACACGGACTGCGCATCGCGCTGTTGAATGGACGTCACTTACGTTTGCCTCCTGCGCCAGACTTACTCAGCGGACTTACACCAGAGACTAGAACACGTTCCGATTTGTGTCGAGCAGGGTATTCCTGCGGCTGGTAGCGGTACGAATCCGCTTTTCTGTAACATGTTCTAGTTGTACTGAAAGGAAGGGACGGGCCTTGACCGAGGCGGATCTGGACCAAGCACCCGACGAGCCGCTGGGTGACCACGTCCTCGAACTGCAGGTCGCCGAGGTCATCGCCGAGACCGACGACGCGCGGTCGCTGGTGTTCGCGGTGCCGGACGACGCGGGCGACCCCGCCATCCCGCCCGAGCGGCTACGGTACGCGCCGGGCCAGTTCTTGACGCTGCGCGTACCCAGCGAGCGCACCGGCTCGGTCGCCCGTTGCTATTCGCTGTGCAGCTCGCCGTTCACCGACGACGCGCTCACGGTCACCATCAAGCGCACCGCGGACGGTTACGCGTCCAACTGGCTGTGCGACCACGCCAAGGCGGGCATGCGGATCCACGTGCTGGCCCCGTCGGGCAACTTCGTGCCCAAAACGCTGGGCGACGACTTTCTGTTGCTGGCCGCGGGCAGCGGCATCACGCCCATCATGTCGATCTGCAAGTCCGCGCTCGCCGAGGGCAACGGCCAGGTGACCCTGCTCTACGCCAATCGCGACGACAAGTCGGTGATCTTCGCCGACGCGCTGCGCGAGCTGTCCGCCAAGTATCCCGACCGGCTCACGGTGCTGCACTGGCTGGAATCGCTGCAGGGCCTGCCCAGCGTGGCCGCGCTGGCCAGGCTGGTCGCCCCGTACACGGATCGGCCCGTGTACATCTGCGGCCCCGGCGCCTTCATGGATTCGGCGAAGGAGGCGCTGGAAACGCTGAAAGTGCCTGCGGCGCAGATCCATATCGAGGTGTTCAAGTCGCTCGACTCCGACCCCTTCGCGGCGATCAAGCTCGAGGATGCCCGCGAGGGCGACGAGCCGCCAGCCACCGCGGTGGTGGAACTGGACGGCGAGACCCACACCGTGTCGTGGCCGCGCAACGCCAAGTTGCTCGACGTCCTGCTGGCCAAGGGCCTCGACGCGCCCTTCTCCTGTCGCGAGGGTCACTGCGGCGCGTGCGCATGCACGCTGCGCAAGGGCAACGTGAGCATGGAGGTCAACGACGTGCTCGAGCAGCAGGATCTCGACGAGGGCCTGATCCTGGCCTGTCAATCTCACCCGGAATCTGATTCGGTAGAAGTCACCTACGACGAGTAGGCGCGGGACTAAGTTCACCGTTGGGGTCACCGGGAAAGGGAGCATCGATGATGCGGCTGGTATCGGGATTCGCAGTCGTCGCAGTGCTGCCGATGTTTGCGCCCGCCGGGGTGTGCGCGGCGGCGAGCAACACCGCCACCACGCTGTTCCCGCTGGACGGGCCCAACCAGCTGGAGACTCGGACCGTCCTCAATTGCTTCAAGGCCGACGGTCACTGTGACTTCACCGCCGGGGCGGACATGCTGACACCCGACGGGGTGACCGGTTTTCCGCCCGGCCTGTGGGCCCGCCAAACCACCGAGATCCGGTCCTCGAACCGGCTGGCTTACCTCGACGCCCACGCCTCCGGCCAGTACGAGCGGGTGATGAAGTCGATGGGTTCCGACGAGATCACCACCATCTACATGGGCGAGGGCCCGCCGGACAAATACCAGACCAACGGGCGCATCGACTCCACCGATTGGCAGACGGGGCAGCCCAAGACCGACAACAACGTCATCGCCTGCACCCACATCCAGGTGGTCTACCCCGGGGTCAACATCACCTCCCCGAGCACCTGCGCGCAGACCACCTTCTCCTAAGCCCTACTCGGGGTAATCGCCGAACCGACCGCGGCAACCGCACCACGGCCGACCGGACGGTGAGAAGCGCGAATTACACGCCGCCGCAACCGATCTCGGCTAGCGCGGCAGCCCCAGAAGTCGCTCCGCGGCGACGGTGAGCAGGATCTGTTCGGTGCCGCCGGCGATGGTCAGGCAGCGGGTGTTGAGGAAGTCGAACACCGCCTGGTTGTGCACCAGGCCGCCGCCCTCGGACACATCCATGGTGAATTCGGCCAGGGCCTGGCGGTAGCGGACACCGATGAGCTTGCGCACGCTGGACTGCGCCCCGGGGTCCTGCCCACCCACCGCCAGCTGGGCGATGCGTTGGTCCAGCAGCGCGCCGGTCTGCGCGGCAATGATCAACCGCCCCAACCGGTCTTGCTGCGCGGCGTCGAGATCGAGCTCGGCCAGCAGCTCGAGCAATTCCTCCATCGGGTTGCCCAGCGCCGTTCCGTTGGCCATCGCGACGCGCTCGTTGGCCAGCGTGGTGCGGGCCAGCCGCCAGCCGTCGTTCACCTCGCCGACGACCAGCTCGTCGGGAACGAACACGTTGTCCAGGAACACCTCGTTGAACAAGGAGTCGCCGGTGATCTCGCGCAGCGGGCGGATCTCGATGCCCGGTGAGCTCATCTCCACCAGGAAGTAGGTGATGCCCTTGTGTTTCGGCGCGTCCGGGTCGGTGCGCGCCAGGCACACGCCCCAGCGCGCCTTGTGCGCCGCCGACGTCCACACCTTCTGCCCGGTCAACAGCCAGCCGCCGCCGGTCCGGACCGCCTTGGTGCGCAGCGACGCCAGGTCCGAGCCGGCTCCCGGTTCGGAAAACAGTTGACACCAAAGGAATTCGCCGCGCATGGTGCCCGGCACGAAGCGCTCGATCTGCTCCTGCGTGCCGTGCTCGAGGATGGTCGGCGCCGCCCACCACCCGATCACCAGGTCGGGCCGCGCCACGCCGGCCGCCGCCAGCTCCTGATCGATCAGCAGCTGCTCGGCCGGTCCGGCGCCGCGCCCGTAGGGCGGCGGCCAGTGCGGTGCCTGCAGACCCGCCACGGCCAGCGCAGCCTGCCGCTTCTCCTCGGGCAGTTCGGCGATCTGCGCGACGGCGGCGGCGATCTCCGCCCGCCGGTCCTCGACCTCGGTGAGGTCGATACCCAGGCGGCGTCGCACACCCGACTGGGTCAGCGCGGTGATGCGGCGCAGCCAGGCCTCGGCCCCGCCCAGGAAGCGGCCGATGGCGTGCGCCCGACGCAGGTACAGATGCGCGTCGTGCTCCCAGGTGCAGCCGATGCCGCCGAGCACCTGGATGCAGTCCTTGACGCTGGCCTTCACGGCGGCGATGCCGGTGCTCGCGGCCAGGGCCGCCGCGATACAGAACTGGGATTCGTCGCCCTCGGCGGCCGCCCGCGCGGCATCGGCGGCGGCCACCTCGGCCTGCTCGGCGCGGCACAGCATCTCGGCGCAGATGTGCTTGATGGCCTGGAAGCTGCCGATCGGCTTGCCGAACTGCTCGCGAACCTTGGCGTAGGCGACGGCGGTCTCCAGCGACCATCGGGTGATGCCGGCCGCCTCGGCCGCCAGCACGGTCGCGGCCAGCTCCTCGACGCGCTCGCGCTTGTCCGCCACCACCGTGCCCAGTGCCGAGTCCAGCACCACCCGGGCCAACGGCTGGGAGAAGTCGGTGGCCCGCAGGGGTTCGATCCGCACGCCCTCGCTGCCGGTGTCGATCAGCAACCACCTGCCGTCGGCCGGCGCCAACAGCACGGCGCCGTCGGCCACGCCCAGCGCGAACGGCAGTGTGCCTGACGCCGTCGACGTCGCGGCGTCGAACCGGATGTCACCGTCGAGGGCCAGCCCGGCGAAGCGCTCGCCGGCGACGAGCGCCGCCAGCAATTCCGGGGCCGAGCCGGCCTCGGCGAGGACCACCGTGGCCAGGGCGGTGGCGGCCACCGGCCCGGGGACCAGCGCCTTCGCCGCTTCCTCGACCATCGCGCACAGGTCTTCGATGCTGCCGTCAGCCCCGCCGAACTCCTCCGGGATCGCGACGCCGAAGATGCCCAGCTCGGCCAGCCGGGAGAATACCGGGCGCCAGGCGTCGGCCTTGCCCTGCTCCACGTCGCGGATCGCCGCTGTGCCGCCCGGCCCCGACGTCGAATTGCGGGCCCAGTCGCGCACCAGCGCCCGCGCGGCAAACTGCTCGTCGGTGATGGTCGCTACCACCTTGGGGACCTCCGCGTCCTTGACTCGACGTGACAAGGGGTGACGGACCCCTGTCCCGATTGTGCGATCTGCCCGCCAAGCGGGTACGTCTGGATCGCGTGTTGGCACGCAACCCGCTCTCTTCGAGACTAGAACGTGTTCTAATAGTGCCAGTGGTCGACCGTCAAGTCGAACGCCATTGCAGCAGCACAGCGCTCGTCCGCGGCGGTATGGAGGTGGGAAATTCACGCGCAGAATGCTTATCGTTTGCAGACGAACCGCCGGGAACAGGAGCAAACCGTCACATGCCAGCCGACGCAAATCCGAGCCGCGTGTCTGACGCGCAGCCGCGCGAGGTTCTGAACGTGGCGGTACTGGCGGAGTCCGAGCTGGGTTCGGAGGCGCAGCGGGAACGCCGCAAGCGCATCCTGGATGCCACCATGGCCATCGCCTCCAAAGGCGGCTACGAGGCGGTTCAGATGCGCGCGGTGGCCGATCGCGCCGACGTCGCGGTGGGGACGCTGTACCGGTATTTTCCGTCGAAGGTGCACCTGCTGGTATCGGCGCTGGGCCGTGAGTTCAGCCGCATCGACGCCAAGACGGACCGCTCGGCGATGACCGGCGGCACGCCCTTTCAGCGGCTCAACTTCATGGTGGGCAAACTCAACCGCGCGATGCAGCGCAACCCCCTGCTGACCGAGGCGATGACGCGGGCCTACGTGTTCGCCGACGCGTCGGCGGCCAGCGAGGTCGACCAGGTCGAGAAGCTCATCGATTCGATGTTCGCGCGCGCGATGGCCGACGGCGAACCGACCGAGGACCAGTACCACATCGCCCGGGTGATCTCCGACGTGTGGCTGTCGAACCTGCTGGCGTGGCTCACCCGGCGGGCCTCGGCCACCGACGTCAGCAAACGGCTGGACCTGGCCGTGCGGTTGCTGATCGGCGACCAGGACGCCAAGTAGCCCGGCTCACGCCGGCGCGCCTGCGGTGCGACCCCGGATGAGCTCGGTGTCCAACAGTTCGACGGCCGGCAGGCCCGACCGCGGTGGCTTCAACAACAGCTCCCCGGCCCGGCGGCCCTTCTGCAGGCTGGACTGCGACACCGTGGTCAGCCCGCGGTTGATGGCCTCGGGCACGCCGTCGAAGCCGGTGACGGTCATCTGCCCCGGCACGTAAATGCCGTGTGCGCGCAGGTAATCCATGGCCGACAGGGCCAGGATGTCCGCGGTGCACATGAGCGCGGTGATCCGCGGATTGGCCTCCAGCGCCGCCTTGGCGGCCGCGCCACCCGATTCGGGCAGGTGCTCGTAGCTTTCCACCACCGTCAACGAATCGGGTTCCACGCCGGCGGCCGTCATCGCCTCCCACACGCCGATGATTCGCTCGCGCTGCACGTCGAATGCGGGCGAGCGGAGCCGCTCGGCGTCCACCAGGCCCTGGCGCCGGTCCCGGCCCAGCCGCATGGTCAGCAGACCGATCTCGCGATGCCCCAGGCCCAGCACGTAATCGGCGAGCTCCCGCATCGCCGCGCGGTCGTCGATGCCCACGCGCGAAACGCCGGCCAGCCCCTTGGGCTGGTCGACCACCACGATCGGCAGCCGCCGCTGCAACGCCACCTGCAGGTAGGGATCTTCGTCGCACACCGAATAGACCACGAAGCCGTCGACGCCGGCCGAAAGCACGGCGGCGGTGCCGTCGGCGAGGCTGCGGCTGGGTCCGACGGCCACCAGCAGCAGCCCCTGTCCGAGCGCCTCGCAGGACTGCGCCACGCCGGTGACGAAGTCGCGCGCGGCGGGGTCGCTGAAGAAGTAGGTCAGCGGTTCGGCCATCACCAGGCCGACCGCGCCGGCCTTGCGGGTCCGCAACGAACGCGCCACCGGATCGGGACCGGCGTAGCCCAGCCGCTTGGCCGTCGCGAGCACCCGCGCACGCAGGTCCGGGGAGAGCTGATCCGGCCGGTTGAAGGCATTCGAGATCGTCGTGCGCGAAACGTTGAGCTCGTCGGCCAACGACGCCAGAGTCGCACGCCGGCGCGGTGTGGGACTCACGTTCGGTGAGGCTACAGCGGATCGGGACTCGTGTACGCGCTTCAGCATGCGGCTTTGTAATGGAAACGGTTTTCATTAGTATTGAGGACCGGCCGACGGGCCGGCGGGAGGAATCGGACGTGCGCATGGCAGCGACGCGGCAGCGAACGGCTACGGCCGGGACCGCCGACGCCACGCGATGGCTGGCGGCCGCCCTGGCGTTGGCCGCCGGCGCGGCGCTCACCGGCTGCGGCGCAACGACGCATCCACACGCGAACTCGGTCGTCGCCTCCACCGACGTGTGGGGCAGCGTGGCGCGCGCCGTCACCGGCCGCCACGTCGCCGTCAAATCGATCCTGAGCGGGGCGGACATCGACCCACACGCCTACGAGGTCAGTCCCGCCGACGCCGCCGCGATCGCCGACGCCCCGTTGGTCGTCTTCAACGGCGGCGGTTACGACGGCTGGGTCGACGACGTGCTGGCCCGCCACCCGGACGCCAAGCCGGTCAATGCCTACTCGTTTCTGCACAACGACGGCGGGGACCGCGACACGCACGTCTTCTACGATCTGGGCGTCGCCAAATCGGTGGCGAACACCATCGCCGAGCGCCTCGCGACGATCGACGCGGGCAACGCCGCCGACTACCGGTCCAACGCCGCCGCGTTCGGCCGCGACACCGACTCGATCGCCGGCGCCGAACACGCCATCGCAACCGCCTACCCCAACACCTCGGTCGTCGCGACCGAACCGGTCGCGTTCTACCTGCTGAAGGCTACGGGCCTGGTGAACCGGACCCCGCCCGCGTTCGAGGCGGCCATCGAGAACGAGACCGATCCGGCGCCCGCCGACATGGCGATGGTCCTCGAACTGGTCAACCGGCATCAGGTGTCGGCGGTGCTGGTCAACCCGCAGACCTCCACCACCGCGATCAACGGCCTGCGCGACGCCGCGCGGCACGCGGGTGTGCCGATCACCGACGTGTCCGAAACGTTGACCGAAGGCATGGAATATCTTTCCTGGCAACGCAATACGGTCAATCAGCTGCAGTCCGCGTTGCGGTCGAGCCGGCCCGTACCGTCGTGAGTCTCGAACCCGTCGCGGCTATCGAAAACCCCGCGGAAACGGTTTCGCTGCGGGGGGCGCGGCTGTCCTTCGGAGACCGCGTGCTGTGGGACCACCTTGACCTGTCGGTGTCGCGCGGCGAATTCATCGCGGTGCTGGGCCCGAACGGCAGCGGCAAGACGTCGCTGCTCAAGGTGCTGCTCGGGCAGCTGGCGCTGAGCGCCGGTGTCGGGCTGGTGGACGGCAAGCCGATCACCTCGGGCAGCGGACGCATCGGCTATGTGCCCCAACACCATCCGATGGACGCCGACGTGATGCTGCGCGGGCGCGATTTGGTGCGGTTGGGCATCGACGGGCCGCGCTGGGGCGCTATCCCGCTGCGGCCGGCCGATCGGGCCCGCCGGCGCGCGGCCGTGCACCAGGCGCTGCGCCAGGTCAACGGCGAACACCTGGCGGACGTCCGGGTCGGGATGATGTCGGGCGGCGAGTTGCAGCGGGTGCGCATCGCCCAGGCATTGGTCAGCGACCCGCTGCTGTTGCTGTGCGACGAGCCGCTGCTGACGCTGGACCCGGCTAACGCCAGGCTGGTGTCGGCGCTCATCGAACGGCGCCGCCAGGACGCCGCGACCACGGTCATCGTGGTCACCCACGAGATCAACCCGATCCTGCCGTACGTGGACCGACTGCTGTATCTGGTCGACGGCCGGTTCGAGATCGGCACGGTCGAGCAGGTGATGACCAGCCAGACCCTCTCGGCGCTCTACCAATCCGACATCCAGGTGGTGAAGGTCAAGGACGGCTATGTGGTCGCCGGCGCTCGTGACGACGGGTACTGCTGATGGAGCATCGGCTCGCCGGCCCGCTGAACCACCTGTTCTCCTTCGACATCACCGCCCACCTCCTCGCCCACGACTTCGTGCAGCGGGCGCTGGTGGCGGCCGCCCTGCTGGGACTGGTGGCCGGGCTGATCGGGCCGTTCATCGTGATGCGGCAGATGTCGTTCGCCGTGCATGGTTCCAGCGAATTGTCGCTGACCGGAGCCGCTTTCGCGCTGCTGGTCGGCTTCGGCGTGGGCGTCGGCGCGCTGATCGGCAGCGCCCTGGCCGCGGCGCTGTTCGGTGTGCTCGGGCGGCGCGACCGGGAGCGCGACTCGGTGATCGGCGTGGTGCTGGCGTTCGGGCTGGGCCTGGCGGTGTTGTTCATCCATCTCTACCCGGGCCGCACGTCGACCAGCTTCGCCCTGCTGACCGGCCAGATCGTCGGGGTGGGCTACACGGGCCTGACCATGCTGGCGCTGGTCTGCCTGCTCGTCATCGCCGTGCTGGCGGCCTGTTACCGCCCGCTGCTGTTCGCCACGGTCGATCCCGACGTCGCCGCCGCCCGCGGGGTGCCGGTCTACGCGCTGGGCATCGTGTTCGCCGCCCTGGTCGGGGTGGTGGCGGCCCAGGCGGTGCAGGTCGTCGGCGCGCTGCTGGTGATGTCGTTGCTGATCACACCGGCGGCCGCGGCGGCCCGGGTGGTCGCCTCGCCGGCGGCGGCGATGGCGACGTCGGTGGTGTTCGCCGAGGTGTCCGCGGTGGGCGGCCTGGTGCTGTCGCTGGCGCCCGGCGTGCCGGTGTCGGTCTTCGTCGCGAGCATCTCGTTCCTGATCTATTTGGTCTGCTGGCTGATCGGGCGCCGGCGATCCGCTGCCGCTTAAGCTGGCCGGGTGGCCGCTATCGACCTCAACGCCGACCTGGGCGAGGGCTTCGGCGTCTGGCGCCTGGGTGACGACGAGGCCATGCTCGGCATCGTCAGCAGCGCCAACGTCGCGTGCGGTTTCCACGCCGGTGACCCGGCGGGCCTGCTGCGGGTATGCCGGTCAGCGGCGCGGCGCGGGGTCCGCATCGGGGCGCAGGTGAGCTATCGCGACCTGGCCGGGTTCGGCAGGCGCTTCATCGACGTCACCGCCGAGGACCTGATCGCCGACGTGGTGTATCAGATCGGCGCGCTGCGGGCGATAGCGCACGCGGCCGGTTCCACGGTTTCCTACGTCAAACCGCATGGCGCCCTGTACAACACGATCGTCACCCACGTCGAGCAGGCCGCCGCCGTAGCCGAGGCGGTGCGGCTGGTGGACGCGAGGTTGCCGGTGTTGGGCATGGCGGGCTCGGCGTTCTTCGACGAAGCCGCCCGGCGCGAGTTACGCACCGTCGCAGAGGCTTTCGCCGACCGGGCCTATCGGCCCGACGGCCGGCTGGTGTCCCGCCGGGAGCAGGGGGCGGTGCTGGCGGACCCGGCGGTGATCGCCGACCGGGTGGCGACCATCGTCGATTCGGGGCAGCTCACCGCGATCGACGGCACCCAACTCACGCTGAAGGTGGAATCGGTTTGCGTGCACGGCGATTCGCCCGGTGCGGTGCAGATCGCCGCCGCCGTGCGCGACCGCCTTGCCCGGACCGGCACCGATATCAGGGCGTTCTGCTGATGCGGCTGAAACTCGGGCGCCCCGACATCGCGCGGTACACCGACCGTTTCGACGCCCCCGCCGCCGAACCCGACGGGCTCTCGGTGACCTGGATCGGCGTGGCGACCCTGCTGATCGACGACGGCTCGTCGGCATTGATGACCGACGGCTACTTCTCCCGGCCCGGCCTGGCCAAGATCGCGGCGGGCAAGGTGGCGCCCTCGCCGGCGCGCGTCGACGGCTGCCTGGCCCGGGCCAAGGTCTCGCGCCTGGCGGCGGTCATCCCGGTGCACACCCACGTCGACCACGCGCTGGATTCCGCACTGGTCGCCGATCGCACCGGCGCGCAGCTGGTCGGCGGGCAGTCGGCGGCCAACGTCGGGCGGGGGTACGGCCTGCCGGAGAACCGGATCGTCGTCGCGGTGGACGGCGCGCCGATCCGGCTGGGCGCCTACGACGTCACCCTGATCGAATCGCACCACTGCCCGCCCGACCGGTTTCCCGGCGTCATCGGCGAACCGGTGACCCCGCCGGTGCGGGCGTCGGCGTATCGCTGCGGCGAGTCCTGGTCGACGCTGGTGCACCACCGACCGACGGGCCGGCGGCTGCTGATCCAGGGCAGTGCGGGCTTCGTCAAGGGCGCGCTGACGGGCCGGCGCGCCGACGCGGTGTACCTGTCCGTCGGGCAGCTGGGACTGCGGCCGCGGTCATATCTGGTCGACTACTGGACCGAGACCGTGCGGGCAGTGGGCGCGCGCCGGGTGATCCTCATCCACTGGGACGACTTCTTCCGCCCGCTGACAAAACCGTTGCGGGCCTTGCCCTATGCCGGCGACGACCTGGACGTCTCCGTCCGCATCCTCGACGAGCTGGCCACCGAGGACGGCGTCTCGGTGCACCTGCCCACGGTGTGGCGGCGCGAAGACCCTTGGAAGTAAAGCGGTTGCGACGTTGGCCCTGACGCTTGCGCTGTTGCTGCTTGCCGTTGTCCTCGCGTTCGCCGTCGCGCGCCCGGGGGGCTGGCCCGAGGCGCTCGCCGCCGTCCCGGCGGCCCTGATTTTGGTCGCGGTCGGCGCGATCTCGGTGCACCTGGCGGCCAAACAGATCGCCGATCTGTCCGGGGTGGTCGCGTTTTTGGGTGCCGTCCTGGTGTTGGCCAAGCTGTGCGACGACGAGGGCCTGTTCGAGGCCGCGGGCGCGGCGATCACCCGGGGCCGGGTCGGGTCGGGCGGCCTGCTGCGGCGGGTGTTCGTCATCGCGTCGCTGATCACCGCGGTGCTGAGCCTGGACGCCGCCGTGGTGTTGCTGACCCCGGTGGTGCTGGCGGCCGTGCGCCGGCAGCGCACCCGGGTGCGGCCTTACGCCTACGCCACCGCCCATCTGGCCAACGGCGCATCGCTGTTGCTGCCGGTGTCGAACCTGACCAACCTGCTGGCCTTCCACACCGCCAACATCTCGTTCACCAAGTTCACCCTCGCGATGGTGGCGCCCTGGGCGGGCGCGATAGCCGTCCTCTACGTGATCTTCCGGTGGTTCTTCGCCGCGGACCTGCGAGTGCAGCCCGACCCGGAACGACTCGGCGCGCCGCCGCGACCGCCGGTGTTCGTACTGGTGGTCGTGGCGCTCACGCTTGCCGGGTTCGCGGTCGCCCAGTCCGTGGGCATCGCCCCGGCCTGGGCGGCGCTGTGCGGCGCGGCGGTGCTGGCGGTGCGCAGCCTGCGCCGTCGGCACACCTCGGTGTCCGACATCGCCCGCTCGGTCAACGTCTCGTTCCTGGTGTTCGTGCCGGCGCTGGGCGTCGTGGTGCAGGCGGTCATGCTCAACGGGATGGACCGGGCGATGTCGGCGGTGCTGCCGTCGGGTTCGAGCCTGCCCGCGCTGCTGGCCATCGCCGCGATGGCCGCCGCGCTGGCCAACGTCGTCAACAACCTGCCCGCCACGCTGGTGCTGCTGCCGCTGGTCGCCCCGAGCGGCCCGGTGGCGGTGCTGGCGGTGCTCATCGGCGTCAACATCGGCCCCAACCTGACCTACGTCGGATCGCTGTCGAACCTGTTGTGGCGGCGGGTGTTACGCCAGCACGACGTCGACGCGGGGGTCGGCGAATACACCCGCCTGGGCGTGTGCACCGTGCCCGCGTCGCTGACCGTGGCGGTGCTCGCGCTGTGGGCCTCGGCGGGCCCGCTGGGCCTCTAGGCCGTGGGCGAGCCGCAGGGGCCCGACCGGATGATCGACGCCAGCTCCTCGCGCGACTGCGCTCCCACCCGCTGGCAGGCCCGGTACACGTGGCCCTCCACGGTGCGCACCGACATCACCAGCTTCTCGGCGATCTCGCGGTTGGACAGCCCGGCGACCACGAGCTCGACGACATCGCGTTGGCGGCCGGACAACTTCAGGCCCGTCGGGGTGTGCAGCGCCGGCGTGTGCAGGCCGCCGCACTCGTCGGCCAGTTCCCGGGCCAACGCCGCGGCGTAGAGCCCGCGGCGATGGTGTTGGCCTTCGTCGAACACCACCGAGGCCTGCGCGGCCGCATCGGCGGCCGCGACCCGATCACCGATCCGCCGGTAGGCCGCCGCGACCGCCAGCAGCCCCTCGCCGTCGCCGGCCGACAGCGCGCAGGAATGCGACGCGACGGCACCGGCCAGCGGCAGCGACAAGGCGTCGGCCAGCTCCCGCGCCCGCGCCGCCCGGGCGGCATCGCCCCATTGGGCCGCCGCCTGGATGCAGGCCAGCTCGTGGGTCGGCTGACCGCGGTCGCGGGCAAGCCGGGCGGCCTCCGCGACCAGCGCCACGGCCTCGCCCAACCGGCCGCTCGCCGCCATCGCCCACCCCTCGGCCAGGGACAGGCCGGTGTGCATGAACAGGAAATCGGCCGGCACGCATGACCGCGCCGCGGCGACCGCGTCGTTCGCCTCGTCGGCCTGTCCGAGCTTGGCGTGCGCCTCGGCCAACGCGAAATAGCTCGCGGGTCGCAAACCCGTTGTCACGTTTTGCATTTGCACCCCGGCCACCGCCTCGTGCACCAGCCGGGCCGCCTCGGCGACAGCACCGCGAGCCAGCTCGGCGTTGCCCGACAAGAGCGCCAGGTTCGCATAGGCAAGGCCCGGAATGTCGCGCGACGAGTCCGCGAGTTGCCTTGCGGTGCTGACGAATTCGTCGATCCGACCGGTCAGCCGGCAGGCACGCCCGTAGACGGCCCCGAACCAGAACCGCAGATGCGATGCCTGAAAGGACGTCGTCGCCCGCCGCAACGCCTGCTCGGCCACCCCGGCGAGCTCGTCGACCTGCCCCAGCGCGCCCATCGCCATGATCAACCCCAGCGACGCCATCATCGCGTGGAAGCCGGGTAGTTCGGGAAAACCCAGCGCCGCCCGGGCGTTTGCGGCGGCGGACTCGCAGCGCGCCGCCACCGCATCCAGGCACGCCTGCACCGCCAGCCGCTCCGCTCGCTGGGCCGGGGTCTCGGAATCATCCGCGGCCAGACCGTCGAGAATCTCCGCCGCGGCCTTGGGGCTGAACAGATGCCAGATCAGGTTGGCCGCCCGCACGGTCGCCCAGTGGTGGCGGTCGGGCAGGTCGCCGTCGGACAAGGCGCGCAGCGCCGACTCGGCCTGCTCGCCCCGCCCCAGCAGCGCGAGGTTCATCGCCCGCACCCCGGCCGCCCCGGGCGCGCCTGCTTGGGTAGCCGCGGCGGCGAACCGGTCGGCCAGCTCGAGATCCAGGAGGGTCATCGCATGCCGTGCCGATTCCAGGTACAGCTCGGGGTCGGGACCGAGGTCCGACTCGAGGCGCAGCAGCGCGCGACGCACCGTGGCCTGCATGGCGGTGTCACCCACGTCGGCCAGCCGCGTCGCAAGCCTGCCCCGGATCTCCGACAGATGCAGCTCGCCGGCGCTCGCGCGGCGCAGCTCACCGAACAGCGGGTGGGCGAGCCGGGCCGTCAGCCCGGCGCCGGTGCGTTCGATGCTCACCAGGCCGAGCCGCTCGGCCTCGGCCAGATCGCGGCGCCGCACCAGGTCGCACAACACCTCCACCGCCAGCGGCTCACACTGCGACAACGTGTCGACCACCATCGCCACCCGCGGGCTGAGTCGACCCATCTGACGGCCCACCGTGTCGGACAGGCTCGCCGAGACCGCGACATCGCCGTCCCACATCCACACCCCGGCCGTTTTGCGCATCCGCCCGGCGGCCACCTGATCGGCCAACAGCTGCCGCAGAAACAGGGCATTGCCTCCGGTCAGCTTCTGGAAGCGCGCCGCGCTGCGCGCATCGACGGGGCCGTCCAGCTTGCGCTCGATGACGTCGCGGGTCGCGGCGGTCGAAAGCGGTTCGAGATCGAACCTTTCCAGCAGGCCGTCCTTCCACAACGCCGTCACCGCGTCCGGCTCGTCGCTGCCGGTCCGGACGGTGACCACCAGCCGGACCCCTCCGGACTGCGCCAGCTGGTGGACGACGAGCGCGGACAGCCCGTCCAGCAGGTGTGCGTCATCGACCCCGATCAGCACGCGGCGCTGCCGCTGTCGGGCGACAAACGAATTGATCACGCGGCGCACGTCGGTCAGCGGATCGGACTGCGCCTCGTTCATGGCCTCGGTCATCGCACCGATGAACGCCCCCAGGGGCAGCGCCCGCGCCGAGTCGGTGCCGACGATCCATTGCGTCCGCTGCCCCGACGCCTGGGCGCGCTTGAGCACCTCGTGGGCGAGCCAGGTCTTGCCGACGCCGGCGGCTCCGGCGATCATCACGCCCGCGTGTTTGGCGCCCGCACTCAGGGCGCGGCGAATGATTCCCAGTTCGCTGTCGCGCCCGGTCAGCGCCTCGACGCCGATCACTCGGCGACTATAACGGCGCGCAGGCCTCGGATGGGAGGCTTTGCCGGCGTTTGAGTGCCCCGATGCGTGGCGTCCGGTCAGCAATGGCGTAGCCGACTACGCTGTCGGCCCGCATTGCCCACCGTGAGCATGGGTTTGTCGGACGGGCAAACAACTCGGGCGGTGGGTTATGGCAAAGATCGGAAGTCACGCACTGGTGTTGGGGGCGAGCATGGCCGGTCTGCTGGCCGCGCGATCGCTCACCGAGTTCTTCGACGCGGTCACGGTGGTGGAACGCGATCCGCTGCCGGACATCCCCGCCGAAACGGCCGCCGCGCGCCGGGGCGTGCCGCAGGGCCGCCACCTCCACGCGCTGCTGCCCCGCGGCGGGCAGGTGCTCGAGCTGCTGTTTCCCGGCATCCTCGATCAGCTGGTCATCGACGGCGCACACCACAGCGATGGCCGCGACCTGTCTCGAGTGCACTACGACTTGGGCGGGCATTTGATGGTGCGCTCGGGCGGTGCCCCGTCGTTCGCCCTGCATCTGGCCACCCGGCCCTTCCTTGAGGAGCATGTTCGCGCGCGCCTGCGTCGCATGCCCAACGTCACGCTGATCGACGAACACGACATCGTGGACCTGACCGCGACACCGGACCGCCGGGGCATTACCGGCGCCCGGGTGGTCAACCGTTGCACGCGCGAAAACCTCACGCTCGCCGCGGATTTGGTGGTCGATGCCACCGGGCGCGCCGCCCGAACCCCGGCATGGCTGCATGCCCTCGGCTACGAACGCCCGGCCGAGGTTCACGTCCCGGTGCACCTGACCTACGCAAGCCAATTTCTGCGCATGGCACCGGATGCGTTGCAAGAATTCGGGTTCATCGTGGAAGCCGTGCCCGGCCGGCCACGCGGTTTGGGCATGCTGCACTGTGAGAAGGACACGTGGATGTTCACGGTCTATGGCATCGCGGGTCATGCGCCACGCGCCGACCTGGCGTCGATGTGCGAGTTCGTCGAGGACTGCGCACCGGCCCGCCTGCTGGCCGCGGTCCGGGCCGCCGAACCCCTCGGGGAGCCCACCCGGCACGGTCAACCGTCCAGCCAGTGGCGCCGCTACGACAGGATGCGACGCTTTCCGGAGGGCCTGCTGATCATCGGCGACGCGATCTGCAGCTTCAATCCGATCTACGGCCAGGGCATGACGGTCGCCGCGCTGGAGGCCTTGGCGTTGCGCGACTGCTTGTCCTGCGGCGCACAGGATCTGGCGCTGCGATTCTTCCGGGCCGCCGCGGTGCCGATCCGCCAGGCCTGGGAACTGTCGGCCAACCCCGACCTGTGCCTACCCGAAATCGAGGGCACGGCACCGCTGCTCACCCGGTTGCTCAACGGTTACATCGACCGCATCCTGACCGTCACCGAGTACGACGCGGTCGCGGTCGATCGGTTCGTCAGGGTCATTGCGCTCATCGACCCCGCCAGCCGGCTGCTGCACCCGAGGATGATGTGGCGCGCCGCGCTGGCCGACCTTCGCCGGCCGCGACACGGCGACGAGCGGCCGGCTCGCGCGACCGGCGACCTGGCCGGCAGCGTGGCCCGGTAGCCCCGCCGGTACGCCGGCGGCAACGCCATCGACAATTCGGCGAGCACGGCGCGCAACAACGTCGGGTAGTCGGTGATGATGCCGTCCACGCCGTAACCGATCTGCCGGCGCATGGCGGCGGTGTCGTCGACGGTCCACGGAATCACCTTTAGTCCCAACGCATGCGCGCGGTCGACGAAGGACTGGCCGGTGATCAGCCGGTAGTCGGGCGAGACGATGTCCGCACCCACCAACCGCGCGCCGATCAGGGGATCGCCCACGAACGCGGGGTTCACGCCGCCCAGCCAGGGCGAGTCCGGCGCCCAGGTGCGCTCGTCGTACAAGGCCGCCAACGGAATCGACGGCTCAGCGCGCCGCACCAGCGGCAGGGTGCGCCAGTCGAAGCTCTGAATCTCCACCTGGTCAACCTCGCCCGCCGACCTGACCGCGGCCAGTATCACGCCGACGGCCTCTTGCGGCTCGGCCGAAGCGCCGGGGCGGTCGGGGTCCACCTTGGTTTCGATGTTGTAGCGCACCGTGTCAGCGCGGTAAGAGTCGGCGAGCGCGAAAACCTGCGGCAGCGTCGCAATCCTGTTGCCCCACACCACTTCGGCGCGGGGATAGTCGGCCAGCGGGCGGCCACAGTCCACAGTGTCGACCTGGGCCAGCGTCAGCTCGCGCACGAGCTTGCCGACGTATGGATACTGCGGGTCACCCGCGAACGCGGGCGCGGTGTCGGCGCACTTTTCGGCCTGGATGGTCAGGTCGTGCCACACCAGCGGCTGCCCGTCCTTGGTGAGCACGACGTCGAGTTCCAGTGTGCTGACGCCTGATTCGAGCGACTTGGCGAACGCGCGCAGCGATTCCTCGGTGGTTTCGCCGCGCCCGCCGCGATGGGCCTGCAGGTCGAATTCCGACGGTTGCGCGGTGGCCGGCCCGGCAACCAGCACCGCCAGCGTCAGCAGCGCGGCGGCGAGTCGGGCGATCACTCAGCCCCTGCGCTGGCGGGTGATCTCGGCGAGCACCACCCCGGCCGCGACCGACGCGTTCAGCGATTCGGTGTCCCCGGCCATCGGGATGGACACGACTTCGTCGCAGTTCTGCCGCACCAATCGCGACAGCCCCTTGCCCTCCGATCCCACGACGACCACCAGGGGATCGGTGCCGTCGATGTCGTCGAGCGTGGTGTCGCCACCGGCGTCCAGCCCGATCACCCGCAGCCCGCGACCGGCCCAATCGGTCAGTGTCCTGGTCAGATTGGTGGCCCGCGCCACCGGGATGCGGGCCGCGGCCCCGGCGCTGGTGCGCCAGGCCACCGCCGTCACCGAGGCCGACCGGCGCTGCGGGATCAGCACCCCGTGGCCGCCGAACGCGGCCACCGAACGGACGATGGCGCCCAGGTTGCGGGGGTCGGAGATGTTGTCCAGCGCGACCAGCAACGCCGGCGGCGAGCCGATCGCGGCGGCAACCAGATCGCCCGGGTGGGCGTAGTTGTACGGCGGCACCTGCAGCGCGATGCCTTGATGCAGGTGGTTGCCGGTCATCCGGTCCAGATCGGTGCGCGGCACCTCCAGGATGGAGATGCCCAAATCGGCTGCGCGAGTGACCGATTCGGTGAGCCGTTCGTCGGCCTCAGTGCCCAGCGCCACATAGAGCGCGGTCGCCGGCACCCCGGCCCTCAGGCACTCCAGCACCGGGTTGCGGCCCAGCACCGTCTCGGATTCGTCGGTCTTACCCCGCGCCGGCCGACGGCTCTGGGCCTTGGCGCGCTTGGCGGCCGGGTGGTTGGGGCGCAGGTGCGCCGGCGGGGTGGGGCCACGACCTTCCAGGCCGCGGCGGCGTTGGCCGCCCGAACCCACGGTGGGGCCCTTCTTGGTGCCCTCCTTGCGTATCGCCCCACGGCGCCGCGAGTTGCCGGCCATCTACTTTGGCCCTACTTCTCGTGACTGGCCTGCAGCGACCACTGCGGCCCGTCGGCGGTGTCGGTGACCTCGATGCCGGCGTCCTTGAGCCGGTCGCGGATCTCGTCGGCCAGCGCCCAGTTGCGTTCCTCGCGCGCCTTTTGCCGATTCTTCAGCTCCGCCCGCACCAGCACGTCGACGGCCGCCAGCGCCGCCGACGTCTCGTCGCGGGTCTCCCAGCGCTCGTCGAGCGGGTCACAACCCAGGATGCCCATCATCGCGCGGATCGCGCCGGCCTGCCGCAGTGCGCCTTCGTGATCGCCGGAGTCGAGCGCCCGGTTCCCTTCGGCGCGCGCCTGGTGCACCTCGGCCAGCGCAGCCGGCACGGCCAGGTCGTCGTTGAGGGCCTCGGCGAAGCGTGCGGTCCATTGCCCGGGCTCCACGCCGCCGACGCGCACCCGCACGCGGTGCAGGAATTCCTCGACGCCGACATAGGCTTTCACCGCGTCCTGCAGCGCGGTCTCGGAGAATTCCAGCATCGACCGGTAGTGGGCGCTGCCCAGGTAGTAGCGCAGCTCGGCCGCGCGAACCCGCTGCAGCAACGCCGGTATGGCCAGCACGTTGCCCAGCGATTTGCTCATCTTCTCGCCGCCCATCGTCACCCAGCCGTTGTGCAGCCAGTACCGGGCGAATCCGTCGCCGGCGGCGCGGCTCTGGGCGATCTCGTTCTCGTGGTGCGGGAACACCAAATCCATCCCGCCGCAATGGATGTCGAATTCCGGCCCCAGATAGGTGCGGGCCATCGCGGAACATTCCAGGTGCCACCCCGGGCGGCCGCGGCCCCACGGGGTGGGCCAGGACGGCTCGCCGGGCTTGGCGGCCTTCCACAGCGTGAAGTCGCGCTGATCGCGTTTGCAGGTGGCCACGCCCTCGCCCTGATGGACGTCGTCGATCTTGTGCCCGGACAGCTGCCCGTATTCGGGGTAGCTGAGCACGTTGAAGTACACGTCGCCGCCGGCGGCGTAGGCGTGACCGGTTTCGATCAGCCGTCCCATTAATTCGACCATCTGGGTGATGTGCCCGGTGGCACGCGGCTCGGCCGACGGCGGCAACACGTCCAGCGCGTCATAGGCGGCGCTGAAGGCCCGCTCGTAGGTGGCCGCCCATTCCCACCATGGCCGGCCGGCGGCGGCGGCCTTGTTGAGGATCTTGTCGTCGATGTCGGTGACGTTGCGGATGAAGGCGACATCGCAGCCGCGCGCGATCAGCCACCTGCGCAGAATGTCGAAGGCCACCCCGCTGCGGACGTGGCCGATGTGCGGCAGACCCTGGACGGTGGCGCCACACAGGTAGATGGAGACGTGGCCCTTGCGCAGCGGAACGAAATCACGCACGGCACCGGCCGCCGTGTCGTGTAGCCGCAAGCGGGCCTGATCGGTCACGACGTGCCAGCTTACCGGGTAGTTCCGCGGCGCCCGGCGCTGCGCGGGCTTATCCGGTACGGACCACCAACGCGGTGGCGATCGCGGCGAGGCCCTCTCCGCGCCCGGTCAGCCCCAACCCGTCGGTGGTCGTCGCCGACACCGACACCGGCGCGCCCAGCACTTCCGACAGCACCCGCTGCGCCTCGGCGCGCCGTGGCCCGACTTTCGGCCGGTTGCCGATGACCTGTACGGCGGCGTTGCCCACCCGGAAACCCTCGTGCGCCGCCAGATCCGCGACATGGCGCAGCATGTCGGCGCCGCTGACCCCTTTCCAGCGCGGCTCGTCGACCCCGAAGACCGCCCCCACGTCGCCCAGCCCGGCCGCCGACAACACCGCGTCGCACAGCGCGTGCGCCCCGACGTCGCCGTCGGAATGACCCGCACAGCCGTCGGCGTCGGCGAAATGCAGACCCAGCAGCCAGCACGGCCGTCCGGGTTCGATCGGGTGCACGTCGACGCCCAGGCCCACCCGGGGAAGCACCGTGTTCACCGGCGCACGACGGTCTCGGCCAGCAGCAAATCGAGCTGGGTGGTGATCTTGAACGCCAGCGGGTCGCCGTCGACCACCCGGACCTGGCCACCGACATGCTCGACCAGCGACGCGTCATCGGTGAAACCGGCGCGGCCACCGGCCTGATAGGCCGCGTAGGCGCGCAACAACAGATCGGTCGCGAAACCCTGCGGGGTCTGCACGGCACGCAGCCCGGCGCGCTCCGGCGTCCCGAGCACCACCCCGTTGGCGTCCACGGCCTTGATGGTGTCATGCAGGGGCAGGGCGGGCACCACGGCGTCATGGCCGGCCCGCAGCGCGGCCACCACGCGGGCGATCAGCGATGGGGGCGTCAGCGCCCTCGCGGCGTCGTGCACCAGCACGAACTCGGCGGCCGCGTCCGACAGGGACGCCAGGGAAGCCAGGGCCAAGCCGACGGATTCGGTGCGGTCGGTCCCGCCGGCGACGACGAAGGCTCGGCCGGCCTGGACGTCGTTATCCAGAACCCGCCTGGCCTCGTCGATCCGGTCGGCGGGCACGGCGGCCACGACATGGTCGATCGCCCCGGATTCCAGCAGACCGGCGACGGCGCGCTGCAGCAGCGTGCGGCCGCCCACCGCGCAGAATGCCTTGGGAATCCCTGCGGCCAGTCGTTCGCCCGACCCTGCGGCGGGAACGACCCCGATTACCCTGCCTGACGTGCCCGTTTCCGGGGCCACCGGAGTGTCAGGACCTTCAGGACGCGGCGGCCAGAACCTCGTCGAGGATGGTCTCCGCCTTGGCGTCGTCCGTGCTTTCGGCCAGCGCCAACTCGCCGACCAGAATCTGGCGGGCCTTGGCCAGCATCCGCTTCTCGCCGGCGGACAGACCGCGTTCCTGATCGCGACGCCACAGGTCGCGCACTACCTCGGCGACCTTGTTGACATCGCCGGACGCCAGCTTTTCGAGGTTGGCCTTGTAGCGGCGCGACCAGTTCGTCGGCTCCTCGGTGTGCGGGGCCCGCAGCACCTGGAAAACCTTGTCCAGACCCTCTTGTCCGACGACGTCGCGGACACCCACATACTCAGCGTTCTCGGCGGGAACTCGAACGGTCAGGTCGCCCTGCGCCACCTTCAGGACGAGATACTCCTTTTGTTCCCCTTTGATCGTCCTGGTTTCGATCGCCTCGACTAACGCAGCACCGTGATGCGGGTAAACAACGGTGTCGCCGACCTTGAAGATCATCTGATTCGAGCCCCTTTCGTTACTTCATCCTAACACGGCCACCTAACTACGCGCGAAGCAACGATGCAGGTCAGGGGCACAACACGCGCGGATTAGGGGTTGACATGCGGACCAAGTCGTGCAGTGCAGCACATTACCAACGCCCCCGGCGCGGCCCGGCGGCGGGCTTGAAAGCGGCTCCCGGGGCGCTCCGGCGCTGGTCTGGCGCCCCGAGCTATCGCACGCGGAACCTTCCTACTACTGTGCATAGTTGCATTAGTCGAACCGGCTCAGCAGGAGGCTCGAGAGAGTGAACCGCGTCAAGATCCGCCTCGGCCTTCCCGCGCTCGCCGTCGCCGGCGTGCTGGCCGTCCTGGCCGCTCTGCTCAGCGGCTGCGGAGCCGGACAGGTCTCGCAGATGGCGGTGCAGGAGCCCGCCATCAACGGCAACAAGGTCACGTTCCACAACGTGGCACTGCGCGACATCCGGATCCAGGCCTACCAAACCGGTGACTACCTGCAGCCGGGCCGCAGCGTGGATCTGGTGCTGGTGGCCGTCAACCTGTCGCCGAACACGCCCGACCGGCTCGTCGGCATCACCAGCGACATCGGCGCGGTGACGGTCAGCGGCGACGCCCGGCTGCCCGCCGGCGGATCGCTGTTCATCGGCGCGCCGGAGGGCGAGAAGGTGGCGCCGGGTCCGGTCGGTTCGAACACCGCCGCGGCCAAGGCGACCGTCAATCTGGCCAAGCCGATCTCCAACGGCCTCACCTACAGCTTCACGTTCAATTTCGAGAAGGCCGGCCAGGCCACCGTGGCCGTGCCGATTTCGGCCGGCCTGACGCCGCCGCAGCAAAACCAGGCGGGCTAACCGCCTGTCGTGACGCGGGCTTGTCGTAGCCGCTCGATACCGTCATGTCGTGGCAACCGCGCGCTCGCAATACCGCTGTTCGGAATGTCGGCATGTCACCGCGAAGTGGGTCGGCCGCTGCCTGGAGTGCGGCACCTGGGGCACGGTTGACGAGGTCCCGGTTCTCAGCGCGGTCGCGGGGCGGCGCGGCGGCCTGGCCGCGGCCGCACCGGCCGTGCCCATCACGTCCATCGAGCCCAACGCCAGCCAACACCGCACCACCGGGGTAGACGAGCTCGACCGCGTGCTCGGCGGCGGCGTGGTGCCCGGCTCGGTCACGCTGCTGGCCGGCGATCCCGGTGTGGGCAAGTCGACGCTGCTGCTCGAGGTCGCGCATCGCTGGGCGAAATCGGGCCGCCGCGCCCTGTACATCTCCGGTGAGGAGTCCGCGGGCCAGATCCGGCTGCGCGCGGACCGCATCGGCTGCGGCAGCGACGAGCTCTATCTGGCCGCCGAATCCGACCTGCACGCCGTCCTCGAGCACATCGCGACGGTCAGCCCCGCCCTGGTGATCGTCGACTCCGTGCAGACCATGTCCACCACCGAGGCCGACGGCGTGGCCGGCGGCGTCACGCAGGTTCGCGCGGTGACGTCGGCCCTGACCGCGGCGGCCAAAACCAACGGGGTCGCGTTGATCCTGGTCGGGCACGTCACCAAGGACGGGGCCATCGCCGGGCCCCGTTCCCTCGAGCATCTCGTCGACGTGGTGCTGCACTTCGAAGGCGACCGCAACGGCTCGCTGCGGATGGTGCGGGGGATCAAGAACCGGTTCGGCGCCGCCGATGAGGTCGGCTGTTTCCTGTTGCACGACAACGGGATCGAGGGCGTCGCCGACCCATCGAACCTGTTCTTGGACCAGCGTCCGGCCCCGGTGCCGGGCACCGCGATCACGGTGACACTCGACGGCAAACGACCACTCATCGGCGAGGTGCAGGCCCTGCTGGCCATCCCGGCGGGCGGCTCGCCGCGCCGCGCGGTCAGCGGCATCGATCATTCGCGGGCCGCGATGATCACCGCGGTGCTGGAAAAGCACGCCCAGCTGCCCTTCGGGGTCAACGACATCTACCTGTCCACCGTGGGCGGCATGCGGCTGACCGATCCGTCGTCGGATCTGGCGGTCGCGGTCGCGCTGGCTTCGGCATATGCCGACCTGCCGCTGCCCACCACGGCGGTGATGATCGGCGAGGTGGGACTGGCCGGGGATCTCCGGCGGGTCAGCGGCATGGAGCGGCGGCTGAGCGAAGCGGCGCGCCAGGGGTTCAGCATCGCGCTCATCCCGGACGGGGACGATCCCCGGCGCGAGATCGTGCCGAACGGTATGCGGGCGCTGCGCGCACCCACCATCGTGGCGGCGCTCAAGCACATGATCGACATCGCCGACCCCCGCGGCGGCATACGGGCAAACGTGCTGCGGCTGGACGCATGGCGCATCCGGCCTGAAGAATGACACCTTGTGAGCCGTCCGACCCTGCGTGAAACCGTCGCCCGCCTGGCGCCTGGTACCGGGCTGCGCGACGGCCTGGAACGGATCCTGCGTGGCCGTACCGGCGCGCTGATCGTGCTCGGCAACGACGAGGCGGTCGAGGCCATCTGCGACGGCGGGTTCGCGCTGGATGTGCGCTACGCGCCGACCCGGCTGCGCGAGCTGGCGAAGATGGACGGCGCCGTCGTGCTGTCCACGGATGGCAGCCGCATCGTGCGGGCCAACGTGCAGCTGGTCCCGGACCCGTCGATCGCCACCGACGAGTCGGGAACCCGGCACCGGTCCGCCGAGCGGGCGGCGATCCAGACCGGCTACCCGGTGATCTCGGTGAGCCACTCGATGAACATCGTGACCGTCTACGTGGGCGGCGAGCGCCACGTGGTGGCGGACTCGGCGACCATCCTGTCGCGGGCCAACCAGGCCATCGCCACCCTGGAGCGGTACAAGATCAGGCTCGACGAGGTCAGCAGGCAGCTCTCGCGCGCCGAGATCGAGGACTTCGTCACGCTGCGCGATGTCATGACGGTGGTGCAGCGGCTCGAGCTGGTCCGGCGGATCGGCCAGGTGATCGACAACGACGTGGTCGAACTCGGCACCGACGGCCGGCAGCTGCGGCTGCAGCTCGACGAGCTGCTGGGCGGCAACGACAACGCCCGGGAACTGATCCTGCGCGACTATCACGCCAGCCCGGAGCCGTTGTCCGAGGCGCAGATGACGGCCACGCTCGAGGAGCTCGACGCGCTATCGGATACCGAGCTGCTCGACTTCACCATCCTGGCGAAGGTGTTCGGCTATCCCACGACCGCGGAGGCGCAGGATTCGGCGGTCAGCCCGCGCGGCTACCAAGCGCTGGCCGGCATTCCACGGCTGCAGTTCGCCCACGCCGACCTGCTGGTCCGCTCGTTCGGGACGCTGCAGAACGTGCTGGCGGCCAGCGCCACCGACCTGCAATCGGTCGACGGCATCGGCGCGATGTGGGCCCGCCATGTGCGGGAAGGACTGTCCCAGCTGGCGGAGTCGACGATCACCGACTCGTTGAGCTAGCACGCGTGATCAGGGTCAGCCGGCGGCCGGCGGGGCCGCCGGCGGCGCCTCCGGCTGCGGCACCGCGCCCGGCTGACCCGGTCCGGGCACCGGGCCCGGCGGCGGTGGCGGCTGGTTCATGATGAACGGAACCGGCATCGAGCGCAGATTGCCGAGCTGCACGACCAGGTTGTAGGTGCCCGGCCCGATCGCCGGCCGCGGCAGCGGGCAGTGCGGCGCCGAGCCCATTCCCGTCCACGTCACCGCGGTGGTCACCTGCTCGCCCGGGGTGAAGGTTTTGATCAGCGTTTCGTTGGACGGCGCGCAATCCAGGTTTGACCACAGCCGCTTGTTGTCCAGCGAGTAGACGTAGGCCGCCAGCACCGCGGCGCCGACGTCGCGCTTGCAGGCCACCAGCCCGATGTTGGTGACGACCATGGTGAACTTCGGCTGGTCACCGATGAAGTACTGGGGTGCGTTGGTCAGGCCCTTGACCGCCAGCGTCGAATCGGGGCAGTCGTCGCCCTCTTTGAGCACCGGCGGGGGCTGCACCGCGGCGGTC